>NZ_JAHXBH010000023.1:0-138578 GCF_020103775.1 Allostigmatella hybrida
AAGGCCCCGAGTCCTCCATCACGATAGGCAATGTGCAGCCGCGAAAGGGGAAAAGTTATTTCCTCCAGCCTCCTAAGCCCCTCATCTCTTACTTTTTCAGCGGCCTGCTAGGGCAGCGTGGATGCTGGCCATCGCTAACGTGACGTGCTGTTCATCGGGCTGCCTGAAACAATAAGCCTGCCCAGTTCAACGCCGCTCAATCCAACGAAAGAACCGACATAATGAGAGCTGGCGCTAACCCGCACAGCCGGGTGCTAGCAGTATTGGTGGTGGTGCAGAAGGCGCTGATGGCCGGGTAAACGTAGGTGATATCCTCACCGCGACAGGCTGTCTCACCGCACACGTTGACGACCTTGCAGGCGCCGCTGGAGATGTAGTCCGTCTCGCCACGCACGAGAATGCCCGCTACGCTGTAGGTGCTCGTCTCGTACACGCCTGAGCCCGAGTTGCCAGCGAAGGTATCCGTGGAGGCCACGAAGTAGTCGAGCGTGCCCGAGCGCGCGTCGCGCACCGAGCCGCCCGAGTCAATTTTGAAAGGGATGCCACTGCCGCTGCCGATGACGGCCACGTTTTGCCCGGCCGACAGAGCGGTGTTGCCCGTGCGCACGGGCGCCGGGATGAAGCGAGGCGCGGCCGTCCGGTCCAACCGGATGACGGCGTAGTCCAGGTTCTGCGTGCCCACCGTGCCCTGCTGTCGCGCCACGATGGAGGCACAACTGAAGATGTCTGCCGTGGTGACCGTCTGCAACGAACCCGCCGCTGGCCGGTAGTAGTTGAAGACGAAGCGCGTGTTGGTGCAGTCCATGGCGTTGGTAACGCAGTGGCCTGCTGTAAGCACCAAGTCGTCGTCGATGAGCGTGCCGGAGCAGAAGGCCGCCGTGGGATCATCCCGGAAGCGCTCGGTGGTGCAGAGGTTGTAGGCGGCGCCCAGCGTCTGACCGTTGAAGGTGACGTTGTTGGGATCGGTCGCGTTGAAGTCCGACGGGTTCATCAGCGCCACCGTGGCCTGCTGCGCGCGCGCCCGCAGCGTGGCATTGGTGTGTGCGTACACGTCCTGCCGGTTATCCGGCCCATAGACGACTTCGCGCTCGACAAAAGCGGGCAATTCGTCGTGTTCATGCGTGCTGCTCGCGCCCGTCTCAGAACACGAGCAAACAAGAAAACACCCGAACAACACAACATATCTACTTGGCTTGATGGTCATTAGCCTTCGTCCTGAACCAGGATGGCTAGCGAAGTTCGAGCCCTAGAAGGACAGGATAACCGCCAGCATCGCAACCGCCACCCCAATAGACTCCCGTAGGACGCGAGGACAGTATCGCCGAAACAGCAAGTGATGTCATTTGCTTAATGTTATCTGCACTGCCGCCCAGCCGATATTGATTGGTTTTGTTCGGGCATGTGTGGCTGGTAAACGGAGCTGTGGTAAGCCTGAGCCAGACACCACCACCACTGCCAGAGGTGTCTGAAGCCTCAATAGCCGCGACTCTCACATCGCCGCTCCATACCCCAGCATATGCGATGCCGGCCGCGAGAAAAGACAAGAGTCCACTGACCAAATTGATCTTTTTCATCTCGTTTTTGACTCTCAGTCTGAAATTCGTCATAACTTAATCGAACTAGGGCTATGCTTTACGCCTTGATTCACGCGCAGAGCGGTCATGCACTATAACCATCTAGAATCCGCCAAGCTAGTTTGTTCGTAAGCCACCTGCCATGCCCAGGTCGCACGTCGCGCTGCAATTGCTCGAACACCTCGGCGCGTCCACTGGTGACCCACCACGCTCAGCTCGACAAGCTCCCGCAGCATGTCATCGTCGGACGGATACGGCCTCTGGAACGTCCTCCGGCTTGAGAGGATGATTCAGAAGCCTCGCCCGAAGTTCCTCTGGGTGCTTCGCTAGTTCCACCACCCTCATACTCGTGACTGGCCGCCGGCGGCAGACGTCAGGGACGCCGATACAGCCTCCTGGCTGCGAAGGTGACTGCATAGGGGTTGAAGGGGTAGAAAACATCGACGAGGAGTCTTGCTGCGTGGGCGCGGTCATCGCCGATCCCTCCCCTGGCGGCGGGTACGCTTGGGCTCCGTCAGGAAGGCCATGACAAGCCGCAAGATCAGCCGGAGCTGGAGCCCTTGGAGGCGTCCGAGCAGGCGCCGCAGGCGCCGCATTTCCGGCGTGTCTGCCAGTTCGGGCGGCACTTCGAGCCGCGCCGCTTCCGGTACGCTGCCCACAGGGGCAAAGCCCATCAGCTCGTGCGGGCCGCTTCGCAGGGCCACGCACAGCCGGAACAGCGTGGGCACGCTGGGGAGCATCTTCCCGCGCTCTAGCCGCCCGTAGACTTCTGTCGCGGTGCCAATGCTCTCGGCAAGTTCCGCCTGAGTCAGCCCCGCACGCATCCGCGCCTCCCGCACGGCCATTCCGAGGGTCGATGCGAGGCGTTGCTCTCGGCGCTGCGCATCCTCCGGAAGAAGGGGACGCTTCCTGTGGGTCTTGGCCCGAGGGCGGCGCTTTGCGACTCGTGCTTTCAGGTGCAGTTTCATGGCGGGAACCTCGCGCACCACGCCAGCACGGAGGAATCCGAGCCAGTCAGTGCATGACAGAAATAGGAGAGAGAAAGCCCGGTCTGCTCACCGGGGCCGGTGAACTGCAACGACCGGAGGCGCCCCAAGGTTCAGGACGCCTCCGGTCGCCTCGTACCCGGCCACGCCGGTTCCCCTCGGCGTGGCCAGTGGTGCGCGCTTCGAGCGGGTCGGCTTGTCCCCCTCCAAGTTAGAGGCAGGCCGCTCCCCTCTCTGCGCGACGCCGACACGGGGCTGCGGGGCTGGGTGCTGAAACAAGAGGCCGAGCGCTACGCGGAGCCCCCCGGCGAGGTGGTGATGTGATCCGCCGACAGCATGCGCGTGGTGGCTTCGGAGTCCGGTGCCGTGGGGCTGCCCACGTCCTTGTGCATACGGGCCTGCGCCGTCATGCGGCGGACTTCCGCCACAGCTTCGGGGGCTCCGTAGGGAGCCCCCAACGACTCCAGCGCTTGGCGCAGCTCTTCCTCCAAGGCTGCGGCAGACGGGTAGCGGTCATCCGGGCGGCGCTGGAGCAACTTTCGGAGGATGGAGCGCAGGGGGGGGAAGAGTTCTTCTGTCAGGTGCTCCACCTCCTGCGCGGTGTACGTCGCGGCCCGCAGGATGTAGTCGTCTACTTGCTCGGGCAGTTCCGCAATCGTGGCCGTCGTGTGAGCGGCCACCACCTGCGCGCGCACCTCGGGGGTCAACGCTGCTTCCAAGTCAGAGGCGCGCAGCGTGGCCGTGCTGTAGAGCCCCTGGGACGTGACAATCTCCAGCAGCACCAAGCCGAGCGCGAACAGGTCCGAGCGCGGATCCATCGGCTCGCCGAGAAGCGCCTCGGGAGCGCCGTAGTAGGCGTCCCCCTGCGGGCGCGGGACCGAGGTTGCCACCCGGCCCGGGAGCAGCGAGCGGGCGAGCGCAAAATCCGTGAGCCTCACCGAGCCATCCCATCGCAAGTAGATGCGGGCGGGGTTCACGTCCCGGTGAACGATGCCCAGCGGGCGTCCTTGCTCATCGGTGCGCGTGTGCGCGTGCTGGAGAGCACTCGCCACTTCGGCGCCCACGTAGAGTGCGAAGCCTGCCGACAGGCAGACCCCGCGCATCATCATGGCGGTGACGTAGGTGTCCAGTCGAGTGCCCGAGACGCGCTCGGTGAGGATGTAGAGAACGCCTTGGGCCTCGGTGCGCCCCAGCACGCGGGCGATGTTGGGATGATCCAGGTAGGTGGCGAGCCGTGATTCTTCCTCCAGCCGCGCTCGGATCTTGGCGAGCGTTTCGGGATCGTGCTTGGGCGAGGAGGGCGGCAGACTTCGAGCGAGGTAGTTTCCCTCCGGGCCGAGCCGGGAGCGCTGCTGAACAAGGAGCACGGTTTCCCCGTGATTTGTCGTCTCCAGTTCCCGGGCGAGCGCATACGAGAATTCTCCGAAGGTGAAGAGGATCCGCACCTCGGGTTTCTGGGGGCCTTTCGCGGTGGCCATGGGATGCAAGCTCCTAAAGGCGCGCAGCAAGGAGCCGCGCGACGGAAAGAGACACTACCCGGCACATGGGGTCAGGGTGAACGATGGGGCAGGTAGGGCGGATGCGTTCAAAAAACAGCCAATTTCCAGCCTTGTCGTATAAATGTACCCCTCCCCGCTCGGGAAGCCACCTCCAACTGGGCCGAGCTAGAGCTGTTCGACGCGTGCAGCACCCAGGCCGAGTCGGGGCGCCCGACGCGCGCGGCACCAGGGCCGAGCTGGAGCTGTCCGCAGCGCGGCACCAGGTCCGAGAGCTGGAGCTATCCGAGGCGCGCAGCACCGGACCGAGCTGGAGCGCTTCGAGGTGGCTCCCAGCTCATCACCGGGCCGAGTTGGGGCGCGCCTGGACGCGCGCAGCACCCGGGCCGAGCTGGAGCTGTCCGCCGCGCTCCACGGCCCGTACCGGGGCGGCGCAACTACGGCTGCCCCCTTAGGGCGCCCAGCTTCTCACGGTCCTCCCGTTGCTGGGGCTTGTGGCCAGTGCAGTGCCGTCCTTGGCTCCCTTCGCGACGCCGTGAGGGCCAGAGACAACGCACACCGGCACCTTGGCTTTGCCGGGGAGTTCTACGTGATCGTAGATGGCTCTGATCTCGTAGGGAGCACCGTTCTTCTCATCAGTGACGTAGATCCGCCCGTAGAACAGCGTGCCAGGGGGGGCTTTAGGCTGGTTGCCGTTGGGCACGACGCCAGTAACCGGGCCGCCTAGCGTGAACTCGCACAGGCCACGGGCTGGGCATTGTTCGTCGAGATTGAAAACGAATTTCTCACCGATCTCCCAGCCGAGCCTTTCCATGGATTCGACCGCGCCGGGCGAACACTCGAAAGGCTCCGCCTTGATACGGACGGACGCGCAGCCGTTGGTAGCCATGGCGACCGCCAACGGCAGCGCCTTGCACCATGCCGGGAAGCCGGGATCAGTCGGGGCGGGGGCTGCTTTCGTCGCGCGTGTGGCACGGGGGGACTTGAGAGCATCGGGCGGCTTGGGCTTCACGGGAGATCCTTCCTTGGGTGCGGTGGCAGAAACGGCGGGGGCTGAGTCCTGCGCGAGCGCGGGCACGGGCGCGGCCTTCACAGCGGGAAGCGGGGCGGCGGGCGCGGCCTCTCTCGGTGCGGTCGGCGACGCGGGGGCGGGGTGCTCGCGTGTCAGCCATGCAGCCGCACCGGCAGCCAGCACAAGGGCAGCCACCATGCCCGCCAGCGCCAGAGGTTTACGCCAGTGCTGGCGTGAAGCAGCCCTCATGCCCGCCAATGCGCGCGGCTGGAGTCGGCCACGCACGCGTGAGGCGTGCTTGTCCGCCAGTGCCAGAATCTTGCGCCAACCCTCATTCCCACGCGCCGCGAGTCCGGCACCCTGCCCGCCTTCACCGGGTGTGCGCTGCAACGAGGGCGGGTGTGCTTGCGCCGCGTATTCAGGCGCGGGGTGGTCGGCCAGTTCCAACAACTCGCGCCGCAGTGCCTCGAAGCTCTCGGGCCTTAGTGCTGGCGCACGCGCTACCAAGCTCTCCACGAGCGCGCTCAAGGCTTGAGGAACTCGCGGGTTCACGTCTCGGGGCGGGGGCAAGTCCAACGTGGAATCCGCGAGAGCGCTGCGGGGCTTGTCCTTGGTGGGGAGCGGATCTGTGAGTAGCTCGTGGAGCATGATTCCCACGGCGAACAGTTCATCCGTCACCTTGAACGCATAGCGCGCCCCTCGCTTGCGCCCTTGCTTGTAGAAGAACTCTTGCGCCTCGGGCGCGCGGTAGCGCTCGGTTCCAGGGGGCAACGGTGTGGTCGTCAACTCCTCGGCGTTCGCGTAGGTCGCGCAGCCCAGATCGATGATCACCGGCTCGCCGTTCTTGCGGATCATCACGTTGGACAGCTTCAAATCTCGGTGCAGCACGCCGCGCCCGTGCATGTACGCGATGGCGCCGGCGATCTTGGCGAACACGCGCGTAATCTCCTGGAACGTCGGGTGAGTGCGCTCTAGCCAGTCTCCCAGCGTCCAGCCGTCTACGTACTCCAGCACGCAATACACGCGCCCATCGGGCAAGTACCCGAAGCCGCGCGTCTTGATGATGTGGGGATGAGCCATCGTCAGCAGGATCGCCACCTCGCGAAGCGCTCGCGCGTGCGTTCTGCCGGTATCGCCGCTCTGCTCACGGTGCAGGGCGACCTTGATCGCGAAAGGCTTCCCCTGCTGCTCGGCATGGTGAACGGCACCAAAGCCGCCCGTGCGTAAGGCCCGGATGATCTGCCACCCGTCAACGAGAGTGCCGGGCTCAAGCTCCACCGCTCCGATCATGGCTTGTGCTCCTTTGCTGGCGGAAGATTTATCGAAGGAATCGAGAAGGAGGGCGTCCCCTCAGGACCGTGAAGGTTCAAGGCGAATTGAAGCCCCGCGCCTGGGGGCGGCACGTCCGTTTCCACGAGCACGCGCACGGTGCCGGAAAACTGGCTCAGTTCCACCTTCACCGTCCGCACGCGCGCCTCGCCAGTCTTGCTCGTCAACGTGGCGCCGGTCGGCCTCCATGTTGTGTGTTCGGGCGGAGGGATGATCTCCACATCCACTAGCACCCATCCCTTAGCGCGGTAGACCGCTCCGGGTCTGGCCTGAAATCCGCCCGCAGTGGATGAGACGGTGAGAACCTTCCCGGTCTGGACTCCATCGTCATCAAAGAACCCGCTTGTAACGGCGTCTGCCGGACTCTGGGCGGCGCATGGCGCGCACGCCGTCTGACAAGCTGGCTCCGGCTCCTTGCGCCGTAAAACGTTGATCTCCGTGTCCACTTCGGAAGGGTGCACGACGAGCGCGAACTCGGCCAACGCGGGCGCCTTCCCATCCGCCAACGGCACGCGCAGCGTCCAACGTTCACCGGGCCGGGGCTCGCTCAAGGGCTCGATGATGATCGAGCGCTTGCCCGTGTCCACGATCTTGATCCGGCTCGTGTCCACTTCGACGGCCTCACCCTCGATAGGGACACCAAACACGATGGACGTGCGGATCCCCGTGGCGATGAGTGCCTCTAGGGACGAGCCTGTCAGGGTGAAGGAGCGGCGGCGCAGTTCGCGCGTGGGCGCCGGTTGGGCTTGGGCCAGTGTTCCCCCGAGCAGAAGGAGCACAAGAGCCAGGGGCGCGGGTGAGAGCAAGAGTTCATGACCTCCAAGGTAGGCACCCTAGCAGACGCTGCCCGCGCGTTGTGGGTGCTCCTCTGGCCCGGGTGGGGCGCGCTTGGGCCGGTGCTTGAAGCGAGGCAGGTCGCGGCAACGCGCCCGCGTCTTCCTCCGCGCCTGCCAGCGCTGGCCAGTGGTCAGCTGGGCCGCGCTCGGCTGCCTCAGGCTAGGCGCGCTTGGCGGATAACGCGCCTGCCTGCTCGCGCTGTGGGGATTGTGGCGCGGATTCCTGGCGTACCTCCGGGCGGCGCTGTCCCTGACGTCGGCGTTTTGGCGCGCGCTAAGGGGCCACCCTGCGTTCGGGAAGCAGGATGGCGGCCCCACCGCCGCAGCGCGGTTTTAGAGCCCTTGGAGCCGTTCGGCGGGGCACCCGCTGGCGCGTTCTCTTGGCTGGGTTCCGCACTGCCAAGTTGCGGGCGTGCTCCACCGAGCCGAGCTGGCGATATCCGCCGCGCGCGCCACCGAGCCGAGCTGGCGATATCCGCCACGCCCGCCACCGGGCCGAGCTGGCGATATCCGCCGCGCGCCACCAGGGCCGAGCTGGCGATATCCGCCGCGCGCGCCACCGAGCCGAGCTGGCGATATCCGCGCGCCACTGGCGCTATCCGCCGCGCGCCACTAGGGCCGAGCTGACGATATCCGCCGCGTCCACCAGCGGAGCCGAGCTGGCGCCATCCGCCCGCGTCCCCGGGCCGAGCTGGCGCTATCCGCCGCGCCGAGCTGGGGCTGTCCGACGCGCGCCGCACTGGGGCCGAACTGGGGCTGTCCGACGCGCGCGGCACCGGGCCGAGCTGGGCGCCCTGGACGCGCGCGGCACCGGGGCCGAACTGGAGCTGTCCGTAACTGAGCGCCGTACCCCGTCGGAGAAGCGGGGAAGCGGCGGCCAGCCGAGCGTGTGGAGCCCGCCAGACGGACACCGCGTCAGCGATCTCCGCGCTCCGTTCCCACTCCGGGTGAAACGCTGCTGCCCGGCTGGCTGCTCCACCCCCGGGGCAGGGCGCGCACTTACCGCGTCGGAGGCCCGGCCGCTCGGCTCGGCCCCGTGGAGCACGCGCGCCAGGGCCGCAGCGGCGCTCACCGTGGAGCCCTCGCGCGTCGGACGCCCGGCACTCGGCCGGGCCCGTGGAGCGCGCCAGGGCCGCAGCGGCGCTCACCGTGGAGCCCCTCGCGCGCCGGAGGCCCCACCGCTCGGCTCGGCCTGTGGAGCACCCGCCAAGAACCGCAGCAGTGCTCACCGTGGGGCCCTCGCGTGTCGGACGCCCGGCTGCTCGGCTCAGCCCGGGGAGCACGCGCCAAGAGCCGCAGCGGTGCTCACCGTGGAGCCCTCGCGCGTCGGACGCTCGGCTCGGCCCGCCCGGCCCCGTGGAGCGCGCCAGGATGAGAACCAGACCCGAGCAGCCGGTTCAGAGCGCGTTGGACGAGGGAGCCCTTTCGCGAAAAAGGGAGAAGTAATGCTCCGTCATGTGCCGCTGTCCTGACATGCTATGTTGTCGAGGCCGTTCGGAGGGCAAGTCGATGTCCGAGATTGGAACGATCACACGCAATCACACGGGGTTGAGCCGGGTGTTGTGCTTCCTGGCTATCTGCTGGAGTGCTCTGGCTGTGGGCCAGGAACCGGCCATGCCGCCGCTCTCCTGGCGCTCCAGCCTCGGCTATGGGCAGTTGCGGTGGGGCATGACTCTTCAAGAGGTGAAGACGCACTATCCCGGCATGGCCCAATTCGGAGATGGGCGCTGTTGGTTCGTAGAGCAGCCTGTCGCAGTTGCAGGAACGGAAGCCACGCTGAATCTCTGCTTTTCAGATGGCCGACTCTACGGGGTAGACCTCCACGCGACATGCAAATCGCTGGCTCAGTGCAGGACGCGTATGGGCAAGTTCCACGAGGGGCTCTCTGCGAAATACGGTCCGCCGAACAAGGCGCAAAGCAGCAACGACTACCACGTGTGGTTCATTGGGCCGGGCGGGGAATATCCGGGCATAGTCGCAAAGATGGTAATTAGGATGTCTCTTATTGAAGGGCGAGACGGTGCTGAGCCCTTTATTGCCATCAGCTATTGGAGCAGAGAACTGCCATACCGACCTCCGCTGCCAAATACCGAAGGGCTCTGATTATTTGTCCTTGTCCGGCTCAGTGGCCGCCTCCGCGTGCTCGGCCGCACCCGCCTTCTGCCGCTTCTTCACGAGGCGCATGATCTCATCCTGAGCAATCCCCCATGCAGCCGTCCATGAAGGCGCAGAAGGAGCATCGGGCCGAGCCGCATCGTGTTGGAGAGCCAGCGCCTGAGTCGGTGAGGGGAGTTGCCGGTCGCGGCCGATCCAAGGCTGTCCTGCTGTCAGACAGGCTTGCGCCATGCGCCACCGGCAGGAGGCCCACAGCCCAAGGCTTCCTTGCTCAGGATGAGAACCACACCCGAGCAGCCAGTCGAGTTGGAGGAGGACGCAAGGCGGACGCTGCGCCAGCGTTCTGAGCGCCGTGTCCCCACTCGGAGTGGAGCCGGGATGTCCGTCTGGCGGCCCAAGAGCGGTGGGCACCCCATCACCACGGGGCAGGGCGAACAGTTACAGCTGTCCGACGCGCGGCACCAGGGCCGAGCTGGAAATGACCGACGCGCACCGGGCCGCAGTGACTCGGTAGACCGTGGTGGCGCCGTGGTGGCGCCAGTGGAAGTCCCGCAGCAGTCCCGTGCGAACGCCGCGCACTCTGCACGGTGCTCAGCCGAGCCACCGCGCCGCGCGCACTCCATCTGCGCCGTGCGCAAGGCCCTCGGTTGCCCGTCTGCACGCTTGCCGATCAACTTTCACGCTTCGTCCATGGCTGGGCACTTCCCGTTGCACTGTGTCCCCCCTGGCCCGGGTAGTTCCGGGCTGTTTGGCGAGTGTGGAAAGGCGGGTGAGGTGAGGGGCGGGATGAATCCCAGGGGGGCCAAGTCCTTCTGTGCGGCGCGTTCAGGCGCCTTTGTTTGCTGTCGGGTGACACCGCCGGGAACAACGCCGATTGTCACGCCAAGACGCGCCAGCTGTCACGCCAGGACGCACCAACCGTCAAGCCTTGAGCCCGACTCCAGCCGTGGAGCGATACACCGCTCCTTGCCTGTCTAGTATCCGTGCGGGCTCGACCGTTAAACGAGGAGATTGTAGGTGTTTGTTGGTGTTTGCCTAGATAAGTCGGAATTTGCCTGTTCTTACCCAATGTCCAACCGCGCCGCGATTGGGCACCTTGGGCGGCATGATTCACGACCCACACAACACCCGGCAAGCACGAGGGGCGCGCACGCTTCCCGCCTGGACGGGACGCGCGCGCCCCTGTCCAAGCCTGCCGAACACGGGCCAGCGCTGCCCAGCGCGGCCCGGAGCACTGCCGGTGCTCGGAAGGGTGCGAGACACTGTTGCCCATGCAGTGCAGTACAACGGCTGCCCCCAGGACGCGGGGCGGTCCGACGTGGACAGCACCCGCAGCGCATTGTGTCCCCGCCACCCTCCGGATGCGCTCGGGTCGCCGCACCGCTTCGCGCTGGGCGGTTCCTCGCCCCTCACCGCATGGCGCTGCGCGTCCTGGCTACAGGCGCGCAGCGTCGGACACTCGGCCACATGGAGCATCTCACCCATGCAGGGGCCACACGAAGCACAGACCCCTCAACGAGGGCAGGAGGGGCACCAGTTATGAGCGCGTCCTCTCTTGCTGCGGGCAACGTGCCTGAGTTTCTCACGGTGGAGGAAGCCGCCGAATTGCTGCGAGTGAATCGGAAGACGCTCTATGAGGCGATCCGACTCGAACAAGTGCCCGGCGTGGCTCGTATTGGCAAAACCCTACGCCTCCGCCGCGCGGCCCTGCTAGAGTGGACAGCCGGTAAGGACCGTGATTCTGCGCTCGGGAGTCGGAAATGAGTGTCAGATTGCGGAAGTGGCAGAACAAGGCAGGGAAGGCCGAGGAGGCTTGGCAAGTGGACTTCATGTTTCACCACCCGGACGGACGGCAACAGCGAGTCGTGAAGTTCTCGCCCGTGCAGACGCGCCGGGGTGCCGAGCAGTACGAGCGCGAATTGCGCGCCGCTCTCCTCAATGGAACCTTCGGAAAGGAGAACATCAGCGAGGAAAACCGCGTCACGTTGTCGCAGTTCGCCCCGCGCTTCCTCACCTATAGCGAGAACAACAACAAACACTCCAGCGTCGTCACCAAGCGGCAACTCTTGGAGGATCACCTGCTCCCCTTCTTCGGGCAGATGGCTTTGTCTGCTATTGGACCGGCAGAGATGGAAGACTTCAAAGCCGTCATGCGGAAGAAGAAGTCCGCTGCCCGCGCCCGGAAGGAGGCCCCGACGAAGGCCGCCCTTCTCAAGCGCGGCGATGTGGCGCCCAAGCCCCTGAGCCTCAAGACGATCAACAACGTCCTGTCAGCGTTGAGCAAGCTGCTGGCTCTCGCGGAGGAACAGCGGGTCATCCCGCAGGCTCCCCGCGTGAAACTCTTTGGGAAACTGCCCAAGCCCACCTTCGATTTCCTCAGCTTCGAGGAAGCCGAGCGGTTGATCGACGCTGCCGAGATGGAATGGCGGACGTTGCTGCTGGTGGCGCTGAAGACGGGGCTTCGTCAGGGAGAAATGATCGGGCTCCAGTGGGGTGACATGGACTTGTCACAGGGGCGGCTCAACGTGCGGCGCACCGTCTGGCGTGGCGTGACGGACTTGCCCAAGGGCGGACGGGAGCGCACCGTAGACCTTCCCGCATCAGCAGTGGAGGCCCTCAAGGCCCACCGTCACCTGCGGGGCCGCTTCGTGTTCTGCCAGGAGGACGGCCAGCCGCTCACTGCGGGCAAGATGGCGCAGCCGCTTCGCAGAGCCCTCCATCGGGCGGGCATTAGCCGCGAGGAGGGGCGGATCGGGTGGCACGACCTCCGCCACACCTACGCCAGCCACCTTGCGATGCGGGGCATTCCTCTCAAGGTCATTCAGGAGTTGATGGGACACGTCACCATCGAAATGACCGAGCGGTACGCCCACCTGAGCCCGGACACGCGCCGAGAGGCGGTCGGGGTGCTCGACCGGCCCTCTGCGCCCGCGTGCGACATACATGCAACACGGATGGAGGAAGCCGCTAACCATCCGTAAAGACGTAGTAAAAATGTGGAGGCGGCGGGAATCGAACCCGCCGGAGGCGAGCCGAGCGCACTGACCGATGGAGAACGCATCGCAGTTGAAAGCGTCGAGTTCACCAATGGCGATTTCCACTTGCCCCTGCTGGCACGCCTCCGACGCCACCGCTCGTGGTCCCAGGCGTGCACTCTCCCCTGGCCGCCGTTCTTGACACGGACATGGCGGCCCTGTTGCCTAAACGCCTGTCCTTGCGTGCGGTGGGGGCAGGTCAATCGGCAATGGCCGAAGCCGCCGCCGCACCAGCCCCCCCCGATCTGGGCGATCCAATTGAGGGCCACGGGCAAAATCCGCCCGTGGCCTGCTGGGCGCTAGAGCAACTGCACGTTGCCTCCGAGCGAGGCGACGTATGTCGTCCCACCCGAGTGCACGACCGTCGTCCCGAAGAACGACCGGATCCCACTGCCTTTCGGCGCGTCGAGTGTAAAGCTCTGCGTGTTCTGCACGTTGTGCAGCGTCCCAAAGGGGCCGTGGGTCTTGCCGCGCGCGGTCTTGAAGGTGATCTGCGCCACCTGCTCCATGCCGAAGTACGTGCCCGTGAAACCGGTGAGCGACACGATCGCGTCGCCGGTGAGATCGATCGTGGTGGCGTTACCGCCATTGCCTCCCTGGAAGGGCGCGGAATTAGCGCCATAGCTGGGTTGAAGGGCGTCGATGATGTCGCCGGAGCGAACTAGGAGGCTCGTCATGGGCCCCCAGCCACTGACCGTGGGCAGATTGTCCCAGGCCGCTCCCGGTCCTCCCGCAGGGCCAATGGGGCCATAGGGCATCCCCGCCTGGAACCAGTCCAGGATGAGCTTGCACCGGATCGCTGACAGATCGCGGCTCGCCGGCATGTGCAGCGGCTGGCTCATGTCCAACCCGAGGACACGCTGGATCTTGTCGCGGTTCCCCACGACCCCTTCATAGGTCCACAGCTGGAAGCGGCCCATGATGGGATAGAGCATGCCGTATTGCCGCAGGATGTCCCGGATGCCGTTGGTCCATGAGGGCGTGCCCCTGATGGGATTCTGTTGGTAGATCTGAACGCTGACGAGATCGTCGGGATCCTGGTTGTAGTCCGCGACCGTGGGGGAGAACGTGTAGGAGGTGAAGTAGACCTGCCCGTCGACGTGGCCGCGTGGATTGCCGGGATCCTGGCCGGTGAGCGTGACGGTGGCTTTGCCTCCGTTGATCGCCACCACGTTCGAGGAGAGGACGAGCTTTCCCGGGGGCGTCGAGATGTTGTTCGCGTTGATGCCATTGGTGCCCGACGTCCCCAGCGTGCCGAGGGTGTAGTCGGCCGCCGCGCTCGGGCTCAGCGTGTTCAATTGGATCTTCCACTGGTCCGTCCCGTCCACGCGGCCGAACTTGCGCACGTAGAGATTGACGGTCTGGGTCTCACCAAGCGGGAAGCTGGACGTGGTCTGCATGCCCGGGTTCATTCGGAAGAGGAACTGATCCGCGCGCATGCTCAGTCCCTCGGAGTTCTCCTCCAACAGGGTCTGGGTCACGGGCTTGCCGTTGACGGTCGTGGTGCTTTGAAGGGCGATCGGGAGGTTCGCGAGGCTCTTCGGGTCCACGGAACCGAATTGGGTGACGGTCAGCATCCCGGAGCGCTTGTCGATGAAGTCCGGATTGGCGTAGTCGATCGACGGGACGAAGGTCGTGTATGTCTTGCTGTCTCCGGAGCCCGTGTAATAGGCGAGCGACAACGTCCCGAGCTTCTCGGCCCACAGCGGCCGTCCCGGCAGCCGGACAGGCAGCGAGTTGGCGAGGTCGATGGTCAACGAGGGCGTAGTGCTCTGGAGATTGAGCTGGGCTTGGGCCCACCACGCGGCGGGAGTTGACCCCTTGGGCGGCGGCGCCAGGGTGCGCGCCGGGACGGCAAAGGTGGGCTCGTCATCCAGGCAGGGCCCGATGGAGCCCACGAGCTTTCCATAGTTGAACTCATGGAGCGGCTGCTCGGGCAGCGGTTGATTGGTGCTGTAGTCGATCCAGGGCTGATAGGGCTGCTGGGTGGCGGCCAGGATTGCCGGACCGTACTGCTGCGCCGTGCTCTGTCCCAGGAGTTGTTCGAGCAGGTTGTTGACGTAGGCCATCGTCGGGATGAAGCCCCGCCCCGGAGGCACGGGATTTCCGTCCGCGTCGAGGTTCATCACGTATTGCTGGAGGCTCGTGATCTGGTTCAGGACACTCTGGGGGACGCCCTTCCCCAGCATCGTCTGGAACGTCGCGCTGGTGAAGGCATAGAGCTGCGGGCCGTTGTTGTGGGCGCTGACCACCATGCGAATGGACAGGCGGTTGGGCGAGGCCTTCTGGAGCGCCTGGAGGACCGCCGAATTGCCAACATTCCATTTCAGGTTGGTGAGCGTCGATTGGTAGACGGCGGAGCCGCTCGCGGAGTTCCGTGGGGTATTGGGGCCCTGCGAGTTGCCCCAGATGCCGTTGAACGCGATCGGCGTGAAGACCCCCTGGACGTAGGCGCCGTCGAAGGTGCCGATCATGACGGTCATGCCCCAGATCTCACTGCCGTTCTGCTGCATGGGATCCAGGTCCACCAGCTTGGGCGGAGAGCTGGTGTACAGCGCCGTGACCGAGGCCCCCAGCAGGGAGTCGCTGGTGGCGCTGGGGGCATCGAGGGTGGTCACCGTGCATTTGAGCAGATCGAAGATGCTGTCGCCCTTGGGCTCCCAATAGAGTTCGATGTTCTTCGGCTTGAGCGAGTCTTCGTCGTAGTTGTCCGGGTTGTAATTGTTGGGCGTGTTGTTGATGGTGGCCGGCGAGGCCTGGAACTGCCCGGAAAAATTGATGCGAGGTTGGTCGAGGTAGCTCATTCTGGTCTCCTCTTAGGGGTTGTTGAGGTAGGCGTTGCAAGCGGTGGGCAAAGCGCCGTTCTCGCACCCACCCGGCATCTGGACTTCGTCGAAGAGATGGCTCAAGCCCACGGGCGGCAGGTTCTGGCTGTCGCTGGGGCCCGACATGTTGTGGCAGCTCAAGCAGTTGTAGGGGTTGCTCACCGCGGCGACGCCGTTCTGAACGAAGGTCTCCATGGAAGTATTGGCGGCGGACAGCGAGCCTGCCTGCGCTTGCAGGTAAGGCGGCATGGTCTTTCCGGTGGTCCACACGTTGCCAACGAGTTCGTAGTTGGCCCAGACCTTGTTGATGAGGGTGGGGTTGGCCTGGATGAGCGACTGGACGCTGCTGTTGATGGCGTTGATGGCCGCGGTGCTCTCGGCGAGCATCTGCTGGGTCTTCTCCTGGCAGGCGAACTGGTTGGGGTTGACGCTGCAGTTCTCCCCTCCGGGGAAGACGCCCGTGGCCGAGTCTCCCTGCGGGTGCATGCGGCAGACCTGGGCCGGTTTGCCCACCTCATAGGCATTGAGCTTACAGTTGGTGCACTGGGGGTTGTAGAAGTTCCACGCGCCTCCAAGGGGCGGCGAGGCCGAGGTGTTGCTGCAATCGGGCGCGTTGTTGCGGTGCTCGAACGTGGCCCAGAGCATCGCCGGGAAGTCCGGGGTCTTGGCCACGATGTGCATGCCGGTCAGCCCCAGGCTGACCTGGCGGCAAGGCGAGTTCTTGTACTGAATCAGGCCGGGGACCACGTAATAGAGGCCCGAGGCCACCGCCGCGTCATCGAGCACCATCCAGCTCGTCTTGAGCTCGACGGCGGTATCGGGGAGGGCCAGGTTCGGATACTTCGAGATGAGGTCGATGCCCTTGTTCCCGGGCTTGAGGGGGCCCGCGCAGTTGGCCTTGTAGAGCTGGCAGGACGTGAACATGGCGTAGACGCTCTGGTTCACGGACATGCCGTAGTAGACAAAATTGCCCTTCGGATCCATGAGGGGCTGATCGGCGCCGGCCTGCTTGATGATGTCGGTGTAGAGGCGGGGCGTCTTGCCGCCCGTGATGGCAAGATTGGGTTGGATGTTGCAAGAGGTGGGCGGCTCCTGGCCCCAGGGAGTCGGCGTCCCATCCTTGATGAAGATGCCGTAGGAGGGCATCCACGTCTCGAATTGCAGCATGTTGGAGCCGCTGCTGACCGGCTGGACGAGCGCGAGCAGGGACTGCCACATGAACTGCTGGAAATTGCAGCTCGACTGGTTGCCGGGCACCTCGCTGGGCAGGGTGGAGCTGGTGAGCCAGGAGGAATCCGCCGCGCACGCGCTGGCCGCGGCAGAGACCCTCGCCACCCGGTCTGAAGGCTGTACCGCCTCGGTGCCGGACTTCGCAGAGCAAGCCACGAGGCCCAGGGAACACAACGCCATGAACAATACGGGAAGCGGTTTGTAGGGCACGGACTTCTCCTGTGGGGGGTTCCGCCGAAAGAGGGACCTGGTGTCGCCTGGGGAGCTTACTGCCATTCGTCCACGAAACACCGCCAAACGGCGGCCCGATCGCATTCGCCTCCGCGAAGCAGCCCAGGGAAGAACCCAAGCAATACAAAGGTATTGACCTAAGTATTGAAAGGGACCATGGTCTCTTTCATGGCGCCCCAAGCCCAGCAACTCACCCGCGTGTTCCAGGCCCTGGCCGACCCCACGCGGCGCGCGGTGCTCGAACGGTTGAGCACGGGTCCCGCCGCCATGAGCGAGCTGGCCCGGCCCTTCCAGATGGCGTTGCCGTCGTTCGCCCAGCACCTGAACGTGCTGGAGGACTGCGGCCTGGTGCGCTCGCGCAAGCGTGGGCGGGTGCGCACCTTCCAGCTCGCCCCCAAGCCGCTGGAAGACGCACAGGACTGGCTGGCCCAGCAGCGCGCGGTCTGGGAGCGCCGTTTGGATCAGCTGGATCAATACCTCGATGAACCCTGGGAGAACGAACCATGACCGCCCCCCTTGCCTATCAACCCGATCCGAAGCTCGACCTGGTGCTGGAGCGTGTAACGGAGGCTTCGCCCGAGCGGGTATGGCTCGCGTGGACCCAGCCCGAGCACCTGAAGAAGTGGTTCGCTCCCCGGCCGTGGACGACCGAGGCGTGTGAGGTGGACCTTCGCCCCGGCGGCATCTTTCGCACCGTGCTGCGCTCTCCGGATGGGAAGGACGAATCCCGCACCACCGGGTGCTACCTGGAGGTGGTGAAGCACCAGAAGCTCGTCTGGACCATCGCGCTCGAGCCCGGCTTCCGTCCGGCCAAGCCCTCCGGGATTCCCATTTTCACCGCCGCCATCCTGCTGGAGCCCCGGGGCAAGGGAACGAAGTACACCGCCATCGCGATGCACCAGGACGCGGAGGGCGCCCAGCGCCACGCCGAGATGGGGTTCCACGAAGGCTGGGGCACGGTGTTCAACCAGATGGCCGAGATCGCCCAGGCGCTGTAGCACGGACCCGGCTCAGACGAGCCCCAGGCGTTTGGCCAGCCGCCGCAGGTTGGCGCGATCCAGGCCCAGCTCCCGGGCCGCGGAGGCCCAGTTGCCCTGGTGCCGTTCGAGGCTCGCGCGGATCTGCCGGCGCTCGAAGTGCTCCACCGCCTCACGGAGGTCCCCCACCGGGGCCTCCTCGGGCCCGGGCAGAGGCTCCGCGCGCGGCGGGCCCGCCGGCGCTCCGTGGAGCGCGAAGTCCTCCGCTGACAGGGTAAGGATGCGGCTGTCATCGCGGCGCTGCCCATAGGCCCGGAGCGCGGTGCGGGCCACCAGGTGCTCCAGCTCCCGCACGTTCCCAGGCCAGGCGTAGGCACACAGCGCGGCCTCCGCATCGCTGCTCAGGCGCAGGCTGCGCAGGCCCAGGCGTGAGCGGTTCTCCTCGAGGAAATAGCCCGTCAGCAGCAGCACGTCGGTGCCGCGCTCGCGCAAGGCGGGCACGCGCAGCGGAAACACGCTGAGCCGGTGATAGAGGTCGGCCCGGTAGCGCCCCTGCCGCACTTCCTCGGCCAGGTCCCGGTTGGTGGCGGCCAGCAGCCGCACGTCGATGCGGTGCTCCCGGTCCGAGCCCAGGCGCTGCAACTGCCCGCTCTGGAGCACGCGCAGCAGCTTGGCCTGCACCGGAAGCGGCAGCTCGCCCACCTCGTCCAGGAGCAGCGTGCCCCCATCGGCCAGCTCGAACTTGCCGCGCCGGTCGCTCACCGCCCCCGAGAAGGCGCCCACGACGTGGCCGAAGAGCTCGCTTTCCACCAGGCTCTCGGGCAAGGCGGCGCAGTTGAGGCTGACGAGCGGCCGGTGCGCGCGGGGTGAGGCCGCGTGGAGCGCCTGGGCCACCAGCTCCTTGCCCACCCCAGTCTCTCCACTGATGAGCACGCTCAGCGCGCTGGCGCCCACCAGCGCGATGTCCTCCAGGAGCTTGCAGAAGGGCTCGCTCTGGCCAATCAACGTATGGGGCCGCTGCCCGGCCGCCAGACGGTAGGTCTCCGCCCGCTGGAACTCGCCTTCGGCCCGCATCACCAGCCGCTCGATGCGCTGGGTCACCCGCACGGTGGCCGCCGCCAGGCTCGCGAAGGCCTGCAAGGTGCCCAGAGCCACGGGGGCCAGCCGCCCGGGGGCCAGCGCGTCCAGGGTCAGCAGGCCCCACACGTGCTCGTCCACCAGCAACGGGCAGCCCATGCAATCGTGGACCTCAAGGTCGCCGTGCGCCCCCTGCACCAGGCCGTCGTAGGGGTCCGGCAGGGCGCTGTCGGCGGGAAAGCGCGTCGGCGCCATGTTGGCCAGCAGCACCTGGAAGCGGGGATGCTCGCTCACCCGGAAGCGCCGCCCCAGCGTGTCCTCCGAGAGGCCGTTGACCGACAGGGGGACCAGCCACTCGCCTTCCAGGCGCAGCAGCGCGGCCGCATCGCATGGCAGCAACAGGCGCAGCGCCTGCAGCAGCCGCCGGTAGCGCTCCTGTTCGGGCAGCTCCCGCGACAGGTCGTCCACCAGGGGAATGAGCGCCTGGAACACCGGCGAAGAAGTCATTGTGACCGCCGCGAGTCCATTTGACTCTCAACCCCCCAGGTCCAATTGACCTGAGCCTGAGACAACCCCCTGATTTTCCAACGGTCCCGGGTCGGCATGGAAGCTGCTCTATCAAAGCACGGAACACGGCGAGGGGCAGCCCCGCCCAGGCCAAACCCTCTCGACAGGAGACCCCCATGCTCAGCGCTCCGTACCGGAACATCCTCAAGTCCACCGTGCCCTTGCTGGAGAGCGGCGGGGAGGCCCTGACGACGCACTTCTACCGCATGATGCTCGGCGAGTACCCCCAGGTCCGGCCGCTGTTCAACCAGGCCCACCAGGCGAGCGGTGCGCAGCCCCGCGCGTTGGCCCACGCGGTGCTCATGTACGCGCGCCACATCGATGAGCTGGAGAAGCTCGGCGGCCTGGTGACGCAGATCATCCAGAAGCACGTGGCCCTGCAGATCCTCCCCGAGCACTACCCCATCGTGGGCACGTGCTTGATGCGCGCCATCCGCGAGGTGCTCGGCGAGCAGGTGGCGACCCCCGAGGTGATGGAAGCCTGGACCGCCGCCTACGAGCAGCTGGCCACCCTGCTCATCGCCAGCGAGAAGCAGCTCTACGACGAGAAGGCGCAGACGCGTGGCGGCTGGCGCGGCGGGCGGATGTTCCGCGTCGTCCGCAAGGAGAAGGAGAGCGAGGAGATCACCTCCTTCTACCTGCGGCCCGAGGATGGCGGCCCCCTGATGCCCTTCGCCCCGGGGCAGTACATCGGCATGCGGCTCTTCATCGACGGCGTCGAGTTGCGCCGCAACTACTCGCTGTCGGCGGCGGCCAATGGGGAGTCCTACCGCATCAGCGTCAAGCGCGAGCCCCAGGGCAAGGCCTCCGCGTACCTGCATGAGCGGGTACACCCCGGCGACACCCTGGAGCTGTTCCCGCCCGCGGGCGGGTTCACCCTGCGGCCCAGCACCAAGCCCCTGGTGTTGATCAGCGGCGGCGTGGGCATCACCCCGACGCTGGCCATGCTGACGGCCGCCCTGCCCCAGGGCCGGCCCATCCACTTCATCCACTGCGCGCGCAACGCCCGCGTCCACGCCTTCCGGGAGTGGGTCGACCGTCAGGCGCAGGCCCATCCCCACCTGCGGCGCTTCTACTGCCACGCCGAGGCCACCGAGGGCGCGGCCCCGCCGGACGCGGTGGGCCTGCTGGATCGCGAGCAGCTGGCGCGGTGGCTGCCCGCGGAGCGGGACATCGACGTCTACTTCCTCGGGCCCAAGCCGTTCATGGCGGCCATCAAGCGCGCGTTGAAGGAGCTGGGCGTCCCCGAGAACCAGTGCCACTACGAGTTCTTCGGGCCCGCGGAGGCGCTGGCGTGAGAGAAGCCGGTGAGCTGATTCAGGGGCGCGCGGACGGGGCCGGGCGCCGCAGCAGCCGGGGCCCCACCGCGCACGTGGGCAGCAGCACGCACTTCGCGCAGTTCTCCACCACGGGCTGGGCCGGGCACACCCCGCTCATCCCGTAGTGGCACAGCGCGAAGTCGTACCGGACGGGGTCCGCCGCATCCAGCAGCCGCAGCGACGCCGTCACCTCCTCCGCCGTGCGCCAGCTCAGGTCCGTGCGCCGGGTGAGCCCCAGGTGCTGGGAGATGCGCCCGATGTGGGTGTCCAGCGGGATGACCAGCGCGGACGGGGGCACCTGCTTCCAGATGCCGAAGTCCACCGTGTCCGGCCCGCGCACCATCCACCGCAGGTAGAGGTTGAGCCGCTTCGCGGCCCCCGCGCCCAGGGGCGAGGGCAGCAGGTGGTGCAGGCCCCGCTCCGGGCCCAGCGCCCGCCGCAGCGGCGCCATGGGCACCTCCCGGAGCGCGGCCGTGAAGTGGCTCAGCGCCCCGTGCACCGTGCCGTGGGCCTCCCGGCCCTGGACGAAGAGCGCCTCCAGGCTTCCGTGCTCCCGGAGCACCTGGCCCATGCCCAGCAGCAGCACCGCCACGTCCGTGCCCACGTTGAAGCGGTACACGAAGCCATCGAGCAGCTCGCGCGCCCCGTCCACCGTCAGCGCATGGACGAACGCCGCGGGCGAGGCGCCCATGCGGCGCAGCAACCCGTCCACCTTGGGGCGGAACAGGTCCGCGCGCCCATAGGCCAGCGAGGCCGCCAGCAGCGCGCTCACCTCGATGTCGCGCGGATGGGCATAGCGGTGCGGGAACTCCACGGGGTCGAACCCCATCCGAGCCCGCGTGTCCGTGGACGCCAGGAAGGACTCCAGGAGCGGACGCAAGCGCCCGGCCGCCTGCTCCGACAGTCCCTCCCCCCGGGAACGCTTGCCCACGCGTGAAACGCCCATGGTCCCGTCAACAACCCCGGGCCGCCGCTTCATGCCCTTCAGCGGGTCAGCTCGCGCGCCGCGTGTCCCAGCTCCGGAAGAATCAGCGCCTCCAGGGCCAGGCGCACCGCCTGGGGCGAGCCGGGCATCACGAAGACAATCATCCCCTGGTACGTCCCCGCCGTTGCCCGCGACATCATCGCCGCGCTGCCGATCTGCTGGAACGAGAGCGCCCGGAACAGCTCCCCGAAGCCGGGCAGCTCCTTCTCGAACAGCCCCCGCAGCGTCTCCACCGTGGAGTCCCGCCGGCCGATGCCCGTGCCCCCGTTGAAGAGCACCGCGCGCGCCCCGGCCTCCGCCGCCTCGGCCAGCGCCGCCCGGATCGCCTCCGGCTCGTCCTTCACGACCTTGTAGCCGCAGACCGTGTGGCCCGCCGCCTCCAGGCCTCCCCGCAGCGCCTGCCCGCTCTCGTCCCGCGCCGCGTCCCGGCTGTCCGAGCACGTCACGACGAAAGCGCTCACGTGCGCGGGGGCGTGGGCCTTGTGCTCCCGCTCCGCGTGTGAGTGCCCGTGCCCGTGCCCTCCGTGGGGGTGGTGGTGGGTGTGACCGTGGCTGTGGCCATGCTCGTGGCCGTGGCCGTGCTCGTGGTCATCGTGGTCGTGGCCCTCGTGGCCCATGGGTCGCCCTTTCCTTCGTTCCAGTGGACGTTATTTCGCCCAGGGGTCGTCGATGACGAGCTGTCCGTCCTGCACCTCGACGGCCACCACGGGCTGATCGTCCGCGATGCCCGGGGACGTCTCGTTCTTGCCCGTATCCATGTCAAAGCCGACTTCATGGCAGGGACAGATGACCAGGTTGTCCTCGAGGCGGCCTCCCGACAGCAGGCAGCCCGCGTGGTTGCACCAGTCATCGAGCCCCTTGTAGCGCCCGTTGATCTTGGCGACGCACACGTTGCGGTTTCCCACCTCGTAGCCACGCATCTCCTTCTCGGAGAAGTCCGCCGGCCCCAGCTTGATCTTCATCGGCTTCTTTATCCCTTCGGACGATAGGTTCCCCCTCCTGCCGGGCAGGGGGGGTTGACCTTCTACCCCGGGAGGGCCGGGCCGGGGAGGCCCCTCTTTTCTTCACGATGTCACCCTGCGCCCCCGCGTCTTCCGGATTACCTTTCCCCCCGTGACTCCGCCCGACAAAGATTCCGTCATCCAGGTGCTCCGCAACCTCTCCCTGCTCCTTCAGCTCAAGGGGGAGAACACCTTCAAGGTCCGCGCATACGACACCGCGGCCGACCGCCTGGCGGGCACCTCCCACGACCTGAAGGCCCTGGTCCAGGACGGCCGCCTGCAAGAGCTGCCGGGCATCGGCCAGGGGCTCGCCGAGAAGATTACCGAGCTGGTCACCACCGGAAAGCTGGGCTTCTACGAGGAGCTGAAGGCCGAGTACCCCCCGGGGCTCCTGGAGATGCTGAAGCTCCCCGACGTGGGGCCCAAGAAGGTCATCGTCCTGTGGAACGAGCTGAAGGTGGGCAGCGTGGCCGACCTGGAGCAGGCCTGCCGCGAGGGCCGCGTGCGGGAGCTCAAGGGCTTTGGCGCCAAGAGTGAGGCGAAGATCCTGGAGGGCATCGCCCTGCACCAGCGCGCCCAGGGCAAGCGCAAGCTCCTGGGGGACGTGCTGCCCACGGTGGACACGCTGCTGGAGCGGCTGAAGGCCGTGCCTGGGGTGGTGCGCGTCAGCCCGGCGGGCAGCGTGCGCCGCCGCGCGGAGACGGTGGGCGATGTGGACCTGCTGGCCTCGGCGCCCGAGGCCGGGCCGGTGCTCGATGCCCTGGCCAACGCTCCCGGCGTGGCCGTGGTGTTGGGCAAGGGGGAAAGCAAGTGCTCCGTGCGGATGACCCAGGAGGACCTCCAGGTGGACCTGCGCGTCCTGCCGGACGAGGACTTCGCCACGGCCCTGCACCACTTCACCGGCTCCAAGTCCCACCATGTGCGCCTCCGGGGGTTGGGGCAGGACCGGGGGCTGAAAATCAGTGAGTGGGGCGTGCACCAAGCGGATGGGACCAAGCTGCCCGTGCCGGACGAGGCGGCGCTCTACCGGCTGCTGGGCATGCAGTACGTCCCGCCGGAGCTGCGCGAGGACACCGGCGAAATCGAGGCGGCCCTGGCTGGAACGCTGCCCGAGGACCTGATTTCGCTGGAGGACGTGCTCGGCGTGGTGCACTGCCACAGCACGTGGTCCGACGGAAAGCACTCCCTGGAGGAGATGGCGCGCGCGGCCAAGGCGATGGGGCTCCAGTACCTCACCGTCACCGAGCACAGCCAGACGTCCATCTATGCCGGCGGACTCAAGGAGGATGACCTCAAGCGCCAGTGGGAGGAGATCGACCGCGTGAACGAGGCCGTGCCCGGCTTCCGGCTCCTCAAGGGCATCGAGGTGGACATCCTGGAGACGGGCGCGCTCGACTACAGCGACAGCCTGCTGGAGCAGCTGGAGGTGGTGATTGGCTCCATCCACATCCGCCACAGCATGAACGAGGACCAGATGACGAAGCGGCTCCTCAATGCCATGGACCGCCCGGGGCTCAACATCCTCGGCCACCCCACGGGCCGCCTCATCCACGAGCGCGACCCGTACCCGGTGCGCATGGAGGAGGTGCTCGACAAGGCCGCCGAGCGCGGGGTGGTGGTGGAGGTGAATGGCAAGCCGGCCCGGTTGGACCTCAAGACCGAGCACGTGCGGCAGGCCATCCAGCGCGGGGTGAAGCTCGTGGTGAGCGCCGACGCGCACAAGAAGGAGGATCTGCGGCACCTGGCCTTCTCGGTGGCCACGGCCCGCCGGGGCTGGGCGCGCAAGGGGGATATCCTCAACACCCTGCCCGCCGACCAGTTCATCTCCAAGCTCAAGGCCCTCCGGCTGCAGTGAGCCTCCGTTTTCCGGTGGCAGCCCTCTAACCTGCTCCCCTCCTCTCATGAAGGAAGGGGTGACACATGATTCTGCGGATGCTGTGGAGGCTCAACGCGCTGATCCTCGCGTTCCTCGTGGCGTGCAGCGGCATACCGAGGGTCCCTGTCGTCGAGGACAACGGCCAGGGCGTGGTCATCGTCCACATTCCCCGCACGGCGGACCTGCAACCCGTCGCCTTGGAGGAGGAAGAGTTCCAGCAGGCCATGAGGCAACTGGCGCGCGAGGTGCGGCTGACAGGCACACCGCGCCAGACGGCGGAGAGGATGTTTCAGATCGATCCCCAGAGCGGTAATTACCTCTACCTGCCGAGGGATAGAAAGCTGGTGCCAATGGGGCCGGGCGAGCCCTGGGACGGCACGTTGACGAAAACGGACCTGGAGACGGCGGAGCGCTACCGGGTCTGGTGCCAGCGTGTGCACAACTTCTACGGGGACTGTCTCGGGGGCGCGCTGGTGGGAGGGCGCTACCTGGACATGCACGGCCGCTATGTCTGGGCGCTGGCCCTGAGCAAAAGCCCGGTGCTGGACGAGATGAAGAAGGCGCTGGGCGGGATGGTGGAGTTCCGGGCGCTCATGAGCGCGGCCCTCTTCACATTTGGCTACATGCTGGTGATCCTGGCGCTCAATCCCGTGGCGCCGGCGCTGGTGGCGGTGGTGGGTCTCGGAATGCTCCTGTACGTGGGCTACGACACCATCCACAACCTCGTGATGGGTTGGCTCGAATTGATGGACGCGGTGAAGGCCGCCACCTCCTTCGAGCAAATTCGCGATGCGGGCGAGCGCTTCGGGAAGAGCATCGGGCGCGAATCAGCGCGCGCGTTCGCCATGCTGCTGATGGCGGCGATTGGACGGACGGCGCATCAATTCGCGGCGAGGGTGCCGACGCTGCCCGGTTCGGCGCAGGTAGCCATGCAGGCCGAGGGTCAGGCCGCGATCCGGTTGCCCGCGCTGGGGGCGGTGGAGGAGATCGCACTGACAACCGAGGGCGTCAACGTCACGATGCCCGCAACCGCGGTGGCGATGGCGGCACGGGGCGGTGGCAGCAAGGCCACCTGTGTCGAGACGCACCACATCGCCACCATCTGCAACGACAAGTCCACGGCTCGCGGTGGCCAATGGACACCGCGCTTCCGTCGCATCTTTGCGAGAGCGGGGATGACACTGGATGATCCGGCGAACAGGATGCCTCTGCTGGGACACTACGGGCCGCACCCCGAGCGGTATCACCAGATCGTCCACAAGGAACTCGCCGATGCAACGGCCGCCTGTCGCAGCGTTGCCGCGTGCCGTGCGAGGCTGAAGGAGGCCCTCAAGGAACTGGCGAAGGAAATCGCCACCCCAGGAACAGAGCTGAACCGAATCATTACCCGGCAGCCACCGCGCTAAAGGGAGCCCATGAGCACGCGCTTTTTCGAACTCGCCGACAACGTGAATGTGCCGCACCGCTGGGACCTTGGCACGCCAACGGACAGCCGGGGCGGGCAGATAGATGACAGGCCGTTTACGTGCGGAACACCTGTCCACAGCACGGATGGCCGCTTGAGGATCCCGGTCGAGACCGCAGGCAAGCCGCTGGACTTCACGGAGGCGGGCGTTGGCCTCCCAGTGGTCCATGTCCGGGTCGCATCCATGTTCGCAGAGCTGGCCCCGGAGGATGTGCAGCTGCTCCCCGTGGATGTCGAGGGCCACCCCGATCAGTACCTCATCCTTGTTGCCAGACGCCGCATCCGCTGTATCGACGAGCAGGCGTCCCGAATCCGGCTCTGGACTCACGAGAACGGCATTCCAGAAATGGTCGGTCAGTATGCCTCCGTGCGTGACATGCGCATCGACAAGACCAAGGTGGGGGGCGCCCAGGTGTTCCGGTGCGAGGGGTGGACGGTCCCGCTGATCGTCTCCGGGGAGATCAAGGACGCCTTGACGGCCATGGGCGCCACGGGCGTGAGATTCGAGGAGGTCTAAGCTCATTGACGCCAGAGGGGTGCGCCTCTACATTCAACCAAATGGTTGAGCATTCGGCCGCACGCCTCGACGGCATCTTCCATGCGCTCTCGGACGCGACGCGCCGGGAGATGTTGCGCCGCCTGTCGCAGCAGGAGCACAGCGTGGGCGAGCTGGCCGCGCCGTTCCAGATGTCGCTGGCGGCCGCCTCCAAGCACATCCAGGTGCTGGAGCGTGCGGGCCTGGTGCGCCGCAACGTGCAGGGCCGCACCCACCGGTGCCGCTTAGCCCCCCAGCCCCTCTCCGAGGTGCAGGAGTGGCTGCGGTTCTACGAGCGCTTCTGGATGGAAAGCCTCGACGCCTTGGATGCGCTGCTCCAGAGCGACCCCTCCGGCCCTCCGCCCCCTGCCCCCAAGAAAGGAAAGCCCCGATGAGCCCTCCCCTACCGGTCCAGGTCCGCATCGTCCGTCCGTTCCAGGCCTCCCCTGAGCGCGTCTTCGACGCCTGGGTCGATCCCCAGTGGCTCCGCCGGTGGATGTTCGGCGCCGCCGTCCGGGACGAGGAAATCCTGCGCATCGCCAACGACACGCGCGTGGGCGGCACGTTTTCCTTCCTCGTGCGCCGGAACGCCGAGGAGATCGACCACGTCGGCACGTACCTCGTCCTCGACCGGCCCCGCCGCCTCGTGTTCACCTGGGCCATCGGCGAGGAGGCAGAGGAGCTCAGCCGGGTGAGCATCGACATCGCCCCGAAGGGCGCCGGGTGTGAACTCACCCTCGTCCATGAGATGGACCCGAAGTGGGCCGAGTACGCGGGCCGCACCGAGGCGGGATGGAGCACCATGCTCGGCGCCCTGGAGCGGGCGCTCGGCACGGCCTGACTACTTCTTGCGCAGCGGCTTCAACGCCCCGCCCCAGGCAATTACCTGGTCCAGCAGGGTGTTGACCGTGGTCTCGTGGCGGGCGGCGGGCTTGAACACGGTGTAGTTCTCGAAGTCCGTGGAGAGCGAGAGCGCCACCTGGGCCCGCACGTCCGCCACCTGCAGTTCGCCCATGATGAGCCGCAGGTTCTCCACGGCGCGCGTGCCGCCCGCGCTGCCGTAGCCCACGAAGCCGGCCGCCTTGTTGTTCCACTCCTTATAGAGGTAGTCGATCGCGTTCTTCAGCGCCCCGGACGTCGCGTGGTTGTACTCGGGCGTCACGAAGATGTAGGCGTCGAAGGGATCGATCTTCGCGGACCAAGCCTGGGTGTGCGCGTGGGCGTACTTGCCCTGGGACGGCGGCACGGGCTCATCGAGCAGCGGCAGGTTGAAGTCCTGGAGGTCCACCACCTCGAACTCGGCATCGCTCCGCTTCTTCGCGATGTCGTGGACCCACTGGGCCACGGCTGCGGCCTTGCGGCCCGGGCGCGTGCTGCCGACGATGATTGCCACCTTGAGCATAGTTCGCTGTCCTCCTGAGGACCGTTGGCGCTACCCCCCAGGCATATGCGCGCGGGCTGCCGGACTCAATTCCTTCGCCCTCCCTGTGTCCGGCCCCGGGTGCTAACCTCGCGCCCGCGTTGACGCTCCGCCTCCTTGTCCTGATCCTCGGTTTCAGCCTCACGGCCCATGCCTCCCCACGCGAAGGGCGCCCCACGCGCGCGGACCTGCAACGGGTGATGGAGGTGCATGCGCGCTCGGTGGTCCGCGTCCACGGGCCCCGCCGCGCCGGGCCCGGGGTCATCGTGGGCAGCCAGGGGCAGGTGCTCACCTCCGTGGAGCACGTCAGCCTGGAGGCCGCCGAGGTGGAGTTCGGCGGGCAGAAGCTCACGGGCGCGGTGGTGCTCGCCCATGCCGGGCTGAAGATCGCCGTGGTGGCCGCGCCCGCGGGCGCCTACCCGTCCGTGCCCGTGAAGGTGCAGCCCGAGGGGCTGGATGGGCAGTGGCTCATCGGCGTTGTAGCGGGCAAGCGCAAGCAGGACGCGCGCCCCTTCGCCGCCGTGGCCCGGAGCGCCCAGGCCCCCTTCGTGGACCTGGACCTGCCGCTCGCCCCGGGCAGCCCCCTCTTCGATGCCCAGGGCCGCCTCGCCGCAGTCGTGGTCCAGCCGCGCCGCGGGGGCTGCCGGGCCTTGCCCCTGGCCTCCGTCCAGCGCCAGCTCGTCTCGCTCCAGGAGCGCCCGTGAGCCGCCCCTTCGGCGCATCCTGGCGCCTGTCCGCCGTGCAGGAGGTGGGGCTCCTGTGGGCCCTGGGCTTCCTGGGCATCATCCTCTCCTTCCTGCTCTTTGGCGGCTCCAGCATCCCCAAGCTGGTGGCCACGCTGGGCTTCCTCTACCTGCCGGTCATCGCCATGCGCTGGCGGGACGAGGACTACCGGGACTACGGCCTCACCCTGCGCGCCTGGCGCCAGGACGTGCGGCTGTTCCTCCTCATGTGCCTCATCGTCGGGCCGCTGTTCTTCGTGGGCTTCTCCGTCTGGGTGGAGGTGTTGCAGCACCTGCCGCCCGAGCTGAAGCGGCTGCTGTCGCCCCACCGGGGGCCCGTCCAGTTCATTCCCCAGCTGCCCCCGCGCTTCGGGGAGTGGGTCATCGACCAGCTCTTCGTCGTGGCGCTGCCCGAGGAGTTCTTCTACCGGGGCTACATGCAGTCGCGGCTCCGGGATGCCTGGCCCCAGGGCCGCAAGGTGCTGGGGGCGCGGCTGGGCCCCGCCTTCTGGGTGACGGCGGCGCTGTTTGCCCTGGGGCACCTGGCCATCTTCCAGGCCTGGCGCCTGGCGGTGTTCTTCCCCGCCCTGCTGTTCGGGTGGATGCGCGAGCGCACTGGCTCCGTCCTCGGCGCTGCACTCTTCCACGCCGCCTGCAACCTCTACATCCGCTTCCTGGAGCTCTCCTTCTTCGGCACCTGAGAGGGTGGAGGAACGTCCGCTATATTGGACTTTTCTCTAACGAATTTTGAACATTAGGTGTACTGTCGCGGTGGACGCGCCGCGTTCCGGCGGACGGCGTCACACCTCCACAGGGGAGTCCTCCCAGTGAACCTTCTTCCGAGAGTCCCGGCGCGCGCCCTCGGCGCGACGCTCGCGTTGGCCTTTGTCCTGTGGGCGCTGCCCACCTGGGCCCAGCAGGGCGCCTCCGTGCTCACGGGCACGGTGCTGGACGCGAGCAGCCAGCAACCCGTCGCCGACGTGACGGTCACCGCCACCGCCGCCACGCTCCAGGGTGAAGAGGTGGCCGTCACCGACAGCACGGGGCTCTACCGGCTGCCGCAGCTGCCCCCGGGCGTCTACACGCTGCGCTTCGAGCGCGAGGGCTACCAGCCCTACTCGCGCGCCGAAGTCACCCTGCGCCTCAACCGCACCATCCGGCTCAACGTGCAGATCCTCCCGGATGAGTTCCAGACGAGCATCGAGGTGTCGGGCACCCCGCCGGCCATCGACGTGGGCTCCACCCGCACCGGCGTGAGCGTGGGGGCCGAGACGGTGCAGAACCTGGCGTTGATCCGTCCGGGCTCCAAGGGCTCCGCGGCGCGCTCCTTCGAGGGCCTGGCGGAGCTGGCCCCGGGCGCCACCAGCGACGCCTACGGCATCTCACTCAACGGCACCAGCTCCCCGGAGAACGGCTTCCTCGTGGACGGCCTGGCCACGGGCAACCCGGCCATCGGCGTGCTGGGCTCGCCCGTCTCCGTGGAGTTCATCGAGGAGGTGAACGTCATCACCGGCGGCTTCATGCCCGAGTTCGGCCGCGCCACGGGCGGCGTGGTGACGGCGGTCACCAAGTCCGGTTCCAACGAATTCCACGGCTCGCTCTTCACCAACCTCACCCCGGGCTTCCTGGAGGGCGGGGCCACCCGGGTGGCGCGCGAGGGCAGCGTCATCACCACGGACCAGAAGCTGTGGAACCTGGGCGACTTCGGGGCGACGCTGGGCGGCCCCCTCCTCAAGGACAAGCTCTGGTTCTTCGCGGGCGTGGCGCCCTCGTTCACCCGCCGGAGGCTGGAGCGCAACCTCAACACCTTCGTCCTGGATGAGCAGGGCCAGCGCGTGCGCGACGCCGAGGGCTTCTCGCGGACCGAGCGCATCCCAGGCACCACCACCCCCTACTTCGCCGACCAGCGCGCGGTGCAGTACCTGGGCAAGCTCACGTGGCAGGCCGCCACGGACCACACCCTCACCCTGTCCGCCTACGGCTCCCCCACGCGCTCCGGCGGCGAGGGCCGCTTCGCCTACCGGCCGGAGGACCAGGCCGTGGAGGTGGAGAACATCGCCGGGGCCTACAGCGCGCTCGCCCACCGCAACACGCAGGACTCGCGCGACCTGTCGCTGAAGCTGGCCTCGTCCTTCCTGGACAAGAAGGTCCTGCTGGACGCCAACATTGGCTGGCACCACCAGAACGACACCAGCCTGCCGGTGGACGGCAGCGGCATCGGCAACGCCACGGGGTTCTCGGGGGTTCCCCAGTTCGAGATGCGGCGCAACACGCCCTTCTATGCCATCACCGACCTGGAGACGCTGCCGGACCCCTCGGTGTGCAACCCCGTCAACGGCGTGTCCCCGTGCACGGTGACCAACTACCTGCTGGGCGGCCCGGGCCTGCTGCTGGACCGGACCGTGGAGCGCTACCAGGGCAACGTGGTGGGCACGCTGCTGCTGAGCGGCCTGGGCCACCACGTCATCAAGGCCGGCCTGGACGTGGAGGTGATGCAGAACAAGGACACGCGCGCCTACTCGGGCCGGGTGCTCTACCGGGAGGCCGTCAACGGCAGCACCTTCCAGGACTTCCGCGCCTTCGGCTACCTCACCGGCCCCGACGAGGCGGTGGTTCAGCCCTCGGTGCCCACCTCCACGCGCGCCACCGCCGTGGGCGGCTTCCTCCAGGACAGCTGGAGCGTGATGGACACGGTCACCCTCAACGTGGGCCTGCGCTACGACGCGCAGACCATCGAGGGCAACAACGGGGCCGAGGCCTTCGACTTGTCCAACCAGTTCTCCCCGCGCGTGGGCGTCATCTACGACTTCACCCAGCAGGGCCGCTCGAAGCTGTTCGCCAGCTACGCGCGCTACTACCAGAACGCCGTGCTGGCCATGGTCAACTCGCAGTTCTCCAACATCACCCGCCTGCAGGCCAACCGCACCCGTGCCGCCCAGAACGGCGCCCCCGGGTGTGATCCGCTCCGCCAGGAGGCGCCCTACACCGAGTGCCGCGACGAGCGGAACATCGTCCGCAGCGGCCCGGAGTCCGTCAGCCGCCTCTACAGCCAGACCTTCGCCATCAACAGCCCGGTGGACCCGGACCTGAAGCCCCAGTCCTCGGATGAGTTCGTGCTGGGCGGCGAGTACGAGCTGCTGCCCGGGGCCAGCGTGGGCATCACCTACACCCACCGGAACATGAACGACGTCATCGAGGACATGTCCCGCAACGAGGCCACCAACTACTTCATCGGCAACCCGGGCCGGGGCATCGCCAGCGACTTCCCCAAGGCCGTGCGCGACTACGACGCCGTGTCGCTGCTCTTCAACAAGACGTTCTCGGACCTGTGGCTCATCCAGGCCAACTACACGTGGTCGCGCCTACACGGGAACTACTCCGGCCTGTTCCGCCCGGAGAACCTCCAGCTGGCCCCCAACGTCACCTCGGACTTCGACCTGGTCTCCCTGACGGAGAACCACACCGGCCTGCTGCCGATCGACCGGACGCACTCGCTCAAGTTCTACGGGGCCAAGGAGCTGATGCTCTCCGGCGCGGCGAGCATCAACCTGGGGCTCTCGTACCGGGGCGCCTCGGGCGCGCCGCTCAACGTGCTGGGCACCCACTACATCTATGGTCCGGACTTCACCTTCATCCTGCCGCGCGGCAGCGGCGGCCGCCTGCCGTGGGTGCATGCCTTCGACACGCGCCTGGCGTTCAACTACCGGCTCACCCGGGACACGGTGGCCTCGGTGAGCCTGGACCTCTTCAACCTGTTCAACTTCCAGGCGGTGACGAGCATGGATCAGCGCTACACGGAGGACACCGTGGACGCGCTCGTGGGCGGCACGCCGGAGCAGCTCGCCGGCCTGACGCCGCGCGGGGACACCTCCCGCGCCGTGGTCGTCAACCCCAACTACGGCAAACCCCTCTCCTACCAGCCGCCCCGCAGCGTCCGGCTCGGTGCGCGCCTCTCGTTCTAAGCGGAGCCCTCCCCATGAAGACCCTTCCAGCCTTCTCGTGGATCCTTCTCCTCGGGGGCGCGGCCAGCCTGGGCGCGTGTGCCGCGGAGCAACCCCTGCCCCAGTGCACCGTGGGCCGCGGCGAGCACGCCGTGCGCTACACCCGGGTGAGCGGCACCGGCGCGTGTGCCGCCAAGCGCGCCGAGAAGCTCGGGGCCCAGATTTTCCGCACCCCGGGCTCGGGCGAGCCCCCCTCGCTGGTGTTCAAGCCCGGCCCCCTGGCCGCCAACGAGGGCAAGGACCCGGCCCACCCCGTCACCGCCACGGGCTTCTTCACGAGCGAGTACCCCTCGGACGAGGAGATCTGCGAGGTGCCCACCCTGTCCGAGGCCCGGCAGCTCGTGGCGCGGGCCGAGGGCGCCCCCGTGGACGTGCGCTACCAGTGGAGCAACATCCGCGTGCAGGGCTCCTCCGCCATCCCGGGCACCCAGTGGACCGCGGACCTCACCTACTCGGAGGATGACTGCACGGCCACCTATCAGGCCGTGGGCCTCTTCCCGGCCCTCAAGTGCGAGCGGACCGAGGTGCGCAACGGCCAGAACGTGGTGGTGAGGGATCCGGCCCTCTGCGCCCTGCCGCGGCCCAGCCTGTCCATCGATCCGGCCTTCCCCACCCTGTGTGATGAGACGACCAACCTGTGCGTGCTGGACGGGCAGCCCCCGTCCCTCAAGCCGTAACACCGGGGCGGCCAGGGCCCGCTCAAGGCGCGGGCAGCTGCCGCACCTGCAAGTCGCCCCCCACCGCGAGCGTGGCCCCCGGGGGCAGCTCCACCCAGCCCGCCGGGCGCTTCAGGTGGCTGGCCACCACCACGGCGCGGCGGCGGCGGTGGGCCCCCACGCTGGGCTGCGTCTCCGGGGTGCTGGGCCCCACGCCACACACCTCGCAGTGGTCCGTGCCCTCCAGCCGCGTGTAGTAGAGCGGCGCCTCGCCCCAGCGCGTGGCCAGCAGCACCTGGCCGTTGGTGGCCACCAGGTTCAGCAGGGAGGGGTGCACCGCCCCCGCTTTCGCCGCGGCCCGGTCCAGCGCCTGGGCGGCCTCCGCCAGCAGCGCCCCGGCCACCTCCGCCTCCAGCCGGGGGTCCTCCGTGCGCCCCGTCTCCCGGAGCCGCTTGAGGAAGTGGGCGAACACCACCTCGCTGTCCGTGGCGCCGCGCACCTGCCGGCGCAGGAACTCCGGCAGCGCCTCCAGCAGCGGGGCCCGGAGGTGCTCGAAGCCCTCCAGCGCCCCCTGGTGCGCGAACAGCCAGCGGCGCACCCGGAACGGCTGGGTGTTCTCCTCGGGGGACACCCCCAGGGGCAGCTTGCCCACATGGCACAGCAGCACGCCGGACTCCTGCGGGGGGGCCAGGGACTCCGGCGTCAACCCCTCGTCCGAGGAGAAGCGCCGCATCAGCACCTCCCCGTCCGCGTACGCGCCCACCCCGGCCGCGTTCGCCCGGGTGTCCCCCTGGAGGCGCACCTGGTCTTCCAGCCGGTGCAGCTCGCACCGCAGCAGGTTCGGATCGGACGTGAGCACGGCCAGGACGGCGGACATGGGCGGTAACTCCCGGTCAGGTGTGGGGGCTGGCCCCATGCATAACGGCCTCCCCCGCCCCCCTCAACCCTGCTTCCCGGGCAGGCCGTGCGCGCTAAGCCCTTGAAATGGCTGAGATTTACGACATAGACCGTTTGACACCTCGGGATCGGGAAGCGTAACCTCCGCCCGCTTTGGGCAAGACTCCTGCGATGGTGCAGGACTTCACCGGAGACGGAATGTCGGACGAGATCGCGATTGGCGTCGACCTGGGCACCTCCTATTCGTGCGTGGCGGTGGTCCAGGACGGCCAGCCGGTGGTCATCCCCAACGAGTGGGGCGAGTCGAACCACGCCTCGTGCGTGTCGTTCCTCGATGACGGCTCGGTGCTGGTGGGCAACGCAGCCAAGAAGAACATCATCGCCGCGCCGGAAGCGACGGTGTACTCGGCCAAGCGGCTCATCGGACGGTACTTCTTCTCCGACGAAGTGAAGAAGGCCCAGGCGGTGATGCCCTACACCATCGTCGAGGGCGAGAACAACGCGGTGCGCATCCAGGTGCACAGCCAGACGTACTCGCTGCCCGAAATCTCCGCGCTGGTGCTCAAGGAGATGAAGGCGGTGGCGGAGACGTACCTGGGGCGCGAGGTGACCAAGGCGGTGGTCACCGTGCCGGCGTACTTCAACGACAACCAGCGCCAGGCCACCAAGGACGCGGGGCGCATCGCGGGGCTGGAGGTGCTGCGCATCCTCAACGAGCCCACCGCGGCGGCGCTCGCCTACGGCTTCGGCCGGGACGTCAACCAGCGCGTGGTGGTGTACGACCTGGGCGGCGGCACCTTCGACGTGTCCATCCTGGAGATCGGCAAGGACGTGTTCGAGGTGCTGTCCACCGCGGGCGACACGTACCTGGGCGGCGACGACTTCGACGACCGCATCATGACGTGGCTGGCCGAGGACTTCCTGGCCAAGACGCGGCTGGACCTGCGCCAGAGCAAGTACTGCCTGCAGATGCTCAAGGATGCCGCCGAGCGGGCGAAGATCGAAGTGGGCCAGAACGGCACCGCGGAGATCCTCTGCCAGGGCATCTGCCAGGACGGCAACGGCAACGTGATGGACCTGCGCAACACGCTGACCCATGACCAGTTCAACCGGATGGTCATGGACCTGGTGCAGCGCACCTTCAAGGTGTGTGACGAGGCGCTGCAGAGCGCGCGGCTGTCCGCCTCGGAGATCGACGCGGTCATCCTGGTGGGCGGCCCCACGCGGCTGCCCATCATCCGCAATTCCGTGAAGCACTACTTCCAGAAGGAGCCCATGGAGGGCATCAACCCCGACCAGGTGGTGTCGATGGGGGCCTGCCTCCAGGCGCACGCGCTGCTGGACGCGCACGCGGAGACGTTCCTGGTGGACGTCACCCCGCTGTCGCTGCGCATCGGCACCGTGGGCGGCTACACGGAGAAGGTCATCGACAAGAACACGCCGGTGCCCATCGACCGCTCGAAGACGTTCACCACCAGCCGCGACGGCCAGGAGAAGGTGAAGATCCGCGTGTACCAGGGCGAGTCCAACCGGGCCGAGGAGTGCGAGCTGCTGGGCGAGTTCGAGTTCTCCGGCTTCCGCATCGGCTACCGCGGGGACGTGAAAATCGAAGTGACGTTCGAGATCGACACCAACGGCATGGTGAACGTGTCGGCCTGTGACGTCGAGACGGGCCAGAAGACGACCACCACGCTCACCCTCTCCTCGGGCATGTCCGAGACCGATATCCAGCGGTCCATCGACGCCACCCGGCAAATCCAGCTCGCAGGTCACAGCGGCGATCTGCCCTCCGTGGCCTAGCCGCTTCCGTACGGAACACCGATGTCCCAACCTTCCGATCCGAACGCCGGCAAACCTCCTGGGCCTCCTCCCGGGAGTGCCCCCTCTCAGCCGGCCTCCGCCGGTGCCCCACGTCCGGCCCCTCCGGGAGCCGTCCCGCCCCGCCCGGGTGCCCCCGTGGCCGCCCCGCCTGGGGCCCCGCGCCCCGCACCGGGCGCCACCGCGGCCCCCCGGCCCCCCGCTCCGGCCGTCCCGCCCGTGGGGGCCGCCGCCGGTGTTCCCCCCCGGCCCGCTCCCGGCGCTCCGGGGATCGCCCCGCGCCCTGCCCAGGGCACAGTCCCTCCCGGCCCGGCCGCGCGCCCCGCGGGCCCTCCCGCCGCAGGCAGGCCGCCCGTGGCCCCCATGCCTCCGTCCCCGCCCGCGGACCTGATGCCCCGCTCCGAGCGCCCGACCCTGTCGCTGCCCACCATCTCGCCGGTGAGCTTCGCGCAGCCCACCGTCGCGGCGCCTCCGCCGGCCGGCCAGAGCCCTCAGCGGCCCACGATGCAGGGGCTGACGCCTGTGTCCGTCACGCCCCAGCCCGGCCCGGGCGTCACGCTGACGGCCCCCACCCCCGGCTCTCCGGCCGCCGCAGCGCACCGGCCTACCCTGCCGGGCATCGTCCCCGTCTCCGTCACCCCGCTTCCCATGCCGCCACGGCCTCCGGCAGCCCCCGCTGGGGTTCCCGCCGTGGGCCGTCCGCCCGGGGTGGCCCCCGCCGCTGGGCCCCCGTCCCCCGTGCTTCGGCCCGGCACGCCGCCCACCATGGCCCCGGTGGTGCCTCCCACGGCGGGCGCTTCGCCCACGCCCCGGCCCGGCATGCCGCCCCCGGTGGTGCCCGCGGTGTTCCCGGCCCAGGCCTCGGGCCCCCGGCCCCCGGTGGCCGCACCCGCGCGCCAGGCGCCTCCCACCATCGCGCCCATGGCCCCGGCCGTTCCGGGCATTCCCGCAGTCCCGGCGGTGGCCGCCTCACGGCCCCTCGCGCCCGCCGTGCCCCCGGTGGCCCCTGGCATCGCACCCGTCGTGCCTCCGGTGGCCCCCGCCGCCGCAGCCGCTGGGGCTCCCCCCCCGCCGCCGCCTCCGGCCGCCACGGGCAAGGGCTCGCTGGATCCGGCGCAGGCCGCCGAGCTGGAGGTCCGCTGCTCCCAACTCGACCAGCTCGACTACTTCGAGGTGCTGAAGCTCCCGAAGGATGCGGCCCCGGCGGCCATCAAGAAGGCCTTCTACTCCGAGAGCCGCACCTACCACCCGGACCGCTTCTACCAGCTGGAGTCCAAGGAGCTGAAAGAGCGGGTCCACGAGCTCTACAAGCGCATCACCGAGGCCTACTACGTCCTGCGCGACGACACGAAGCGCAAGAAGTACCTGGCGGACGTGACGGGCCCGGAGCGGGCGCAGAAGCTGCGCTTCACCGAGAACTCCGAGGCCGAGACCAAGGCCGCCGTCCGCAAGGAGCAGGAGGAGCAGATCGGCACCCACCCCAAGGGGCGCCAGTTCTACCAGCTCGGCGCGAGCGACTTGGACGCGGGCCGGTGGTCCTCCGCCGAGCGCAACCTGAAGATGGCGCTCACCTACGAGCCGGCCAACGCCCGCTACAAGGAGAAGCTCGCCGAGGCCAAGAAGAAGCTCGAGGAAGAGGCCAAGAGCAAGGGTGACTCCTTCAAGATCAAGTAACGCGTCCGCACGGGGCGGACGTCCGGTGGCAGGCAGGGGGGCTTCGCGGTGATCATCGATCTCATCATCCTGGGACTGGTGCTGTTCTTCGCGGTGGTGGGCGCCATCACCGGCGCGGCCCGGCAGGTGGCCCACCTGGTGGGGCTGGCGGTGGCCTACTTCGTCTCCAAGCGGCTGGGGCCGGTGCTCGCGCCCAGGCTGGCGGAGGCGCTGGGCACCCCGCTGCTCATCGGACTGCTGGTGGGCAGCGTGCTGCTCTTCATCGTGGTGCTGGTGGTGGTGCGCTACGCGCTGGGGGCCCTGCTCCAGCGGATGCTCTCGGGCCAGGACCCGGAGAACCGGGGCGCGGACCGGTTCATCGGCTTCCTCATCGGCGGGGCCAAGGTGGGCATCATCGCCTACGTGCTGCTCAGCGCGCTGACGTTCGTGGAGCAGTACGTGGTGGTGGCGGGCCGGCGCATGGGCCTGTCCCCCAAGGGCTCCCACGCCCTGGCCTTCGCGCGCAAGCACAACCTCTTCGAGATGACCCAGTTCGCCGCGCTCAAGGACTTCGTCCAGGTGGCCCAGCTCAGCGCCGACCCCCAGCGCGCCGCGAAGCTCCAGAATGATCCCGCCTACAAGGCGCTGCGGCAGGATCCCCGCTTCCAGAAGGCCCTCCGGGACGAGTCGCTGCGCCGCTCGCTGGAGCAGGGCGACCACCGGGCGCTCCTGAACAACAACCTCATCCTCCAGCTCATCCAGGACCCGGACATCGCCGCCCGGCTGGGCGCGGCCTCCCACGCGGCGGAGCGAAAGCCCTGAGCCCCGCCCCGGAGGGCGAGGCCCCGGAATCCCTGCTCAGGCGCCGAGCTGCGAGGCGTTCAGCCCGTTGAGCCGGACGCGCACGAACTCCCCGTCAATCCGGAAAGAGCCCCGGCCGCGCTCGGGCGCCTCGAACATCACATCCGCCATGACGTGCTCCAGGATGGAGCGCAGGCCGCGGGCCCCCAGCCCCTTCTCCACCGAGAAGTGCACCACCTCGCGGAGCGCCTCCGGGGCGAAGTCCAATTCAATCTCGTCATAGGCCAAAAGCTCGCGGAACTCGCGGATGATGGAGTCCGGGGGCTCGGTGAGCACGCGCAGCAGGTCCTCCTCGCCGAGCGCCTGGAGCTGCACCATCACCGGCAGGCGGCCGAGGAACTCCGCCAGCATGCCGAAGTCCACCAGCTGCTTGACGCTGATGCGCTTGGTCACCCGGCGCCCGTCCTCCTCGGAGCCGAAGCCCAGGGGGCGCGAGCCGCCCTCCCCGTACTCGTGCAGGTCCGAGAACGTGCCGGCGCAGATGAAGAGGATGTCGCGCGTGTCGATCTGCACGAAGTCGCTCTTGTTCCACGCCTGGGTGAGGTTCATGGGAACGAAGACTTCGCGCCCCTCCAGCATCTTGAGCAGCCCCTGCTGGACGCCCTCGCCGCCGATGTCCCGGCTGCCCGCGCCGTTGCGGGCCCCTTGGGAGCGGCGGGCGATCTTGTCCACCTCGTCCACGAAGATGATGCCCCGCTGGGTGTCCTCCACCGAGTGGTTGGCCTTGAAGAGGAGGTCGGAAATCATCACCTCCACGTCCTTGCCGTAGTACCCGGCCTCCGTGTACTCGGTGGCATCCACGGTGGTGAACGGCACCGAGAGGATTTCCGCCAGGTTGCGCGCGATGTGCGTCTTGCCGCTCCCGGTGGGCCCAATCAGCAGGATGTTGGACTTCTTGATGAGCGTGCCGCGCCGGAGCCGCCGCGCCTGGATGCGCTTGAGGTGGTTGTGGGCGGCGATGGCCACCGCCCGCTTGGCCTCCTCCTGGCCGATGACGTAGCGGTTCAACCGCTCGAAAATCTGTCTTGGTGTGAGTAACGGCTCTTCCCTGCGTGCGGACGACTCCATGCACCCTCCCCTTCGGTCCACGCGTCCTCCCCGTGTTCACAAAGGGTAAGCCCGGGTGGCGGGGAGGCCCACCGGACTTCTTCCCGGGCCCTTCGCCTGCCTGGCTGCTCTGCTGACAACCGGCTATTGAAGCCGGAGCGCTTTCCCTATAGTTGCGCGCGTTCACGGTTGAAGGAATTCGTCACCCTTCCCCACCCCTGGAGGCCCTGAGACGCCGATGCCCATCAACACGCCGCAGCACCGTTGGACCCTCGCTGATGCCCTGGAGATGTATGGGATCCGGAACTGGGGAAATCCCTACTTCGGCATCAACGAGAAGGGCCATGTGTGCGTCCACCCCGATGGGCCCCAAGGGTCCAGCATGGACCTGAAGGAACTGGTGGACGAGGTGCGGCGCCGGGGCATCGGCCTGCCGCTGCTGATCCGCTTCACGGACGTCCTCCGCCACCGCGTCATCCACCTCAACGAGGCCTTCAAGAAGGCCATCGCCGAGTCCAACTACAAGGGCCAGTACCGGGGCGTGTACCCCATCAAGGTGAACCAGCACCGGTACGTGGTGGAGACCATCGTCGAGACGGGCAAGAACTACGGCTACGGCCTGGAGGCCGGCAGCAAGCCGGAGCTGCTCGCGGTGATGGCGCTGCTCGACAACGAGGACGCGCTCGTCATCTGCAACGGCTACAAGGACGAGGAGTACGTGGAGACGGCGCTGTTCTTCTCCCGGCTGGGCCGCAACGTCATCCTCGTGGTGGAGAAGCCCAGCGAGCTGCCCCTCATCGCCGAGGTGGCGCGCAAGACGGGCATCGCCCCCCGGCTGGGCATCCGCGTGAAGCTGTCCACGCGCGGGGCGGGCAAGTGGGAGGCCTCCGGCGGAGACCGCTCCAAGTTCGGCCTCACCTCCTCGGAGCTGATGAACTGCATCGGCTTCATGCGCGAGACGGGGCTCCTGCCCCACTTCGAGCTGTTGCACTTCCACCTGGGCAGCCAGATCTCCAACATCCGCAACGTGAAGAACGCGCTGCGCGAGGTGGGCTGCTTCTACGTGGAGGTGGTCCGCCAGGGTGCCCCGCTGAAGTACCTGGATGTGGGCGGCGGCCTGGGCGTGGACTACGACGGCTCGCAGACCAACTTCACCTCCTCCATGAACTACACCACGGAGGAGTACGCCAACGACGTGGTGTTCGGCGTGATGGAGGCGTGTGACCGGGCGGGCGTTGCCCACCCCACGCTCGTCTCCGAGTCCGGCCGCGCCATCGTGGCCCACCACGCCGTGCTGGTGATGGACGTGCTGGGCACCAGCGAGTCAGACCTCTCCCAGGTGCCCGACAAGGTGGACGAGAAGGCCCCCTCCGTGGTGCGCAACCTGATGAACACCCTGAAGGAGCTGACGAACAAGAACCTCCTGGAGTCCTGGCACGACGCCCAGGACTCGAAGGAGGAGAGCCTCACGCTCTTCTCTCTGGGCCACCTGTCGCTGGAGCAGCGCGTGGCCGCGGAGAACATCTACTGGGCCATCTGCCACAAGATCATGCGCATCGCGCGCGACCAGGGCGAGATTCCCGAGGAGCTGGACTCGCTGGAGCGGCAGCTCTCCGACACGTACTTCTGCAACTTCTCCGTGTTCCAGTCCCTGCCGGACTCGTGGGCCATTGATCAGCTCTTCCCGATCATGCCCATCCACCGGCTCTCCGAGAAGCCGTCGCGCCGGGCCACCCTGGCCGACATCACCTGCGACTCGGACGGGAAGATCGAGCACTTCATCGACAAGCGCGAGGTGAAGGACGCGCTGGAGCTGCACCCGCTCAACAACGACGACTACTACCTGGGCATCTTCCTGGTGGGCGCCTACCAGGAAATCCTCGGGGACTTGCACAACCTGTTCGGGGACACGCACGCGGTGCAGGTGTCGCTGGCGCCCAACGGGGGCTACCTCATCGACCACGTGGTGGAGGGAGACACGGTCAACGAGGTGCTCCACTACGTGAGCTACAGCAAGGACGACCTGGTGGCGCGGCTGCGCAAGTTCACCGAGGTGGCGCTGCGCAACGGCCGCATCACCCTGGACGAGTCGCGCACCCTGCTGCGGATGTACGAGGAGGGCCTGTCCGGCTACACCTACCTGGAGCGCGACGTGGACGCGGCCTTCAACGCCAGCCACGGCCAGCTCCGCCTGGTGCCGCCGCAGGACGCCACCACGCCCCGCGTCGCCCCGCCCACGGGCACCTGATGCACGGCTCCGGGAGCTTGCCCCACCCTGGGACGCAAGCTCCCGGCCCCCGTTTCTAGCGCGCGGGGACGGACGTCCCCGGCGCCACGGACTCGCTGGCGAAGGCCGTGTCGGAGGCCCGCAGCCGCAGCCGCTCCAGCGTCTTGAGCTGGGCCTCGGCCCGCTCGACGCACGCCTCGAAGTCGATGCCCGCGAGCCGGGCCTCCGTCTTGGCCAGCCGCTCCAGCGCGCGCCACATGCAGATGCGGCCCCGGGTGCCGATGCACAGGGCCTCCAGGTCCATCACCCGGCTCAGGGGCGAATAGCCCAGCAGCCCGCCGCCGTTGGGCTTCAGGCGCTCCATCCAGGCAATGGCCCAGGCCGCGCCCTCCTTGAACCGGTCCCTGGGGACCTCCAGCCCCCGCATCACCCGCTCCAGCAGCGTCCGGTCCTGCTCCAGTTCCACCCGCAGAGTGGAGAGGTAATCCCCCACCGGGTTGCCCGCGTTCCGCCGGGCGGCCCGCTGGGCCAGGTCCAACCCGAAGCGCGAGCCGGCGAGGTGATCGTTCAGATAGATGCCCAGCAACTTCACGTTCATGCACGGCCTCCCCTCGTGAGCCTTGTGCTGGGCAGGGTCGGCACGTCCTGGGGCCCGCGCACGGGCACCGGCTGGGCAGGCAGGAGGGCAGCCAGGCAGGGCGGCCCTCCCTGTGCCGCCTAGGACTCGCCCGGGTAGCGGAACACGAGGGGCAGCTTCACGTCCGGGTGGAGGCTCCGCGCCACGGGGCACTCCTGGGCGGCCTGCTCCAGCCGGGTACGGTGCGCCGGGGACAGGCCGCTGGGCATGTGGAGGGTGAGCACCAGCTCGCCAATGCGGCGCGGCGGCGGCGTCATCCGCTTCTCCACCGTCGCCCGGGCCTCGCCAAAGGGCAGCCCCTCGCGCGAGGCCACCAGGGCCATGGTGGTGATGGCGCACGAGGCGAGCGCCGCCCCCACCAGGTCCGTGGGCGAGAAGGAGCCTCCCGTGCCCCCGTTGTCCTTCGGGGCCTCGGTGGCGATGCGCGAGCCGGAGGGCCCGTGCTCGAGTTCGGTCTTGAAGGAAGCGGCGCTGGTGGCGGTCATCACCACGCCGGTGGGCTGCGAGGGCTGGCTCATGGGGGGCTCCTGGGAAAAGAGGGGGTGAGGGTTAGCGAACGTAGGCGCCGTGCTTCCCGGCGTCCTCGGGGGTCGAGGGCTCTGCCTCCTCGACGCTCCAGTCCAACGTCTTCATGAGCTGCTTGCTGCGCTTCTTCACGTCCGCGTCCAGGAAGGCGATGGCGTCGTTCATCTTGTCCATCAGCCGCATGGGCTTGCGCTTGTTCTTGGGCTCGGACAGCAGCGCGTGCGTGAGCCAGGGGAACACGGCCGTCACGTCGCAGTGCACGTACATGGAGCCCGTCTCCACGGCCTCCACGGAGACCTTGCCCCAGGTGTGGCCCTCGCCGGCCGGGCAGCTCGACAGCGCCCCGTTGTCCACCGGGTCCACGCAGAACTGCACGTCGATGTCGAAGCCCGAGGTGGGCACGTTGAGGATCTGGTCCAGCAGCGGCTCGCCCTGGAGCGTGTAGTTCTTGGGCACGCCGCCGCCCAGAATCCAGATGGCCAGCTTCTTCGAGCCCTGGTGGCGGCAGAAGTGCTGCATGGCCGCCATGGAGTACACGTCGTCGTTGATGTCGAGCTCGAACTTGAACTCCGCGCCGAGCAGCCGCTTGAGCTTGACGACGTTCAGGAAGATGGAGCCGTCCTGCACCGCGCCCACCCAAATGGGCACCGCGTGCTTGTAGCAGGTGGACAAGAGCGAGGGCTGCTTCACCCCGAGCTGCTTCTCGATGCCGTACACCGCCTTGCCCAGCAGGTAGTGGAACTCCGGCGTCGTCATCTTCTTCTGGAACTCGGGGCCCCGGATGATGGCCGAGAAGAGCCGGTCCGTGTCCAGGAGCGCCTCCTCCCAGAAGCCCAAGTCGTAGATGCGGATGATGCGCGCCAGCCGGTACTGCAAGTCGCCGGCGTTCGGGTTCACCTCGCGGATGGCGTGGCCGATGATGCGGTGGGCGTCGTGGTAGAGGTTGGCGCCCGTGGTGGTCAGCGCCGAGATGATGCCCTTCTCCACCAGGGGAATGAGGCAGCTCTGGTGCAGGCCCGCGGGCGTCATCGCGCCCGAGAGCGTCATGAAGATGGAGGCGTCCTGCTCCATGGACTTCGACATCAGCTCGAACGCGGTGCGCTCCTGGCGCCCCACATAGGCGCTGAAGGCGTGGGCGAGCAGCTCCGCCGGCTTCTCCTTGCCGGTGATGGGGCGCGGGTCCGCCTTGCGCGCGCCCGCGTAGGCGTTGCGCAAGCTCTTCTTCGGGGTCGAGGTCTTGGCCATGGCGCGCCGATCTACCATCCGCCGCGCGCCAAGGGGAGCATCCGCTTTCGCCGCCGCCTCAGCGCCGCCCCCGCCCCTTGGAAGGCCCCGGGGGGGGCGCCTCCGGCCCGGGCGGGCCCAGCACCCGCTCCCGGACCTGCTCGGGCGGCAGGTGTCCGGTGTCCGAGACGACACAGGAGATGTACGCCAGCTCCGCCAGCGCCCGCCGCACCCGCTCGCGCACGGCCGGGTCCTCGGAGCCCAGCGCCTCCGAGGCCGCCGCCACATAGCTGCTCGCCAGCGACTCGAAGAGGTAGACCCGGTTCTCGATGGTGTCCTTCGCCTTGGCCATGGGCAGAAGTCTATGCCTGGGGGCGCGGGGCTGGCGGGAGGCCTGGCCCCCGGCCGTTCAGTCCTGGCCAGAGAAGGGCCCCGGAAGCGGCCTCTCCGTCCAGGGCTTCAGGTAGAAAGGCGGCGGAAGGCCTCCCCGAAGCCCTTGGAGCATGCCGTGATTGATCTCCACTCCCACACGACCGCGAGCGACGGCCAGCACTCGCCCGAGGAACTGCTCACGATGGCGGCCGCGGCCGGGGTGACGGTGCTGGCGGTGACGGACCACGACACGGTGGCGGGGCTGGCGGCGGCCAAGGCCGCGGCGGCCACCCGCGGGGTGGAGCTCGTCCCGGGCATCGAGCTGTCCGCCTTCGTGCTGGGGCGCGAGGCCCACATCCTCGGGCACTTCCTGCGGCCGGAGGACCCTGGCATCGCCCGGTTCGCGGACGCGCTGCGCACCGAGCGCGAGCAGCGGATGAAGCAGATGGTGGACAAGATGCGGAAGCTGGGCTTCCCGGTGCGCATGGAGGACGTGTACGCGCTGGCGGAGGACGCGCACCTGGGCCGGCCCCACCTGGCGCGCGTGCTGGTGGAGAAGGGCTGGTGCGTGGACACGAAGGACGCGTTCGACCGGTTCCTCGGAAGCGGGCGCCCCGCCTGGGTGGACCGCTACCGGTTGGACGGGGCGGACGCCATCCAGCTCATCCGCGCCGCCGGGGGCACCGCCACCCTCGCCCACCCGGGCAGCTCGAAGATGAACCGGGCGGAGATTGCCCTGCTGGCGAAGGCGGGGCTGGCCGGCCTGGAAGTCCTCCACGCCGACCACAACCCGAGCGTGCGCGAGAAGTACGTGGCGCTCGCCCGGGAATTCGGCCTGGTGGTGACCGCCGGCAGCGACTTCCACGGCGAGAAGGTGGCCCCGGGGCGGCACCTGGGCATGGCCTCCATGCCCGCCGCGCTGTTCCAGCAACTGCGTGCCCGGGCCTCGGCGTGAGCCGCGAACTCTGGGAAGAATCCAACACCCGTGGCACCTTGAGCACACTTCATGCCAAGGAGAAGCGTTCTGGGGATTCCCCTTTGAGACGGGGGTACCCAGAATTTCGAGCCTGGACCAACACGTGACGACACCGGGCCCCAACGCACAGACCGCCGAACCCAAGGCCACCGTCCTCAACGTCAACGACCACGCCGCCACGCGCTACATGGTCAGCCGCATGCTGAGCATGGCGGGCTACCAGGTGCTGGAGGCCAGCACGGGCCACGAGGCCCTGGCCATCGCGATCCAGAAGCCGGACCTGGTGCTGCTGGATGTGGAGATGCCGGACATCGACGGCTACGAGGTCTGCCGGCGCCTGCGCAAGCATGAAGAGACCCAGGGGCTGCTCATCGCGCACCTGTCCGCCGTCTCCATCACCCGCGAGGACCGCATCCGGGGGCTCGCCTACGGCGCGGACGCCTACTGGACCACGCCCTTGGAGGAGGAGGAGCTGCTGGCCAACATCGAGGCGCTCCTGCGGCTCCAGCGGCGGGCCCAGGAGGCCATCCGCGTGCGCGACGAGTTCCTCTCCGTCGCGGCCCACGAGCTGAAGACGCCGCTCACCGCGCTGCGGCTCAACCTGGAGCGCACGCTCCTGCTCGCCCAGCGCGCCGGGACCCAGGTGCCGCTGGACAAGGCGCTCCACGCCTCCCTGCGCCAGCTCTCCCGGCTGCAGCAGCTGCTCGACGCGCTGCTGGACGTGTCGCGCGTCTCCAGCCGGCGGCTCAAGCTGGAGGTGGGCACCGTGGACATGGTGGAGCTGACCCGGGAGATGGCCCAGCGCCTGGAGGCGGCGGCGCGAACGGCCGAGGTGGACCTCCAGCTCGAGCTGCCCAGCGAGCCGCTGGTCCTCATTGGAGACCGCCTGCGGCTGGAGCAGGTCCTCAACAACCTGCTGACCAATGCCCTCAAGTATGGGGACGGAAAACCCGTGTGCCTGCGCGTGGAAGAGCGCGAGGACATGGCCGCGCTTCAGGTGAAGGACCAGGGCATCGGCATCGCCCCGGCGGACCAATCCCGGATTTTCGAGCGTTTCGAGCGAGCGACCACCACCGAACAATCGGGCAGTTTGGGCCTCGGCCTTTACATCGCCAGAGAGATTGTCTCGGCGCACGGAGGGACCATCACCGTGGACAGCCAACCTGGACAGGGCTCGACGTTCCAGGTGCTCCTCCCGCTGCGCCGGACCGAGCCGTACTGAGCAAGGAGTTACGTGTGGAGGACACAACAGGGGGCCCTCCCCCCAGCCGCAAGGCCAAGCCCGAGCGGCTCATCACGGGCGTGCCCCGGCTGGACTTCATCACCAAGGGAGGGCTCCTCAAGGGCAATGCCTACTCGGTGCTCGGGCCCCCGGGCTCGGGCAAGACGGTGCTGGCCAACCAGATCGCCTTCAACCACGTCAAGGACGGCGGCCGGGCGCTCTATGTGACGCTGCTGTCCGAGTCTCACGCGCGCATGCTGGCGAACCTGGAGGGGATGACCTTCTTCGACCGGAACGTCATCCCCGGCAAGCTGCACTACATCAGCGGCTACCGGGAGCTGGAGCAGGAGGGCCTCAAGGGGCTGCTGGAGCTGGTGCGGCGGGCGGCCCAGGACCACCAGGCCAGCCTCCTCATCATCGACGGCATGGACGCGGCCAAGGAGTTCGCCCGGTCGGACCTGTCCTTCAAGCGCTTCCTGCAGAGCCTGCAGACGTTCGTGGGCATTCTGGGCGCCACCGTGCTGCTGCTCTCGCCCCACCACGAGGGGGAGGTGCACCCGGAGAGCACCGCCGTGGACGGGGTCTTCGAGCTGTCGCTCTGGCTGTCAGGCCCCCGGGCCGTGCGCGAACTGGTCGCGCTGAAGTTCCGCGGCAGCGACTCGCTGCTGGGCAAGCACGAGGTGGAGATCTCCGAGCGGGGGCTCGTCATCCACCCGCGCACCGAGGTCCAGTTCTCCAATCCCCAGGAGAGTGGCCAGGAGGACCGCATCCGGATGTCCTTCGGCATCCCCCGGCTGGACGAGGCGCTTCATGGCGGCCTGCTGTCCGGCTCCACCACCATGCTGCTGGGCAGCCCCGGCACGGGCAAGACGCTCCTGGGGCTGCACTTCCTGCTCCAGGGGGCCCGGGAGGGACAGCCGGGCACCTACTTCGGCTTCTACGAGACGCCGCCCCGGCTCATCGAGAAGGCCGCGGGCGTGGGCATGCCGGACCTCCAGAAATACGTGGACAACGGCCTGATCGAACTCCAGTGGCAGCCCCCCCTGGAGCACAACCTCGACGCGCTCGCGGAGCGGCTCCTGGAGCGCCTCCAGGAGCGCAAGGCGAAGCGGCTGCGGCTCTTCATCGACAGCGTGGCCGGCTTCCGCTCCGCCACCGTCTACCCGCAGCGCATGGGCCGCTTCTTCTCGGCCCTCTCGCACCAGCTGCGGATGATGGATGTGACGGCCCTCTACTCGGAGGAGACGCCGCTGCTCAGCCCGGGCGTGGACGCACCGCACCCGGAGGAGGCCGCGTACGTGGAGAACATCATCCTCCTGCGCTACGTGGAGCTGCGCTCCCAGCTCTACCGGCTCATCTCCATCATGAAGATGCGCGAGAGCCTGTACGACAGCGGCATCCGGGAGTTCTCCATCTCGAAAGAGGGCATCTCCGTCGCGGACACGTTCAGCAGCGCGGAGTCGATCCTCACCGGCCATGCCCGCGTGACGGGCACCGCGGACGCCGAGGCCCAGGCCCCGCGCAAGAAGAAGGCATCCTCTGGCAAGAAGGCCCCGAAGCCGCCCCTGCGGGGCAAATCCCGGCGGGGACGTTCATGAAGACCATCCTCGTCGTCGATGATGAGTTCGACATCGTGGAGGCGGTGAAGGCCATCCTCGAGGAGGACGGCTACCGGGTCCATGCGTGCGGCAATGGGTCCGAGGCGCTGCGGTGCTTGAACGAGGTGAAGCCGGACCTGGCCATCCTGGACATCATGATGCCCCGGCTCAACGGCTACGAGACGCTCAAGGCCATCCGGAAGCAGCCGGCCTTCGAGCGGCTGCCCGTGCTGCTCATGAGCGCCATCGTCCCCGAAGTGCCCGCCGGCGGCTACGCGTGGGATGGCTTCCTCAAGAAGCCCTTCTCCCTGTACGACCTGCTGGAGCAGGTCCACCGGCTGGCCCCGAAGGCCCAGGACGGCGATGGGGCCACCGGGTAGGGGGCGGCCGGCTCAGTCGCGGGCGACCTTGAACCGGCCCGTCACCGCCGTGAGCCCCTCGGCCACGGCCTGAAGGTCCTGGGCAATCCGGGTGGTTCGGCCCGTGGCATCCACGCCCTGCTTCACCAGCTCCGCCACGTTGCGCGCGCCCTGCACGGCCTGCTCGCTGGACTGGCGCTGCTGGCGCGTGGCGATGGTGATTTGACGGGCCGCCTCGCTGGTGCCGCGCGCCAGCTCCACGATGCGCTCGAACACCGCCGAGGCCTGCTCGGCCACCTCCACCCCGCGGTCCGAGGTTGCCATGCCCACGCGGGCCTTGGCGGCGGCCTCGTCTCCGGAGTCCTGCACCTTCTCGACGATGCGGGCGATGTCCCGCGCCGAGCCGGACACGTTCTCCGCCAGCTTGCGCATCTCGGCGGCCACCAGCGAGAAGCCCCGGCCCACCTCGCCTGCCTTGGTGCCCTCCAGCGCCGCGTTGAGCGCCAGCAGGTCCGAGCGCTCCGCCACCTGGTTGATGACCTGGGCGATCTTCGACACCTGCTGGAGATCCTGGTTGAGCCCCACGATGGCGTCCGCGACGCCCTTGGACTCGATGCGGATGTCGTTGATGCCCGCCACCACCTGGGCCACCACCGCCATGGCCTCGGCCACGGCCTCGTGGGTGCGGCGCGCGCTGGACTCCACCACCTCGGTGGAGCTGGAGATCTGCTCGGCGGTGCGGCTCAGCTCCTCGAACGTGGCGGCGATCTGCTGGGCGTACGCGGCCTGCTGGCTGATGACGTGCTCCTGGTCCGCGGAGGCCCCCGTGAGCCCGCGCGACGCGCTGGAGAGCTGCTCGGTGCGCGAGACGAGCTCGGCCACCGTGGCGCGCAGCGTGCCCAGCATCTCGTTGAAGGAGGTGGCCATGAGGCGCACCTCGCCCGCCGCGGGCACCTCCATCTGGCTGCGGGACACATCGCCCATGGCCACTTCCCGGGCCATGTCCGTCATGTGCGAGACGGGCTCCGAGATGGCCCGGCTCAGCAGGAAGGCCAGCATGAGCCCCAGCAGCGTGGCGGCCAGGAACACGGGCAGCGCCAGCAAGATGAAGGCCCGGGTGTCCTCGTGCACCACCGCGGTGTCATAGCCAATCACGTAGCCGCGGCCATCCGGCAGGGCGCACCGCACCACCACGGCCTCGCCCACGTGCCCATCGGAACAGCCGGTGGCGGTGGCCCGGAGGGACCGGATCGCCGGCGGCACCGTGCCCCGCTGGGCCACCAGCGCCCCGTCCGGCTCCACCACGGCCTGGAACGCCACGCGCCCGCCCTGCTCCACCTGCTCGAAGAGGGACTGGAGCGGCGCGGTGCCGCTTTGGGCCGCCTCGGCCAGACGCCGCGCCACCTCGGGGCCCGCGAGCAGCCCCACGCTGAGGGCGCGCTCCTTCAGCCGCTCCATGCCAATGGCCTTCTGCCGCGGGGGGAAGACACCTGCCCCCAGCACGGAGATGACGATCGACGGCACCAGCACCGCGAGCGCCACCTGCCACCGTAAACTGAGCCGACCCCACATGCCTCGCTCCGGAGTTGAAACGACACGCGGACGGTAGGCGCCCCGCCCCAAGAGCGTCAAACAGGCGGAAGGTGGCAGCCACCCTTTGTTCCCTCGGCGGGTGGGCCAGGAAGCGGCCAGCGCCTTCGAGTGGCCCAGGGCCCCGCTTTTCTACTGTCTTCTCAAAGGTTTAGGCGGGGGCGGATCCGTCTTTCCCTTTGACAGGGCGGGAGGGCTCTCCTTAAGGTCCGCCGCCGATGAATTCTCCTCTGGCCCCTTACCTGCCCATGGCCGTGGCGCTGCTCGTCTCGGGCGTCCTGGCGTTGGTGATGCCCGGCCTGGCGAGCCTGCTCGGCCCCCGCCGCCCCAGTGCCATCAAGTCCATGGCCTTCGAAGCGGGCTCGGAGACCACGGGCCCCGCGAGGCAGCGCTTCGCGGTGAAGTTCTACGTCATCGCCCTGCTCTTCATCATCTTCGACGTGGAGGCGGTCTTCCTGTACCCCTGGGCGGTGAACTTCCAGGCGCTCGGCTGGTTCGGTTACTGGGAGATGGTGGTTTTCGCTGCAACCCTGGTGGTGGGTCTTATCTACATCTGGAAGAAGGGTGCTCTCGATTGGGAGAGCTGAGAAACCATGGCTGAGACCGACATCGCTCCCATTATCGCGACCCGCCGCGACGACACCGTGGGCTTCCTCCAGAACCTGGTGTCCAAGGGCCTGGGGTGGGCCCGCAAGTACTCCATCTTCACCTACCCGTACGCCACCGCGTGCTGCGGCATGGAGTACATGTCCGTGGCCGGCGGCCGGCACGATCTGGCGCGCTTTGGCGCCGAGTACCCCCGCTTCTCGCCGCGCCAGGCGGACATGCTGCTGGTGACGGGGACCATCAACCTGAAGCAGGCGCCCATCCTCAAGCGCGTGTACGAGCAGATGTGCGAGCCCAAGTGGGTGGTCGCCTTCGGCGTGTGCGCGTCCTCGGGCGGCTTCTACGACAACTACGCGGTGCTCCAGGGCATCGACCGCATCATCCCGGTGGACGTCTACATCCCCGGCTGCCCGCCGCGCCCCGAGCAGGTGCTCGACGCGATCCTCCTGCTGCAGGAGAAGATCGGCGGCCAGGTGCACAAGCTCGCGGACACGGGCCAGTCGAACCCCACCGCGGCGAAGCACGACCTGCTGATGTCCATGAACAAGTAGCGCCCTGCCGTGGCGTGAAGGGCCCGGGCCCCGTGTGTCTCCCTCGCGGGAGATGCCGGGGCCCTCGGCGTGAGGGCCTACCAGCGGTGATAGGCGGGGTGGCCCGGCTTGACGGCCACGAACGTGCCCCGGCACGTGGCGGTCACCTTGCCACCGGCGGTGAGCGTGCCCTCGATGACGGCGCGGTCGGCTTTAATCTCCACCGGCCTGGCTTCCAGGAACACCGGCCCCGCCAGGGGCGTGGGGCGCTTGAGCTGGATGGTGTAGTCGGCCGTCACGGTGCAGGGCGGCGACTCCAGGCCGCCCGCCTTCATCAGGTGGTAGGCCGCCGTCCAGTTGCAGTGGCAGTCCAGCAGCGAGCCGATGATGCCGCCGTTGAGCATGCCCGGGAAGGCCTGGTGGTGCTCGGCGGGCGTCCACTCGGCCACCACCCGGTCTTCGTCCACCAGGCTGCGGATGCGCAGGCCTTGAGGGTTGGAGGGACCACAGCCGAAGCAGGCGCTGTGGGGGGCGTAACGCTCCTGGAGGCTCTGGGAATCAGGGGTCGGCATGGTGGCCCCACCCTAACCTGCCCTCACGGGCCCTGCATCCGCACCGCGTCCAGCCACTGGCCCAGGGCGCCGGCATCCGCACAGTCGCCCGTGCACGTGCGCCGCACGCCCCCGTCCGCGCGTGGCTGATCCACCAGCCACCGCCGCCCATCGAACGCTCCCCGGTCCTTCTCCCGGACCATGGCGTCGTGGGCCTCCGCGCCCACCTCCACCACCCCATCGGGGCGGATGCGGTAGGCGTCAAAGGCACGGGGAGCCCCCGGCCAGTGCCCCGGGTCAAAGACTTCCGGGCTCACGTGCGTGAAGCCCGTCTCCGCATACAGCGGCGAGGGCGAGAAGGGCTCCCCGCGCAGCAGCGGGGCCAGCGACACGCCATCCACGTCTGCCGGCAGGGCTGGAAGGCCCGCCAGCGCCAGCAGCGTCGGCCCCACGTCCACGAGGCGCACCAGGGTGTCCACGCGGGGGGGGACCGGCTGGCCTCGCGGCGGCTTCACGGCCAGCACCACGCGGTACTCCTCTTCCGAGAGCCGGGCCCCGTGGACCGGCGTCGCCCCGGCCAGCTCCGGGTGGTCCGCGTGGAAGCTCTCGCCGTGGTCCGAGAAGAGGACGATGAGCGCATCGTCATAGCGCTCCGACTGCTTCAGCGTGTCGAGCAACCGGCCCACCTGCGCATCCGCCTGGGCGAGCAGCTCGTCGTAGAGCGCCTCCGCCCCTTCCCGGCTCCAGGCGCCCGCGCCGCCCGCGCCCCCGGGGACCACCGGGGAGAAGTGCATGCGCAGCCGCCGCTCGAGCGGCTCGGAGGCCGCCACGAAGCGCCGGTAATAAGGATAGACGGGGTCCCCCGGGAAGTGCGCCGCAGTGGCGTGGAAGGCAAAGAGCGTGGGCCCCTGCCGCGACTCGGCGAGCAGCCGCGCCGCGAGCCGCTCGGAGTAGCCCACGGGGTCATGAATCCCCGCCAGGGCGCGGTTGTCGGTGAACTCGGGCAGCCACGCGGCGCCGAGGGCATGGTCCGCGAAGAGGCCCACGCCCCGGTAGCGCAGCTTCTCCAGCAGGAAGTTCACCGCGCCCCGGGGCGGCTGGAGGCGCGTGGTGAAGCCCGAGTCCGGCCCCTCCGCGTGGAAGCGCGAGCAGTCGGTGGCGAACACGGTGCGCCACCCGGCCTCGGAGAACTGGCGGGCGAAGGTGGGGGCCTGAATCCAGCGGGACTCGGCCGTGAGCGAGTAGCGCACCCCCGTGCGGTGAGGCCACCGCGCGGTGAGCAGCGAGCGCCAGGCGGGCTCCGTCTGGGCAATCGGGGTGTACGCCTGGGTGAAGAGCGTGGCGCCCTCCTCCAGGAAGCGCTCCAGGGCCGGCGCCACGGCGCGGGTGCCTCCCAGCATCCGCAGCCGGTCCGGACGGAAGGCATCCACGCCGATGAGGACCACGAGCGGGTACCGCACATCCCCGTCCCGGAACCGCGCGCCCCCGGCCACGAGCAGCGCCGCGGCCCCCACGGCCCCCGCCCCGGCCGCCAGGGCCCGCTTCCCGGGACGCACCCGCCACGCCAGCACCGCCAGGCTGAGCCCCAGGAGCAGGCCCGCGGCCAGGCGCGGGTGCCACGGCTCGCCCCCCTCCACCAAGGTGCCCAGCACGGGCCGGAGCGCGGGCACGTCATCGAAGAGGGCGGGCCGCTGAATGGCCCGGTCCCAGGCCAGCAGCCCCAGCAGCCCCAGCCACGCGGGCACCGTCCAGAGCCACCGGACGCCTCCCCAGGCCCGGACGAGCCCTCCGGCCAGCGCCCCCAGCACCGCGCCGCCCAGGGCATACACGGCGGCGATCCGCGCGAGCAGCCCGGGCACCAGGGGGCCAATGGCCGCCATCAGCGCCGCATAGGGGCCTTGGACATCGATGCCCACCCCCACGCCCGCCGTGCGCAGCAAGCGCTCGGATTCCCAGGCGAACAGCCCCAACCCCAGCACCGCCCCCAGCAGGGCGGCGCGCGACAACCCGCGCAAGAGACCGGACGGGGAACGGGAGGACATGGGGCCTCAGCCTCTATCCGAATCCACGGGGCGCCTCCAGCCTGGCAAGCGCCTTTCCCCGCCACTGACGTGCGCGACCCGGGGACTCATGCCAACATGGGGCCCGCCGCACTACCCACCGGGGGGTGCCCAAGGGCCCTATGGACGCCGTGGGACAGACAACCCAGGAAACACTGGCCCAGACGCTCAAGGTCGAGCAGGGCCACAATGCCTTGAACCTGGCATGGGTGCGCCTGCTGGGCGTCTCCGCGGTCTTCAGCGTCTCGCTGTACTTCGGCCGCGTGCGCGGCATGGCCGACTGGGCCGTCTACATCCCCCCCTTCGCCGCCTACTGGTCGGTGACGGCGCTGACGCTGGTATCCCTGCTGCGCTTCGAGCGGCTGCGGAAATGGGCGGGGCTGTCCCTGGCCCTGGTGGACGTGCCCGCCATCTACTGGCTCCAGCACATCGCCCTGCCCCTGTCGCCCTCGCCCGGGGGCATCGCGGGCTTCACCCTGGGCATCTACGCCACGCTCATCCTGCTGTCGGCCCTGTCCCTGCGCCGCACGGCGACGCTGGTGGTGATGGGGTGCGCGGCCGTGGCGGAGATCACCCTCCAGCAGGAGGCTCAAATCGACCTGGGGGCCCAGCTCGCCGCCGTCGTCGTCCTGGGCGCCTGCGCGGCCGGGGCCTGCCACATGCTGCTGCGCATCCGCACGCTCTTGACGAACGCGACGCGCGAGGAGCTCAAGCGCGCCCGGCTGGGCCGCTACTTCTCCCCCGCCGTGGCCGAGCGGCTTCAGGACCTGGGCCGCTCCGAGACGGCCCCGGAGCTGCGGGAGGTCACCCTCCTGTTCGCGGACATCCGGGACTTCACCTCGCTGAGCGAGCGGCTGCGGCCCGAGCAGGTCGTCACCCTGCTCAACGAGTACTACGGCCGCATGGTCGAGGTGGTGTTCCGCCACGGCGGCACCCTGGACAAGTTCATCGGGGACGCGCTGATGGTGTACTTCGGCGCCCCCATCGCCGAGCCCGAGCACGCCCGGCGCGGCGTGCAGTGCGCCCTGGACATGGTCCAGGAGCTGGAGGCGCTCAACGCGGCGCGCACGGCCCGGGGCGAGCCCTGCCTGCGCATCGGCGTGGGGCTGCACACCGGGCCCGCGGTGCTCGGCAACATCGGCTCGGCCACCCGGCGCCTGGAGTACACCGCCATCGGGGACACGGTGAACCTGGCCAGCCGCATCGAGAGCCTGACCAAGACGGCCGGTGTGCCCGTCCTGGCCTCCGGCGCCACCCGGGAGCAGGCCGGGGACACCTTCCTCTGGAGCGAGCTGCCCCCTGCCTCGGTGGCCGGCAAGAGCCAGCCCGTGCCCATCCACGTGCCCCGCAACCGGGCAGCCTCCCGGCCGGCGGACGCCACCGTGGCGGCCTGAGCGGGCCCTCCGAGGCCGTTTTCGGACACCCCAGCCCCCATACACGCTTCTAGCGCGCGTAAGTGCGCTAGATGGCTGGGGGATTACGTTGACGCACTTGGTCTGCCGTCCTTATAAAGCCGCGATCCTCCTGCCATTGGGATGCCCCTTGAGCACATTCGCGTTGGACAGAGTCTCCGCTCACCTGCCGGAGGCGGTCGCGGAGCGCTACGTCGACCGGACGGGCGGCGCGTGGGCCGTCATTCACGCCCAGCACCTGCCCACGGTGGTGGCCTACCTCAAGAATGATCCCGAGCTGAACTTCAAGCTCTTCGTCTCCATCGACGGCGTGGACCGGCTGCACCTGGCCGAGAACGACCCGCGCTTCGAGATCGTCTACTTCCTGCGCTCGCTCACCCGGAACGAGCACGTGCGGCTCAAGGTGCGGGTCTCCGAGGCCCACCCCGAGGTGCCCTCGCTGGTGCCGCTCTTCAAGGGCGCCAACTGGTGGGAACGCTTCGTGTGGGACTTCTACGGCATCCGGTTCGTGGGCCACCCGGACCTGCGCCGCGTCCTGCTGTACGAGGAGTTCCAGGGGCACCCCCTGCGCAAGGACTACGCCCTCCGGGATCGCCAGCCGCTCATCCCCGAGCGCCCCATCAAAGACATCTTCCGCGGCCCCGGCACCAGCGGTCATTCCTGACGCCCGGCCCTTCGAGGACACCCATGTCGGAACACCCCAAGCCCGAAGACCTCAACCCGGATACCGACGCCTACGCCCATGAGTCCGAGCTGGAGGCCCACCTCCAGACGAAGCGGATGTACATCAACATGGGCCCCTCGCACCCGGCCACGCACGGCACGGTGCGCATGCGCGTCGAGCTGGACGGCGAGACGATCATCAAGGCGGACCCGGAGATCGGATTCCTGCACCGCGGCTTCCAGAAGAGCTGCGAGAACGTCACCTGGACGCAGTGCCTGCCATACACGGACCGGCTGAACTACGTGTCGGCGCTGATGAACAACTTCGGCTTCCTCAACGCCGTGGAGAAGCTCATCGGCCTGGAGATCCCCGAGCGCGCCCAGTACATCCGCGTCATCGGCTCCGAGCTGCACCGCATGCAGGACCACATCACCTCGGTGGGCGCCACCGGCCTGGAGCTGGGCGGCTTCGCCCCGTTCCTCCTGGCGCTGGAGGGCCGCGAGCTCATCATGGACCGGGTGTCCGAGCTGACGGGCGCCCGGCTCACCACCAGCTATGGACGCGTGGGCGGCCTGAACCGCGATCTGCCCGAGGGGTGGGTCGAGAAGGTCCTCAAGTCGCTCGACAAGATCCAAGAGGTGATGGTCGAGGTGAAGGCCCTCGTGCTCCGCAACCGCATCTTCGTGGACCGCATGAAGGACACGGGCGTCATCAACGCGGAGGACGCGCTGGACTTCGGCTTCACCGGCCCCGCGCTGCGCGGCTCGGGCGTCGACTACGACGTGCGCAAGGCCAAGCCCTACTGGGTCTATGACCGGTTCGACTTCGACATCCCCGTGGGGGAGAAGGGGGACAACTACGACCGGTTCCTCGTGCGGCTGGCGGAGATCGAACAGTCCGACCGCATCCTGCGCCAGGCGTTCAAGCAGCTGCCCGGCGGCCCCATCATCGTGGACGACTGGCGCATCGCGCTGCCGCCCAAGCCCGAGGTGTACGGCACCATCGAGGGCGTGATGAGCCACTTCAAGCTCGTCATGGAAGGCATCCAGGTTCCGCCGGGCGAAGTCTACGACTTCACCGAGGCGTCCAACGGCGAGCTGGGCTGGTACCTGGTGAGCGACGGCCGCGGCCGTCCCTACAAGGTCCACGTCCGGGCTCCGGGGTTCCCCATCCTCTCGTCCATCTCCCACATCATCGAGGGCAAGATGCTGGCGGACCTCATTCCCACCTTTGACACGATCAACATGATCGGCGGCGAGGTCGAGCAGTGAGCGACAACGACACCAAGAAGCCGACGGGCGACGCGCAGACGCCCCCCAAGGGCGCGCCCACGGACACGCCGGCGGCGAAGATTGGCCCCGAGCCGTCCAACCCGCCTGCGGCCCCCAAGGCGGACACCCCGCCGGTGGCCCACAGCAGCACCACGGGCACCAAGCCCGCGGCGCCCCCGCCCCCGCCCGGCCCGCCCAAGCCTCCACCCCCGAAGAACCCGGGCTTCGTCACCTGCACCATCGACGGCCGGGAAGTGGTGGTGAAGCCGGGCACGAACATGATCGAGGCGGCCAAGACGGTTGGCTCGGACATCCCCTACTACTGCTACCACCCGCGCCTCTCCATCGCGGCCAACTGCCGCATCTGCCTGGTGGAGGCCTCCAACGCGCCCAAGATGGTGCCGGCGTGCCAGACGCCGCTGGCCGAGGGCCAGGTCATCAACACCACCTCCGCCAAGGTGAAGGAGCAGCGGCGCGCGGTGATGGAGTTCCTGCTGCTCAACCACCCCGTGGACTGCTCCATCTGCGACCAGGCCGGGGAGTGCAAGCTGCAGGACTACTACATGAAGTACGACTACCGCCCCTCGCGTCTGGAGGGCGGCAAGGCGCTGAAGAACAAGCGCAAGGTGCTCGGGCCCCGCGTGGTGCTGGACCAGGAGCGCTGCATCCTGTGCACCCGCTGCGTGCGCTTCATGAACGAGGTGCCCAAGGAGCCGCAGCTGGGCGTGTTCGGCCGCGGCAGCCACGAGCGCATCGACGTCTTCCCGGGCAACGAGCTGTCGAGCAATTACTCGCTCAACACGGTGGACGTGTGCCCCGTGGGCGCGCTGCTCAGCCGGGACTTCCGCTTCCGGGCCCGCGCGTGGTTCCTGTCCGCCACGCCCTCGGTGTGCACGGGCTGCTCGCGCGGCTGCAACATCTACGCGGACTGGATGTCCCAGGACACCTACCGCTACCGCCCGCGCGAGAACGAGGCCATCAACAAGAGCTGGATGTGTGACCAGGGCCGGCTCTCGTACAAGTCCCTGAACCTGGGGCGCGTGCTCGTGGCCTCGGTGGGCCGCCGCGCCACCCAGGCGCCGGACACCGCCCAGCCGGCGCTCACGCGCGTGGAGGCGGCCAAGGCCGCGGCCCAGGCGCTCCAGCCCTTCAAGGGCAACGCGAAGCTGGCCGTGCTCGCCTCGCCGCTGCTCTCCAACGAAGACCTGCTCTCGGGCCTGTCCTTCGCCAAGGCCACGCTGGGCATCAAGGACGTGTACGTGGGCGGCCGCCCCCAGGGCGACGCGGACCACTTCCTGATGACGGCCGACAAGAACCCCAACCGCAAGGGCCTGGAGCTGATCGCCCAGGGGCTGGGGCTGACGCTCAAGCCGTTCGAGGACCTGACGGCCGCCCTGCGCGGCGGCAAGGTGAAGGCGCTCTACGCGCTGGGCACCGAGGTGCCCGCGGGCGAGGAGGCCTTCGCGCAGGCGGCCTCGCAGCTCGAGGTCTTCGTGGCCCAGGCGCTCACCGAGTCGGCCGTCACCGCGCAGGCCACGGTGCTGCTGCCGGCCTCGGCGCACATCGAGGACGAGGGCTCCTTCGTGCAGTTGGAGGGCATCGTCCAGCGCTTCCGCAAGGCCTACCCCTCCAAGGGCGAGGCGGTGCCGCACTGGCGCTGGACCGCGGAGATCAGCAAGGCGCTGGGGGGCACGCAGGCGTGGACCTCCGCGCGCGACGTGTTCCGCGAGCTGGCCCCGCAGGTGGCCGCGTTCGCTTCATTCAACTGGGATCAGGCGTCCCCGCCGGACCGCGAGAAGCCGGGCATCAACCCGCTGCCCAGCGGCGCCGACGGCCGTCCTGCGGGCTACCGCGAGTTCGGCACGCCCCGCGTGCGAGGGATTTAAATGAAGCGGATCTTCACCGTTCTGTTTGGCATGGGGTTGATCGTCTTCGCGTGCGCCGCGGTCACCGCCGTGGCGTACGTGGTGGGCGCGCTCGCCGAGGAGCACCTGTTCGCGGGCGCCAGCCGCCTGACGAACATCATCTTCCTGATGGTCACCTTCGTGATGATCATCGCCACGCTGCTCACCGTGGCCGAGCGCAAGTGGAGCGCGCTCATCCAGGACCGCATCGGCCCCAACCGCGCGCGCATCAACCTGCCAGGGCTTCGCAACTCCCCGCTGGCCGGCATCCCTCACCTGGTGGCCGACGCGGTGAAGATGCTGACCAAAGAGGACTTCATGCCGGCGCTGGCCAGCTCGTTCCTCTACAAGCTGGGCCCGGTGCTGGCCATGGCCTCGGTGGTGGCGCTGTTCGCCGTCGTCCCCGCGGGCCCCTCCATCACCCTGTGGGGCCACCGCGTGGACATGGTGGTGAGCACCCCGGACTTCGGCCTGCTCTACCTTCTGGCCATCGCCTCGCTGGCCGTCTACGGCACGTCGCTGGCCGGCTGGGCCTCCAACAACAAGTTCGCGCTGCTGGGCAGCGTGCGCGCCTCCTCGCAGATGATCTCCTACGAGGTCGCCCTCGGCCTGTCGCTGGTGGGGCTCATCATGGCCTTCTCCACCGTGCAGCTGCCGGCCCTCGTCGGCACGCTCGCGGCCGAGACGGGCACGAGCACCGGCCAGGCCCGCTACCTGTGGCAGTTCACCGGCGCCGAGGGCGGCTTCGACTTCGGCCTGCCCGCCTGGGGCTTCATCCTGCAGCCCATCGGCTTCCTTGGCTTCTTCGCGGCCTCGTTCGCGGAGACCAAGCGCGCCCCGTTCGACGCGCCCGAGGGTGACTCGGAGATCATCGGCTACTTCGTCGAGTACTCGGGCATGAAGTTCGGCCTGTTCATGATCTCCGAGTTCATCGAGGTGGTGATTCTGGCGGGCGTCACCGCGGTGCTCTTCTTCGGCGGCTGGAACCTGCCGTTCGGCGGGGAGTGGGTGGCCACGCAGCTCAAGGACGCCCCGCTGCTGTACGGCACCCTGCTGGGCACGGTGTTCTGGCTGAAGGTGATTGGCCTCATCTTCGTGCAGATGGTGATCCGCTGGACGTTCCCCCGCTTCCGCTACGACCAGATCCAGACGCTGGGCTGGAAGATCCTCCTGCCCATGGGCCTGGTGAACGTCTTCGCCACGGGCGCCCTGGTGCTGTGGGATCCGTCCCTGCGCTACCTGGCCCTCTTCGGGTTCCTGCAGATCGCCGCAGTGCTGGCCCTCACGTTCTCCACGGGGGACGAGCCGCAGGCCTCACATGGCCCTGCCCTGCCGGCGCACGGCCGTGTCGCCGAGTCCCTGGACGCCAAGGCCCCGGTGGCGGCGTCCGTCTCCTCCTCGCATTAGGTTAGGAAAGCCATGGCCTACAAGGTAAGCCAAGATCCCCGCACGGACATCCGCGAGCGGAGCTACGTCCCCGAGCTGCTGCGCGGGCTGGCGATCACCACCAAGCACTTCTTCCGCAACCTCTTCGGCACCCGGGACACGAACACCGAGGTTGTCGACCGCACGGGCACCAGCCTCGTCACCACCGTGTCGTACCCGGAAGAGAAGCCCGTCTATCCGCCGGGCTACCGGGGGCTGCACCGGCTGGTTCCCCGCGAGGATGGCAAGCCCCGGTGCGTGGCCTGCTACATGTGCGCCACCATCTGCCCCGCCCAGTGCATCTACATCGAGGCGGGCGAGTACGCGCCGGAGTCGGACGAGAGCGAGTCGCGCGTCATCGAGAAGTACCCCACCCAGTTCGTCATCGACGAGCTGCGCTGCATCGTGTGCGGCCTGTGCGTGGAGGCGTGCCCCAAGGACGCCATCCGCATGGACACGTACGAGCACACCAAGCCCGAGTACAACCGCCAGGGCTTCGTCTTCGACATCCCCAAGCTGCTCAAGGGCCCCGCCGTGTCGCACCCGTCGGATCCCTGGAACAAGCGCGACAGCTCGAAGGAGCCCCACCACGCGCACAAGGAAGCCCACACCCGCATCGGAGAGGGCCTCGTGCAGCTCAAGACGCCCCACTCCGTGGGTGCGGGTCACGAGCCGGCGAAACTCGCCAGCGGTGAAGGGGTCCCCCCGAACCCGCCTGCTCACAAGTAGCCCCCCTGCCTGCTGGCTTCCCCCTCTCCGGGAACGCCCGCGGGCTTCGGGCGGGGGTGCCCTTCCTGGGTGCCTCAAAGTCCCGTAGGGTGGCGGGATGAAGCGCTACCGTTTGTCCGTGTGCAAAGGCATGGACTGCAAGGCCAACGGATCCAACGCCGTCTTCGCCGCCGCCCAGGAAGAGCTCGCCAGCCGGGGCCTCGCGCCCCGCTGTGAAGCGTACCGGGGCGGCTGCTACGGCTTCTGCCACATGGGCCCCAACGTCGTCATCCGCGAGGACACGGGCCGCAAGAAGGACCCCCTGTCCCCCGAGGACTACCAGCTCATGGGCTGGCCGGGCGAGGTCTACTACTCGCGCATGACGCCCGAGCGGATGCGCCGGGTCGTCGCCGAGCACATTGCTCAGGATGCGCCCGTCCGGGAGTTCTACGGAGACCCGGACGAGGGCCCCTGAGCGGCCCCCTTCCGCCTCACGGCTCCTGCAGCGCGTACACGCCGTTCCAGTCCTCCGCCGGCGCGGTCACCTGGAAGCGGCGGCACCGTCCCGCGTACACGGCGGAGACGGGATCCTGGTATTCGGTCTCGCCCCGCTCGAACAGGGCCAGCGCCTCGTCGAAGCGCCGCTGGTGGTAGGCCGTGAGGGCCTGCTCGTACACACCCAGCAGCTCCTGCACGCGGGGGGCGATCTGTCCCCGGCGGCCGAGCAGCTCGTGAATGCGCGTGGGCTCGGGGCTGCCCGGCACGCGCACCCGGTCCACCTCGCGGAAGACGTAGGCGTCGCTGGCGAGCTGGGCGGTGTCCTCGCCCACGAGCACCGAGGTGCCATAGGCCTTGTTGGCGCTCTCCAGGCGTGAGGCCAGGTTCACCGCCCGGCCCATCACCGTGTAGTTCGACTTGAGCTCGCTGCCCATGTCGCCCACCACCGCCTCGCCGCTGTTGATGCCGGCGCGCAGCTGGATGCGGTGGCCATAGGTCTTCTGCCAATGCGGCTGGCGCTCCTTCAGCACTGCGTGCATCTTCATCGCGGCCTCGCAGGCCAGGTGCGCATGCCGGTCCGAGCGCACGGGCGCGCCCCAGAACGTCATCAGCCCGTCGCCGATGTACTTGTCCACCTGGCCGCCGGTGGAGCGCACCGCCACCGTCATCTCCGTGAAGTACTCGTTGAGGAACTGGACGAGCTGCTCGGGCGGCATCTGCTCGGACAGCCGGGTGAAGCCCTCGATGGCGGAGAAGTACGCGGACACCTGCCGGCGCTCGGGGCGCACGAGCAGCGTCAAGTCCCGGGTGACGAGCCGCGCCACCTCCGGGCTCACGTAGCGGCCCAGGGCGTGGTTGACGAACTCCCGCAGCTCGCGCTCGGTGCGCACCGCGTACAGGGTGGTGAAGAGGAACGTAGCGCCCATGGCCGCCAGCGGCCCCACCACGGCGATCCACAGGCTCTGCGTCACGAAGACGTAGCCCGCCGCCGCGCAGTAGCCCAGCCCCGTCAGCACCGCGACGGAGAAGAACAGCGTGGCGCCGAAGCCCGAGCGGAACGTGTTGCTGAAGAAGAAGGAGATGGCCGCGCCCAGGAAGGCCATGCCCACCGTCAGCATCAGGTCCAGGTCCAGCGGGGCGCGGAGGATGCCCCGGGACTGGAGGAGGTTGTCGAGCGACTGCGCGAGCATGGCGCCCCCGGGCGTCAGCTTTCCGATGGGGGTGGGCTTGTAGTCCGTGGCATACGAGGACGTGTGGGTGAGGACGACGGCCCGGCCCTCGAGATCATGATCGGCGCGGGGCGGCCGGCCGTTGGCGGTCTCGAAGAGGTTGGACAGGATGTTCCAGGCGCGCAGGGTGCGGAACACCGAGGCCCCCGCGGAGCGGCCCACGTCCCCCGTCTCCCAGCGCATGAGGCTGAAGCCCGTCTCGTCCATGGGAATCGCGTAGGCGTCCCCCACGTGGAGCAGGCCGTTCGCGTAGCGCAGCTTCCGGGTGCCGGCCTGCTGCATCGCCGCGGCCAGGGGCAGCGAGGGCAGGACATGGCGCACGCCCTCCCGGGGCGCATAGCTGACGAGGTGAAGCAGGCCCCGGACCACGCCATCGGGGTCCGGCAGCGCCGTGGCCGCGCCATAGAGGATGGAGGGGCTCAGCAGGGGCGCCACCGGGTGCCGGAGGTTGCGCACCTGCAGCAGCCGGGAGGCGTCCAGCCCCTCCACCTCGACTTCGGCCAGGGAGACGAAGAGATCCAACGCGGTGAAGCGGTGGTCACCGTCCCGGGCGCTGCGCTCCTCCACCTTCGTGGGGGGCAGGCCGAGCTGCGCGGCGAACAGCTGCCCGTCCCGCTCATCCTCCACGCCCGCCCACACCGCCATCCGCTCGCCCTCGGGCAGGAGGAACGCGGGGCGCTGCGCGGCGAGCACCCGCTGCGCCAGGGCGTGCGCCTCGGGCAGCGCCTGGGGGGCGCCCACGCGCACGCGGTAGGGCCACAGCCGGAGCGAGGGCGGGCTCGCGCGGGGCACGGACCAGGAGAAGGCGAGCGCGGAGCGCCCCGGGGTCTGGTCCAGCAGCTTGCGGAAGGCCGCGTCGTCATCGCCGCTGCCCTCCTTGCCGGCGCGGGGAAGCTCGCACGTGCGGGGGCTCAGCTCCGGAAAGCGCATGTCGAGCAGGACGGCCGAGGCGCCCTCCTGGATGAGCCGCTGCGTCATGCCGCCGGTGATTTCCCGGGGCCAGGGGTAGGAGGCCAGCCCCGGGTACTCGCTCTGGCGGGCATTGGCGAGCGTGTCGTCGTCCACCGTCACCACCACCACGCGGTCCTGGCGCTTGGGCTCCCGCCGCCGCTGGCGCTGGAGCCACTCGCCCAGCAGCCGCACGCGGACATCGTAGGTGGAGCGCTCGGGCGCCTCGACCCACTCGGACAGGTAGGCGATCAGCGTCGGGGATGTCCCCTCCTCCTCGAGCTGGGTGCGCGGCACCCGGAAGTACAGGAGCGAGCCCACCAGTCCGCCCACGAGGACGGCCTGCAGGAGCGCGAACCCCAGGCGCTTGAGGAAGCGGCGGCCGGAGGATTGGAAAAGAGGGTTTCGCACGGGGGCGCGAGGATAGCGCGCCCCCGCCCGCCGCGTCCGGGGACTGCTATGCTCGGTGCCTTTCCCCCGGGGCCGGCCTTCTGGCTCCAAGGAGCCCCATGCACCGCCTCCCGCTGCTGTTCACCGCTGCCGCCTGCTGCCTGCTGCCCCTGGGATGTGATCTCGACAAGCTCACCGCCGACACGGTGATGGTGGGCACCCTGCTGACCACCCCCGAGGTGCGCATCTCCCCCGCCGCCTTCCTGAACGTGGACACCGGAACGCCGCCGCAGAACGGAGAGGACGATCTGGTCATCCCCGCCCAGACGGCGGCCTTCGTCTTCATCGGCACCCGGGATGGCGAGGGCGGCTCGCCCCAGGGGCTCTCCGGCGCCACCGTCACCCTCCGGCCCCAGAATGGCACCGGGGTGGAGCTGACGCCCGATGGCTCGGGCGCCTACAGCCGCTCCGTCAACGGGGATGACTCCCTGAAGTACCAGAGCGGCGCCAACTACCAGTTCATCGCGGAGCGCAACGGCACGCGCTACGAGGGGCGGGTGGAGAACGTCCCCCCCCAGGAGAAGCTCTCCGTCCTGCACCCGCCCGAGGGCGTGGTGCGCCTGAACGCCGGGCAGTCCCTCACCCTGGAGCGCGCCGCCCCGGCCTCGGGCCAGGACCGCACCATCGGCTTCGTCACGGTTGTCCCCCTGAGCCAGAACGGGGCGCGCGGCAAGCCCACCTACAGCAACGTCCCCACCGAGCCGCTCGACTTCGTCGAACTCGTCGCCTTCCCCTCGGCCTGGAAGCAAGCGCGCATCACCCTGCCCGTAGAGGCCTTCCCCTCGCCCCAGCAGACCTACCTCGTCACGTTCCAGTCGGTGCGCAGCGGGGGCGCCGAGTCCGACAACCTCTTCCTGGGCAGCGCCCTGCTGGCGGGCACGGCGGACGTGGGCGTGATCCGCACGCGCTAATGACACGCGCTGGATTCACATCTTCGATGGCCAGCAGCCCGGACTCGCGCTGGGCTACCCTGGATCGAGCGCCCAGGTTCCTTCTTCCCAGCGTTTCAATGCCTGCTGCGCTCCGAACGGGACCAGCCCCTGTCCCTTGGCTGCTTCCTCCAGGACCGCTTTGGCCTCGGCCGTCCGGTAACGGAGCAGATGCGCGGCAGCCATCACGCGCACGTCCATTCGCTCATGCTTGAGCAGCACGGCGAGAGCGTCACGTCCAGCATTGCCGTGGGCCAGGAGCTTATCGACGGCGGCACCGTACTTCCTGGCGTGCTTGTTCCCGGTCTTGGCGTCTCCCCGGAAGATGGCCTCGTTCTGCGCGGCCACGTTCTGGGAGAACTGCTCGACAAGATCCTCCAACTTCATCACCAGAGCCCTTTCCCGATGTTCTTGATGGCCAGTAACCCGAAGTCACGTTGGGCCTCATAGGATTGCGTGCTCAACCATTGCCGCACGGTCAAGGGTGAGCCGGTAATATCGCGTCGAATCGACGAATAGAACGCGCTGACGTCGGTGTGCAGGATCTTGTCCAGCGGGATGATATTCCCGGTGTTGTGGAGGGCATGGGGGCCGAAGTGCTTCATGTTGCCCGGGGTCTGCTCGACGATGTGGTGCCACTCCTGCCCTGGGCCCGCCGGGCCCAGGGCCTTCTTGAATCCGCTGAACGATCCCCAGGCTCTGTAGCCCGTGGGACGCGTCTTGGCGGAGGTGCCGCCGCCCGTGCCTCTGGCTGCCATGGCCACCGCGCCGGGCGCGAGGGCGATGGTGATGGTTTCGGCACTCACGGTGACTGTTTCCACTGCCCCAACCGCTGCGAGCCTGATGCCCACCTGAGCTTCGGCTTGCACCGCCGCCTGCGCAGCACCGGGGAGCTTTGGCACCTTCGCGGCCAACCCTGGCGCCATGTTCCCAATGGCGGCCGTGGCCAACAGGGCGAACGCGCGCGCCGCGTTGCGGCCCATGACCTTGCCGTAGCGCTCCCCCTCCACGCGCAGTTCGTCAAAGGTGGTGGCCCGGTCCGCTGCTACCACCAGCCGCTTGAAACCCACGATGAGGTTCCAGAAAGTGTCGATCCCTACGTAGGCGATGAGCGTGGAGGTCATCACGGCGGCGAGCCCTTTGGAGAAGGGTTCGGGCACCGTGAGCAGGATCATGTACGTGGTCTACGTCCATAGGACGGTGGTGAGCATGGCCTGGGGGTCGGCCATGTCCTTGAAGGCGTCCATCATCTCGTCCAACACGGCGCCCTGGGCCAGCGCCATGGCCAGGGCGTAACGTCCATCCCCGGTGACCGTAGGATTCTCCACCAAGAGGCGTAGGCAATCGCCGGGCTTGTTCGTGCGCTCGCACCAGCGCAGATAAGCGCGTGTCAACTCCACCGCTGCCGCGGGTTGTTCGCCCTCCAGGTGTTTGCCCGGTCCCAGCGGAGTGACGCGACGGGTGCGAGGGTCATACAAGTACGAGCCGCTGCGCGGCTCCACCTCGAACAGCCGCCTGGCGGTTTCCTGGGGGCGTGTGGACGGGCGCACGGCGCGGGCCAACGCGTCCAAGGCCTGCTCGAAGTCGTCCTCGTCCAGTTCTACCGGATGGGCACTGGAGCGTGGGGTGAACATGAGGGGCGAGCCACGGCCGGTGTCCAGGCGCACCACTGTCCGGGTGCTGCTGCATCCCGTGAGGAGGACCAGCAGGAGGGGAATCCACCACCCTGGCCGCATGCGGAACGCTCCTGGTAACCGTGACGAGCACACACTTACGGGAACGTCACCCCGGAGACGATCACGATCCGGGTTCCATCCTCGTTCCACACTCAAGATCGCGATGGCGCGTCTCTCCACCGCGCTGATGCTCCCCACCGAAACGCTCACTCCCAGGGGTTCCAGCAGGAACTCGCGAGCTTCGCGCTCGCTCAGCCCGCCTCCAGCTCCAGGTCGATCTTCCCCGCGAGCTTCAGCCGCAGGAGGTGGCCCGCGAAGCGCTCCGCCTCCTCACGTGCCAGGAAGCTGCGGAACGTGCCGCCCTCGGCCACCTCCACCTCCATCACGGGCCCGCGCTGCAGCAGCCGGAAGAAGTCCTCGCCTCCTCCGGGCCTCGGGATGAAGATGGGCAGGAAACCCTTGAGGGGCACCACCGCCCCGGGCGCCCTCAGACATGCTTCCAGGGCAGCGGCGCTGGGACGAATGCCGTCTGGGGCCACGCCCTCCTCCGCGTACAGGACGGGCGGCGGCAGCGCGACATCCTCCGTGGAGTCATCGAAGAGAAAGCCGTAGCGGGACGGGATGCGCCCGGCCCACAGAAAGCAGAGCAGCACGGCCTCGTCCGCGCCCACGCGCGTCACGTGGAGGATGGAGCGCTGTGCATCCACCTTGCGCAGGAGCAACTGGAGCCGCGGGCGCGTGGCCTCCAGGAAGCGCTGAACCCGGTTCACCAGCGTGGCGCGGAGCTCCGCGAACGCCTCCTGGTACCGCGCCTCCGCCTCCGTCTCCTGGCGCTCCAGCTGCGCCCGCCGCTCGCTCAACCGCCCCTGGGCCTCCCCCAGGAAGCCCTCGCCGCCCGTGGACGCCAGCGCGGAGGCCTCCCCGGCCTCGGGCGTCAGGCCCGCGGCCCGCACGGCCCCCAAGAGGAAGCTGCCCTGCTGATCCAACCGCTCGCGCTCCTCCCGGAAGCGCGCCCGCGTGGCGCCATGCTCCGCCCGCAGCGCCAGCCAGGCCTCATAGGCGGGCTCCAGCGTCTCCAGGCCGCGCACCCGGGAGAGCACGTCCCCCGGGCCGTCCCCAACGCCCTCTGGGGCCGCCTCCAGGGCGGGCATGTCCCGGGGCGTGTCCCTGCGCGCATCCACGAGCCCCCTCGCGGGCGGGCGCGGGCGTCGGGGGCGGGAGGGTCCATCCTTCGGCGGCATGGGGGCGAGTGTACCCGGAAATGAAAAGCCCCCCGAGCACGCTTCCGCGCTCAGGGGGCGTTGGACCTGGATGCGGTCCGGATCAGGCGTTGCGGGTGACGCCCTCGGTCACGCGGCCCACCGCGCCGGAGACCGCGTCCTGGCCGCTCTGGAACCGGTTGCGCAGGTCCGTGCGCAGCTCCTGGCCCGGCTTGGGGGCCAGCAGCACGCCCACGCCGACGCCGAGCAGCACGCCCACGGTGAAGGCGCCCAGCGCGGGCAGCAGGTAGTCCGCGGTGTCCTTGCGGGTCTCGAGCCCGATGAGGTTGAGCAGGTCGTCCTTCTCGAGCTTCTTGAGGTCTCTGGCGGTGAACATGGATCAGATCTCCAGGTAATGGGGTGTAGGGTGTGAGGCCGTGCGACGGATCAGCTGATGCTCCCGGGACCGGAGGTCCGGGGCGCGGCGCCAATGCCCGCGGAAGGGTTCTGGCCGTTGACGTTGGCCTGGCCGGTCTGGAAGCCCTGGAGCGCGGCCTCGGCCATGCCCAGCAGTTCGTCCTTCACGAAGGGCAGCGCCGCCAGGCGCACGCCGAGCTTGAGGATGCGCCCGGTGAGCGGCGTGAACAGTCCGCCTCCCAGCACATAGCCCACGCCCACCGCGGCCAGCACCATGCCGTAGGGGTTGCGATCCACGCGGCCGCGGACGTCGAGCGTCTCGGACAGGCCCGTGACGGCGCTGCGCGCATCGCTCCACAGCTGCTGGGCGTCCACGCCGATCTGATCCACGCGCTGGCCGAAGCCGTTGTTGTCGGTGCTGCCAGCAGTGCCGTTGTTCTGAGGACTCTGGAAGGTCGTCATGACTGTGCTCCCGGTAGGTCGAGGAAGGAACGGCTCAGCGGCGCGAGGCGAGCCGGCCGACGAGGAAGCCCACGGCGATGGCGCCGATGAGGCAGGTGCCCGGGTTGGCCCGGATGAAGCTCACCGCGCGGGTGTTGAAGTCCACCAGGTTGCGGCGCGCCTCGTCGATCTGCGGAACGATGCGGTCCTGGAGCTCACGGGCACGGTCCTGAATCTGCTGCGGATTGATTTCCATGGAAGCCTTCTCCTTCGTGCGAATATGGGACTGAAGTCCGGTGGAAAGAAGTGGTCAGCGGCGCTGGCCGAGCAGGAAGCCAAGCGTGAAGGCCGCGCCCACGGCCGCCATCGGATGGGTGCGCACCCACTCACGCCAGTCCACGGCGGCGGCCACCTCTTCGCGCAGCGCGGACACGGAGGTGGACAGTTCGGCCCGGGTGCGCTCGATCTCGGCGCGCAGGGCTTCGGGGCTACGAGGCTCGGTCTTGGGAGGACCATTACTGGGCATGCGGAGTTTCCTTCAACATGGGTCGAGACGCCGCAGCGGGCGAGGCCTCGGTGTCCTGGGTGCCGGGCCCACCGAGCGCCGCCACACTGCGAGAGAGTTCCTGGGCACTGTCATCCATGACCTGCCGGCCCTGGAGACGGGAGATGGCCCGGTGAATGCCAATGCCCCCGCCAATGAGGTTGAGGACACCCACCGTCACCAGCGCCCCGGCCACGCCCAACCACCGGGCAAGCACCGCGGCGAGGGCGCCACAGACGAAGAGGTAGCCCACGAGGATGAAGGGCACGAACGCGGCGATGCGGGCCACGTCCTTGCCCATGGCCTTGGCATCCTCCGCCATCTCCATGCGCGCCAACGTGAGGTGCTGGGACACCAGGCGGCTGAACCCATCGGCCATCCGCCCGACAAGGGCGGAAATGCCGCGGTCCGTCTGTTCCGAGCCCACGTTCATCTGTTCTCCAAACCACGCGCGTGTCGTCCCCACGGGCGGAAGCCAACCTAGGCATATGCACCCGCTGCGACAACCCCGTCACAAACGAATGTGTCCAGCAGACGAAGAGCGTTGGCCATTCAACCAACGCCGCCGAAGGACGGCATGTTCTCCGCCCCCCTACCCGATGAGCTGCACGGGAGCCGGCACTTCCGCCACGGACACCACCGGGGCCTCGAAGCGCATCACCAAGGGCAGATGGTCCGAGGCCACGCTGGCCAGCGACGACCGGTGGGGCCGGATAGCCAAGGGCCGCACGCCCGAGTCCACGAAGATGCGGTCCAGCCGGAGCATGGGCAGCCGCGAGGGGTAGGTCCTCGCGGGGGCGTCGAGCTCCAGGGCCGCGTCGTGGATCGCTTGGCGCACCAGGGCCGGCACAGGCTTGTTGCCCCAGTAATTGAAGTCCCCGCAGACCACCACCGGGTCCTTGCGCGCCGCATCCTGGAGGATGTCCGCCGACAGCAACAGCCGCTCCTGCCGGCGGCGCTCGCCAATGGAGAGCCCCAGGTGGAGGCAGAAGACGTGCAGGGGCTTGCCAGAGCCCAGGTCCAGGTCGCACCGCAGCGCGCCCCGGGGCTCGCGCCCGGGGACACTGAGGTTGTAGTTCTTCGACTGGAGAATGGGCAACCGGGTGAGGATGGCGTTGCCATAGCGGCGTCCGGACTTCACCACGTTGGGGCCAAAGGCCATGTGCAGGCCCAGCATGTCGGCCAAGTGCTCCGGTTGATCCTCGCGGGGCGTCACGCTGCGGAAGTCGCCGACTTCCTGCAGCGCGATGACATCCGCCTGGATCTCCCGGAGCACCTCGCCCACCCGGTGCAGATCAAAACGCCCATCCGTGCCAATCCCGCTGTGGATGTTGTACGAGACGAGGGTCAGCTCCACGGGCCCGGCGTCCTCAGCCCTCGATGGGGTTCAACCGGCGCGCGGCCAGACGGACCGCCTCCCCCGGAAGCGAGGCCAGGCGCTGGGCGGCCTTCACCACGTCGCCAATGCCCCCCTGGATGGCCTCGACCTGGCGCGTCGCCTCGTCGAGCAGGTCCTTCAGGCGCCGGCGCGGCGGCAGTTCCTCGGTCATCGGCAAGGCCCCAATGGGGGCCGTGTTGCGGTTGACCGGCGGCGGCAGGGCCTCGGCCTTCATCTGAGCGGGGGCCTGCTCCTCCTCGGCCTCCTGCTTCTTCTTCTCATGGCGCGGCTCGGCGGCGCGCGCCTTGAGGATCTCCTCGGTCTGCGCGTGGCTCTTGCCGTAGTGAATGCCACCGTCCTGGCCAGGGCTCACGTGGTGCGAGTCCGCGAAGTGCTGCTTGTCCTCGCGGCGCAGCGCCCTGCTGCGAGGCTCGGCCGCCGGCACTTGAAAATGATCATAGCTGTATGAACGAGGCATGCTGCGATCCCCCTGGCTGAATGGTCCGCTCCAAAAGCTAGGCAGACGTCCGGGTTCACGGAATGTCGAGCCCTATTCCCAACGCCTGGACGTTCGCTCCTCGACCAGTTTGCTTCCCAGTGGTGAACAGATTCCCTTTCCTCGCTGGACGCCTGGGGATGGGCGGGCGGCCCGTCAAGTCCCCGCGTGAAGGGAGCAGGGTCGGCCGTTTCCCGCTATAGAGCCACCCCTATGCCGCCGCTCTCCCCTGCCCGCCGCTGGTCCCCTGCCCTGTCCCTGCTCCTGGCCCTCCTGAGCCTGGGGGCGGGCCGCGCCGGGGCGGAGCCGAGCCTGTCGATTCAGCCCGGCACGGCGAAGCCGGGGGATCCGGTGCTCATCACCGTCTGGGGCTTGAACGGGACGCCCACCGGCACCCTGGCCGGGCGCGCGCTGCGCTTCTACGAAGCCACCGGCGGCTGGCAGGCCATCTCCGGGCTTCCGGTGGAGCTGACGCCGGGGACCGCCGCCATCCAGGTGCTGGGCTTCGGGCCTTCCGGCAAGGAGCCGGTGGAGCTGACCGGCACGCTGGACGTGGTGGACCCCGCCTACCCGGACCGGCAGCTGCGCGTGGCGGGCAAGTACGTCCAGCCGCCCGCCTCGGTGAAGGCCCGGATGGCCGAGGACAAGGCCGCCTTCGCCACCGCCTTCTCCCAGGCGCTCGGGCCGCTGCTCATCGCCCAGAACTTCGCGTGGCCGCGCCAGGACCGCATCACCGCGCCCTACGGCGACAAGCGCTCCTTCAACGGCAAGCTCCAGAGCCAGCACTTCGGCACGGACATCGACGGGGATCCGGGCACGCCCGTGCAGGCCGCCAACGATGGCGTGGTGGTGATGACGCGCGACAACTACAGCGCGGGCAACACGGTCATCCTCCACCACGGCGGAGGGCTCTACACCACGTACTTCCACCTCTCGCGCATCGACGTGAAGGTGGGCGCGAAGGTCCGGCAGGGCGAGCTGCTCGGCAAGGTGGGAAAAACGGGCCGCGTCACCGGCCCGCACCTGCACTGGGGCGTGAAGGCCGGCGAGCTCTGGGTGGATGGCGAGACGCTGCTCAAGCTGAACTTCTTCTCCGCGCCCCCGCCCCGGAGCACGCCGGCGCCGTAGGGGCTCAGCGGTCCTTCCACTCCGGGGCGCGCTTGGCCAGGAAGGCCCCGATGCCCTCGGCGGCATCCTCCGCCAGGGTGTTGAGCGACAGCTGGGAGGCGAGGAACTCCAGGGCCACGGGGAACGGCATGTCCTCGGCGGTGAGGAAGGCCCTCTTCCCGAGCGCCAGCACCGCCTGGCTCTTGCCTGCCAGCTTGCCCGCGAGCGCGCCCACCGCCGCATCCAGCTCCGCGGCGGGCACCGCCCGGTTGATGAGCCCCAGGGCCACGGCGTCGCGCGCGGACAGCCGGTCGCCGGTCATCACCAGCTCCAGGGCGCGCTTGCGCCCCAGGTGCCGCTGCAAGAGCGCCATCACCATCATGGGGAAGAGCCCCACATCGATCTCCGGAGTGCCCAGCTCCACGTGCTCGGCGGCCACCGCCAGGTCACACGCCAGCACCAGCCCCAGCCCGCCCGCGAGCGCGTGGCCGTTGAGGCGCGCCACCGTGGGCTTGCGGCAGCCCTGCAGCCGCGACAGCAGCTGGGCATAGGCGCGGCGCCCCTCGTGCGTGGCCAGGAAGCCGCCCTCGCCCATCTGCCCGAGGTCTCCACCGGCGCAGAACACCTTCTCGCCGGCGCCGGTGAGCACCAGCACGCGCGCTTCGGGGTCCGCCTCCGCCCGGGAGACGGCCTCCATCAGCCCCTGGACGACGTCCGGCGACAGGGCGTTGCGCGCCCGCGGCCGGTCGATGGTCACAAGAGCTTGGCGCTCTTGGACCGCATAACGGACTTCTTCCATGACTCCTCCGCGGCGGCGGCATCCTGCGTGAGGACACCATGAAGGAAGGATCCGGCGATCTGCTGCCGGGCGCGCTCCAGCATCTCGGTGTCGCTCGGATCCACCAGCCCCAGCACCAGCGCGGTGAGCCCCATCTCGATGGAGCCAAAGAGCAGCGCCGAGGCGAGCAGCGGATCCACCTCGGGCCGCAGCTCGCCGGAGGCCTGGGCCCGGACGAACATCTCCGCGCACATGCGGATGGTGTCCGTGAAGGCGTTCTGCCGGTTCACGTGGCCGCCCGGGCTGCGGGCGATCTCCACGATGAGCACCTTCACCGCCCGGGGGTCCACCCGGTACGCCTCGAAGGCCACATCGGTGATGCCGCGCACCTTGAGGCCCACCGGCCCCTCGGCCTCCACCACCGCGCGGATGCGCGACACGAAGCCGCTCCAGCCCGTCTCGAAGACGGTCTCCAGCAGCTCATCCTTGTTCTTGAAGTAGTGGTAGACGAGGCCGTAGGCCACCCCGGCCTCGCGCGCCACATCCGCGATGCGGCACCCGTGGTAGCCCTTGCGCGCGAAGACGTCGATGGCGGCCCGGAGGATGGTCCTGCGGCGCTCTCCCTCCCGGCTGCCTCCCTCGACGGCCTTGCTGCTCTGCTGGCTCACACGTCCTCCACGGCCCGTTGACTCAGAAATCAGCCGTGGAAGACCCTACGGAGGCAGGGGCCCGCGGTCAATAGCCCCGTTTGCGGCTACTGCACCGTGCCCCGGATCTGCGGCGCGGCGATGAGCACCACGTGCCCCTCCTCGGGCGAGCCCGTGTACGAGCAGGAGGCGTTGACCTCGTACGGGAGCGGCGGGACGAAGGGGGACGGCGGCGGCTCGGTGACCGGGTCGTGCGCGTCCCGGATGGTGTAGGTCTCCACGCTGAAGGCCGGGTAGGTGAAGGCCACCCCCTTGGGCAGCGGCTCCACCAGCACCGGGCCAATGGCGCCGCCCTTGCAGCCGTCCCCGCTCGCGTTGCGGGCGATGCTGTTGAACCAGGGGTCCGACAGCAGGAAGGTGGACAGCACCGTGGTGAAGTGGCCCACCGCCACGGGCGACGTCGAGGGAGACAGCTGGCGCACGATGGGCCGGGCATCCAGGCGGTCCAGCGGGTGCGGCCAGCCCGTCCACAGGATGCGCTCCTGCACCCAGATGAGGGTGTTGGCGTCGAACAGGCCGTTCTTCCCGTCCCACCGGCCGTTGGCGTTGGTGTCCACGAACCGCTCGCCGGCATCCCACGTCCCGTTGTCATTGCTGTCGACAAACGGCTCGGTGAGGTCCACGAACGTCTCACCCGGGTCGTACTGGCCGTTGTTGTTGCTGTCGTCGTACCCCTCCTCGCCCGTGGTGACCGCGATCATCGCCACCAGGTTGTCGCGCGGGTTGTTGGTGCGGTTGGGGCGCACCGGATCCGCGCGGAAGGGCTCCGGCCGGGGGGTCGACGGATCGGGGGGCGCGCCGTAGTCCTGGATGGGGTTCGCCGTCCAGATGAAGGGCTGCATCCACAGCGGGGCCAGATAGTCGCCCGTGTGGGTGGCATCGTTCGGGGGGTTCCAGGTGAAGGTGCCCGGATCCGTCTCCACCGGCAGCGGGTAGGACGTCTTGTAGAGAACCTGGGCGTTGCCCACCACGTCCGTGGTGGAGGTGCTGCTCGGCCCGATGGTGCCCGCCTCGGTGATGAAGGAGACCTGCGCCCCCGAGATGCCATCGCCGTTGCGGTCCGCCACGTGCGCGGTGCAGCGCAGCTTCACGCCGGCGATGAGGTAACGCGTCTCGTCATACGCGCCGATGGCGTGGACGCCACCGGAGGCGCTGCCGGCCACCTCGCCGCACTGAAAGGTGAACTGCTTGCCGTGGGCATTGGCGCCCGCGAAGCTCACCGCCGGGCTCACCGCCGTCTTGTCTCCCGCGGTGGCCACCACCACCGCCGAGGCGACGCGGCCGGTGGCGATCAGCTGGGTCGAGGCGATGCCATCGCTGACATTGGTGGTCGCCTCGGTGGGGCTCAGGCTGACGCCCGGCACCTCCGGCTGCAGGCGAAAGGAGACCGTGCTTCCCGCCTGGGGCATGCCCCGGCTGTCGATGGCCCGGAACCGCACCGTGGTGATTTCACCCAGCCGGGGCTGGGCCGGGGACTGATCCACGAACTCCAGCGTGGCGGGAGGAGGAGGCTCGCAGGCCACCCAAAGCACGCTCGCGAGCGCCACGCATGAGGCCAGACCCAGACGCATCTGCGGTGTCTCCAGTCGATGAGGAAGAGGCGTGCGCCCAAATGACGCACAGCCAACAGTCCTCCATCTTCCTGGGCCGCCCTGCGTCCAGTCAAGAACAGCGCCACCCGCGCGGCGCCTCGGCGGAAGGCGCCACGGGGGGGCTTAGGCCGCGGTGCCGTTGAACATGGCCCGAGCCACCCCCAACAGGCGGTCCACATCCCGGGCCGTCAGCCCGCGTGCGCGGGCAAAGTCCGACAGCGGGCGGAGCAGATCCTCCGTCTGGGCCAGGGACTGCTCCGTTCCCGCGAACAGCTCCCCGAGGCTCACGCCAAGCGCCCCGGCGAGTGCGGCCAGTGTCTCCACGTGGGCCACGCGCTCACCGCGCTCGATCATGGACAAGAACGACACACTGATCTGAGCCCGCTCAGCGAGCTCTTCCTGGGTCCACCGCTCCGGTCTCTGCGTGCGAAGCTCGCGGATGCGTTGGCCGATACGTTTTCCGAGTTCCGACACGTAGAACCTGTCCTCCGGTTTGAGACAATTTAACTGGGTAATTAAAACAACTGGGGGCGTTTCGGAATTCCTCTGCCCGTCAAACTTCACGACCCCAACGCGCCGAAGCTGGCCACACTGAAATTGAAGCCGAAATCCGGCAGATTTTGGCCCCGCCGCAGCGTGGCAACGCCCTCGAGCCGCCAGCAGCCGCAATCCGGCCCATAAGACACACCGAGGGTCTGCTGTGTCAGCGGAGACTGCTCCTGCACGAGGGGCTGTACGAGCGCTTCGTACCTCAGACCGAGCCCGATTCCGAGCGTCAAACGCCCGCCCGCCGTCAGAAGTTGGGCCCGCGCCCGGCTCTCCGAGGACGGACCTACCAAGGTGTCGATCCCCCGGCGGAGCCGGTCGGACCCCACCGCGAGCAAGTCGTCGTACCGTGCATACAGGGCATCCCCGCGTCCATTGTCGACACTGAAATCCGCGCTGAGTTGAGAAACACGCGTGCTCCGAGTGTCATAACGGGCCAGGATCCCCGCGCCAAAAATACCAACACGGGCAAGCAACCGCCCGAAGGTGTCTCGCAGGACGGGCGCCTCTTGCCTGCCTGCCCCCCGCCAGGTGGGGGCGTAACGGGTCAGGTCAAACCCCTGGCCCAGCTGCAACCGCAGGGGTTCGGTCACGGCCAGCCCCTGCTTGCGCTGCAGGGACTGGGTCACCTCCACCACGGCGTGCAGGAAGCCCTCGTCCTCCCCCTCGGGCCCCACGGGCAGCGCGGCGTCGATCTCGTCGTAGCGCTGAGGGGGGCGTCCGGGCGAGGCCCCCGGCGGCGGCACCCCACCCCACACGCCGGGGACATACCGCAGGCGGACGGAGGGCATGAGGGTGTGGCGGAAGGTGGTCTCCCCCCGGACGAAGTTCCGGGCCAGCTCGGAGTCCACCTGGAGATCCGCGAGGGGGTAGCCCCGCTGCGCGGTACGGCCGGAGACTTCCCCGGCATAGAGGTCCTGCCGGAGCGCCACGGTGGGCGTCACCCGGGCATAGGGCCCCCACCCGAAGGAGGTGGACAGGCGGGGAAAGAGATCCAACCGGTCGCGTGCTTCCCGGTCCGAGGCATCGAAGAGGCCGTTTGCCTGGGCCGGATCCGGCAGCCCCTGGGGTGCGCCCTCGGGTCCCGCCACCGTCTGGAGGCCGGAGGCCTCGAAGCGGCCATCCTCGCCCTCGTCCCCGAAGCGCGAGCGCAGGGGGGACAAGCGGCTGAACTCCATGCGCATGCCCACCACCCACCGCTCCCCCAGGCGCCGCTCGGGCAGCGAGAGCGTGAGGGCGGGCAGCTTCTGGAACGTCCGAGGGCCCTGGAGCACGGGCCGCAGGGGGTCCGCCGCGGCGGGCACCCGGTCCTCCCGGAAGAACGAATAGCCCCAGCGAATGTCCTGGCGGAGGGCCACCTCCAGCCCGGCGAAGTGGTTCTCCCCCCGGTGCGACAGCGAGGCGGTGCTGCGCAGGTACTGGTTCTCGCGGGCGACGACGTCGGCGACGAGGTCTCTCGTGAAGAACCCGTCGGAGACGAGGGAGGCCTCCACCCGGTTGGAGAACCCGTGGCCCATCTCCTGGATGTGCTGCCAGGAGGCCTCCCCGCGCAGCCCACGGGCCTCGGTGAGGGCCTCGCCCTGGGGCGCGTTCCCCTGGCGGAAGAAGGTCCCCGTGCGCGGATCCCGGAGGGGCTGCAAGTCGTAGAGGAAGCCGAGCGTCGCCCGGCCCCGGGTGTTCACGCTGGGGACATAGCGGAACTCGGTGACCAGGCGGGGGCCCCGGATGCCCTGGTAGCGCGGCTCCTCACGGAGCGTGCCGTTGCCGAGCTCGTGCGTCTCCTTCGAGGCGCCCGTGTAGTAGCCCGGCGACAGGGTGACATCGTAGCTGCGCCCGAGCGTGATGAAGAGCGGCTGCTCGATGCTGAAGCCGTTGAGGCTGGAGATGCCCGGGCGCGGCATGAGCAGGCCGGTGCGCCGGTCGGACAGCGGCAGGTACAGCCAGGGCAGCGCGAACACCGGCACCGAGTGGATGTAGATGACCGGCCAGGTGAGGATGGCCCGCTCGCCGGTGATGACGGAGGCCCGCTGGGCCTCGATGCGCCAGTCGGGCGCGTCCTTGCCACACGCGCACGGGGTGAAGGCGATTCCATCCACCTCGAAGGTGTGGGTGTCCGTGCGCTGGATGCGGGTGCCGCGCATCAGCATGGGCGTCTCCCCCATCTCGCGCAGCTGCTGGGGCGTCTGCGCCGTGGCGAGGGCCTCCGGGGTGACGTTCCGCTTCTGCATGAAGAGGCCGCCCTGGGCGATGGCCTCGTTGGACTCCAGGTCCAGCGTCACGGCTTCCGCCACCGCGGCGAACTCGCCGCTGACGAACATCACGTTGCCGGTGGCGCTCACCTTCCGCGCGCCCGGCTCGTACGTCAGCGCGTCCGCGCGCAGCAGCGCTCCGGCGGTGCGCACCTGGGTGTGGCCCTGGGCGGTGACCCGCTGGCGGTCCGGCTCATAGACGACGTGGTCCGCCGTCACCTCGACCGTCTCCCCGTTGGGGAGCTGGAACGGGGTGGACGCGGGCGTCTGCGCCGACACGAGCAGCGCGAGGGTCAGCGGAAGAAGAAGGCTCATGGCCCATCCACCCGGGCGGACGCCGCGGGGGCCAGGCGAAGCGGCGCGGTGCTTCGCCTAGCGGGGGAACTCCAGCGAGATGGTGTTGCCCTCCTGGCGCGTCTGGACGGACACCGGCTCCTTGAGCCGGATGGACACGCGCACGGAGCGGTCAGGCCCCGCGACGGGATCCACGCGGGCAACGGCGGTATCGAAGAAGGACGTGTCGAGCGCACGGGTGTTGTTGCCCTTGCCGATTTGCGTGTTCTCCAGCTCGAGGATGATCTCTCTGTCGCTCTGCGAGACCTTATACTGAACACGCTCGTTGGTGCGGATGTACACGCGCGAGGATGAAGCGCGCTGTTGGAAGCCAACAATCTCCAGCGTCTTGCGCCGCGCGGAGATTCCCGGCGTGGCCGCGGGCTCGCGCTCCACCGGACGGGCAGGAGGCTCGGCGCTGGCCACACGCGCCGCGCGCGCCTCTTCCTGTCGGCGCCGCTCCTCGGCCTGGGCCACCTTGCGGGCATCGGCCTGGGCGCGCGCCTCCTCCTGCGCGCGCTGCCGGGCCTCCGCCTCGTCCTGGCGCTTGGCCTGGGCCTCCTCGGCCTGGCGCCGCTTCTCCTCGGCCTGGGCCGCCTTGCGGGCATCCGCCTGGGCACGCGCGTCCTCCTGCGCGCGCTGCTTGGCCTCCGCTTCCGCCTGGCGCTTGGCCTGGGCCTCCTCGGCCTGGCGCCGCTTCTCCTCGGCCTCGGCGGCCTTGCGGGCATCCGCCTGGGCCCGGGCCGTCTCCTCTCGCTGCTTGGCTTCGGTCTCGGCCTGCCGCTTGGCCTCCGCCTGGAGCCGCTCGGCTTCCTGCTGCCGCTGCTTCTCGGCGGCGGCGGCGGTCTCCTGGGCCTGGCGCTGGGCCTCCTGCGCCTGGGCTTGCGCTTGGGCCTCGCGCTGGGCCTGCGCGGTGTCCGGGGGCGTTGCCTCGGCCTGCGGCTCCGGGGCGGTCCCCGCCGCGGGGGCTGGCTCGCGCTCGAACGGCCGCGCCTGGGCCACGGCCTGGCCGCCCTCCTCCAGCACCTTGACGGAGAGGACGTTGCCGGACACCTGGATGTCCGTCTCCACGTCCCGCTCGTAGCCGATCAACACCCGGGCCACGGACGTCGCCTCCGAGCCGTAGTTGGCCGTGCGCAGCCCCGTCACCCCACCGCCCCGGGCCGGAATCTCCTCGGGGACGCCGGAGAGCACCGCGCCCGAGATGTCGATGACGAGCCGCGGCGGGTCCGTCATGGTGAAGGTGGTGAAGTTCGGCTTCTGGCTGCCGGCAATCTCCACCACCCCACCGCTCACCGTCACCCGGGTGATGGCGTTCAGTGCCGCCTTCTCCTGCGCGAACGCGAACAGGGGCAGCAACACCCAGCCCAGCAGGGCCACCGCATAGGCCTTCATCGACCATTCCCTTCTTGAGAGGGCGTCAATGTAGAGCAAGCCCCCCGGGGCTCCAATTTTCCATTGCTGCTGTCTGCCGGAAGCTCACCGAATCCGTGGCAGCACCGGCGCATGGGCGCGGTGGGTCCGCGCGTACTCGATGAGGTTCTTGATGTCGTAGCAGATCTGCCGGATGTCGTGCCCCATCGTCAGCTCGACGTGGCTGTTGCCCTTCACCGGGCGCCACAGCAGGTACTCGCTCTGGGCCGCCCGGTACACGCTCCGGGTGGACTCCACCGAGGCCAGCGGATCCATGTCCCCGAAGATGATGGCCATGGGGATCTTGATCTTCGAGAAGCCGCGCTTGAAGTCGTAGTCGGTGCGGTAGCAGACCATCTCCCCGCGCCGGATCCACCGGGCGAACTGCTCCAGCACCTTGCGCGGCTCGCGCTCACCGCCCTCGCGCAGCAGCCAGCGGATGTCCTGGGCGCTCACGCGGGCCGGGTTGCTCAACCGGTTGATCCGGGCCGCCAGGCGCTCGTAGAGCTCATGCCCTTCGGCGCGGGCGAGCTGTTTCTCCGCGTACTTCAGCCAGGCGTCCACGGGCACGTACTGGAAGCTCGCCGCGTTGGGCTGCGTCCGGGGGGACAGGCGCTCGCCCAGCTCCCGGCTCACCCACCCCGCCCCGCGGGCCAGCGCGGACAGGCCCAGGTGGCTCAGCTTGCGCTGCGCGTTCACGCCCTCCAGGGTCACGTCCACCAGTCCGGCGAGCGCCGGCGCGCTCAACGCCAGCGCCTTCAGCAGGAAGAAGCCCCGCCCCAGGTCCGCGGGCGAGCCGATGGTGATGAGCCCCTCGAAGTCATCGTGGATGCCGGCATAGCCGTAGCCGAGCATCCCGCCCATGGAGTGGCCGCAGTAGAAGATGCGGTCCCGCCGGGTGACGCGTTTGACGCCCGAGACGGCGGCGGGCAAGTCATAGAGGAAGTAGCTGTCAATGTCCCAGCCGTAGTCGAGGTCCGGCGGCAGCGGCCGGCGGAAGCGCTGGGCGCGCTCGCGCTGGAAGGCGATGGAGCTCTTGCCGTGGCCGCGCAGCTCCAGGATGTGGATGTCCACGCCGAAGAAGAGCAGGTTCTTGACGAACTGGCCGCTCGTCCAGGCGTGCCGGTTCTGGGAGAAGCCATGGACCAGGAGCAGCGTCTCGCCGAAGAGCGGCTGCGGGAAGGGCTGCTTCACCGGCCGGTACCGCGTCATCACCAGCGACCAGCCGTCCGCGGTCTCAACGACGTAATTCGTCTTCTGATACAGCGCCCGGAAGTCGACCTCGTCGACGGTCGGTATTCGCGGCCCCGAGGCCTCCACTCTCCAATCTTCCGGGAGACGCATGTCTCAAACTTATGACTGCCGCTGTATCGCGCCAAGGTTTCTCATCAGCCGAGAGCGAATGGCCCCGATGAGGAACAGAGAGCCCGTACAAAGGATGAGGTCTTCCGCCTGCGCGTGAGCCCTGGCGCCTGCCAGGGCGTCATCCAGGGAAGCGTGGGCATACACATCCCCACAGAGGGCTTGGGCCTCGTGCAGGTACCGCTCGGGCGCCAGGGAACGGGGGGAGTCCAAGGGGGTCAGGTGGACGGACGCACACCGGGGGAACAGGCCCCGCATCATGGGCTCCCGGTCCTTGTCCCCCACCACGCCGAACACTGCGTGAAGCAACCGGCCCGGATACAGGGCATCCAGCGAGGCAAGCAACACCTTCATGCCCGCAGGGTTGTGGGCCCCATCCAGCACCACGGCCGGCCGGCTGCCCAGCTCTTCCAACCGTCCCGGCCAGCGCGCGGAGGCCAGGCCCGCCCGGGCCGCCTCCGCGGGCACCACGAGGCCCCGCGCATCGAGCTGCTCCAGCGCGGCGAGGGCCACCGCCGCGTTCTGGCGCTGGTGGGGGCCCCTCAGGGCCAGCGAGAGGCCCTCCAGGGGGCGGTAGCGCGGCCCCCGGTAAGTGAACGTGCCGTCCGGTTGCGCCTCCAGGGAGAAGTCCCTGTCCTCCCGCAGCACCGGCGCCCCCAGCGCGTCCGCCCGGCGGAGGATCGCCTGCCACGCCTCGGGCTCCTGCGCGCTGATCACTGCGGGAACCCCCGGCTTGAGGATGCCCGCCTTCTCGCCCGCGATGGCCTCCAGGGTGTTGCCCAGGTACTCCATGTGATCGAAGGAGACGGGGGTAATCACCGTGACGAGCGACGAGACGGTGTTGGTGGCATCCAGGCGCCCGCCGAGGCCCGTCTCCATCACGGCCACCGAGACGGCCTCCTGGGCGAAGTGCCAGAGCGCCACCACCGTGGCGAACTCGAAGTACGTGAGGGGCGCGGGGGTGTGCGCGGCCTCCGGGTAGCGCGCCAGCACCTCCAGGATGCGCTGGCCCAGCACCTCATCGGAGATGTCCGCCCCGTCCACCTGGAAGCGCTCGTTGACACAGCTCAGGTGGGGCGAGGTGTAGAGCCCTACCCGGTGTCCGGCGGCGCGCAGGGCCGCGGTGGCGAAGGCACAGGTGCTGCCCTTGCCGTTGGTGCCCGCGACGTGGAGCGACGGGAAGCGCCGCTCCGGGTGGCCCAGGGCGGCGAGCGCCTCGCGCACCCGCTCCAGGCCCAGCTTGATGCCGGACGGGTTGAGCCCGGCGAGAAACCCCAGCGCCTCTTGCGGCGTGCGCGGCGGCATTCCGCGAGGGCTCAGCCCACCATGCGCAGCAGCTGGCTCAGCCGCGAGCGCATCTCCTTGCGCGGCACGATGGCGTCGATCATCCCGTGCTCCAGCAGGAACTCGGAGCGCTGGAAGCCCTCGGGGAGCTTCTGGCGGATGGTCTGCTCGATGACGCGCGGGCCCGCGAAGCCGATGAGCGCCTTGGGCTCGGCGAGGATGATGTCCCCCAGCCAGGCGAAGGAGGCCGCCACGCCGCCCGTCGTCGGGTGCAGCAGCACGGAGACGTAGGGCTTGTTGCCGTTGCGGAAGCGGGCGATGGCCGCGGACGTCTTGGCCATCTGCATGAGCGAGAAGATGCCCTCTTGCATGCGGGCGCCGCCCGAGGCCGAGAAGACGATCGCGGGGTACTTCAGCTCGTACGCACGCTCGAAGACGCGCGTCACCTTCTCGCCCACCACCGAGCCCATGGAGCCGCCCATGAACTCGAACACGAAGCAGCCCACCGAGACCGGGGTGCCGTCGATGCGGCCCACGCCGGAGATGAACGCGTCATTCTCGTCGAGGTTCTTGCGCGTGGACTTCAGCCGGTCCTTGTACTTCTTGGAGTCGCTGAACCCGAGCGGATCCTGGGGCTCCAGCTCCTTGTCGAACTCCTCGAAGCTGTCCGGGTCGAGCAGTCCCGCCAGCCGGGCGCGCGCCTGCCAGGGATGGTGGTGCTCGCAGTGCGGGCACACCATGATGTTCTTCTCCAGCTCTTGCCGGTAGATGATCTCGTCGCAGTTTTCGCACTTGGCCCACAGGCCCTGCATTCGAGAAGGCGCTTGCTCCTCGGCGGGCTCCTGGCGGGCGGCGATACGGGGCTTCTTGGAGAACCAGGCCATGGGAGGGCCGGGGTTAATCCGGCTGGGCCCGCGCGTCAACCCCTGGTTCGTCAGAACTCGAAACTGTCCCCCAGCTCCAGGATTTCCACCGGCAGCCCCGCCAGCTCTCGCTTGAGCTGGCTCACGAAGGCGGGCTTGAGGTGGTACAAAAGCACCTCGGCCCCATTCCGGTTGAACTTGGCCAGCTCCGTCTGGAGCGTCTGCGGCGTCAGGTGCCCGGACAGGTCCGCCAGTTGCTGCAGGGCGTTGGGGAAGCTCGTCTCCACCAGCAGCGCCTTGAGGTTCTTCGTCGCGTTGAGCGCCTTCCAGAGCCGGTCCGTGGGGCCGGTGTCCCCGCTCATGGCCACGGCCGTTTTGCCCCGGGAGATGATGAAGCCGCAGGACTCCACCGGGTGGCTCACCGGCACGGACTGCACCGTGTAGGGGCCGATCTGGAAGGTGCTGCCCGCGCGGAACGTCTTGATGCGCAGCACGGGCGCCTTGCGCGTGGGAATCCGCGTGAAGTCCGGCCACAGCTCGTTGTTGAACATGGAGTGGCGCAGCGCCCGGGCGCACTCCCGCGAGGCATGGATGGTGACGGGGTGCTCACGACGGCCGATGACCAGGTCCGCCAAGAGCGGCAGGTCCTTGGTGTGGTCGAAGTGGCTGTGCCCCACGAGGATGTCGTCCACCTTGCACAGCTGCTCGAGCGTGAGCGTGCCCGTCAGGGCGCCCGCGTCCAGCGCGAGCACCTCGTCGACGAGGAAGCAGGTGGTCCGGCACGAGAGCAGTTCGCCACCGTGACAGCCGAGGACTTTCAGCTTCACCTAGAGGTCTCCGAACTTCCACTTCATCTCCAGATACTGGAGGAAGTCGTGCAGCCGGGCCGTGTCATACACGATGAGGCTGTCACCTTTGCGTTCGACGAGGCCCGAGCGCTCCAGGCGGCTGAGCATGAGCCGGATCGCCGGCTCGCCCACCCCGAGCTGCTGGGGCAGCTCGCGCGGGTTGAAGTCCACCTCGAGGCCATCCTCCACGGGGCGCCCCCGGGACTGGCAGGCGTGGAGAATCTGGTGCACCACCCGGCTGGCGGGATCCGAGTGCATCAGGTTCTCGATCTGCGCGGACATCTCCGAGAGCCGCTCGGCCAGCTTCTTGATCATCCGCACGGCGATCTCCGCGTTGCCGCGGATCATGCCCTCGAAGGTCTTCGAGTCGATGACCAGGAGCTTCGCGTCCTCCGTCACCGTGGCGGTGGCGTTGCGCGGCTTGTTGGAGATGATGGCCATCTCCCCGAAGAACTCGCCCGGGCCCAGCACGGCCAGGTGCTTCTCCACCTCGCGCACCTTCTTGGAGATGGTGATCTTCCCGGACTGCAAGACGAACATGTCCTTGCCAGGCTCGCCCTCTTGGAAGAGGACCGTGCCCTTGGGGAATTCCTGTCCGAACCGCTGAAATAGGGTTTCCTCGGCGCCCATCTGGATTCCGAGTCAACCAGTCCCCATCGTTGGGGTCAAATTTCACTGTTGGCAAGACAAGGCGGGCCCTTGCCGGTAGAAGTCCGCCCGTGACGACCTACAAGCAATCCGGAGTGGACATCGAGGCCGGGGATGCGTTCGTCGAGCGCATCAAGCCCTATGCCGCGCGCACGGTACGCCCGGAGGTGGTGTCCGGGGTGGGTGGCTTCGGCGGCCTGTTCGCCCTTCCCCCGGGGAAGTACCGGGAGCCCGTGCTGGTGTCCGGTACGGATGGGGTGGGCACGAAGCTGAAGGTGGCCTTCCTGGCGGGCCGCCATGACACCGTGGGCGTGGACCTGGTGGCCATGTCGGTGAACGACATCCTCACCTGCGGCGCCGAGCCCCTGTTCTTCCTGGACTACTTCGCCACCTCGCGGCTGGAGGTGGACGCGGCCTCCGAGGTGGTGAAGGGCATCGCGCTCGGGTGCGAGCAGGCCGGGTGCACGCTGCTGGGCGGCGAGACGGCCGAGATGCCGGGCTTCTACGGGCGGGGCGAGTACGATCTCGCCGGCTTCTGCGTGGGCGTGGTGGAGCGCTCGGAGATTATCGGCGGGCGCACCATCGCCCCCGGCGATGTGCTCATCGGCTTGCCCTCCTCGGGGCTGCACTCCAACGGCTACTCGCTGGCCCGCAAAGTGCTTCTGGACGACCGGAAGCTCTCCCTGGACGCCACGCCCGAGGGGCTGGACCGGCCCCTGGCGGAGGCCCTGCTGGAGCCCACGCGCATCTACGTGAAGGACATCCAGGCCCTGCTGAAGGTAGTGAAGGTGAAGGGAATGGCGCACATCACCGGCAGCGGGATTCCGGGCAACCTGCCCCGGTGCCTGCCGGATGGGACGCGCGCGGTGCTGAGCGAGAAGGCGTGGCAGCGCCCCGCGCTGTTCGACGTCATCGCCCGGCTGGGCGGCGTGCCCCGGGACGAGATGTTCTCCACCTTTAATATGGGGCTGGGCTTCATCGTGGTGGTGGCCCCGGAGGACGCAGCCACGGCGCTGAGCACGCTGAACGCGCGCGGGGTGAAGGCCACCCAGGTGGGCCGGGTGGAGCAGGGCCAGGGCGAGGCCACGGCGGTCATCGAGCCATGAGCGCGGGGCGGGCGCGGCTCGGGGTGCTCGTGTCCGGCAGCGGCAGCAACCTGCAGGCGCTGCTGGATGCGTGCGCGCGCGCGGACTACCCCGCGGAAGTCGCGTGCGTGGTGTCCAACGTGCCCACCGCGTACGCGCTGGAGCGGGCGCGCCGCGCGGGCGTGCCGGCGGTGGCCCTGGACTCCAAGGCGGCGGGCTCCCGGGGGGCGTTCGAGCAGGCCCTGGTGGAGACGCTGCGGGCGGCCAACGTGGAGTGGGTGTGCCTGGCGGGCTTCATGCGGCTGCTGAGCGCGGACTTCCTGGCGGGCTTTCCGGGCCGGGTGCTGAACATCCACCCTTCCCTGCTGCCCTCCTTCCCGGGGCTCCATGCGCAGCGCCAGGCGCTGGAGCGCGGAGTGAAAGTCACGGGGTGCACGGTGCACTTCGTGGACGCGGGCACGGACACGGGCCCCATCGTCGCGCAGGCGGCGGTCCCCGTGCTGCCGGACGATGACGAGGCGAGCCTGAGCGCCCGCATCCTCTCGGAGGAGCACAAGCTCTTCCCGCTCGCGGTGCGGCTGGCCGTGACGGGCAAGGTCTCCCTGGAGGGCTCGCGCACGCGCGTGGCGGCGCCCCCCGCGACGGAGGGGTTGTGCCTGCACAACCCCGGAATGCCGCGGTGACCCGGGAAGAGCGGCGGGCGGCGCTGCGGGAGGCCCGGGTGGTGCTGGTGAGCGCCTGCCTCCTGGGCCAGGCGTGCCGCTACGACGGCCAGTCGAAGGGCTCGGACCGGGTGCGCCAGGCCCTGGAGGGCAAGGAGGTGGTGCCCCTCTGCCCGGAAACCGGCGCGGGGCTCGGCACGCCCCGGCCCGCGGTGGTGCTGCGCGGCGGCACCGGCGAGGCCGTGCTGGCAGGACACGCGCAGGCGGTGGAGCGGGAGTCCGGCCAGGATCAGACGGCGGCGTTCCGGCGCGGGGCGGAGCTGGCGCTGGAGGCGGCGCGGCGCTTCGGGGCCACGGTGGCCCTGCTCAAGGAGCGCAGCCCCTCCTGCGGAACGCAGGGAACCTATGTGGGCGAGCAGCTCGTGCAGGGCCGGGGCGTCACCGCCGCGCGGCTGCACGCCGCGGGCATCCTCACCGTCAGCGACGAGGACTTGTAGGGGGCGACAGCAGGGGCTCCATCGTGGCGAGCAACGCCTCGCAGCGGGCCTTCAGGAAGTCGCGCAGCCGGGCCACCGCGGGCGAGAGCAGCGAGCGGTGCGCGCAGACCAGGTGAAGGGGGGTGGCCTCGCCCTGGTACTCGGGAAGCACGGGCACGAGGCGCCCCGCCTGGAGATCTCCGGCCAGATCCAAGAACGACTTGTAGACGAGGCCCTGCCCCGCCAGGGCCCAGCGGCGGACCACGTCGGCATCGTCGCAGAACCGGTTGCCATCCACGGTGATGACCTCGGCGCCCTGGGGCCCGTGAAAGGTCCAGCGGTCATGCACCACGTCCCCCAGCGTGAAGCGCAGGCAGTTGTGGCGGCGCAGGTCCTCCAGGGACGCGGGAGCACCGTGGCGCGCGAGGTAGGCCGGGGCGGCGCACAGCACCCGGCGGTTGGTGGGGGCGAGCGGCTGTGACACCAGCGCGGAGTCCTCCAGCACGCCGTAGCGGATGGCGACATCCACCGGCTGGCGGTACAGGTCCGCCACGCGATCGCTGACCCGCATCTGCACGGAGAGCTTCGGAAACTGCTCCTGGAACGCATCCAGCCACGGCAGCAGCACGTTGCGCCCGAAGTCCGAGGGCACCGACAGCTTGAGGATCCCGGTCAGGCCGCCCTTCTTCCGGGCCACCGTCATCTGGCCATCCTCCAGGGCCTTCAGCGCGAGCCGTGCGTGCGAGAGGTAGCGCTCCCCTTCGTCGGTCAGGCGCAGGCTGCGGGTGGAGCGGACGAAGAGGCGGACATCGAGCTCCCGCTCCAGCCGCTTCATGGCCGTGCTGGCCACCGCCGGCGTCAGGTTCAGCACGCGGGAGGCGGCCGAGAAGCTGCCCGCATCCGCTGCCGCGACGAACACCTGGAGGTCTTCGAGTCGGACCATTTTCGTCATTCAGAAGAAAGTGTTTGTCTTCCCTAGCGCGTTCTTCACCTCGCGGAAAGAACCCAGGATGCGCCGCATGAAAACGCTCCTCTCCTTCAGCGCCGCGCTCGTCCTTCTTGGCAGTCCCCTCGCTCCCCAGGCCCATGCGGCCCCGCCCACCCTGGCCATCGCCGCGGAGAGCCGCGAGATGATCTGGAATGGCGTCGCCGTGGACGACCAGGGCCGGGTGCTGGTCAGCGGCCCCCGGTGGACCGGCTCCCAGGGCCCCTCCGTGGCGGAGATCGACGCCAAGGGCAAGCCCGTGCCCTTCCCGGACGCGGCCTGGAACGGCTGGCAACCCGGCAAGGACCCCAGCAAGGGGTTCATCAACGTCAACGCCATCCACCGGGACAAGCACAACGGCCTCTGGGTCATCGACACGGGCGCCTCGGGCTTCGGCGGCACCGTGATTCCGGGCGGCGCCAAGCTCGTCCGCATCGACCTGAAGACGCGGAAGGTCGCGCGGGTCTATGTCCTGGGGCCCGAGGTCGCGACGGAGAACAGCTACGTCGATGACATCCGCTTCAACGGCCAGCAGGCCTACCTGACCGACGCGGGCCGCCCGGGCATCATCGTGCTGAACGTGGAGACCGGCGCCGCCCGGCGCGTCCTGGACAACAGCCCCTTCACCTCCGCCCCCGGCAACCGCCCCATCACGGTCGGAGGCAAGACGGTCCTCGCTCCGGATGGCCAGCCGCTCAAGGTCAACGCGGATCCGCTGGAGATCAGCCCGGATGGGCGCTGGTTCTACTTCGCGCCGCTCGAAGGGCCGCTCTACCGCATCGAGACGCGCTGGCTGGATGACGCCAGCCTCGACGCCGCCACGCTGGCCTCCAAGGTGGAGAAGTGGTTCGACCTGCCCCCCGTGGGCGGCACCGCCATGGATGCCCAGGGCAACCTCTACTTCACCGAGCTGGCCACCCACAGCTTGCGCAAGCTGACCCCGGACCGCCGCGTGGAGACCGTCATCACCGACCCGCGCCTGCACTGGACGGACGCCCCCTATCTCGATCGCAAGGGAACGATCTGGCTGCCCGTTCCCCAGATGGACCGGGTGGGGCTCTTCAACAACAAGGAGTCGAAGATCGAGTGGCCCATCCGCCTCTACCGGCTGGACCTACCGAAGCCGTAGCCCACTCACCGCCGTCGGAGCGGGGTGAAGCCGAAGCCAAAGGCCCACGCCGGAAACACCGTGGCGGCCAGCCCCGAGCCCAGCCCGTACAGCAGCTCATCGAGCGGGACGCCCAGGAACTTCCCCGGCAGCAGGAGGCTCGGCCGCCACGCGCGCTCGAAGACACCCGGAACGAGCGCCGCGAAGATCAGGCACAGCCCGAGGTAGAGGCCCATCGACACCAGGGCCCCCAGGACACCGGGCCCCCACAAGTCCCTGCGAACCCACAGCACGCCCCCGGCGCCCAGCCCCATCGCCACGACGGCGGCATAGAGGATGGGCACCCCCACCATCCGCAAGGCCCCCGCCAGGGCCAGCACGGCCACGATGGCGAGCGCGGCCCGCCGCCAAGGCTGGGAGACGCCTTCCCGGAGGCGCACCCCTTGGCGGAAGGCGACGGCGTAGGCGGTGGAGGAAAAGGCCCCCAGCCCGGCGACGAACAGCACGTCCTCGATGCCAAAGCCAATCCGGTCCGCCAGCCCGAACAGGAACCTGGGCGACCAGTACTCCGGATAGAAGAGCCACTCCGTCGCCGCGAACGGGAGCGCGAGCAGGGCGGCCCTCGCCATCAGCCAGCGCAAATCCGGCCGCAGAAAGGCGATGACGATGCCTGGAACCATGAACAGCAGCGCCAGCACCAGGAAGTCGTAAGGCACGTCTACCTCACCTGGCCGCCAGGCCCAGGAGGGGAATGGCCACCACGGCCAGGGTGGCGGTGATGCAGGCCGCGACCCGGGCTTGGATGAGCAATGACCCCGGAGGCGCGGGACGCAGGCCCAGCACCACGAGCGTGGCCGCGGCGGGAACGGCCAGGGCCCAACCGGCCGTCATGCCCAGGGAGGCCAGCCCCCACGGGGCCAACGCCAGCGAGAGTCCGTTCAGCGCCGCGATGATCCACACGGCCTGTTCCCCTCCGAGCCGGACGGGCACCGTGCGCTTGTGGCTGTCCCGGTCCGAGGGCTCATCCGGAAGCGCCGTGGCGATGGCACAGGCCAGATGGGTGGGGAGCAACGCCACGGTGAGGGGCCACGGAAAACGTCCCAAGTCTCCCCCCTGAGCCAGGTAGCCATAGAGCGGGAGCACCCCGGCGACCCCCACCATCTGCAGCAACTCCCCTCCCCCGCGATAGGAGAGCCGCAGGGGCGGATAGCTGTAGGCCCACAGCAGCCCCAGCGCGGCGAAGGCCAGCGGCACGAGCCCGGGCGTCCCCTGGACCACCGCCAGACCCACCGACACCGCCAGCATCGCGGCCGCGCAGAAGAGGGCTGCCCCGCCCAGCGCCCGGGGCGAGATCCGCCCCTCGACCAGCACCCGGGAGCCCCCCGAGAAAGGGGTGGCCGTCTGGTTGCGGCGATCGGTCTCCTGGTCCGCCCAGTCATTGGCGTAGACGATGAAGAGCTGATCGAAGACCCCGAAGAGCTGCACGCACAGCAGGAGCCCGTACGGGATGTCCTCTCCCTGCGCGCGCAGGGCCACGAGCTGCCCGAGCAACAGCGGAAGCGCGATGTACGACTGGGAGGGCAACCGGGATGCTTGGAGCCAATCCCGGAGCGTCCCCCTTCCCGCCGTCATGGTCCGGCCTTCCGCGACAGGCCCAGGCGCAGGGCCGCCTCGGCCCTCAAGTCGGTGAAGGGCAGGTGCCAGCGGCGCTCCCCATCGAAGCGCCAGGCCTTGACCGGGATGAGATCCTCCCGGGCGAGCACCTGGTGCAGGTGGGCCTCGTCGGCGGGCTCGCGGCAGAAGATGAAGGGGTTGCGAAACTCCGGCCCCTGGAGGGGGCCATACTTGGCGTCGCTGCGGGAGATCAGCTCCACCAGTTCCTGGCGCCGGGCATCGAGGTAGTCCAGAAAGCCGAGATCGAACGGCCCTGTGTCCTCGCGCCCTTCCGGCTCACGCAGGACCCAGCGGGCCCAGTCGTAGCCGAACAGGAAGTCGTGGGCGTACCGGAAGCGCAGCTTGGACTTGTTGCCGAAGCCACGGCACAGCCGCACCACCCGGCCCGCGAGGTGCTCCGTCTCGCGCGGGCCTCCGGCAAGCCACAGGCAGCTCGCCAGGTAATCCAGGTCCCAGAAGATGTTGTCCGGGAAGTCCTCCAGGATGGCGCGCACCACGTCGATCAATCCCTGAACGAAGGCGCGGCGCTGATCCATGTCGCCGCGGCCCTCCATCAGCCGCGCCGCCAGCTCGTGGGGAAAGGGCGCCCGGGCCCGCGTGGCATCCAGCGAGGCGCAGTTCCCCAGCAGGGACTTCAACCGCTCCAGTTCGAGGCGCAGGCCTTCCGGCAACTCGCTCACCGTTGAGCCCCCAGCCCTACCGCGAGCACCAGCACGGACAGCAGGGTGGAGCCCCACCAGATGGCACGATGCAGCTCCAGCTTGTAGGCCGATTGGGCACCAAACGCATTCGTCACCGCCGAGGGGCTCTTCCTCCACACGCGCGCCGCGAAGAATAGCGTGAGCAGCGCACCGAGCACCAAGCTTCCCTGGAGCAGGGCGCCCCGGGCCCATCCCGCGGCCCCAAGCCAGAGCAGCGCGCCCAGCACCAGCAGAACCTCAGAGGCACGGCGGGACACCGTGTTGCCCAGGAGCGTGGTGAACGTGCGCTTTCCTCCCGCCCGGTCACTCTCCTCGTCGGACAGCCCGCTGGCAAGCGCGCTCGACAGGCAGAGCGCCAGCAGCCCCGGCATCACGAGCTTCAGCTCCAGGGGAAGCCACACCCCACCCTGCGCATAGGCATGCAGCACCGGGAGCACGCCCCCGACGCCCACCATCTCCAGCAGCTCTCCCCCACCCCGGTAATTGAGCCGCAAGGGCGGCAGCGTGTAAGCGGCGAACACAAACAGCCCCAGCGCCGCCAGCGGCAGCAACGCGGGGCGCTCCAGGAGCCTTCCCGCCACCGCCGCGAGAAGCAGCGCCACCGCCCCGGCCCCGAGGCCCGCCACGAGCACGGCCCGGGCGGGAAGGATGCCGTCGGGGATGGTCTTCGGAGAGCACCCGCGCGGGAACATGCGGCGCTTGAGCGCATCCACCTCGCGATCCCCCCAGTCGTTGAGCAGCACGATGAAGGCGACATCGGCGATCATCCACAGCAGGCCAAAGGCCAGCGCCCCCACCGACACCTGGCCCGCGCTGGCCGCCCCCAGGGCCTGGCCCAGCAGCGCTGGCACGAACACCTTCGGCCAGCTCGCGGGCTTCAGCGCGTACACCCACCGCCGCAGGGGGCTCACCCGCGCTCCTCTCCCATGAGACTGTTGTCCATCCACATGCGCGGCAGGGTGTCAGCCCCCCCGGGGGTTGTCGATGCCTTGGACCGTCACGTTAAGATGTGACTATGAGTGAAGATCTGGCGCGTCAGAAGGAAGCCGATGCGGCCCAGCTCCAGGGGCTGGGCTACGGGCAGCAGCTGCTTCGCGACATGGGGGGCTTCTCCAACTTCGCCGTCTCCTTCTCCATCATCTCCATCCTCACCGGGGCGGTGACGCTCTACGGCCACGGCCTGAACTTCGGCGGCCCGCTCGTCATGGGCGTTGGCTGGCCCCTGGTCTCGGTGATGACGCTCACGGTGGCGGCGAGCCTCGCGCAGCTCGCCTCGTCCTTCCCCACGGCGGGCGCGCTCTACCACTGGTCCGCGATGCTGGGGGGCCCCCGCGTGGGCTTCTTCACCGCCTGGTTCAACACCGTGGGCCAGTTCGCCATCACCGCGGGCATCGACTACGGGCTGGCCGAGTTCGTCGCGGACATGCTCGGCTGGCCGCGGGAACGTGGCTCCGTGCTGCCCCTGTACGCCGCCATCCTCACCTCGCACGCGGTGCTCAACCACGTGGGGGTGCGCGCGGTGGCCTGGCTCAACAACCTGTCGGCCTGGTACCACGTGGCCGGCGTGGCGGTGGTCATCGGGGCGCTCGTCGCGTTCGCGCCCAAGCAGGACCCGGCCTTCCTGCTCACCCGGTTCACCACGGGCAACCACGTCTACTTCTACGGCTTCCTCATCGGCCTGCTGCAGGCCCAGTGGACCTTCACCGGCTACGACGCGAGCGCCCACGTCTCCGAGGAGACGGTGGACCCCACGCGCAACGCCCCCTGGGGCATCTTCCTCTCCGTGGCCGTGAGCGCGGTGGTGGGCTACGGCCTGCTCGCCGCGGTGACGCTGGCCATCACGGACCTGCCTTCAGCGGCGGCGGCGCCCAACCCCTTCATCCACGTGCTGACCACCGCGCTGGGCCCGGCGCTGGGTGGGGCGCTGGTATGGGTGGCGATTGGCGCGATGTGGTTCTGCGGCCTCTCCTCCATCACCTCCAACTCGCGCATGCTCTTCGCGTTCGCGCGCGACAACGGGCTTCCCGCCTCGGCGCAGCTCGCCCGCGTGTCCGGGCGGTTCCAGAGCCCGTACGTGGCCGTCTGGGTCAGCGCGGCGGGCGCGTTCCTCGTGGCCATCTGGAGCGGTGCCTATGCGGCCATGGTGGCACTGAGCACCCTGGCGCTCTATGCCTCCTACGCGCTGCCCATCTGGGTGGGGTGGCGGGCCCGCCGCAACGGCACCTGGTCCCACCGGGGCCCGTGGGATTTGGGGCGCTGGTCCACCCCCATCAACCTGGTGGCGCTCGTGTGGTGCGGCACCATCACGGTGCTCTTCGTGCTGCCGCCCAACGAGCTGGCGGGCTACACCTTCGCCGGGGCGCTTGCCCTGCTGGCGCTCTACTGGATCGTGGCGCAGCGGCACACCTTCGTGGGGCCGAAGGTCACCCTGCTCAAGCCCGCCCCGGCCCCCGTGGAAGGGCCTTCCAACGCCGCGTGAGAAAGCTCCCCGGCGCAATCCAGACGCGATAAGCAAGGGGGATGACCGCCTTCCCCCGGCCGCTCGCCGTCATCTTCGACATGGATGGCACCCTCGTCGACAACATGCGCTTCCACTCGGAAGCGTGGGTGTCCCTCTCCCGGAAGCTGGGCGTCGAAGCCACCGCCGAACGCTTCGAGCGCGAGTTCGCCGGCAAGAAGAACGAGGAGATCCTCCCGCTGCTCCTGGGCCGGCCGCTGCCCGCCGAGGAGCTGGCCCGCCTCTCGATGGAGAAGGAGATCCACTACCGGACGCTCTACACCCCGCACCTGGCGCTCATGCGCGGCGCCGAGGCCTTCATCGCCCGGCTCCAGGGCGCGCACCTCCGCCTCGCCGTGGCCACCGCCTCGCCCACGGAGAACCGCCAGCTGGTGCTCGACGGGCTGGGCATCCGGAGCACGTTCGCGCGCGTGGTGGGCGCCGAGGAGGTGGTCCACGGCAAGCCCGCGCCGGACATCTTCCTCGCGGCGGCCCGGGGCCTGGGTGTGGAGCCCGCGGCCTGTGTCGTCTTCGAGGATGCCCTGAACGGCATCCGCGCGGCCCGGGCTGCGGGAATGCTCGCGGTGGGCATCACCTCCACCACCCCCCCGGAATTGCTCCGCGAGGCGGGCGCCCACTGGACGGCCCCGGATTTCGCCTCGCTCCCGCCCGAGTTGGAAGCCCTGCTTCTCGACGGGAAAGGCGCCAGCCGCTGAGACGTTGTGTAGTGTGTCCACCCCATGGCGACGCAACCAGCCAGACTTCAGCTTCCCTCGGGCCCTTCCCGGCACGTCTATGACGCGATTGTCCTGGGCAGCCAGATCGGCGGGGCCCTCGCGGCCGCGCTCCTGGCGCGGCGCAGCCACCGGGTGCTGCTCATCGAGCACGACGGCACGGGCACGGGCTACGAGCACGGGGGCTACATTCTGCCGTACACCCCGTCCATCACCCCGTCCCTGAAGGCCATGCCCTCGGTGGAGGAGGCCTTCACCGAGCTGGGCCTGACGTCCACGATTCAGCGCAACCTGCGCTCCCACGTGCCCGAGCTGCAGCTCATCCTCCCGCGCCACCGGGTGGACCTGCACGGCGACCTGACCCGCCGCCGCGCGGAGCTGGGGCGCGAGTTCGGAGAGACGGCCGAGGGACTGTTCTCGGCGCTCTCGGCGACCACCACCCAGCACGAGGCCAGCGACGCGTTCTTCAAGGAACAGCCCAACCTGCCGCCCGACGGCATGCTGGAGACGTGGAAGCTCAACAAGCGCATCCGCCAGCACGAGGGGCTGGAGGCCCACCCGCGGATCTCCAGCAACACCCCGCCGGGGGCGCTGCTGCGCGCGCTTCAGCCGTTCCTCACCTACCTGGACAAGTCCTCCGCGCCGCTGGCGCTCACCCGCCCACTGTCCCAGGCGCTCCAGTCGCCCCAGCGCTACCCGGGCGGCACCGAGGGCCTGCGGGAGCTGCTCGTCAAGCGGCTGACCGAGCTGGGTGGGGACGTGCTCAGCCGGGAGAACTCCGAGAGCTTCATCGTGGAGGAGCTCACCTTCGATGGGGCCCGCTTCGAGGGCGTGAAGGTGCTGCGCTCGGACGTGGTGTACCGGGCCTCGTGCCTGGTGGCCGCCACGGACTCGGGGGCCCTGCGGCGGCTCGTCACGGACCGCAAGCGGCACCGGGGCCTGCTGGAGCAGCTGGACGCCTCCACCACCCGCTCGCTGCTGTTCACGGTGAACTGGGTGGTGCCAGTGGAGGCGCTGCCGCGGGGCATGGGCGAGCTGCTGCTCATGGACACCGAGGACGCGGAGCTGGGCGCGATGCTGATCCAGCAGCACCCGGCGCGCACGCCGGGCGGCAAGGAGGACGAGGCGCTGCGCATCGTCTGCGCCGGGGTCTTCATCCCCGCCAGCGCGCGGGAGCTCGGCGAGGAGCACCTCCAGAAGGTGGCCCAGCGCATCGACGCGCACCTGGATGGGCTGATGCCCTTCACGCAGGGCAAGCGGGTGCTGCGCTCGGTCCCCTACCTGGACGCGGGCGGGGTGCGCGGGAGCCGGTTGATGCCCCACCCCCTGTACTCCTTCGAGGCGGAAGCCTTCCTGGGCGTCACGGGTTTGAACCAGCGCACGCAGGCGAAGAACATCCTGCTGGCGGGCCGCGAGGTGCTGCCGGGCCTGGGGCTGGAGGGCGAGTTCCTGGCGGGGATGCGCGCGGCCCGGCTGGTGCAGGAAATGCTCAAGAAGAAGAACCCCCTCAAGGGGTGAAGCAGATCGGCTGGATTTTCAAAGAATTTCTGGTAGGTTCCGCCGCTCTTTTCGGGGCCCTGCCTGTATCGCCCCTGTTTTCAAGGAGTTGGCTGTCATGGCGTGGAAGTGCGACCTCTGTGGAAAGCGTCCGCTGGTGGGGAACAACGTCTCCCACGCGAACAACAAGACCAAGAAGCGGAGCCTGCCGAACCTCCAGAAGATCCGGGCCAGCGTCGAGGGCCGCACGGAGCGCGTTCTGGCCTGCACCCGCTGCATCAAGGCGGGCAAGGTGGTAAAAGCCGCCTGAGCCGCGGACGCTCACAGGTGGGAAGTCCGCGGCGAGGTTCGCCCGCGCTCCCACCCAGCGAGCGGCTGCATCCCCGTGCGGACGTGCTCGACCTCCAATCTCCGGAGGAGATCGTCCGCCGGTTGCATCGAGAAGACCTGGCAGCCGTCCGAGCGGTCCGTGGCGCCCTTCCTTTCGTAGCGGAAGCGGCCCGGGCCGTCGCGGATGCGTTGCGGGCCGGTGGCCGGTTGCTCTACGTGGGCGCCGGCACCAGTGGACGCCTGGGGGTGCTGGACGCCAGTGAGTGTCCCCCCACCTTCGGCAGCCCTCCTTCCCAAGTCCAGACCGCCCTGGCCGGTGGCCGCCGGGCGATGACCCGCGCCGTAGAAGGCGCGGAGGACGACGCGGGCGCGGGGGCCGAGGCGGTGCGCCGCTTCCGGATCCGTTCCCAGGACGTGGTGTGCGGCATCTCCGCCAGCGCCTCCACGCCCTACGTGCTGGGCGCCCTGGCGGAGGCCCGGAAGCGCAAGGCCCGCACGGTGCTCGTCTGCTGCAACCCGCCCAAGCGGGGCACGCCGGCGGACATCCTGATCCTGGCGCCCACGGGGCCGGAGCTGGTGGCGGGCTCCACACGGCTGAAGGCCGGCACCGCGACGAAGCTGATCCTCAATGCGCTGACGACCACGGCCTTCATCTCCCTGGGCAAGGTGTACCGGGGGCGGATGGTGGACGTGCGGCCGACGAACGTGAAGCTCCGGGCCCGGGCCGCCCGCATGGTGGCGGAGCTGACGGAGCTCCCGCTGCCCGAGGCCCAGCGGCTGCTGGCCTCCGCGGGCGGAGAGGTAAAGGTGGCGCTGGCCATGCACTTCACGGGGCTCAAGGCCGGAGCGGCCCGCAAGCGGCTGCGAACCTCTTCCCTGCGTGCCCTGGCCTCGAAGGTGGATCGACCATGAGCCTCGTGCTGCCTTTGACCGTCGCCCTGCTGGCCGCGTCTCCTCCGGTGGAGGGGCTCTGGGAGGGTCCCGTGACCTGCCCGCCCCAGGCCTCCACCCCCGGGCAGACGTCCCCGCCCTTTCCGTTGACGGTGTTCATCACCCAGGGCGCGGAGGGCCTCGAAGGATTCATGGGCTCGCCGCGGCAGGGGCTCTCGGCGCAGCTCAAGACCCTCTCGGTGGAGGAGAGCTCGCTGCGCCTCACCGCGAACATCCCCCACCACTACCAGGCCGAGCTCGCGGGCCCCATCGAGGGCTCCACCTGGAAGGCCACCCTGACGCAGGGCCCCGTGTCCTGCACCGCGGAGCTTCAGCGCGAGCCGGACGTCCAGCTCAAGAAGCTGCCCATTCCGCCCACGTTCCAGACCCGGCCCGCGTGGAGCTGGCTCTCCATCGGGGAGATGATCTTCCGCCATTACGGCGTGCTCGGCGCGGGGGAGCCGCCCGGCTTTCCCACGCAGTGCACCATCGTCCGCACGCTGTTCGCGGGCAACCCCCGGTTCGAGTGCAATTCCAACTGCAACTTCTGCAAGTCCATGGCCGGTGGAAGCACGTACGAAGTCCTGGGCATGCTGACGGACTTCCCGCGCAAGCGCACCACCCCCAGCCGCCAGCCGCCGCGCCTCTTCGCCGCCGCCGCCCCCGTGCTCGACTCGGGCGAGGTGCGGCGCGAGCTGGAGCAGGGCAACCCCGTCCTCGTGGGCCTCAACCCCGGAGCCCCCTCCGCCGTGACAGAGCCGGGACTGAACAGCTTCTTTCCGCCCCTGCACCTCGCGCTGATCACCGGCTCCCTGAAGACCCAGGCCACCACCTGGTACCTCGTCAACGATCCTTTCCCGTTCCCCCAGCTCTCCGCGAACCCCTACGTGCAGAACCAGGGCATTCCCCTCATGGGCCTGCGCAGTGGCGCCCCCACCCCCCTGGCGTACTGGCTCCGCGAGGACACCTTGAAGTCGAAGCTGCGGTGGAAGGAGTCCTTCCTCGTCCGCGTGGAGCCGCTGGCGGCCCCCACCCCGCCCCCTGCCCCCAGAGGGGAAGGGACCCACTGAACGCCTGGCCAGCCCCTCCCCCCTCCTAGAGAAAGCGTCCAGGGCATAGACTCCGGACCATGAGCTCTCGCGCTTCCGGGCCTTCGGCTCCGTCCTCGCGGCTGTGCATCGGGCTGCTGTCCGGGACCAGCGTGGACGCGGCGGAGGCCGCGCTCTGCCGCGTGGAGGGCACCGGCGCCCAGGTGACACTGGAGCTGCTGGCCCACGTGTCCCACCCTTTTCCCCCCGCCTTCACCCAGCGGGTGCTCGCGGCCAACGACGCCCGGACGCTCTGCGCGCTCAACTTCGAGCTGGGCGAGCGCTTCGCCTCGGCCGCCCTGGACGTCATCGCCCACGCGGGCCTCTCGCCCCGGGACATCCACGTCATCGGCTCCCACGGACAGACGGTGGCCCACCTCCCCGCGAGCCTCTCCCCCGTCCCCTCCACGCTCCAGCTCGGCGAGGCCGCCGTCATCGCCGAGCGCACCGGCATCCCCGTGGTGAGTGACTTCCGCACCCGGGACATGGCCGCGGGGGGCGAGGGCGCGCCGCTCATCCCCTACCTCGACTGGGCCATCTTCCGGAAAGCGGGCACCGCCCGGGCGTTCCAGAACATCGGGGGCATCGCCAACCTGGCCGTCGTGGGAGACCGGCTGGAGGACACCCTCGCCTTCGACACCGGGCCCGGCAACATGCTGCTGGATGGGCTGGCCCGCCGCATTACCCAGGGCCAGCTCGCGTGCGACCTCGACGGCCAGCTCTCTCGGCGCGGCCAGGTCCTCCCGGAGCTGCTGGAGGAGCTGCTCGCCCTGCCGTTCTTCGCCCAGCCCCCGCCGCGCAGCGCGGGGCGGGAGGGCTTCGGCGGCGCGCTGCTGGAGCGGCTCTGGGAGCGGGGCGCCTCGCGCCCCTACGACTTGATGGCCACGGCGCTCACCTTCACCGTCGAGTCCATGGCCCGGGCCTACGAGGTGCACGTCCTGCCCCGCTTCGGGAGCCTGGAGGCCGTGTACGTCTCGGGAGGTGGCACGCGGAATCCCTACCTGTTGGGCCGGTTCACCGAGCGGCTGGCCCCCCTGCCCGTGCGCCTCCTGGACACGCTGGGCTTCCCCGAAGGCGCGAAGGAAGCAGCCTGTTTCGCCCTGTTGGCGGCCGAGTACCTCTCGGGAACCGCCGCGAATGTACCGTCCGCGACTGGCGCGAGGCGCCAAGTCGTTCTAGGTAAGCTGACACCGTGAGCAGCGTGAACCTGATGGCCCGCGAAGTGGCCGCCAAGATCGTCTTCTATGGTCCGGGTCTCTCCGGCAAGACGACGACCTTGCGCAAGATCTACGAGACGATCCGGCCAGCGCACCGGGGCGAGATGATGTCCATCGCCACCGAGGGGGACCGGACGCTCTTCTTCGACTTCCTCCCCGTGAAGGTGGAGCGCGTCAACGACTGCTCGGTCCGGCTGGCGCTCTACACCGTGCCGGGCCAGGTCTTCTACAACGCCACCCGCAAGCTGGTGCTCCAGGGCGCCGACGGCGTGGTGTTCGTCGCCGACTCGCAGCCCGAGGCCCTGGACTCCAACCGCGAGTCGCTCCAGAACCTGGAGGAGAACCTGCTGGAGCAGGGCGTCCGCCTGGACCGCTTCCCGCTGGTGATGCAGTGGAACAAGCGGGACATCGAGAAGACGCTGCCCGTGGAGCAGCTGCGCGCGGTGCTCAACACCCGCGGGGTGCCCGAGTACGAGACCGCCGCCACCAGCGGCCAGGGCGTCCTCGACACGCTCAAGTCCATCACCCGGCTGGTCATCAAGGACCTGCGGGCCAAGCGCATCGTCCCCTCGCCCCGCCCCACCGCGCCGCCCGTGGAGAACCCGGGCGCGGGCCTGGAGGCCCGGCTGAGCCAGCACCTGCCCCGCCCCCCTTCCCACACCGGCCTCCCCGCCCATCCGCCCTCGCTCATGCCCCGCCAGAACCCCGCCCAGGCCGCCACGGCCCAGGCGCCCCGGGTGGAGACCCCGGCGCCGCTGACGGCCCCGGCGCCCACCCCGGCGGGCCAGCGCACCCTGGGCCCCGCGAGCGCCCTGGCCCCGGGGGACCTGTTCGACTACGCCCGGGCCGCCGAGGCCGCCTTCGCCAGCGGCCAGTACGGCACCTGCGTGGCCTCGTGCATGGACGCCGTCCGGCGCGCCCTGGCCTACGCCGGCGAGGGGACGCTCGCCCAGCAGGGCTTCCTGCTGCGCACGGATGGCGCGGACCTGCTGAAGCTCCAGGGGCTCTCCAAGCGCGTGGAGACGCTGCGCGTGGATGACGCGGCCTTCGCCCTCTACTTCCTGATGCAGGTCTTCACCCGGCTCAACGACGCCCGGCTGCCAGAGACGGCTTGAGCCGGGCGCGCGGCCGGGGCTTCAGCGCCCGGGCACGTTGAGCTGGAGCAGCCCCATGCGCGTGAGCTTCGCCAGCGTGCGCAGGGTGTCCAGCTCGCGCGCGGGCACCGCCAGCACCAGCGTCGAGACGTCCCAGTGCCCGTTGACGAGGCCGGCGATCTGCCGCTCCTCGGGCTTGAGCAACGTCATCGCCCCGGGGTCATGCACCATGACGGGCACGGCCACCGGGGACAGCTCGCCATAGAGCGCCGCCACGTGCTCGCGCTGCACCATGCGCGCGAACTCGCGCACGCGCCGGTCCGCCGGGTCGCTCGACAGCAGCGAGGCGCAGATGATGCCCGCCGCGTCGAACTGCCCCTCGCGCACCAGCACGGCGCCCTTCTCCAGCATCTCCGCCACGGGGTCGGCCTCCACGTGAGGCGCCCCCTCCACCTCCACCAGCTTCAGCCGCAGCAAGTCGTACACGCGCCGGGTCAGCGCCGAGCGCGACACGCCCATGGACAGCCGCAGCCGCCCCAGGTTTTGTGGCTGGGCGCACAGCGTGAGCAGGGCCCGGTGCAGGAACGGCTGGCTGGCGCTGGGCGGCGCCAGGGCGCGCACGCTCATCGCGTCGATGGGCAGCGCCCGCTCCACGTCCGCGTGCTCGTCCACCCAGCGCAGCGACTCGAAGAGCAGCTCCCGGAGACTCATATCCGAGGGGAGCCAGTCCTCGCCCGTCCGGTCCCCGTCCTCCGTCCAGTGGAAGGTGCCCCGGCCCGCCATGGTCAGGTCCATCACCGAGCTGACCAGCTCCTCGCGGCCCATCTCCCGCACCATCCGCACGTCCACGCCGTGCCGCAGGAAGGCGTCCTCCACGTCCGGGTCGCGCTGCAGCTCGTCGAAGGCGGCGAGCACCCGATTGCCCCGGCACAGCCGGGCCAGCTCCGAGAGCCGCGCCACGCGCTCGCGCAGGCCGGCACTGGACATGGCGGTCACCTGGCCGGAGAGGACAAAGAGCTTGCGCTCGCCCGCCTCCCACGAGAGCTGCAACGTTCCCGTCTTGCGGGAGCCGTCCAGCCATTGGAGGAGTTCAGGAAGGGGGTAGCTAAAGAGATCGCCTTGGATGGCCATAGATGACGGAAGCGGGGAATTCGAGGATACAGTCAGAGGCCGTGCGCGTCGCGCTCCTCTTCATCGATGGTGTGGGGGTGGGCCGGAAGGACCCCTCCGTCAACCCGCTGGCCCGGAGGGAGCACCTGCTCTCCCGGTTCGGCGAGGGGTCCGGGCTCCCCCTCCCGGGGGGCGGACACTACCACCCCGTGGACACCACGTTTGGCGTGGAAGGCCGTCCCCAGTCGGCCTCCAACCAGACCGCCATCCTCACGGGGGACCCGGCCCCGGCCCTCATCCAGCGCCACGTGCTGGGCTACCCCAATCCCCCCCTCCAGGCGCTGCTCGCCGAGCGCTCCCTGGTGAAGCGCCTGGTGGCCGCGGGGCGCTCGGCCACCTTCGCCAACACCTACCCTGTCGCCTACCTGGACGCCCTGAAGCTGCCCCGCCATGCCTCCGCCGAGCCCGCCGAGTTCACCTTCCCCCCCGCCACGCTGCGCCGCCTGAAGGCCTCCGCCTCCACCCTGGCATTCGCCGCCGCGAAGGTCCCCCTACGCACCCTGGACGATGCCCGGGGGGGCGCCGGGCTCTCCCACGACATCACCGGCCTGCGGGCCCAGAACCGGGGCTTCTCCGTGCCCCAGCGCACGCCCGAGGAGGCCGCGCGCATCTTCTGGCGGGTGGCCGAGGGCATGGACTTCACCTTCTTCGAGCACTACCTGGCGGACGAGGCCGGACACGCCCAGGACTTCGGCGCGGCCCTGGAGGCGCTGGACACCTTCGACCAGTTCGCCCGGGAGGTGATCGCCACCCGCCCGGAGGATGCCCGGATCCTCATCTGTAGCGACCACGGCAATGTGGAGGACCTCTCCACGCGAAGCCACACCCTGAACCCCGTGCCCGTGCTCTACTTTGGCCCCCCGGCGCCCGGGCTGGACGCCCTGGCCACCGTGGCCGACGTGGGCCGCACGGTGCTGCGGTGGCTGGCCGTGGAGTGAGGTGCGCGTGACGGAAGGACTGGGCCACAGGCGGGCAGGACTTACGGCGGTGCTCTGCCTGCTGCTGGGAACCGGATGCCTGGGGGCCCGCTCCCGGCTGGTGGCCGAGAAGGCCCCGCTGGAAACAGGGCTCGGCGTCTTCCAGCTCCAGGTTCCGCCCAAGAAGCCGGACGCGGCGGCGATGCTCCAGAGGGCCATCCAGAACGCCACCCCCCCGCTCATGCAGTGGGGGCGGCTCACCCAGCCGGTGACCGTGCGCCTCCAGCCAGACCATGGCGCCCTGGAGCGGGTCACCGGCCGCTCGGGCTACACCTGGCTCCGGGCCTGGGCCCGCTACGATCTGCTGGACGTCCAGTCACCGGAGACGTGGGAGCCGCTGAAGGCCTCGCAGCGGGACCTGGACGAGCTGCTCCTCCACGAGCTGACCCACACCGTGATGTTCCAGCTCGCGGCGTCCTCCAGCGACTGGGTCCAGAAGCAGATCCCCGCCTGGTTCCGGGAGGGCATGGCCTCGTACACGGCGGAACAGGCCTACCGCTGGCCCACGCTGGAACAACTGGCCCGGACGCTGGAGGACCACCCGGACTGGGAGCCCCTGCTCCAGCCCGAGGAGCTCTTCGAGCAGCAGATGGAGGTGGCCTATGGCGCCTCCCACCATGCCTTCGTCTTCCTCGTGAACCGCTACGGGCAGGACACGGTGAAGCGGCTGCTCGACGCGATGAGCCAGGGGCCCAGCTTCCAGGAGGCCTTCGCCACCACGGTGGGACTCCCCGCCGAGGCGTTCGTCCGCGACTTCACGCGGTATGTGCGCCTGCGAGGATTCAAGGGCGGCCGCCTCCTGCCCTCCGCGCAGTCCCTCCAGGAACCCTGACCGCCTGGCTGCTCACCGGCCTGGCGTACGCGGTCTTCACGTGTTTTCCGGCATATCGCGTGAGGCATCGCCACCTTCCCCGGCGAACAGGCACCCGAAGAACGGGAATGCCCCACGAAAGGGAGGGACCACGATGGACGCCATCGCGCTCTTGAAAGCGGACCACAAGACGGTGGAGACGCTCTTCCGCAAGTTTGAAAAAGCAGGCGACAACGCCAAGAAGCTGAAGCGCAAGCTGGTCGATCAGATCATCCGCGAGCTGGCCGTTCACGCGGTCATCGAGGAGCAGGTCTTCTATCCCGCGGTCCGGGCCAAGGCCGGGAAGCTCGAGCCCCAGGTGCTTGAGGCGCTGGAGGAGCACCACGTGGCCAAGTGGCTGCTGTCGGAGCTGGACTCCCTGCCGCCCGAGGCAGAGCGCTTCGACGCCAAGGTGAGCGTGCTGATGGAGAACATCCGCCATCACGTCAAAGAGGAAGAGGAAGAGCTGTTTCCCAAGGTCCGTAAGGCCTTCAGCCCCCGCGAACTCAAGGACATGGCGGATGCATTGACGGTGGCGAAGAAGGCCGCGCCCACCCGTCCGCACCCGCGGGCTCCGGACACCCCGCCCGGCAACGTGGTGGTGGGAGCCGTGTCCACCGTGCTCGACATGGGCCGGGATGCCGTCCGGGCCGTGCGCCGCAAGGCCACCCCTTCCAAGAAGCCCACCCGGAAGACCTCCACGAAGGGCGGCACGAAGGGCGCTCTGCCCATTCCCGCACTGAGTGCGGACTCCCACGCAGCGATGTAAGACAGGGCCCGACGAGGGGGGGACCGCCCCCCTCTGTTTCCCACTTTCAAGGAGACACGTTCGTGGCCACGATCAAGCTGAAGGGCAACCCCATCCAGACCCAGGGCCAACTGCCCGCAGTGGGAACGCTCGCACCGGATGCCACGCTCACCGGGACCGACCTGACGGACAAGAAGCTTTCGTCGATCCCCGGCAAGCGCGTGCTCAACATCTTCCCGAGCATCGATACCGGCGTCTGTGCGGCGTCAGTGCGCACTTTCAACCAGCATGCGACGGAGAAGCCGGGCGTCACGGTAATCAACATCTCGATGGACCTGCCCTTCGCGCTCAAGCGCTTCGGCGGTGCCGAAGGCATCGAGAAGGCGCTGAGCTTCTCCGGCTTCCGGGGCGACTTCGGCAAGCAATACGGCGTCACCATCCTGGAAGGGGGCCTGGCCGGGCTCTATTCCCGCGCGGTCATCGTGCTCGATGAAGGCGGCAAGGTACTCCACACCGAGCAGGTACCTGAGATCGGCCAGGAGCCCAATTACGACGCGGCCCTCGCGGCGCTGTAACCCGGCGCCTGAGCGCGAGGCTCACCACACGGCTGCGAGCTGGAGGAGCACACCGTGCTTCTCGTCATGCGCGCTCAGGGAGGGACCGGCCCCGAAGCGGACATCATGGCGCCGCCGGCGGTCTCCACGCACGACGAGCAGTCCTCGCGGTAGCAGCGCCACTCCACCTGGACCGTGGCTGCCACTGCCTTTGCTTGCAAGACGCAGTTCTTACTGACAGGAGATCGCCAAGGGAAACGGTGAGGCCAGCCCCAACCTTCCCATGGCTTCTTTCAGATCCTCTGCCTGAGGCCCTCGCAGAGACTTTGGATTCGTCCGGCTGTCCTCCTTCATTCCTAAAACCACCGTTGCATCTGACCCCACCTCAATCTTGTAATTTCCCCAATTAACCTTATTGATGTCTCCCCATTCTGCGATACTCGAACACAACGAGCAAGGGGTAGGCCCATCTGGTGGTGACCTCTGCTCCGGCGCCTTCTTCGCCGGATTACAGCATGGCTTTTTGGCATCCGTGCCAAGAACTCCACAGAAGCGGAACCGAACCGTAGGATCCTTTGGGTTCCAGAGTTCCACGTAGCACCGGGAGCAATCGCCGATCTGCCCCTCCGTATTGGAACAATTCTCCTTTGAGAGCTTCTCCGCCGGAGCGCCCTTGCGAAGATCGGCCGTGTTTTTGGCTTCCGCGAGTTGGCCCGTCCCAGCGTTGCTTCTCACCCTCTGTTGGTCACTGCCATAAGCCGAAAAGGCAATCATGGGCACTGCGATCCATGCCATCGTGGTCAGAAAACGCATGTTTCCCCCGTTCAACCAGCCTCACTCGAATCCCAGACTGAAAGCTAGGAACATTGTCATCTCGTGGCTTGCCAACAAGCGCTGATTTCTAAGTCCAGAGTGCATCCAAGCTATCGCTCAGTGTACATCGCGCATGCATGGCTTGGTCCAACAGAGCAGGAATGAGAATGTTTCTCCTGAACGGGGGGGGTCGGTGAGAGGAGACCTTCGTGCTCAGGGATGCAGGTAGAGCGGGGAGAGCACCTTGGAGGTTGGCGCTTTTTTGCTTATTGATCCTGTGCGGCCTAATGACATACAGCCAGGATTCAGCGGAGAAGCAGCTGGAAGTCAGGGGCAGCACTCTCTGGCCGGTTCCCGTGGCCAAAACCAAGGCGCGTCTCACCCCCTTCAGTGACGGGTGGCAGACCTGGGTAACAGAATCAGAGAGCATCTACGTCGTCGATGCAGAAGGAAGACGCACCCACGAGCCAGGTTCTTGGCTCGCTCCTGGAAACCAGATCTCGGAGTTGATCCAAACCGATCGCATGGGCCGGGCATGGGTCACCACACAATCGCCTCATCAGGCAGGAACTCGAGCGGAAAACCACCTCATGCTCGTGGAAGCTCATCGCGGACGGGTCGAAGGCCGCACCGTTCTTCAGGCGGATCGGATTACCCGTCTGCGGGAACAATCATCCCGTTCGCCCTACGACGTGTATCCCAACGCAGTCTTGCCACAGGACTCGGACGCCCATCCTTACATTTGGGTCGTCTTCAGTCACTCAGGCTCGGATGTGCTCGGCCTTGCCGATCCCCAAGGGGTCCTCAAGCCTATCGTCTCCTTTGACAGGCTGGGAATCCCCAGGGGTACGGACGCCACGTCCTGGCAAGTTGTCCCGCTGAGAGATGGGCAGAGGGCCTGGCTCAAGACAAGAAGTTCCCTCTTCTTCATTGATGCCCAGGCAGCGGATCCCGTCAGGGGGCCGCTGCTGCAAGCAGAAGAACTGTTGATGGTCGTACCAAGCCCGGCCGGAACACATGCCTGGGTGATGGCCAGACCTTCCACCCAGCCAGGTACCCAGAGAGCACGGCGGCTCTATTCCGTCACCGCCACGGCTGAACCAGGAACCAAACCCATTCTTCTGCTGAATGGGGCGGCGGTCCGCCAGATCGTCCCGGAGCCAGAGGGGACGCACTTATGGGTCGCGGGGGACACCCGTCCCGAGACAGGCGGGTCCGGGGGGCTCTACCTCATCGATCCCTCGGGACGGCAAGTGCTTCCGGAAGGACCGCTCTTCCTCAACCAGGGAGTGATTGTCACAGTGCTCCGGCTTGGCCATGTCTGGGTGTTGACCCGTGAGGGAGACGCGTATCTGTTGGATGGCAAGGGAAAGCGCCTCGCCGGCAGCAAAGGCATCCTGCCCTTGTCCGAATCGGTAGAAGGAGGCTTTGATTATCTTCACACTTTTCCCATCGGCTCCAGCGACGGGCTCCTCGTCTGGACAAACAGCGCTTTTCACTTCCAACCAGCGGATGGCTCAGTCCGGATGACTTCTCTCACAGAGAAGCCGGGAATCAGCCAGCTCATCGTGGAGGAGAATGGCGAGGGAGCTTGGATTCAATCTGAGACTGACGGCAACCTTTACTATACCTTCCTGAGCAAGGACCGGTACCTGGAGACACACCTTGTACTGAAAGCCACGGACCTCAATTACGTCTTTCCTACCCCGAATAGACAGAACGGTTGGATTCAGACCAGTTCCGCCAGCTTTGCCTATGTCCACCGTTCGATCGTAGGCGCGGCCCTGGCACTCAAGGGGGGGACCTTGAAAGTCGAAAAAGGGGGGAATGCCTCGTTGCAAGGAACGCTCAACATCCGGGCCCCGCTCCGCGCAGAGCACTCAGGAGGGATCACCTTGGACTGGCCGGGCCTGGCACACGCGGCCGAGACCAGCGGACTCCTGCAGGTCACCTTCTGGGATCCCCGTACTCCCCAGAGCCCGGTTGCTTCGGCCACCCGGAGTTTTGAAGCGAGCGCACCGGGCCCCCGGCTCAACTGGTATGACACCGGCCCTTCGCTTCAGGGGCGGGCCTACGACATCGTCTTCAAATACCAGGACAATCTCGGGACCGAAACGCAACTGACCGTCCGGAACGTTCCCTTCCATGCGCCGCTCCGGGAGCAGGTCTGGTTCCGGACAGCGGTGGCCTGCCTCGTGGGGACGCTGCTCTTCCTCCTCCCCATGGTGTTCCTGCCCCCCCAGCGTCTAGCGCGGCGCTGGGGCCCCTTCGTGACTTGGCTGGTGAACATCATCGGGGGCAGCGGACTCGCCATGGCCGGCCTGGCACGCGACTTGAGGATCCACTTCCCCACCTTCGTGGGCGTGTTCTTCGCCGAGATGATTCTTTGTCTGATCGTGGGCGCCTTCTCTCCGGCGATGTTCCGCCTGCTGGCGTCGACCAAGCCGTTTCAGTGGCTGGTGCCCCTGGCGCTCACCCTGCCTGCCACCCGCCGGCATGTCTTCGGTGACTATGTCTCGCATGTCCGCCGGAAGCTGGAAGCGTGGCGCAGCCAGGCCAATGACGAGCGGTTCGTTTCCATGCCGGTGAGCCTTCGCAAGGCAGGAGGGAGTTCCCTCCTCCTCTTTTCGCAGCCAGAGGAGCAACTCTGCCGGTTCCTCGTACAACCTCCTGGGGCGCAAAGCGGGAATGTCCTCATCGAATCTCCCGGCGGGCGTGGCAAGAGCGCGCTCCTCCGGGAGGTGGTGCGGCGGATGCTCCTCGCTTTCGAGGAAGACCCTTCAAGACCTCTCCCCGTGCTCTGTGACTCCCGGGCCACGAGCCTGGAGGCAGCCGCATCCCGGGCACTGGAGGCCACACCTCTCACGAGCGAACTCCACGAGATGCTGTTGCACTGGGGAGACTGCGTTCTGGTGATGGATGGGCTCACGGAGTCTGCGCTTACCCCGGAAGCCCTCCAGGCCTTCATCGACTCCAGGAATGGGGCCTCCGTCAGGCTGCTGCTCACGTCCCGGCCCCACCTGGGGTTCCGGCATACCCTCGAGCACTCCCCAGGCTGGCTGCACGTGGAGCCCAATCGCATGGATGAGCAGACCCTTGGCCGGTTCATCTCGGCCTATGCACCCGAGAGCACCGGCACGCAGAACCAGAACATCCTGCGGGCCTGCCGGGGAGCCGATGGCACCTACCTGCCCATCCTGGTCCGGTTGGCCCTCTTATTCGGCGGCAACCCAGGGGTACGTGGCATCGCCGAACTCTATGAGGCGGCCTTCCGCGGCCTGCTCCGGCAGCAAGGGACGGCCACGGGTGAGGAGGACTCGCAGTTGCTGGCGTGGACCAGCCAGTTCTGCCTCCGGACCTACTGGGTCAACGGCATCCGCTCCCTCCGCTACCGGAACGCACCGGAGCAGGAGCACCTGCAAAAGCTCCTGAAGGCCGGGGTGCTCGTCCCTGATGGCACGGCTCCCACCCCAGAACAGGTTCCTTGCGAGGTCCGGTTCTTCCACGACTCGATGCAGAGCTACCTCACCGCCTGCGGGCTCTTCGCACAGGAGCACGCAGCACCGGCTTGGGACATCCTCTGGAGAGCCGCGGGCGATCCCCTCTTCGCCAGCGCCCAGCCCGAAGCGGGCTCAGAACTCTTTCAAATGTGCCTGCAAGTCTTCGGTCCAGGGGAGAGGCTCCGGAGGGAACTCCAGCGGCAGCTCTTGGAGTGGGCTCAGCGGTACGATGACGTGCTCACCAAGCGGCGCATCTCCAGCGCGGTTCCCGAATTGTTGCAGACACGCTTCCGGACCAGGCTCGCCTCCCACCCCGAACTCTCTGCCGGCAGTTTCCTGCGTATCGCTACCGAGGTGAGTTCGGAGGATCTGCACAGCCTGGGCACGCTCTACATGAACATGGCCCACCTGCTCTGGCCACTGCGGCAAGAAGAGCCGCCTGGCGGCCTCCCTCAGCCTGGCCTCGGATGAGGTGCTGTCAACTGGACCCGGAGGCGTCTTCGCAGGCTGCGAGCCAACAGTTTGGCATTGACGAGCGTCAGCGAATCAACCGCGACAGAGAGGTGAAATTGACGGTCTCCACGGATGCGTGATTGAGGGAGGGCCGCAGCTGGTGTGAAGGGAGCTGCGAAAGCAGGGGGGGACACACATGGAAAAGCAACACGAGGACCGTCCACCGGGAGAGTCCGCGGAGGGCCACGCCCAGGCAACACCCGAGGAGGTGCCCCCACAGGCGAGGCCCAGCCGCCGCAGCTTCCTGGGCGGGATGGGAGGCTCGGCACTGGCCGCCCTGGCGCTGGGCGCTCCCCCTGTGATCGAGCCCCCCTGCGAACTGCCCGAGGTTCCCGCGCGGCCAGAAACGCGCAGGGCCCAGGCCCGGCGCACCCGTGCGTACCAACTGCGCCAGCAGGCCGCTCTCAACGAGTTCAAGAGGGGCGTCTTCCCCAAACGGACCAACAAGGATGAAGAGCGCTATCCCAACCGCATTGGCAACTATTCCAAGGGCTTGCCCCACAATGAGCTGGGCGAGGTGGACCCCGCTGCTTACGACGCGATGCTGCGCGCACTCGCCACCGGCCGCTTCGAGGACTTCGAGGCCCTGCCCCTGGGCGGACGGCTGAAGCTGACCAACCCCCTGGGCGGCCTGACGTACGATCTGGTGGGACCGGATGCCGCCGCCGTGTGTCTCGACGTGCCTCCCCCTTTGGCCAGCCCCGAAGCGGCAGCCCAGGTGGCGGAGCTCTACTGGATGGCGCTCTGCCGCGACATCCCCTTCAGCGACTACTCCAGCGATCCCACCATCGCCGCGGCCATCGCGGATCTCAACCGCTACTCCGGCTACAAGGGCCCCAAGCCCCTGACCCCGCAGACGATCTTCCGTATGGACAGCCCCGGAGTCCTGGAGGGCCCCATGGTCTCCCAGTTCCTGCTGCGGCCGTGGGTGTTCGATGGCATCGCCATCGAATCCCGGCTCCAGGTCCCGCTGTCCGTCACCACGGGAGAGGGCATCGACTTCATGACCTCCTATGACGAGTGGCTGGCGGCGCAGCGCGGCTTCCCCGAGGGGACCACCATCACCCCTCCGCGCATGGATCCGGTCCCCCGGCACATCCATGATTTGCGCTCCCTGGGCCAGAACGCCAACTCGGACGTGCACTTCACCCCCTACCTCCGGGCGGCCCTCATCCTCCTGGGCCTGGGGGATGCGGCCTTGAGCGACCGCAATCCCTACAAGGCGAGCAGGACCCAGACTGGATTCGCCAGCTTCGGGGCATCCCATCTGCTCACGCTGATGGGCTGCCTCACCCGGGTGAGCCACCACGGCTTCTATGGCAAGTGGTTCATCCACCGCTACCTGCGGCCGGATGCCTTTGGCGGGCGCGTGCACAACCGCCGACGGGGCGCCGCGGACTACCCCATCCACCCGGAGTTGCTGGACTCGCCCGTGCTCGAGCGCATCCACGCCTACAACGAGCTGGTCAACAAGCGGCGGGGGTTGAACGACGGCCAGGGCTCGTTCCTGCTGCCAGTCATGATGCCCATCGGCTCGCCGACGGATCCTTCCCACCCGGCGGGGCACGCCTACACCGCGGGCTCCCGCGCCGCCCTCCTCAAGGCCTGGTTCAAGGAGGACTTCGTCCTGCCCAACCCCGTCAAACCCAACCGCGATGGCACGGCGCTCGAGCCCTATGTGCCCGGTGTGGACGGCCCCCCCCTCACCGTGGCCGGAGAGCTCAACAAGCTTGCTCACAACACATCGCTCGGCCGGGATGCGTACGGCGTCCACTACCGGGCGGATGATCTCGCCGGCTTCCGCCTGGGCGAGGAGGTGGCCATCCGTTTCCTCCGAGAGGAGCGCCCCACCTACGCCGAGCAGGTCTTCCGGGGGTTCGCCTTTACCCGTCTGGATGGCACCCCTGTCGAGCTGTAACGGCGGGGCCGGAGGAAGCGCCCGGTGCTTGGCAGCCTGCCCACCGCGGCAACCACGATCGCAAGCTGCTGGAGCTCGCGCAAGGGGCGGTGCCCTGAACCGGCATCAGGCGCGAGTCCCCGCCGCGCGACGGGCACACTCAATGATGTGCAGAAGGAAGTCCCGGTGCCCGTCCGGTTGGAGTGACAGGATGAGGTCCGCGCTCCCGGGTTGGTCCGGTGGATAGAACACCCCCGGGTTCGCATTGCAGTCGAGCATGAACAGATGGCCATCCGCGTTCATGCGGATGTCACAGCGGCAGTAGCCCCGGGCGTTCACGGCCATGAACGTCCGCCGCGCCATCTCGCTCAACCGCGCCACGAGCCCCTCGTCCAGCACCGGCCGTGTGTCCATGGCGCTGTGGTTCTTCCACTTGAGATCAAAGTGTTTGAACGTCTCTCCCGGGGGAAAATGGATCTCCACCGGCGGATGGACCCAGGGCTCGCGCGCTCCCCGCTTTGGCTCGGAGACGAGCACGGTGAACTCACGTCCGTCGATGAACTCCTCGATCAGCAGCCCCCCAAATTGGGACAGCGTCCGGGTAGCGCGGTCGAGCAGGGCCTCCCGGTTATTCACCCGGGAGTCCAGCTCGATTCCCACGCTGGCGTAGCCGGAACTGGGCTTGACCAGCATGGGAAAGCGCAGCCTCCCGGCCGCCTGCTCGACGCGGGTCAGATCCGCGGCGAAGAGATGGGCAGGCGTACCGAGGCCATGGCGGAGCCAGGCCTCCTTCAGCTGCTCCCGTGACGCCGTGTAGAAACGCGCGTCCGCCCCTGTGTACGCCAGGCCCAAGCGCTCCAGGTGGTGGATGACGTCGGCTCCCGCCAGGTCCTCATCCGGAGCACCGTCGCAGAGGTTGATGAACGCGTCGAACCCCTCGGCCGCGAGCCGTTCCAGGGTCTCCTGGGCATTGGCGCGAGTCAGGGGCTGACGGACCCAGTCGTGGCCGGGCAGCCAGGGCGAGGGATCCACGGGGGGATCGATGTCCTTATAGGGAGACTGGGATCCTTCGTAGGAGGAGTACAGCGTGCACAGGCGCATGAGAGGATGGGCCGGTTTTACGGCTTCGCCTCGGAAGGGGCCGTGGGGCTGGGGAGGATGGGCGGGCGGTCCTTGCCCTCCATCGAGCGCTGCAACTCGATCTCCTGGAGCAACACTGCTGGCGCCACCGTGGACACGGGCACCATGCCGCTCTCCGCGCCACAGAAGCCGTTGAACAGCCCTGCCTTCTTGCCCGAAGCCAGGATGCGGTTCACCGATGACAGCGGCGTACCGACAATCTCCACCCCGCGCACCAGCGACTCCTTCCCGTCGCGGACATCCACCCGGTACACCATGCGAGGGACGCCCTTGAAGGCCTGGTAGCCATAGCTGGAGGTGTTGGTGTTGCCACCAGTGATGTCACGGATGATGAGCCCGTAGGGCTTGCCCTGCCGCTTCGCCTCCGCGATGAGCATCCGCTTCAGCTCCTCGTCGCTCACCTGCTTCGTGGACTCGACGAGCAGGTTGGCCATGCGTGCCACTGGTCGGCGCGTGCCCTGGCTTCGCCCGTGGCCGTTGGACTGGAGGAACCCTTCCACCGGCTGGCGCGACAGCAGGTAGTTCTTCAGCACGCCCTTCTCCACGAGCGTCACCCGCTGCCCCTTCACCCCCTCCTCGTCGAAGAGGTAGTAGCCGTTGAGCGGATCCCCGCCCAGCGTGCGCAGGGTCGGATCGTCATGAATGGACAGGAAGACCGGCAGCACCGGCTTGCCCTCCTGCCCCCGGAACGTCTTCCCCTCCCGGTCATCCCCCTGCCGGTTCCCCTCCAGCCGGTGGCCCACGGTTTCATGGAAGAGCACGCCGGAGGCCTCGGGAGCGAGGATGGCCGGCCCCGTGTAGGGATCGATCGCGGGCGCCTGGCGCAGGGCCAGCAGCTCCGAGATAACCACGTCCGCGGCCTTGGCCAGGTCCGCCTCGCTCGGCAGGCCCGCTTCGGTGGGCGCGTAGAACGTCCGGGAGTTGTCCAGGAGCTGCCCGTCCTCGGCCCGCGCCATGGCCGTCACGTGCAGGCCGTACAGCGTCTCCTCGGTGACGATGCGGCTGCCCTCCGTGGACACGAACAGGCGCACCACCTTGTCGGCGGTGATGCGCACGTCCGAGTCGAAGATCTCCGGACGGCCGTTGAACCGGCCGGAAATCTCACGCGCCACGCGCGTCCACTTCTCCCGGTCGAAGGGGAAGGCCACCGGCGTCTGCACGTAGGTGTTCGGCTTCTCGCGCGAGAAGGACGGCGGGCGCTTGGGGTCCTCCACCGTGTAAACGTCCTCCCCCTTCTTCTTGAGGAACTGGAAGATCGCCGACTTGTAGCGCTCGTCCGTCAGCAGCCACAGCGCGGTGCGCAGCGCCATCGGCGAGTCATCGATGGGGCCCTCGGGGCGGGCGAAGTAGCTGGTGCCCTTGGTGGTGAAGGCGAAGTCCAGCTCCTCGGGCACCGAGCTGTCGAACGCGTACGAGCCCACGCGCACGTCCACGGAGATCCGGCGGTCCCGGTAGCCGTCATTGACGAACAGGGCGCCGTAGCGCGCGGTGATGACCTGCTGATCGTAGTCCTTGAGCTGATAGCTCATGAAGTACGGGGGCTCGTGCCCCTGGAGCTTGAGCTGTTGCTGGTTGCGGTTCATCTCCGTCGCCATGGCGTCCAGCAAGGACAGGCGCGGATCGGCCGCGGGGGTGGCGGCCAGCAGGAAGATGGCGGCGGAGGCCAGCAGCGGGAGGGCGGGCAAGCGGAGCGTTCTCACGCGGCCACTGTACCTGAGCCACCCCGCCCCGCAATGCATCGAGGGCCCTCATCCCCCGCCCCGGAAGGCAGCGGACAAGGACCCTCGTCTGCAAGGCCAGCGAGAGGCTGGGCCTTAGGCCTTCATGACCTTCTCACGCCCCGGGCCCACCTGCTTCGTGGCGTTGCGCGTGTCGACGACGCACTCGGACTTCTGCACCACCGTGGCGTAGTCGATGTTGGAGTGGTCCGTGAGGATGATCACCGCGTCGTACTCCGCGTACGTCTCCGGGGTGAGCGGCACGGACTTCATCTCGTGGTGGAAGCCGTGGCCCTTCTCCAGCTTCGGCACGTACGGATCGTGGTAGCTGACCTCGGCGCCCTTCTCGATGAGCAGCGAGATGACGCGGAGGCTCGGGCTCTCGCGCATGTCGTCGATGTCCTTCTTGTACGCCGCACCCAGGCAGAGCACCTTCGCGCCGTTGAGCGTCTTCTTGTGCTTGTTGAGCGCCTCCATGGTGCGTTGCACCACGTAGTAGGGCATCTGCGTGTTCACCTCGCCCGCGAGCTCGATGAACTTGGTGTGGAACTCGTACTCGCGCGCCTTCCACGTCAGGTAGAAGGGATCGATCGGGATGCAGTGCCCGCCGAGGCCGGGGCCCGGGTAGAAGGGCATGAAGCCGAACGGCTTGGTGCTGGCCGCCTGGATGACCTCCCACACGTCGATGTTCATCCGGTCGCAGAGCATCTTCATCTCGTTGACCATGGCGATGTTCACGCAGCGGAAGATGTTCTCCAGCAGCTTGGAGAGCTCCGCCACGCGCGTGGAGGACACCGGGACGATCTCCTTGAGCGCGCTGGCGTAGAGGGCCTGGGCCACCTCGAGGCACGCGGGCGTGAAACCGCCGACGATCTTCGGGATGGTCTTCGTGTTGAAGCTCTTGTTGCCCGGGTCCTCACGCTCGGGGCTGAAGGCCAGGTGGAAGTCCACGCCCGCCTTCAGGCCGCCCTTCTCCAGCAGCGGCTTGAGCACCTCCTCGGTGGTGCCCGGGTAGGTGGTGGACTCCAACACGAACAGCTGGTTGGGCCGCACGTACGGCGCGAGCGCCTCACCCGTCTGGATGATGAAGCTCATGTCCGGCTCACGCGAGGCCGTCAGCGGCGTGGGCACGCAGATGACGATGCAGTCCATGTCCTTCGCCTTGGCGAAGTCCGTGGTCGCCTGGAGCTTGCCCCCGTCGGTGAGCTTCTTCAGCGGCTCACTGGGGATGTGCTTGATGTAGCTCTCCCCCTTGCCGATCTTGTCGATCTTGCGCGTATCGATGTCGAGCCCCGTCACCGGAAAACCGGCCTCCGCGAACGCCATGCCCAAGGGCAGACCCACGTAGCCCAGCCCCACCACGCCCACCTTCGCCTCCCGCTTGCGAATCATGTCCACCAACGGGCTCTTCATCAGTCGCATCGTCGCTCTCCCAAACGGGGCTCCGCACGGTGTGCGGTGCCCCCTCCCAACAGCCTCACAAAAAGACGACCACCCACCGCAGCCACGCCGGGGGCGTCAGCCGCACCCCGTAAGTCACCACCCGTGCCGGTTCGACCCGTCCATACGCAGGCGAGTACCCCGCCGGATCCAATCGGGGCTCCAGCCCCAGTCCGAAAAGAACCAGTGCGCGCGCGGCCCCCTCGGGGCCCAGCTCCACACCGAGCGGCTCGAAGGTGCGCGGTGCCTCCGGCACGCGCAAGGCCCGCGCGATTTCTTCCGCCGCCGGCGTCCGCAACCGGGCATGCGTGTCTGGCAAATGCAGCCGGCCCACCACTTCGTGCGAGCCCGTACCCGTCAACCAGTCCGCCACCGCCAGCGCCCGCTCGCGCTTGTCGAGCAGGAAGGTCCGCTCGATGCCCACCGGCGACGTCAACGTCCGGTACCCGTCATGCCGCACGGTGAGCCGGTCCAGCTCGGCCCCCGCCTGGAACATCTCCACCCGCGCGCGTGCCGCCTCGGGCAGCGCGAAGAGCCGCTCCGGAACAATGGCCACCTGCTCCACGCCATCCACCATCAGCGTGTTGTGCGCGGCCGTGCTCCGGAAGGCATTGCGCTGCGCGGGCTCCCGCGTGTACGTGCCCGTTCCGGGATCCACGATGACGGGCACGCCCTTCAGGTGCAGCTCGAACGAAAGTTTGTCGTTGTGGTTGTGGCCCCCGACCCCGCCCTGTCCCTGGGGGCCCGCGCTCACAGTGGTCACGGCGCCCGCACCGCGCAACACGTGAAATCCACCCGCCGGAAAGCTCACCGAGGACGGGGGCGCCGCCGGACGCAGCGCCTGGAAGCGCTCCAGGCCCGGCCGGCCCAGCAGCCACGCCGCCTCATCCGGAAACTCGCCGCCCGCCAGCGCCTCGTCCCCGAGCAGCGCCGCGCCCAGGGGCACCAGATAGCCGTGCTCCAGGTCCGCGCGGTCCCGGAAGGGGAAGATCCGGCCCGAGTCGTTGTCGCCCACCTGCGGCGCCAGACCCTGCTCCGAGCACCACGCGCGCACGGCCGCGAACATGCCCCTCAGGCGCGCCTCGTACGCCTCGCCCAGCAACACCCCCGCGGAGAGCCCCACGGCATGCGCCAGCGTGAACAGCTCCACCGCGAGCCGGTGGTAGGGAATGGAGCCCTCGAAGGAGGTGCCCTCCGGGTGAACCTGCGCCTCCATCTGCGCGCGCAGCCCCTTCACCGCCAGGGACACCTGGCGCGGCGCGCCGGGCAGCTCGGGGAACAGCAGCCCCGTCACCAGCAGGCCCACGTAATTGGAGACGAGGTGGTTGTTGGGAACGGCCCCCTGGTCCTCCAGATGGGCCTCCACCCAGGCCGTGTGCTCGACCAGCGCGCCCAGCACGGGCACGAGGAACTCGGAGCGCTGCACCTCCGGCGCATCCGCGAACATGGCCAGCGCCTGCGCCAGGTTGGCCGCGCGCAGCGAAATCTCCATGGGGCACGTCCAGTGGACGCCCATGCCCAGCGGGTTGGCCTGGAGGAAGTCCAGGGTCTGCAGGACGAAGGCCTGCGCGAAGCGGGCGCGCTCCGGCGCCGCCTGCTCCACCCAGTAGCCCTGTCCCAGCGCCACGAGGCTGTCGAGCCGCCCAAGCACCCAGGGGTACTTCGGGTCCGAGCCCGGCCGCAGCAGCTTCAGCTGCGCCACATCCTCTAGAGGATACGCGTGGCCGCTCACCGGATCCCGCGACCAGTCCACGGGTTTGCCTTCGCCGAAGACGATCCGCGTTCCGAAAACGTCGAACTCCTGGCGGAGCGCCGCCCGGGCCCGCTCGAGCGCCCGCCCGGTGGCGCCGGGCAGCTGCGCGAGCGCCTCCAGCACCGAGTCCCGCTGCCGCGTCTCACACCAGATGGCGGTGTGGCGCGTGGCGAGCAGGTTGTTCACCAGCTCATCGGCGGACACGGCCGCATACGCCTGAAGGAGGCGCGCTTCGTCCACCCGTTCACGGTGCCGGTAGAGCGCCTGACGGGCGGCGCCTTGAACGCGCCGCACCGCGCTCTTTGCCACCGCCGTGGGCGCGAGCCGTACGAGAGTCGTGTAATAGTCGAGAGTACTCATCAGTCCCTTCCGCCGACCCAGCCCTCCGTAGCAATCCACCGGCCAGCGCGAAGCTCTTGATGTTGTTGAGGTTTTGGATCAGGCCTGGCAGGCAGGCCGGTAAAACTTCAGGTGCCCCCCAGGGCAGAATGTGAAAATAACTTCCTACGACTGGGGGACCGGGCTCCCAGGATGAGCAACGTTGCGCCCTGAGCGGTCCATGCGCATTCCTGTGAACGTGCAATCCGGAGCGTTGAGTGGGCGGCGTGGCATTGGTGAGGGACAGGACTCCGTGGGCGTCGAACGGACGCTGGCGGCGATCTCCGAGCGGGCGCTTCAGAAAGGCGCGCAGGCCGGACTGGAGGTGCTCCCCCGGGAGGTAATGAGGCTCACTGGAGCGACGAGCATCGTCCTCTATGAAGGAAGGAATCGAATCGCCGAGGCGGGCCACCGGGTGTCGCGTCCCGGACGCGGGCATGCCCCGCAGGGCTTCCTGGTGCGGCATGGGCGGATCACCCTCGCCGTGAGCCCGGAGCGGATCGGCCCGGCGGAGCGGCCGGTGCTGGAGCGGTTCGCCCAGCTGGGCAGCAGCCTCCTGGCGGCGCGCAAGCGGGAGCTCGACGCCCAGGCGCGGCAGGCCCGCATGGGCCGGGAGCTGCGCGAGCAGGCCAAGGCCCTGAGCGTCCGCGAGCGCAACCGCTCCCGGGCCTCGCATGACCTGCGGACCCCACTGCTCGTCATCCGCGGCTACCTGGACATGATGCGCAAGGGGATGGTGGGCGAGATGACCCCGACCCTGGAGCGCTACCTGGAGCGCATGATGAGCGCCACCCAGGACATGAACACCCTCATCTCCCAGCGGCTGGCCCCGGGCAACGCCCCGGAGGACCTGCGCGCCCTGCTGGGCACCGCCTTCGGCCAGCCCCGGAAGCCGGTCCTGAGCCTCCAGTGCACGGCGGCGGCCGTGCCGCTGAAGGGAGCCCCAGCCTCCTGGGCCCTGTTGATGCGCACGTTGGCCCGGGGCCTGGAGGGCACCGGGGCCCTGGAGGTGAAGGCCACCATCGAGGCGCGCGAGTCCCTGAAGATGTGGCGGCTGCACCTGAGCGCCCCGGCGGAGCGCCCCCTCTCGAAGGCCACGGTGAAGCGGCTGGAGCCGCTCGTTCACCTGCTGGGGGGCACCCTGTCCATGGACGCCGGGCAGCCGCTGGCGCTCACCCTGCTCCTGCCCTCGGCCTGAGCGGCTCCCTCCCGGAAGCCGCTTCCCGGCGGCTTACCCGGAGGCGGGCATGAGCTGGCGCACGAGCTCCAGCAGCTTGCCGCGCTCGACCTCGCGCTTGACGATGTAGCCATCCGCGCCCGCCTCGAGTCCGGCTGCCCGCTCCTCGGGGCTGTCGAGCGAGGTGACGAGGATGATGGGCGTGCGGTTGAGCGTCGGGTGGGCCCGGATGCGCCGGGCGAGCCCCACGCCATCCAGCCGGGGCATCTGCCAGTCGCTGACGACGAGCTGGCACTGGGTCCGCTCCAGCACCTCCCAGGCCTCCTGGCCGTCCGCGGCGGTGACCACCGGATAGCCGGCGATCTCCAGCAGCGCCTTCATGGCGAAGCGAGTGGTGAGCGCGTCGTCGCAGACGAGGATGCGCGGGCGCCGGACTTCCGCGGTGACGCGGGCCGTGGGCGAGGCGGCGCGCAGCAGCTCCGGAGCGTTGATGACGGGTACCAGGCGGCCATCGTCCAGCACCGCCGCGCCGGCCAGGTGCGTCACTTCCTTCAGGTGCCGGCCGAGCGACCGGACGACGATGTCCTGCTGGCCCACCACCTCGTCGATGGCGAACACGGCGCGATCCTGCCCCAGCGTGAGCAGCATCGCCGTCTGCACCTTCCCCGAATCGAGCGCCATGGGAAGCCGGGGCAGGCCAATGGACTCCGCGAGCGAACGGAACCCGAGCTGCTCGCCATCCACCCGCGCCACGACCCGGCCCGCCACCGTGCCCACCTCCTCCGGCGCCAGCCGCACCACGCGCTTGACGACGTCGGAGGGGACGACCACGACGTTGGTGCCCACCCGCACCAGCAATCCCAGGGCGGCCGCCAGCGTCAGGGGCAGATCGATGGTGAAGCGGGTTCCCTGCCCTTCGGTGTACGCCACGTCGACCGCGCCCTGGAGGCGCTGGGCCGTGGCATGCACCACGTCCAGCCCCACGCCTCGGCCGGAGGTCGCCGTCACTTCGTCCCGGGTGGAGAAGCCAGGCTGGAAGATGAGCCGCGCGGCTTGCTCATCCGGCAGCCGGGCCGCCGCCTCGGCGGACAGCAACCCGCGCTTCACCGCCGTGGCGCGCACGCGCTCCGGCGACAGGCCCGAGCCGTTGTCCTCCACCACCACGGCGATGCGTGTGCCCCGGGACTCCACGCGGACCCAGAGCCGGCCCGTCTCGGACTTCCCCGTGGCGCGCCGGATCTCCGGCGTCTCCAGGCCATGGTCGATGGCGTTGCGCACCAGGTGCAGCAGCGGATCCTTCAGGGCATCCAGGATGCGGCGGTCCAGGCGGACCTCCGTCCCCGCGAGGACGAGCTCCACCTTCTTGCCCAGGCGCGCGCCCAGCTCGCGCACCGTGCGGCGCAGCGGCTCGAGCATCTGCGCGGAGGGCACCATGCGCAGATCCCTCAGGTCATCGCGCACCACCTGCGCCACGAGGTTGAGCTGCTCCCCGTCCCGGGTGGCCTCCTTGAGGAGGGCCGCCAGCTTCTTCTGCACGTCCCGCAGGTGGCTGGCGCTGGCGCGCAGCGAGTCCAGCACGGCCCCGCCCCCGGACAGCGACAGCTGCGAGGCGGCACGCTCCAGGCCCACCACCACGTCGTGCGTCCGGTCCAGCAGCTCCCGCTGGGACTCGGTGCGCCGCGCCTGCTGGAAGCGGCCCGCGATGAGGTGCTCCACCTGGAGTGCCAGCGAATCCAGCGTCTTCACCGAGATGCGAATCGCCTGATCCACCTGCCCCCTCGGCGCGCTCCCGGCGGCGGACTCGCTGGAGGGCGCCTCGGCGGGAGCCCGGGCGGGCACCACCTCGGAGGCCGCGGGCTTGGCGGGTGAAGGGGCGGCGGGCTCGGGCGTGGCGGGCGTCAACGCCGTGCGCAGCTCGACAAGCAGCCCCGCGAGCTCCGAGGCGGCAATGCTCGCGGCGTCCCCGGGCTGCTCCATCTTCGCGAAGCTCGCGGCCACCCGCTCCGCGATGGGCCCCACGCGCCCATCCTGGGCGGACTCGGCCCCATCCTGGAGCCCCTGCGCCGTCGCCACCGCCGACTGCACCAGGGAGATGCGGTCCGGCACGTTCGGCGAGCACAGGGCAATCAGCGCCGTCTCGAGCTTGTCCAGCGACTCGAGCGAGTCCTGCTGGAACCCCTCCGCGGGGCTGGGAGGCTCGGCCTCCTTGCCCAGGGCGGTCAGCAGCGACGGCAGGCCATCGATGGAGGGCGTCTCCCCCACGTCGCCCCGGCCCAGCGCCACCTCGATGGAGGAGAGCCCCCGCAGGGTCGCCTCCACCAAGTCCCGCGCCAGCCGGTCCCCGGGGCTCAGGCGCGCCAGGCCATCCTCGATGGCGTGGACCACCTGCTCGATGTCCATGAGGCCCAGGCTCGCGGCGGAGCCCTTGAGGCTGTGCACCAGCCGCTTCAGCGACGGAAGCAGGTCCGGCTCACGCTCGGACGGCTCCTGCTCCAGCCCGAGGACTTTCGTACCGATGGCCTGGATCTGCTCTCGCGTCTCCGCGGAGAAGATGGGCCAGATGCTGCGAAGCACCTGCGGATCCATGTGCCGTGCCTATCCTCGTCTCGCCGTGGCAGGACTGCCGAGCTTCTCCACGTCGAGCACCGTCAGCCGGTCCGGGGTGAGGAACAAGAAGGGTCCCGGGGGCGGCTGGGACAGCGTGGTGCGCAGCAGCTCCTGGCGCCCATCGACCTGCTCCGCGGCGACCCCGAAGGCCTCCCCCCCTACGTCCACCACCACCACCTTGCCCAAGTCGGACATGCCGCCGCCCTCCAGCCCCAGCATCTGCCGCAAGTCCAGCACGGGCACCACGCGCGAGCGCGAGAAGATGGCCCCCAGCACGTGCCGCGGCGCCCCGGGCAGCGAGCACAGGCCACGCGACTCCATCACGTGGTCCACCTGCTCGATGGGGACCGCGTAGCGCTCACCTCCCACGTGGAAGGTGAGCACCGTGAGCACCGAGGGGCGCTCCTCCTCGCGCGACTTCGCCAGCATCTTCGCCCGGGCCGCCAGCACCTCCCGGCGCTTCTCCGGACTGAAGTCCTCGTCGAACCCCAACGCACGCGAGTCGTCGAGACGCCGCTTCAACCCGGCGTAGTCGATCTCCTGTCTGGCGTCGTCGTGGGGCATGGCTGGCTTAGCGTCCCGCCGGGGTCTTCATGGGCAGCTTCAGCAGCTCGCGGACGCGCTCGCGCAGCTCATCCACCGAGACCGGCTTGTTGAGGAAGGCGCTCGCGCCCACCAGCCGCCCGCGCTGCCGGCTGGCGTCATCCTTCAGGGAGGTGAGCAGCAGGAAGGGGGTGGCATGCAGCGCCGAGTCCGCCCGGATGGCCGCGCACAGCGCGAAGCCATCCATCTCCGGCATCTGCACATCGGAGATGATGAGGTCTGGCTTCATCTCGCGCGCCCGCGCCAGCCCTTGGACGCCGTTGCCGGCATCGAAGAACTGGAGCCCCCAGCCCATCAGGTACACCTGCAGCAAGTTGGTGATCGTCTTGGTGTCTTCGACGATCAGGACCTTCATGGGACCGCGTGTTCCGACCGTGTTCATAGCTGGTATCTACCTACAAGCTCCGAGAAGCGCTTGGAGAGATTGGAAAGATTGCCTGCCACCTGTTCGATTTGCCGGGTGCCCAGGACGCTGTCTGCCGTAGCCGAGGACAGCTCGCTCATGGCGGTGGCGATCTGCTCCACGCCAATGGTCTGCTGCCGGGTATTCCCGGCGATCTGCCGTGCCGCCGAGGAGGACTCGCGGATGACTTCCGCCAGGCCCAGAATCGCCGAGCCCGCACTCTGGGCCAGCGCCATGGCGGCCTGGGCGCGGCGGCTGCCCTCCTCGGTGACCGCCACCGCCGCCTTGGTCCCCTTCTGCACCTCCCCGAGCAGGCCGCGCACCTGGTTGGCGGCCACCTTGGACTGCTCGGCCAGGGTGCGCATCTCCATGGCCACCACCGCGAAGCCCCGGCCGTGCTCGCCCGCCTTGGCCGCCTCGATGGAGGCGTTGAGCGCCAGCAGGTTCGACTGCTCGGCCACGTCCCGCACCGTGGTGATGATGTCGCTGATCTGCAGCGTGCGCTCGTGCAGCTCGGTGATGGCCACCGCGATGGCGCGCACCTGCTGCCCCAGCTTCTCCATGCCGGCCACGCTCTCGGCCACCACCTTCTGGCCCTCGCTGGACAGGGCCTCGGAGCGCTGCGTGCCGCTGATCACCGAGTCGGCGTAGGTGGTTGCCTGCTTGGAAGTCTGAGCGATCTCCGCCACCGTGGTGCTCGTCTCGTTGATGGCGGAGGCCTGCTCGTGGGCCATGGCGGACTGCTGCGTGGAGGTGGTGAGCACGCTCGTCGCCTCGCGCTCGATGTCCGCCGCGGCGCTGCGCAGGTCCGACAGCATGTGCGTCACCGTCTCCGCCATCTTCGCGAAGCTCCGGGCCAGCTCGCCAATCTCGTCATTGCCGCCGACGGCGATCTGCTGGCGCAGGTCGCCCGAGGCGATGCCCGCCGCCGCCTTGCCCAGCCGCTCCAGCGGCACCGTCACCAGCTGGGACAGCAGCGCCGCGGCGATGAGGCACAGCACCAGCACCAGCAGCCCCAGCCCCAGCGCCTGCCACACCACGGAGGAGATGGATTCCGAGAGCGAGTCGAGCTGGATGCCCACCTGCACCGTGCCGACCCGCGAGGGCACCGCGTCCCCGCGCATGGCGTAGTGGATGGGCGTGGAGGTCTCCAGCGCCGGCTTCTCCGCCACCGTCACCCACCGGTCCATGGCCTCGTCGCCCTGGGTGGCCTTCACCAGCTCGGCGCCGGTGAACTCCTTCTTGTTGGCGATCGCCAGGATGGTGCCCACCTGGTTGCGCACCAGCACGTACGCCACGTCCGGCACGTCGCGCAGGGTGGCGTCTACCTCTTTCTGGAGCATCACCTGGTCCACGGACGCCACGTCCGGCGCCAGGTGGTTGCCCATCTGGATGCTGATGACCCGCGCCCGCGTGGCCAGCTCGGCGCGCAGCGCATCGCGCATCTGCATCAAGAACACCGCACTCAGAATGCCCGCCACCAGGCCCCCGGACAGGCCGGTGATCCAAAGGATCTTGGTGCGCAGGCTGAGCCGTCCCACCGTCTGACTGCCGGGCATGGACAACTTGATGCCTTGGACTTCCACATGACCTCCCTTGGTACTCGCGGCCAGCCTCGGCCCACCGCGCCCCCTGTCAACCCGCCCGGCCCCTCGCCGCGAGCGCCCGCCGCAGGCCGCCCACGGTCATTGCCTCCACCCCGCGCAGGGGGTGCTCATCATCCAACCCGTCCAACGCCCTCAGCGCGTTCTGCCGCGCCCGCTCCGCGTCCTCCCGGCGCTCCAGCCGCGTGTAAAGCGTGACCAGCGTAGCGTGGCCGAGCGCCAGTTGCGGCTCCAGGTATAGCGCCTTTCGCACACAGTCCACTGCGCCGTTCAGATCTCCCCGCGTCTCGGCCACCATGGCCAGGAGCAGGTAGGCCTCCGGGACCATCTTGCGCGCCGCGTCCCGCGCCAGCGCCTCGGCCCGCTCGTACTGGCCCTCCCGGGCGGCGGCGATGGCCTGACGCATCGCGTCATCCTCGGCCGACTCCTCCCGGGGTGGCGGCGGCGCGGGCGGCACCACCTTCAGCGCGTTCTGGAAAAGGGGCAGGCGCGTCCAGGGGGCCGGCGGGGTGATGCGCGCCACCCGGGGCTCCAGCCTCCAGCGGGCCAGGGCCTGGGCGGCGGGCGGCTCCTTCGGCGGCTCCAGGGGGACCACCGGGCGGCGCAGCACGGGGGTGCCCTCCACATCGAGCATCTCCAGGCCCAGCCCGTTGGCCAGCGGCACCTCCGCGGGCGACAGGAACAGCAGCCCTCCGGGGGCCAGCGCCCCCACGAGCTTGGCGAGCACCTGGCGCACCAGCTCCGGTGGAAAGTAGATGAGCACGTTGCGGCAGAAGACCGCGTCCTGGTTGGACACGGGCGCCAGGTCCGAAACAAGGTTGTGCCGGCGGAACTCCACCGGCTGCCGCGCCTGGGTGCACACGGACATCCCGCCGGCATGGGCCGTCAGGAAGCGCTTCTCCATGGTGGGCTCGACGCGCCGCACGGACCAGGGGCTGTAGGTGCCCACGCGGGCACGGCTCAGGGAGCGGGCCGAGATGTCGGTGGCCAGCACGTGGATGTTTTCCACGGGGACGTTGGCCGCCAGCAGTGCCATGGTGATGCTGTAGGGCTCTTCGCCCGTGGCGCAGCCAGCGCTCCAGATGTGCACGGGGCCACCGCGCGCGGCGGCCACCCGGGTCAGCTCGCGCAGGTGCTCGGGGTGGCGGAAGAAGTACGTCTCGCCGATCACCGCGTATTCGATGAAGGTCTCCACCGCCAGGGGCTCGCGCGCCAGCAGCGCCTTGAGGAACACCGGGGTGGTGAGCTTGCGCGCCTCCGCGGCCCGCACGAGCGCGGTGCCCAGCGAGCGGCGCACGCTGGAGGTGAGGGTCAGGCCACTGGCCTCCCGCAGGACATCCTCGACCCGGCTGAGCGTGGCCTCGTCGAGCACGTCCGCCCGGACGACTTCGTTCACGTCCCCTCCGGAGTGACCAGCAGGCCCGTGGTCCGCAGCAGCGGCAACAGCCCTCCCTCGGGAAGCCGGCACAAACCGCCCATCAGCCCCGTCGTGTCCCACGGCGAGCGGTGCTCGCCGGCCGCATCGCCTTCCACCAGGGCGGGCGTGTCGACGATGTCGCGCACCCGGTCCACCAGCAGCGCCACGGTGCGCACCCCCGAGCAGACCACCAGGTGCGCATCCATCTCCGGCTCCCGGCGGACGCCCAGCAGCACGGCCAGGTCCACCACGATGGCGGAGGTTCCCCGGTAGACGAACGCGCCGGCCACATGGGCAGGCGCCCCGGGCAGCGGCTGAATCTCCACCAGCCGGACCACTTCCTGGACCACCTCGGTGGGCAAGAGCGCCTGCGCGCCGGCCACCTCCAGCGTGAGGTAGAGCCCCGGCAGCCGCAGCTCCCCGTCGAGGTGGGTCAGCTCGTGCCGCAACTGCTGCAGCTCGCCCTCCAGCAGGGACAGCCGTTGCTGGACGGAGGCACGGCGTGCTTGGGCTTCGGCGGGGGTTGTGGGGGTTTCGGCCATCGAGCAGCCCTGGCCCGGTGGAGACGATCCGGGAGGTCCGGAACGTAATCCGGTCCCAGCAGGACCGTCAATGCGGGCGGTGTAGTCTTCCTGCTTCCTTGGCTGCTCCCAGACGGCCCAAACGTCCAGGAGGAGGCGGCCAGGCTCCATCGCGGTGGGCCCGGGGTTGTGGTTTGATGGGATCCACGATGCGCGGTGGGACGCAAGAGGATGAAGAGGCCTATGCCGTGTGCAGGTGGGGAGAGTGAATGATCAAGAGTGATTCGCCGGCCGTCGGGACTCCAGAAGCGCTTGGGGTGGACCCGCTCATTGGCCGCACGCTCAACGGTCGCTTCCGCATCACCGAGCCACTGGGCATTGGAGGGATGGGCAAGGTCTACCGGGCCATCCAGACGCCCCTGGACCGGGTGGTGGCGCTCAAGGTCCTCAACCCCAACTTCCCCAGCAGCAAGGATCCCGGCTTCCAGCAGCGGTTCCTGCGCGAGGCCTCCCTCACCTCGAAGCTGCGCCACCCCAACACCGTCACGGTCATCGACTACGGGCAGACCGAAGACAACATCTACTTCATCGCCATGGAGTACATGGAGGGGCGCACCCTGGCCCAAGTGCTCTCCCAGACGGGGCCCCTGCCCTGGAGCCGGGTGATTTCCATTGGCCAGCAGGTGTGCCGCTCGCTGCGCGAGGCGCACGGCATGGGCGTCGTCCACCGGGACCTCAAGCCCGCCAACATCATGCTGCTCAACGAGTCGGATCAGGATCTGGTGAAGGTTCTGGACTTCGGCCTCGTCAAGTCCATCGCGCCCGTCACCGACGGCGCGCTGAGCCCGGAAATCACCCAGAGCGGCACGTTCCTGGGCTCCCCGCAGTACATGGCGCCCGAGCAGGCGCGCAACGTGACGGATGCCCGCAGTGACGTCTACTCGCTGGGCGTCATGCTCTACCAGATGCTGATGGGGCGCCCGCCGTTCATCGCGCGCGACCACCTGGAGCTCATCTTCTCCCACTGCAAGGAGGCGCCGCCGCCGTTCAACTCGCTGCGGCCCTACATCCCGGTCCCCGCGGAAATCGAAGCGGTGGTGATGCGGTGCCTGGAAAAGGACCCGGCGCGCCGCTACCAGACGATGGATGAGCTGCTGGAGGCGATGCGCACGGCCAACATGTCCGCGGGCGGCCACAGCGGCATCTTCAAGCGGCCGGGCGGTGCGTCGACCACGGGCCCCTACCCCTCGCCGGCCTTCGTGCACCCGCCCGCGCCGGACTCCGGCTCCTCCACGCTGGCGCTGGACATCAGCGTCGACCTTTCCGAGCCCGTGCGCCTCCGCAGCCCGCGCCGGATGTTGCTGCTGGGCCTGGGCATCGGGGCCGCCATCGTGGCGGGGGGGGCCGCGGCCTTCTTCTTCCTCCGCCCCTCGCCCTCCTCCGAGGTGACGCCCCCGCCCGCCGAGACGGTCCAGGTGAAGGCCGAGGCCCCGGTGGCCCCCGCGCAGCCGGCGCCCGCCGGGAACCCGCCTGAGGTGACCCAGAAGGTCCGCCTGCGGCTGATGACCGAGCCGTCCGGGGCGCGCGTCTATTACAAGGGGAAGGAGCGCGGCACGACGCCCTTCGTGCTGGAAATCCCCCCCGGCCCGGACGGCACCGTCACGGCCGAGCTCACCTTCGCGCTGGAGGGGTACCAGACCGAGACCGTCATCACCGGCGGCTCGGGAGACGTGGTGCTCTCCCAGAAGCTCCAGCGGCGCCGGGGAGGCGCCTCGGGCGGCTCGCGCGTGGAGTTCGCCCATGGCGGCTCCCAGAAGCAGGCCACCGCGATGCCCGCCTCGCTCGCCCCGGCGGAGCCCATGGCGCCTGTGGCCGAGGCCTCCGCGAAGACGGCCCCGGAGGCAGGTGGCCTGGCCGGACAGACGCTGCCCGCGAACGTGCTGGCCGCCATGAAGACCTCTCAGGCCACCCTGCCCTACGACAGCGAGCAGATGAGCCGTCCCGAGCAGCTCCAGGGCAAGGACCTCTCCTACTCCCGCGAGGCCCTCGCGGCGAAAGTCGAAGGCGTGATGCTGGTGAAGTGCACCATCACCCGCCAGGGCCGGGTGGAGAACTGCCGGGTGCTCAAGACGCTGCCCCACATGGAGGCCACGGTCCTGGAGACCCTGAGGTCGCGCGTCTACAGGCCCATCCTCTACCGGGGGCAGCCCGTGGCGGTGGACTACGTGTTCAACATGCGGCTGACCCTGCCCCGGCGCTGAGCCGGTTCACCTCGGGCCGGAGCCCGCGGGAACGCCCCAGTCCACCACCGGCCACCCCCTGCGGAGCGCCTCCCGGCGCAGCCGCTGGTCGGGGTGCACGGCCACGGGCCTTCCCACCACCTCCATCACGGGCAGGTCCGAGTAGGAGTCCGTGTAGAACGCGCACGCGGACAGGGACGCGCCCACCTCCCGCGCGTAGTCCTCCGCACAGGTGCGCTTGCCCTCCCCGAAGCAGACGGTGCCCAGGGGCTTGCCGGTGTGCAGGCCCTCGGCGTTCACCTCGAAGCGGTTGCAGAGGATCGCATCCAGGCGCAAGTCCCGCGCGACGAGCTCGGAGAGGTAGCCCGTGGAGGAGGTCAGCAACACCAGCCGGTCCCCGGCCTGGCGGTGCTCTTCCAGCACGCGAAGCGCCCCGGGGCGGTAGAGCGGGCGGAGCTGCTCCTCGTAGAAGGCGTTGGTGCGCTCCAGGATGGGCGCCACGGCGGTGCCCGCCAGGTGGCCGATGGCCGCCAGCAGCGCGTCCTGCACGGACACGAAGCCCAGGTGGTAGCGGGTCATCCACACGCTGGCCACCAGGGCCTGCCACCGGGAGATGTGGCCCAGGGCCAGCTCGTGGCGGATCCACAAGGCGGCGGAGTTCACCGCGAGCAGCGTCTTGTCGAGATCGAAGAACGCGACACTCATGTGTCCTCCTCTCCAGGGACGCCCCACCGGCGGCGGGGTTTCGCCCACCATGCGGCCAGCAGCAGGCCGCCCAGCCAGCCCCCGGGAGCAGCCCCGCAGCCCGTCCCGGCACTCTGGGCGGACAGGTGCTTGCTCGTCACGGTGGGCTCACCACAGGGGGCGGGGGGAAGTCCGCGCGGGTACGTCCGGCAGAAGCCTGCCCCGGTGCCCGCGTCGATGATGCGCTTGTGCGTCTCGCCCGCGGGAGCCGTTGCCTCCATGGTGGACAGCGCCGAGTACACGTGGTCCAGCCCCACCACGTGGCCGATCTCGTGGGTCATCGTGTTCTGGATGTCCGCGATGACGCACCCGGAGGAGAACTCGCCCATGCAGGGCGGGCCACTCACGGTGGTGAAGAGAAACCCCGGCATGCCCTCGCCCTGCGCCGCGTTGAACTCGATGTCCGCATCGAGCGCATAGCCGGTCTTGAAGCTGAAGGTGGTGGTGGTCAGCGCGATGGTGGCGAAGCCGTGTTCCCAGCACCCGTAGGCGTTGCCGCAGCTGTCGTCCTCCAGGCAGGCATCGTTCTCGGGGACGACCTCGTAGCAGGCCTTCTGCCGGAAGGTGACGACGTTCTGGTTCTGGTCCGGATGCGCCAGGTCGTACCCCACGGTGGGGTTCGCGACATCGGGCCCCCGCGTGAACACGTAATCCGTGCACCCGGCGGCCAGGGCCCGCCAGGAGTCAAAGGAGGCTTCGAGGGCGGCGAGCTCGGTGGCCCCCGGCGTCCAGGGGTTGCCCGATGAATCCAGGTGGTACACGTACTCCCGGATGGGCCACGCGAGGCACAGGGGCTCGCCGGGGACCACGGTGCGCTTGTAGTCGAACTGGGCGCGCGCGGCGGGCGCGGCGGCCAGAACGCCCAGCACAAGCCACAAGCCCCGTCTCACGCGCGCAAGTCCTTCCGGCGGCGAACCCGGCGCATCAGGGCCCACCCTGCGAGCGCGGGAAGCCACGCCCCAGCGCCCGCGCTGGCACAGCCCCCGGCCCCGTCGGCCGCCTTGCGGCCCAGCGTAGGGTCCGTGGTGAGGTGGACGCAGTTCTGGCTGACGCCTCCCTTGGGGTACGCCTCGCACACGAAGGAGCGGGAGCCCGCATCGATGGTGCGCTTGGACGTCTCCCCCGGAGGCGCCCGCGGGTTCATGGTCGAGTTGAGCGCATCCGTGTGGTCCAGCCCCACCAGGTGGCCAATCTCGTGCGTCATGGTGTTCTGGATGTCGGTGGCCACACAGCCTTGCGTCACGTTCGGCGCGCACCTTGGGCCATCGGCCGTGGTGAAGGTGAAGGCGGCCGAGTTCAACTCGATGTCCGAGTCGTAGATGATGCCGGTGTTCTCGTCGTACGTCGTCAAGGTGACGGCGATGGTCTCGTTGCCGTTGCTCCAGCAGTCATAGACGTTGCCGCAGCTGTCGTCCTCCCAGCAGTCGTCATCGGCAGGCACCACGCTGCCCACCGTGCACTGGCGCGCGCGGAAGAGCACGACGTTGAGATTGTCCTCCCGGAGCACGTAGCCGACGTTGCGCTCCTGCACCCGCGGCCCCTCCTCGAAGGCGATGTTGCCGCACGAGGAGAAGACGTCCTGCCAGCTCTGGAACGAGCGGCGGACCGCGTCGAACTCGGAGCCCGCGGGCAGCGTCTCCGGGTTGCCCAGGGTGCTCTGGTGCCAGGTGATGCGGGGCACCGACCAGAACAGGCACTGGGTCGACCGGTCTCCGGCCTCGACCCGGCTGCGCACGTAGGGGTCCAGGCTCTGCCCCAGCGACAGGCTCAGCAGCAGCGCGGCGATCTTCACGGGCGGGACTCCTTGCCAGCCCCTTCTGGCTTGGGCTGCTGCAGGGCGGCGCGGATGGCGGCCTTCAGCTCCTCGAGCCCCATCGTCCGGGGCGCGGAGGCCGAGGGCTGGTGCGTCTTCGGGTCCAGCAGGCGCACATCCTTGGCCGCGGGCACGGCGAGCGCGGACCGGGAGTCCTCGGCCCGGAGCACCTCGTACTTGCCCTGGGACAGCCCCACCAGCCCAAAGGCCCGGGGGCCCCGGCGCTCCAGGAAGACAACGACCTCCTCGCCCTGCGTGAACGAGGCCATACCGCTCACCACCTGCCCGATGTCACCCACGCGCCCACCCGGCTGAATGAGGAGCACGGTGCTGCCCGGCTGCCCCTTGAGGGCGTCGGAGACTTCAATCTCGACGTCCGTGAGGATGCGGCGGTGGTCCCGGCTCCACCGGCTCTCCACCCGGCGGACCGTCCCATGAATGACGGCATCGGAAGCGTGCGACAGGGCAGAGAGCTCCAACTGGAGCATCGTGGACGCGGACGCAGGCATCCCGAGCAACCAGGCAACGGCCAGCAGGGCTCGGAACGCGAAAGGCAATTTCATGGATGCACCTCGGTACCCTTCAGTCTAACTCATGAATCCGGGTTGTGCGCGGCCCATGAGGGAGCCGCGTTGACCACCCTGCGTCCCCTTGCTATCCCGCGCCTGCTCCCTATGGCCTCCCCCCTTCGCGTCCGCTTCGCTCCCTCGCCAACCGGCTACCTCCACATCGGTGGTGCCCGGACCGCGCTCTTCAACTACCTCTACGCACGCCGCTTCGGTGGCACCTTCATCCTGCGCATCGAGGACACGGACCTGGAGCGCTCCACGCCCGAGTCGCTGAAGGCCATCCTGGACGGCCTCAAGTGGCTCGACATCGGCTGGGACGAGGGCCCCGAGAAGGAAGGCCCCCACGCGCCCTACTTCCAGACGCAGCGCCTGGACACCTACCGCGACCACGCGGATCAGCTCATCGCCGCGGGCAAGGCCTACCGCTGCTACTGCACCCAGGAGGAGATCCGCGAGCGGCGCGCACAGGCCGAGAAGGAAGGCCGCGCCTACAAATATGAGGGCACCTGCCGGGACCGCAAGGAGGCCCCCGAGGGCCGCGCTTCCGTCGTGCGCTTCAAGATGCCCTCGGCCGAGGGCTCCGTGTCCTTCGACGACCTGGTGCTGGGGAAGATCACCAAGGAGTACTCGGACCTGGATGACTGGGTCATGCTGCGCGGGGACGGCATCCCCCTCTACAACTACGGCTGCGTCATCGATGACCACCTGATGGACATCACCGTGGTGTCGCGCGGGCAGGAGCACGTCAACTCCACCTTCCCGCAGCTGATGCTCTACCAGGCGCTGGGCTGGGAACCGCCCCGCTTCGCCCACCTGCCGCTCATCCTGGGCCCGGACCGCGAGAAGCTCTCCAAGCGCAAGCACAAGGAGGCCGACGTGATGTTGCACAAGGCCAACGGCATCCTGCCGGAGGCCCTGCTCAACTTCGTCATCCGCCTGGGCTGGAGCCACGGCAACGAGGAGGTCATCTCGCGCCCGCAGATGACCGAGTGGTTCGACTTCAAGGACGTGGGCTCCACCTCCGGCGTGTGGAACCCGGACAAGCTGCTGTGGCTCAACCAGCACTACCTGAAGACGCTGCCGCCCTCGGACATCGCCGCCCGGCTGGCGCCCTTCCTCGCCCAGCAGGGCCAGACGCTCGCCGCCGACGACGTGCGGCTGGAGCAGTTCGTGCTGGCCTTCCGCGAGCGCGCCAAGACGCTGGTGGAGATGGCCACCATGGCCCTGCCCTACCTCAAGCAGGGCGTGACGCTGGACGAGAAGGCCGCCGCCAAACACCTAACAGGCGACTCGCTGGCGCTCCTGCGCCAGGTCCGGGAGGAGGCTGCCTCCCTGTCCGGCTGGGAGGTGGCCGCCCTGGACGCGGTCATCAAGACCGTGAGCGAGCGGGCCGGCGTGGGCATGGGCAAGGTGGCCCAGCCCGTCCGCGTGGCGGTGACGGGCAACACCACGAGCCCCGGCATCGGCGAGACGCTCCAGTTGCTGGGGAAGGACGAGGCGCTGCGGCGGCTGGATGCCGCACTGGCCCGGAGCCCGCAATAATCCATGTGAGGGCCCCCGAAACGCGGTGGACGCCGCGGGAGGGGGGCACTAGGGTGACCCCCGATGACACGAGCGCTTGACAGGCTGACCCGGTGTTTTTATAAGGCGCGCCCACTTTGGGTCGCAGCCGTGGCCCTGAGCGTGACGGTGGCGGAGGCGGAGGTCGTCAACGGAGCCCAGCTCCCTGACGGCGCTCGGAGGGTGGGCGAGAACCGGTACCGGGCTCCTGGAGACTTCGAGGAGACCCTGAAGTACTACCGGACGGTTTATCCCGCGGGGACGTTCTCGCGGAAATCGATCGTCAACCAGCCGGGCGTGAAGGCGGTTCACATCGTCAACCCCTCGGGGAAGAATTTCGAGGGGCTGAACATTTATGAGGCGAACGAGGAAGTTCGCATCTATATCGTGCCGGCGCAGCCCTCGGCGAAGCAGCCCGCCAAGAAGGCGCCGGAAACGAAGCCGGGAAAGAAAACTCGGTAGTTCACGAGGCCCGGCAAGTTGTGGTAGTGAGGGCCTCGCAGGACGCAGCAGGCAGCACGGCAGTTTTTGGGGAATCGTCTAACGGCAGGACAGCAGACTCTGACTCTGCTTATCTAGGTTCGAATCCTAGTTCCCCAGCTTGAAAACTTCGGTTGACGTCAGGTGGCCGAAGCGGTAGTTGAAGGCGCAGAAACAGCAGCAACGACGGCCCTGTCGTCTAGTGGTTAGGACGGTGCCCTCTCACGGCACAAACTCGGGTTCGAATCCCGGCAGGGTCACTGAGACGCCCGCTCTCCTCACGGAGGGCGGGCGTTTCGCTTTTTCGGGCTCCGCGCCGGCAGCGGCCGGAGCCCCTCCTCCCCCCGGAAGGGCTCAGCGGCCTGGAATGCTCTGGTGAAAGGCGCCCAGGGCGGTGGCGAGCCGGTCCTGCGCACGCTGGATGCAGCGGCGCAGCAGCACCATGCGCAGCCGGTCCGGCAGGCCCTGCGTCGTGGAGGAAGCGCCGAAGCCCACCAGGTCCAACCGCAGGCTGATGGCCTCCAGCAGGTCGGCGAGATCCGCCTGGGGACTGGAGAGCAGCAGCAGGTCTGGCGTGCGGGACTGGAGGTGCTCGGCCAGCACCCGCCACTGGGGCTCGCCCGTCTCCAGGATGACGACGTCGGCGCTCTCTAGGGCCGCGGGCGTGGGCGGAAAGCTCGCCACCTCGAACCCTTCGGCGCGCAGCAACTCCACGGCCTCGGTGCTGCCCACCACGGCCACGTGCCCGCTCATGGCGCCGTTCTGCACGGCCTGCTCGTAGTTGCGCAGCTCGTCCTCCAGCGCCTGGTGCGCCGGCTCCGGAGCATCCTTCCCGGCGAGGATGAGCGCCGAGGCCTGCCGGGCCACGTGACGGGCCTGCTCCCGGCCGCGGATGCGCTCGGTGCGGCGCTCCAGCGCGGCGCGCACCTTGGCGCGCAGCACCCGGAGATCATCGAAGGGCTTGAGAATGTAGTCGCTGGCCCCCGCGGCGAAGGCGGCGATGACGGACTCCGAGCTGGCGTAGCCGGTGATCATCATCGCCTCGAGGGACGGCTGCAGCTGCCGGGCCGCGGCGATGAGCTCGATGCCGCTCATCTGGGGCAGGTTCTTGTCCGTCACCAGCACATCGAAGCGCTGAGCCTTCAGCAGGGGCAGCGCTTCCTCAGCACTGGTGGCTTGGGTGATCAGCAGGTCCGGCTCGCGCGACAGCAGCCGGGTGCAGATGTCCAGCACCACGAGCTCGTCGTCCACCAGCAAAACGGTCGAAGCGAGCGTCCCGCCGCCACCTTGCTCCTCCTCCTCCTCGATTTCGAACGGCAAATCCATGCGGGCCCAGGATCTCACAGCTTGCGAGCAACTTCGAGCGGCGAGGCGAGACGTCCTATTCTGGGGGGGTGAGTTTCGCCGACGCCCTGGTGGAAAACCGCATCCCCCCCCGGCTCGGGGACGTCCACCTGCGCTATGACGAGGGGCGCCTGGTGGGAGAATCCCGACCCACCTCTTGGATGCGGCGCCTGCTGCCCGAGCTGTGCCTGCTGGGGGCGGCCCTGTGTGGCCTGGGCAGCGTGGGCACCCTGCTGAGCGCCCCCTCCCACCTGACCCCCCCGGTGGCCTGGGGGCTCCTGGCCGCCGCCCTCGTGGGGCTGGGGCTCCGGCTCGAAGGCCGGCTGGCCCGGCGCCGCTTCGCCCTGCACTTCCGCACGGAGACACTCCGGGTGGAGCACCTGACGTGGGCCCCCGGGGCGACACGTACCCACGTTGTCCCCTTCGATGACGTCACCTCGGTGGAGGTGGTGCCCCGGGGCCCTGGCCTCCGGGCCATCGTCGTGGAATGGCGCGAGGCGCCCGATCAACCCCCGCGGCAGGCCGTGCTGGTGGAGCACATCCTCCCCGCGGAGGAGGAGACGCTCCGCCGCGTCTGGCGGATGCTCCGCAATGCCTTTGGGCTCAAGGCATCGGCGCCCGGAGGACCGTGATGTTGATCTCCGTGCCCTCGCCCGGCACGGAGGTGAGCTGGAGCTTGCCGCCGTACTGCGTGACCAGCTCCTTGCAGATGGACAGCCCCAGCCCGGTGCCAATGCCCACGGGCTTGGTGGTGAAGAGCGGCTGGAAGACCTTCTCCTGGAGCTCCAGCGGAATGCCGCACCCGTTGTCCGCAACGGTGATGGTGACCCAGCGGTCCTGCTGCGCCCACCGCACGTCGATGCGGCCGGTGCGCTGGACGCCCTCCATGGCCTGCGCGGCGTTCACGATGAGGTTGAGCAGCACCTGGCAGAGCTTCACCGGGCCGAACAGCACGCGCATCGCGTCGCCACTGCTGGTGAGCCGGGCCCGGTCCCGCACCTCCGCGCGCGCGAGCTTCACCGCGAAGGAGACCACCTCGGACACCTCCGCCGCCTGCTCCGTCTCATCGCCCCGCGCCTGGGCCTTCAGCCCGTTGGCCACCTGCCGCAGGTGCTCGGTGCCCGTGGCAAGGTCCCCAATGAGCGCGGGCAAGTCCTTCACCGTCTCCGCCACGGCCGGATGCGGGTCCTCCTCCAGGTGCTTGTTCACGTAGGCGATGATGGACTCCATGTCCCGGCGCAGGGAGACCACGTTCTGCGAGAGGTAGCCCACCGGCCCCATCAGCTCGTGGGCGATGCCGGCCGTCACCTGCCCCAGCGTGGCCAGGCGCTCGGCCTTCATCATCCGGCCTTCCACCTGGCGGATCTTCAGCTCCAGCCGGGCGATCTTCAGGGCATCCTCGAGCGCGGCGAGCATCTCCGCCCGGTCCCACGGCTTGACGAAGTAGCGCGTCACCTGCCCGCGGTTGACGGCGTCCACCACGGCCTGGAGATCCGCATAGGCCGTGACGAGCATGCGCTTGGCATCCGGGGCCAGCGTGCGCGCCCGCTCCAGCAGCTCCACGCCACTCATGCCCGGCATCCGCTGGTCGGAGATGACGACACCGATGTCGCCGCGCCGCTGCTCCAGCACGGTCAGCGCTTCATTGGGCGACGAGCAACGCAGGATGCGGAAGCGCTGCCCGAAGTTGGCGTCGAACACCCGGAGGTTCAGGGCGTCGTCATCACAGTAGAGCACCGCGGGAAGATCAGAGGGGGTCATGGCGTGCAGCCCGGCCTGTCCTTCCATGGAAGCCGGACCGGGTCCTCACAGAATAACCCCACCGCCCTTCCGTGCATCGCCCCTCCTGGCCCTTCATGCGTGAAGCACCGGAAGGAGGCCCACCTGGGCTCCTGACGCACCGCGTCCTAGCCCGACGAGGAAGGCTCCTCGACCGGGGCCGCACGCGGGGTGTGATCCAACAAGGAGAACTCCACCACCTCCAGCGAAGCGAACGGCTTCCGGGGAAGCGCGCTGAGCAGGGTGAGGAGGGTGGCAGGGGCGCCGTTCTCCCGGGCGACATGAACCAGTTGCTCCGCCGAGAGCGGAAACACCGCGCCTTCCAGGGCCTTCCGGAGCGAAGCGGGGGGAGAGGACTCCACCGGGGCAGGGGCATCGGCTCCACGTCCCTCGGCAGTTGAACGGGCTCGCGTCATGTCGTCGTTCATTGGTCCTAAGTTAAGCAGCGAACAGGAGCCGTGCGGGAACTTTTTGCTGCCCGGAGAGCGGCCAAGGCAGCAAGCGTCGGCTCCATGCGCCCCTGGCCACTTTCATTCCCCCACCCCACCTTCGTTGGGCGGACACCCCACAGGAGGCATGGGATGGCGAAGAAGGACAAGGGCTACGCAGAGGACATCAAGCACCCCCAAGCGACCCGGCCGGAGCCTTGGCCTGGCATTCAGGGCCGCTCGAAGGAGCACGAGGAGGACCTTCCCACGGAGACGCCGCGCGAGGCACAGGCGGATGTCACCGAGGCCCAGCGCAAGCTGGAGAAGGACATGGAAGACACCTAGGAGTCTGTTGGGGTAACCGAGAGAACCTACTCGACGGGTAGGCGAAGACATGATGGGGTTGCCTACCCATGAG
>NZ_JAHXBH010000024.1:0-133715 GCF_020103775.1 Allostigmatella hybrida
TTCGATGCCTCTACCTTCGCCAAGAACAAGGAGCGGCTGTTGAAGGCGGATGTGGCACGGCGGTTCTTCGAAGGGGTGGTGGAGCAGGCGCGCCGCGAAAAGCTGATGTCCGCGGAGCACTTCACGGTGGACGGGACGCTGATAGAAGCATGGGCCAGCCTTAAGTCCTTCAAGAAGAAGGAAGGAGCGGGCGAGGAGTCACCGCCGGATGATCCTGGCAATCCCACGGTCAACTTCCACGGCGAGAAGCGAAGCAACGCCACGCACGAGTCAAAGACGGACCCGGAGGCGAGGCTGGCCAAGAAGGGCAAGGGCAAAGAGGCGAGGCTGTCCTACGCGGGGCATGTGCTGATGGAGAACCGGCACGGGCTCATTGCCGATGTGAGTCTGTCGCAAGCCGATGGTTACGCGGAGCGAGAACAGGCGCTGAGAATGGTGCGGCGGCAGAAGGCAGCGGGCCTGCCCATCTCGACGCTGGGAGCAGACAAGGGCTACGACACGGCCGACTTCGTCCAAGCGCTATGTGCAGAAGGGGTGACACCGCATGTGGCCCAGAACATCACCGCTCACCGGGGTAGCAATATCGACGAGAGGACGGTGCGTCAGCCTGGCTATGAGGTGAGCCAACGCATTCGTAAACGGGTGGAAGAGATATTCGGCTGGGCCAAGACAGTGGGGGGCATGCGCAAGGCGCGCTACCGAGGTCAGCGCCGTGTGGGATTACAGATGCACTTTGTGGCTGCCGCTTACAACCTGGTGCGAATGGCGAAGCTCATGCCGATGGCCGCATGAGCCGAGAGCCACAGAACTGTCGCCGAGCAGTGCGGCGACAGCCTTCGCATCTGCTTACTCGAGGGAGGGAGCAGGCCCCGCCATGGAAATGACCACCCAGCGGGACGTAAGCCCCTCCTCTCTTACTTTTTCAGCGGCCTGCTAGGGCCCAGGCGCGCACCGGGGGGATGGGACATGTTGTCGCAGGGCCGTGAGCTCCCGGAAGCGGACACTCGTCTCGTCGGAAAGGGCAATGCCCAGCCGGCTCAGTCGCTGACCCCGTTCGCCCACACCAAGAAAGCACCCGCCAGGGGACCTGCGGCCATGCCCGCGTAGGAGCCGAAACGCAGCGAGAGGTAGCCTGTGACTTCCCGCCCCCGGGGATTGACGTTCGACGTACTGGTGAGCGGGAGCATCTCCAACTGGGCGCTCACGGAGACCACGTCTCCAAAGTTGAGGGCCGCGTGGCCACTGAAGGCGGGGTAGGAGGGGGCGAAGGTGCCGCCGTTCCCTCCGCCGATGACAATCCCCGGGGCCACCTCGGCGCTCAGCCACGGCGTCAACCAGCGCCGCAGCCGGGGTTTGATGCCGAACAGGATGCGCTCCTCGTCGTCATAGACGAAGAACAGGGTGCCCCCGAACGCCAGCGACGCCTCCTCGAGGTTGTGCATGTAGCCCAACTCCCAGATGGCGTTGAAGGGAGGCCGGCGATAGTCCGACGGCTGCGCGATGGCGACCGCGAACTCCGTCAGGAGAAAGCCCTGGCACTCCGGCAAGGGCTTTCCGCGAAAACACAGCGGCGCATCCGCGGTGCTGTTCTGGGACGGCGGTTCCGCCAGGGCGGCCGCTGGAAGGACGCACAGCAGCAGCAGGGGGGACGCGAGGCGCTGGAGGCTCATGACAGGGATACCCTGGGATGTGCGAGCCCCCGGCCAGTGCTCGTGAGGAAACCCAGTCTATCAGATGAGAGGCCAGTGTGCTCACTCGTCTGCTTGTTTCAGCGGTGCGGCCATGGAGAGAGGATACATCGCGCGGAGGCCAATCCTGTGGTGGTACGCCACGAGGTGAGGCTCCCCCTCGATGTGGATGAAGACCTGGAGAGGCGGCTCAGGCTGATGCTCAAGCCACGTCCTCGCCTCTTCTTGCGTGTGGAAGGTGGCCATGGGAGCGGGAATCCCTTCCCGGATCATCTCTGCGAGATAGAACTCAAGAACAGGATGGGAAATCAGCCTGCGGTGATTGAGTTCGGGGACGTGCATGACCACGTGATACGCGCCAGCAATCAAGACATAAGCAAGGTGCGGTGGCTTGGGATGGCCATTCAACCAAGCCTCGGCCTCCTTGCGTGTATCGAAGGCAGCAATCACCAGAGGAGGAGCATGGGTATCAAGGCTATTGCGATAGTCTTCGAAATCCTGTGATTGGCCAGTCGCAGCAATGAACTTGAGCGCATCCATGGCCACCAGAAACCGCGCTCTTTCTTCATCCGAGTGAGCGGCTTCCCGGAGCTTCCCAAGCAGTTCCTGCGTTTCCAGCGAGAGGTCTCCCAGCTTCATGGCGATACCTCGACCATGTAAGGCGGAGGCCCGGCTGTGGGCGAAGCCAGGAGTACGGCAGGGGCGAGAATGATGAGCCCCGTGCCTGCGGAGAGCACGACGAAAGCCACGCCTGCGATGATGACCACGCTTCCCACCAGAACTGGCTTGTGATGGCGCTTCAGCCAATCCACTGCTTTGTCTGCGGCAGTGAATTCATGGGGTTCTAGCTCTTGTAGCTTCGTGCAGTCGAGGTACGGCTGCATACATTTGTTGTTGCAGTACTCTTCCTTGCCACCACGCCCTTTTCTCCCTGAAGTGACATGACCAAACCCTTGTGGAAGTGGGCGGCTCATGCACTCACGGATGCACTCGCGGTTTTCCTCGTCGCAGTCGCGCTTGCGCCCCATGGTGAGCACGATGTGCTGGGCTGCCCTGCGTGAATACTGCGGAAGCTCAACTTCGTCCGCTCGTCGCCACGAATGGGTCACCGTGCCATCAGGCTGGTCCCGGATGAAGAGCACGAAATGGGAGAGTTCCTCGGGATGGGCTGGAGCGGTGTAGCGGGAAGCTCCACATGAAACGAGCAAGGCACTGAGGAGTGAAGCAGCGATTCTTGCTGAAACCGTGAGGGTCCGCATATGCGAGTCAGTGCCTGCCATGGGGTGAGCTTCTTCCGCTGTCACCTGGGAAAGCCAGCGCTGGAAATCTGTCACTCCATCGTGAAGGAGGCGTGCTGGGTGGCTTCCGAGTTGTCGCCCACCCAGACGTCATAGCGCGTGTGGGGCTCCACGCCGCGCGCCGAGTGCGTGTCGATGAAGGACAGCTCCTGGAAGCCCAGAGGGAACTCCACGTCCCGGGACTCGCCCGGGGCCAGTGCGATGCGCTGGAAGCCCGCGAGCTGACGCACGGGTTGCGCGGTGCTCGCGCCGTGAATGCGCAGGTAGAGCTGCGCCACCACCGTGCCCTGGACCTTGCCCGTGTTGCGCACATGGGTCTTCACGCGCAGCACGTCCTTACCCTGCTTCTGGACCTCGTGGGCCTTGAGGGCCGAAGCGCTCAACGTGGGTTCGGAGAAGCTGAACGTGGTGTACGAAAGGCCGTGGCCAAAGGGGTAGAGCGGGATGTTGCACTCGTCGATGTAGCGCGAGACGTACTTCTCCGCCGGGTTGGCCGGAGGGCGTGTCAGGTCTGTCGTTCCTACCGGGCGGCCGGTGGTGAAGTGGTTGTAGTAGAGCGGGACCTGGCCGACGCTTCGGGGAAAGGTCACCGGCAGGCGGCCACTGAAGTTCACCTCGCCCCACAGCAGGTTCGTCAGCGCGGGGCCTGCCTCGATGCCGGGCTGCCACGCCTGCACGATGGCCGCCGCGAAACCTTCCACCTCTGTGAGCGCTAACGGACGGCCGCTGAAAACAACCAGAATCACCGGCTTGCCGGTGGCGGCCAGCGCCTCGAGCAACTGTCGCTGGTTGCCAGGCAACTCGAGGCGCGTGCGGCACCCGGCCTCGCCGCTCATGGTCTCGTCCTCGCCCACCGCGGCGATCACCACGTCGGATGCCGCCGCCGCCGCCACCGCTTCCTGGAAGCCCGCGGTGTCGCTGGAGAGGACGCCGGTCCCCGGGGCGTAGCGCAGGCCGCCCTTGTCCTTCAGCAGGCGCTCCAGCGCGGCCCGCAAGGTCACCACGTCCTGGGGCTCGCCCTTGGCGCTCCAGATGCCCAGCATGCCGGACGCCGCGTCCGCCAGCGGGCCCACCAGGGCGACCTTCCGGCCCGAGGGGGGCAGGGGCAGCACCCCGCCCTCGTTCTTGAGCAGGACGAAGGACTCCTCCGCCATGCGCCGGGCCAGCTCGCGCTTCTGCGGGGTGGCCGAATAGGCCGCGGCCTTCTCGTCCACGAATGGGTTCTCGAACAGGCCCAGCGCGAACTTGACGCGCAGCACGCGGCGCACGGCCTCGTTCAGCACCGCCTCGCTGAGCTTGCCCTCGCGCACCAGCCGGGGAACCTCGGGCCCGTAGAGGTGCGATTCCATGTCCATCTCGACGCCCGCGCTCAGGGCCTTGAGCGCGGCGGTGGCGCCGTCCAGGGCGACGCCATGCTTCTGCAGCTCGCCCACCGCCCCCCAGTCGCTGACGACGAAGCCGTTGAAGCCCCACTCCTCCCGCAGGACGCGGGTCATGAGGTAGCCATTGGCCGTGGCGGGCACCCCGTTGTGCGCATGGAAGGCGCTCATCAGGGTCGCCGCCCCCTCCTCGACGGCGGCCTGGAAGGGGGGCAGGTAGATCTGCCGCAGGCTCACGTCGGACATGTCGACGGTGTTGTAGTCCCGGCCGCCTTCCGCCGCGCCATAACCGGCGAAGTGCTTCACGCTGGCCGCCACCGAGGTGGGCTCGGAGAGCGAGGTGCCCTGGTATCCCCGCACATACGCGCGCGCCAGGGCGGCCCCCAGGTGCGGGTCCTCTCCCGAGCTCTCGGCGACGCGGCCCCAGCGGGCGTCCCGCGCGATGTCCACCATGGGCGAGAAGGCCCAGCGGATCCCCTCGGCGGCGGCCTCCGTGGCGGACAGCCGGACGGCCTGCTCCACCAGGGCGGGGTTGAAGCTCGCGGCCATGCCCAGGGGGATGGGCAGGATGGTGCGGTAGCCGTGGATGACGTCGTAGCCAAACAGCAGGGGAATCTTGAGGCGGCTCTGCTCGACGGCGATGCGCTGGTAGCGATTGGTCTCGGAGGCGCCCACCACGTTGAGCAGCGAGCCGGCGGCGCCCATGCGCACGAGCGTCTCGTAGTCATTGCGGCCGGTGCCCGGCCCGGTGGGGGTTCCCACGGAGTACTGCGCGAGCTGGCCCGCCTTCTCTTCGACCGTCATCTGAGCGAGCAGCGCCTCGGTGCGGCGGTGGAGGTCTGCCTGGGCGAGCTGAGAACTGGAGGGGGCCGGCTGCATGACGTTTTTTCCCTCGCGTGCGAGCGGGATTCCGTGCTGCCCCTGCTGACTGTTCCGCAACTCCATGGGTTCATCCTCGATCTGCCGGTAGGCGAGGCAGACTAACCAACGGGGGCGGAGGTGGGCGGTTTTTGTCGAGCCCCGGCCCGCCCGGGGGCAGTTGGGACCCTGATGAGCCGCGAAGTCCGGCCTGTAAAACGATTTAATACTCTGCATAAACTTCCTGCCAGCCGCCTCCCTGTTCAAGGCAGGAGTGTTCCGGTTTGACCAGGAGAAGCGATGCGTCATGCCTTGGGCTGGTTGATGACGTTGGCCCTTTGTTGTGCGGTGGAGGGCTGGGCCAGCGAAAAGCAACCCGATGTGCGGTTGGGAGAGGCGCGGGAGGCTGTCGCTGAGGCGTCGAGGCTCAAGGACGCGGGCCAGTATCCCGAAGCCCTCGTGCAGGCAGAACGCGCACTTGTGCTCCGTGAAGCAGTACTCGGGGACGCGCACCCAGAAGTAGCCGACTGCCTGTACCTGGCGGGGTCAATCCATTGGCGGAAGGGAGACCTCTCCCGCGCCGAGCCGAGCTACATGCGTGCCCTGGCGATTCAAGAAAAGGCCTTGGGCAAGAATCACCTCAGTGTTGCATCCTCGCTCAGAGGGCTTGCGACCATTTATGAGGCTCAAGGCTTGTACAGCCGTGCCGAGCCTCTCTACCAGCGGGCCCTGGCGATCCGGGAAAAATCCCTGGGCCCTGACGACCCTGGCGTCGCTGATGCTCTGGAGGATCTCGCCAGCCTCTATTTGGTGCAAGGCTTGTACGGCCGTGTCGAACCGCTCTACCAGCGGGCCCTTGCAATCCGGGAGCGTGCCTTGGGCCCAGTCCACCCCGACGTCGCTTATTCACTTAGCAACCTCGCCAACCTCTATGCTGACCAGGGGCTGTATGGCCAAGCCGAGACATTGTATCAGCGCGCACTGAAGATCCTGGAGGAGGCTTTGGGACCGAGTCACCCCGATGTCGCCTCTGCGATCAACAATCTCGCCAACCTCTACCATCAACAAGGATTGTACGGCAAAGCAGAACCTCTCCATCGGAAGGCGCTGGAGAGCCGGGAGGCGGTGCTGGGTCCTAACCACCCCGATGTCGCCTCTTCGCTCAACAATCTCGCTGGGCTCTATCAAGAGCAAGGATTGTACGGCCGTGCCGAGCCGCTGTATCAGCGTGCGCTCGATATCAGAAAAAAGTTGTTGGGAGAAAGCCACCCCGGCATCGCCAGGCTGCTTGGTAACCTGGCCACGCTCTACATGCTTCGTGGGATGCACGGCCAGGCCGAGCCCTTGTATCAGCGCGCAATTGTCATCATAGAGATGGCCTTGAGTCCTAGGCATCCCGACCTCGCTGATTCGCTCAACAGTCTCGCCAACCTCTATGTTGAACAGGGATTGTACAGCCGGGCCGAGGCACTCTACCTTCGCTCGATCGCTCTCGTTGAGGCGGCCTTGGGTAAACGCCACATTTCTGTTGCCACCTCACTCAACAGTCTCGCCAACCTCTATGCCGACCAGCACATGTATGACAGGGCCAAGCCGCTTTACCTGCGTGCACTCTCGATCAGGGAAGCGGCTTTGGGACCCAATCATCCAAATGTCGCCTCCGCGCTGAGCGGTCTCGCGAACCTGTACGCAGACAAAGGCTTGTACAAGCGGGCCAGAGTTCTCCACCAACGCGCACTGGGAATTCGAAAGGATGCCCTGGGGCCTGATCATCCCGATATTGCTGCCTCGCTCGATAGCCTTGCGGATCTTTACAAGGTCCAGGGCTTGTATCGTCAAGCCGAATCTCTCTACCGAAGCGCGCTTGCTATTGTCAAAAAATCCCTTGGCGAGAGTCACCCCCTCTTCGCTTCATTGATCAACGACCTCGGTCAAATCTATTCGGCTCAAGGCCACCTTGCCGAGGCCTTGCCGCTCTTTACTCAAGCCTTCTCCTCTTCTGAACTGCGCCTTCGTCAAGAGGCGCTCGACTTCTCCGAGAGCCGTCTCTCCAGTTTCCTTCAATACTTGCGTGCTGATGAGCAGCGGCTTTACTCCCTGCTGAGCGCCCATCCGGAGGATGAAGGCGTGCGGCACCTGGCCTTGAGCGCGGTGCTTTTGCTCAAAGGCCGGTCCGTCGCCGAAACCGCCAACATCTCCCGCACCCTCTATCGCAGGCTGGGCCCAGAGGATCTCGACACCCTCGAGCGGCTGAGGGGCTTGCGCACCCAGTTGGCCATTCTCTCCTTCGAGGGCCCAGGTCCTCTGCGCGCCGAGATCTACCAACAACGTCTCAGGTCTTTGGAGGAAGAGGGTGACTCGCTCGAAGCAGAGTTGGCCAAGCGCTCCGCACCCCTGCGCGCTCTCTCGGCATTGCCGCCCCCTGCGGAGATCGTCGGCCGAGTCGCCGCCTCGCTGTCCAAGGAGAGTGCATTGGTCGAGTTCATCACCTACCAGGACACCCCTCTCCTCCCCAAGCCTGGGACACCGCCAGCGAAGGCGCCCGGCCCCATGCGCTACATGGCATTGGTGCTCTCGCCGGATGCCTCCATCCGCACCGTGGATCTGGGGCCCACGGCCCCCATCGATCGTGCCGCTTCGCGCTTGCGCGACGCTTTGGCCGAGAAAGAAGCCTCCTTCCAACCCATCGCGGAGGAGCTTTACCGGCGTGCTTTCCAGCCCTTGGTGCCGCTGCTTGGGCAGGCCTGCCGCCTTTTTCTGTCACCGGACGGCCAGTTGGGCCTCGTTCCTTTTTCCGCCCTTCATGATGGCCAGGGCTTTCTGCTGGATGCCTTTGAGTTCAGCCATCTCACCTCTGGCCGGGAGTTGCTGTCGCGTGCACAGGACAGTACGCCTCCCCCTTCGCACGTCTTTGTGCTCGCGGATCCTGACTTCACTGCTTCTGCTGAAGCCATGCTGCAGGGCTCGACACCATACTCAAACACCTTGGAGCGGTTTTTCGCGGCTCCACCCCAGGAACTCTCCCGGAACAGCTGGGTGCCGTTGCCGGGCGCGCGCTTGGAGGCGGAGAGCATCCAGAGGCTGCTTCCCCAGGCCAAGTTGTTCCTTGGAGCCAAGGCCACCAAGCAACGCCTGCTGTACCTGCCAACGCCAGGCATTCTTCATCTGGCCACGCACGGCTTCTTCCTGGGAGATGCCCCTGCGCCTGCGAACTTTCGAGGGCTTGCCCTGGTTGACGCATTGGGCAGCCCCCCTCCTCCTCAAAAGGAGCCATTGCTCAACTCGGGGCTTGTGCTGGCGGGCGCTCACGTCGCGCGCTCTGGTCCTGGCTCTCTGGGGCTTGAGGCGAGCCTGGTGACCGCGCTGGAGCTGGCGGGGCTGGACCTCTGGGGCACGCAACTGGTCGTCCTGTCGGGCTGTGACACCGGACGAGGTGAGGTCCATCTGGGCCAGGGCGTCTACGGCTTGCGCCGTGCCTTGGTGGCCGCGGGCGCTGAAACCGTGGTGGTGAGCCTCTGGAAGGTGAACGACGATTCCACGCGTCTGCTCATGGAACGCTATTACCGTCATCTGCTGGCGGGGAAGGGACGCGTTACCGCACTGCGTGAGGCCATGCGAGAGCTGCGGCTTACCCATCCGCACCCTCACTCCTGGGCGCCCTTCATCGCCCTCGGAAATGACGCGCCCTTGCATGGAATGGCGGGCATCCCGTGAGAACGGGATGCCTCAGAAGAGGTGAAGGCCAAGGGCGCGCCAGACCAGCACGGTGAGCGTCGCGGCCAGGGCCAGCAGCGCCACCAGCAGCAGCACGGCCACGAACACCCAGGCTTGGCTGGCACGGCGGGTGGCCGTGGGTGCGGCCAGGTGTTTTTCGAGCAGGGTCACGTTGCGCACGTTGGCCCGCCAGGCCACATCGAAGAGATCTCCCACGAAGGGCACCACGCCCACGAGCGCCTCCACCGCCACGTTGCCCACCATGCGCAGCAGCACCCCGCGCGAGGCGCCCAGGCGCACCGCCTGAAGGATGATGTAGCTGGAGAGCAGGGCACCGGCCCAATCGCCCACGGCGGGAATCAGGCCCAGCACGGCGTCCCACCCGATGCGCACCCCTCCGGGCAGCCGCAGGGAGGTGTCCAACTGCCGGGCCAGACGGCGGACCTGGTCAAGCGCGGCGGAATCAGCGGGGGACGTCGTCGGGACGGGCAGTGGGCGCATGGGCTCACGCCACAGGAGCCTTCCTCCGGGGGGGCCGTCAACGCGGCACTCCGGCCACCATCGGGTACGTCACATTCAGGCGGGAGGCCGAAACACCCACCGGGTTCTTCCGAAAGGGCTGACCAGAGGGGGACTCCCCCCGGGTGGGGGGCAGGCGGTAGACTCCGGCATCTTCCCGGCTGGAGAGCCTCCCGGACATGCGCGACCCGAACGACAACGGTGGAGGTCCCCCCCAGGGGGCCTTCGAGTGTTTCAAGTACTTCATCAACCGCGTCACCGAGTTGCCCCAGAAGGTGGCCCAGCAGCAGCGGCGCTTGTTCGATGCGCCCCGGATCGAGGACCGGGCGCACGACGAATACATGAAGTTGAAGCCGAGCATCCCGTCGGCCCAGGCGAACGCCCAGCACGACGTCCAGCTCTACGCGCCCCCGCTGTCGCCGGTGATGTTCTCGTTCCGGTCGTGGCTGCCCAAGCTCCAGAACCAGATGATCGAGAACAAGAAACGTCTCGGTCTGGCGCCCCAGTTGAACTGGTATGACATCTGGGTGGCGCACCTCATCGCGGCCCGCCAGGCCCACGCCCCCACGATGCCCACGGGCTACCTCTATTACAACTCAGGGGTCCTGTTTCACAGCGTGTTCAAGTACACGATGTCCAAGGTGGACAAGGACGGCGACCTACCCGGCCGGTTCATCTCGACCCTGGCGCACGAATTCAACAACGTGGATCAGCACCCCAAGGAGGCCGAGGTCCTCAGAAACGGGGTGGGCTTCGCGATGGCGGCGTTTGGAGGGTTGCTCCTGTGCGCGGTCACCAAGAAGGTGCCCTTCTCGTTCGTCCAGCGTGTCTCCACGCAAGTGAAGGTGGGGCCCAGCACCTTCACGAAGGCCATGGGCTACACCTGCAAGGCGGTGGGCACCGGCTCGCTGGCGTTTGGAACCGGCGTGCTCGTGGAAGAGAACATCCTGATGAAGACGCAGGCCTACCCCACCTATACCCTGGAGGATTGGACCGAGCAGCAGGAGCGCCGGCTGAAGTACGAGAAGCAGCGGATGCTGCGCATGCAAAATCCCGATCCGGATTTCTTCGACGATACCAACCTCTTCATCGGGTGGACGCCGTCGGCGAAGCAGTCCCCCCCCTCCGAGGATGACTCTTCCCAGGTATGAGCGCGCGCTACTGGGCGGACAGGGTGCGGGACACCGCCGACCTCGAACACATCCTGGCACTGCAGCGGGAGAACCTGCGGGGCGACATCCCACCCGAGGAGGAGGGCTCCCAAGGGTTCGTGACGGTGCGGCACAGCCTGGACACGCTCCAGCAGATGCATGCGCTGGCGCCCAGCATCGTCGTGCGCCAGGGGCAGACGCCCGTGGCGTATGCGCTCACGATGCTCCGGGAGTGCCAGGCCCTGTGCCCCGAGCTGATGCCCATGTTCCAGCTCTTCGAGACGCTGGAGTACCAGGGCCGGCCGCTCGCGCAGGAGCGCTTCTATGTGATGGGGCAGATCTGCGTGGGCAAGGCCCACCGGGGCCAGGGCCTGTTCGACCAGCTCTACCACCACCACCGGGAGCTCTACCGGCCGCGCTTCGACCTGTTCCTCACGGAGGTGGCCACGCGCAACCGCCGCTCCCTGCGCGCGCACGAGCGCGTGGGGTTCCAGACGGTGCACACCTACCGGGATGCGCTGGAGGAGTGGGCCGTCATCCTCTGGGACTGGCGGACGCCCTCCGCAACTTGAGCGCCATCCACAGGCTCAGCCCGACCAGCGCGAGCCCCACCGCGCTGAAGGCGCTGCCCACGAGCAGCGGGATGCGCCGGTGGTCATGGAAGAGCACCAGCGTCCGGCCGTTGGTGGCCATGGGGTTGGCCAGGTAGCGCTGGACGATGCTCACCGTGCGCGCCGCCTCGGCCTCGTCGTTCAGCCAGCGGTAGCTGAGCGGGAACTTGCCCCGGGCCGTCTCCAGCACCGGCCGGTAGAGGGGCTCCGCGCCCGCCCGGCTGCTGCGGTTGCGGTCGACCAGGGCCCCCTGAAGCTCCCCCAGCGGGAAGAGTTCCACGCGCTGGGACGTCACCCAACTGACGTGGAAGAGCTGGCACCCGCCCGGATCGCAGTGCAGCTCCACGCGCGTCTTGAGCAGGAGCATCATCCCCCCGAAGACGAGGAAGGGCGCGGCGAGCAGCAGGAAGCCCACGGTGCTGATGCGCAGCGACCGGGAGCGGTAGGCGGGAGCTTCGTCCGAGGGAATTCCCTGAGAGGCGGGGTTGGTCACGGCCCCTGTCATAAACCCCGCCCACCCGCTCTAGCACCTGGAATCCATGGGGGCCGGCAACGTTGACCTTCCGGCACCTCGGGCCGCTCGACTGTTTACCCCCGGTCCCCGGTCCTCCAGGAGCCCTGCGCCCGGCAGGGGGGTAGGGCATCTATGGCCCCCAGGCTTCCCTCCTACCCGCCGCGGACGCAGCCTTGGAGAGAGCGCCGTTTCTCCTGGAGGGTGCACCGCATGAAGGCCGTTGCCGTTTTTCCGAAGTCCCGTGAGGTGCGCGTCATCGACGTGGCGGAGCCCCGGTTGAGCTCCGCCACGGGGGTACGGGTGCGCACGCTGGAGGTGGGCGTGTGCGGCACGGACCAGGAGATCGCCGAGTTCCAGCACGGTGCCCCCCCGGAGGGGGAGGACTTCCTCATCCTGGGCCACGAGGCGCTGGGGGAGGTGGTGGAGGTGGGCGCACAGGTGAAGGGCCTGAAGCCGGGAGATTTGGTCGTCCCGCGCGTGCGGCGCCCCTGCCCTCATGAGGCCTGCCCCGCGTGCCGCAGCGGGAACCCGGATTTCTGCGTGACGGGGGACTACCGGGAGCGTGGCATCCAGAAGGCCCATGGCTTCTGCGCGGAGTTCTTCGTGGAGGAGGCGGCGTACCTGCACCCGGTGCCCGCCGCGCTGCGCGGGGTGGCAGTGCTCACCGAGCCCCTCACCATCGCGGAGAAGGCGCTGCGGGAGCTGGAGGTGTTGAAGCGCCGGTTGCCGTGGAAGAAGCAGCCGGGGCACGCGGTGGTGCTGGGCGCCGGGCCGGTGGGGCTCCTGGGGGCCATGGCCTTGATGCGCGCGGGCCACGCCACCACGATGTATTCGCGCTCGCCCAAGCCCAACTCCAAGGCGGCGTTGTCCGAGGCGGTGGGGGCTCCGTATGTTTCCTCGAAGGAGGTGACGCCGGAGGAGCTGGCCCGGCGCACGGGCCCCGTGGACGTGGTGTACGAGGCCTCGGGGGCCGTCAAGGCGGGCTTCGAGCTGCTGAAGGTGCTTGGGCCCAACGGCGTGTTCGTCTTCACCGGAGTCCCTGGGGGCAAGGAGCCGCTGGAGCTGGACGGCGCGGCGCTGCTCAAGCAGCTGGTGTTGAAGAACCAGCTGGTCCTGGGCACCGTGAACGCCTCGGAAGCGGACTTCCAGGCCGCCCTGGAGGACCTGGAGCGCTTCCAGCAGCGCTGGCCCGGCCAACTGGAGGCCCTCATCACCGAGCGCCATCCGCCCGAGGACTTCCAGAAGGTGGTGACCGGCAAGTCCGGCGGCATCAAGCACATCATCCGCTTCGCCTGAGGCAGAGGAGCCCGGCATTGACTTCGACTTCGGAAAAGCACTCTTCCGGCAAGGGCCCCTGTGGGCGGATGTTCAACGGGGAAGCGGTGCGCATCGAGGACCACGGCGTCATCGGCGACCTGCGCACGGTGGCGCTGGTGGGCTCGGATGGGACGCTGGACTGGCTGTGCTTTCCCAACTTCGACAGCCCGAGCGTCTTCGCGGCCATCCTGGATCCGGAGCGGGGCGGCCACTTTCGCATCGCCCCGGACATGGAAGGGGTGACGTGCAAGCAGTTCTACTGGCCGGAGACGAACGTGCTGGTGACGCGCTTCTACTCGCCGGAAGGGGTGGGGGAGCTCATCGACTTCATGCCGGTGGTGGACCGGGGCAACGAGCACGCGCGCGAGCTGGTGCGCCGGGTGCGCGTGGTGCGCGGCCGCATGCAGTTCCGGATGGAGTGCTTCCCGGCGTTCAACTACGGCCGGAGCCCCCACACCACGCGGGAGGTGCCCGGTGGGGTGAACTTCATCACCGAGCCGCTGAGCCTCACGCTGGCCACCAAGGTGGCGCTGGAGGTGGGCGAGCGGGGCGTGACGGCGCGCTTCGAGCTGCGCGAGGACCAGTCGGCGGTGTTCAGCCTGCACGAGGGGGCGGCCAAGGATTGCTCGCGCCGGGCGCACGGCGAGCACTCCTCCGAGGCGCTCTTCCGCAAGACGGTGCTCTGGTGGCGCCAGTGGCTGTCCAAGTGTACGTACAAGGGGCGGTGGCGCGAGGTGGTGGAGCGCTCGGCGCTGGCCCTCAAGCTGCTCACCTTCGAGCCCACGGGGGCCATCGTGGCGGCCCCCACGTGCAGCCTGCCCGAGTCTCCCGGCGGAGAGCGCAACTGGGACTACCGCTACGTGTGGCTGAGGGATGCGGCCTTCACCGTCTATGCCTTCCTGCGCGTGGGCTTCAAGGAAGAGGCGGGCGCCTTCATGCGGTGGATCGAAGAGCGCTGCGCCGAGCACGACGGGAACGGGGGCGCGCCGCTGAACCTCATGTATGCCATTGATGGCAGCGACGTGCCCGATGAGGTGGATCTGGAGCACTTCTCCGGCTACGGGGGCGCGCGGCCGGTGCGCATCGGCAACGCCGCGGCCTCCCAGCTCCAGCTCGACATCTACGGCGAGCTGATGGACTCGGTGTACCTGTACAACAAGCACGGGGCGCCTATCAGCTATGACTTCTGGCAGCACCTGCGGCGCATGGTGGACTGGGTGTGCGAGCACTGGCAGCAGGAGGACGAGGGCATCTGGGAGGTGCGCGGCGGGCGCCGCCACTTCGTGTACTCGAAGCTGATGTGCTGGGTGGCGGTGGACCGGGCCATCCGGCTGGCGGACAAGCGCAGCTTCCCGGCGGATCGCAACCGCTGGCTCGAGGTGCGCGACGCCATCTTCGAGGAAATCATGGAGAAGGGCTGGTGCAAGGACCGCAGGGCCTTCATCCAGGCGTATGGCCACGAGGCGCTGGATGCGGCCAACCTGCTGATGCCGCTGGTCTTCTTCCTGTCGCCGGTGGATCCGCGCATGCTCTCCACGCTGGAGGCCATGCGCCGCACCCCCGCCGGCGGAGGCCTGGTGTCCGACGGGCTGGTGTTCCGCTACGACGTGGATGCGACGCTGGATGGGATTTCCGGCAGCGAGGGCACCTTCAACCTGTGCAGCTTCTGGCTGGTGGAGGCGATGACGCGGGCGAGCGTGGCCCGGTCCGATTACCTGGAGGAGGCTCGGCTGACGTTCGAGCGGATGCTGGGCTACGCCAACCACCTGGGGTTGTACGCGGAGCAGACGGGGCTGTCGGGCGAGGCGCTGGGCAACTTTCCCCAGGCGCTCACCCACCTGTCGCTCATCAGTGCCGCCTACAACCTGGACCGGACCCTGGGCCAGAAAGACTGAGCCGGGCGTTCACCAGCTCGCGCAGCGCCCGCGCCTCGAAGGGCTTCTCGGTGCGCGGGTTCGGCACCCGTCCGAGGAAGTCCCGGGCCTTGGCGGTGAACGCTCCCCCGGTGACGAAGACGACCTGGCCGGCCCGCTCCGGCATCCGCCGGCTCAGCTCCTCGTGGAAGTCCATCCCCGTCATCTCCGGCATCATCAAGTCACAGAGGATGAGGTCCCACGGAAGGCCCTGCTCCAGCCACTCCAGCGCCGCCCGGGCCCGGGAGAAGACGGTGACGTCGTGCTCCTCGAGGAGCGTGCGCTTGAGGGCGCTGAGTACCAGGGGCTCGTCGTCCACCACCAGGATGTGGCTGCGGCGGGGGGCCTGGGGCGTGGGCTCCAGGGGGGTGTCCTCTGTCTCCACCGGCGCCGGGACGGGGAGCACCACGCGGAACACCGAGCCCCGGCCCACCTCGCTCTCGAACTGAAGCTCGCCGTGCAGGCTGCTGACGATGCCGTGGCAGATGGACAGCCCCAGGCCCGTGCCCACGCCCGTGGGCTTGGTGGTGAAGAACGGCTCGAGGATGCGTGAGCGGATCTCCACGGGAATCCCGCTGCCCGTGTCGCGCACCTCGGCGACGATGCGGCCCGCGGCGTCCAGCCGCGTGGAGACGTGGATTTCATTGCGGTCCGCGGCCCCCTCGGGGATGGCGTGCGCGGCGTTCACCAGCAGGTTGAGGAACACCTGGCCCAGCCGGGCCTCGTTCGCGTACAGCGGGGGCACGGGCTGGTAGTCCTTCACCAGCCGCGCCCGGTGGCGGATTTCGTTCCAGGCCATCGTCGCCGCCGAGTCGATGGCGTGGCAGAGCTCCACCCGCTCCAGGCGCTCGTCATCGGGCCGGCTGAACATCTTCAGGTCCCGGACGATGAGGCGCATGCGCTCGGCACCCTCCCGGGCCTCCTGGAGCGCCTCGCACAGCTCGGCCACGGGGGGGGCGCCGGGGGTGCCCGCGGTGTTCACCTCCTGGAGGGTGAAGTCCAGGTTGGCGATGACGTAGGCCAGGGGGTTGTTGATTTCGTGCGCCACGCCCGCCGCGAGCGTGCCCACCGAGGCCATGCGGTCGGTCAGCGCCAGCCGGGTGCGCATCTCCTCGCGCTCGCTCAGGTCCACCACCGCCCCGTAGATGCGCACGGGCTTGCCGGCCGCGTCGCGCTGGATGGTGCTGCGGTCCAGCACGCGGGCCCAGGTGCCGTTGGCGCGGCGCAGGCTGTACTCCGCCGTCCACTTCGAGGCGCCCTCGGCCAGGGCCCGCTGGAAGCTCTGGGCCAGGCGCTCCTGGTCATCCGGGTGGATGTGGCGGTACCACCAGTTGGACTGCTCCCCCACCTGCTCCAGGGGGTAGCCGAGCACCTCGGTGATGCGGGAGTTCCACATCACCCGGCCCGCCACCACATCCCAGTCCCAGATGATGTCGTTGGTGGCGTGCTGGATCCGCTCCAGCCGCTCGTTGGTGGTGCGCAGCTCCTGGATGAGCCGCTGCTGGTGGAGGTTCAAGCGCCGCAGCTCCAGCTGGCTGACCACCTGCCGGGCCAGGGCTTCCAGGGCTTGGCCCTGCTGCGCGGAGAGCTGCTGGGGCTCGCGGCCGAGCACGCACAGGGTGCCGAGCGCGAGCCCGTCCTCGGTGAGCAGCGGCGCCGCGGCGTAGAAGCGGATGCGCCGCCCGCCCGTGACGTTGGGGTTGTCCCGGAAGCGTGCGTCGAGCGAGGCGTCCGGAATCACGAAGGGCTGGGTCTGCAGGATGGCGTAGGTGCAGAAGGAGTCGTCCCGGGGGAGTTCCTGGGCGTCGCCGCTCGTTCCCATGCAGGCCTTGAACCACTGGCGCGTCTCGTCCGTCAGCGAGATGAAGGCGGTGGGCGCGTGACACAGCAGGGCCGCCAGGCGGGCGAGATCATCGAACGGGGGCTCGGGAGGCGTGTCGAGGATGCCGTAGCTGCGGAGGCGCTCCAGCCGGAGCTGCTCGTTCAGCGGGCGGGGCGCGGTGGGGACGGCGCTGCGGCTCGCCGCGACCTGCTCGGTGGGCACATGGTGCTCTAAGGGGAGGCGATCGGATTCCTGGCGGTAAATCATTCCTATGTCCCCCCCCGGTGGAAGCAGACCCGGTGCCTGACGTTCTCTCGCGAGCCCTCGAAGGCCCTCCAGGGGGTTCGTGGAGGGTGCCGACGTTCGCTAGGTAACGTCTCCTGGGACGGTACCCGCGACGGGGGCGGGAGGGAACCCCATTTTTCCCATGAAGCGGGGAAAACCGGGGTGTGACACCTGGCCGAAGACAATGGGAGGCTGCGGGAAAGGCCAAGGTACACTAGAGGCCCCTCGACCATGCCTGCCTTCAAGTCCTCCTTCTTCGAGTTCGCCGTTCGAGCCGACGCCACGTGGGACGCATGGAGCCGCCGGGTCCGGCGCCAGCTGAAGTGGGCGCGGCCCCCGCGCATTCTGCCCTACCGCGGGTATGGCTCTCCGGAGCGGGTGCTCATCCAGGCGCGGGTGCTGGAGGACCGGGACGTGCGGCCCGCGCACCTGCGGCGCACGCTGGTGGGCAGCGCCATCGCCTCGTACCAGCGGTATGCGACGCGGGAGCTGGGTGGGGCGCGGGTGGCGGTGCACTGGGAGGAGAAGCGCTGGGAGGGCACCACGGACGAGGAGGGCTTCCTCACGCTGTGGGTGGAGCCCCCGGCGGGGGTGCTGCCGGGGTGGAACTTCGTGAAGCTGGAGCTGCTCGCGCCGGAGCCGGAAGGGGTGCCCACGGTGTCCGCGCCGGTGCTGGTGGCGGGGGCCGAGGCGGAGCTGGGCGTCATCAGCGACATCGACGACACGGTCATCGTCACGGGCGTGACGAACCCGGTGAAGCGGGCATGGACGCTGTTCCTGACGGAGCACCGCACGCGCCTGCCCTTCGAGGGCGTGGATGCCTTCTACAAGGCGCTGCACGATGGCAGTAAGGGACAGGAGACGAACCCCATCTTCTATGTCTCCAGCAGCCCGTGGAACCTGTACGAGCACCTGGACGAGTTCCTGTCGCTGCACCGGATTCCGGCGGGCCCGTTGCTGCTGCGGGACTGGGGGCTGTCGCGCCACGGGTTCGCGCCCGGGGGTGGGCATGAGCACAAGCTGGACAAGATTCGCGCGGTAATGGGCACGCTGGAGCACCTGCCCTTCATCCTGATTGGGGACAGCGGCCAGGAGGACGCGGAGCACTACCGGACCATCGTCCGCGAGTACCCGGGGCGGGTGAAGTGCGTGTACATCCGCAACGTGCCATCGAAGGAGAAGCGGGCGGTGGAGCTGGCGCGCATCGCGGAGCAAGTGCGCCGGGCGGGCAGCCAGATGGTGGTGGTGGACGACACGGTGACGGCGGCCCGGCACGCGGCCAAGGCCGGGTGGATCCGCTGGGAAGAGGTGCCGCGCGTGGAAGAGCACCAGCGCGAGGACGCGGAAGCCCGGACGGTGCTCGACGCCCTCGACCGCGAGTAGGGGACTGTTGTTTCTAGCCGCGCCCAGCCTGCGGTGGGCGGATCCCTTGCATCTCCGCCACGCGGCGCGCGTCCGTGATTCCGTCGAGTAACTGCTCACGGCCACGGCTCGTTTTGGGCATCCGACGGACTCGGCGCTCCGCGTCCTCGAGGAGCGCGAAAGCGTCTCGCACGCGCTCCGGGAACAAGGTCAGCGCCTGGACATAGAGACAGGCGGCCAAGACGTGAGTCCGGGTATCTGGGAACCCGAGCCGTTTCAGGCGCAGCAAGGGCGGGCCAAAATCCTTCCAGGGCTGGGCACCGGCGTAGGCTTCCACAAGGATGTCCTTGGCCGAGAGCCGTTGAATGTGCAGCCGTTCGGCAGGCGTCCGCGCTTCGCGCAGGCATTTCCGCTCGAAGTCCTTGTGCGCCAGCACGGTGACCTCAAATGGCGCTTCGGCGTAGTTCAGCAGGAGCACGAGAGCGTCCCTGTCTTGCGCGATCTCGTCCCACCACGCTTTCCGGGAGCGGCTCACCGTGGGCCTCCAATGCAAGGTTGCCCTTCAATGTCGGTGGGCCACTGGCTCGTCTTCCAGTGTTCGTCGAAACAGGAGTAGTAAAGCGCATGGAGCATGAGGAAGGCGAGTGGCACGAAATCCGGGTGCTGGACACCCGCGTTCAGCAGGGGCAAGCCTTAGCCCTCACAGATGACGTACGCGATCTTCTGCTGCGATCGGCTCCAACAGTGGCCATCAGCGGCACCGAAGCGACAGCGGCCCTCGCCAACGTGGAGAGTGCAACCGCCTTGCTCCGGAAGATTCGGGAGCGGATCAGCGAGGGCTCGGATCGGCTCAGCGATGCGCTCTTCCGGATGTACGCACGCCAGGCTGCTGGGGATCTCGAAGGGGCCCGCAGACAAATGCGGGACGTGCTAGCCGTCGAGGTTGTACCGGAGTATCGAGAGATCGCAGAAGGCGAACTGGCAAAGCTCGCCAAGTGGTCGTAGCCAAGTGCGGACCGAGTGGTGTTAGGCCGTGGTGAGCGCGTCCAACGGACGCCTCGAAGACGGCAGCGTCTCCAATTCCTTCCCGGCGAGATGTTTCGCAGCTTCATCCATGACGCTGTTCAGTTCCGCGATTGCATCGGCAGGGCTGAACGTCAGTCCTCCGAGCCAGCGGCGCAAGTCCTCCACCAGCTCCGCCGCTGTCGGGTAGCGCTCTCCCTGCACGGGATGAAGAAGCTTGCGGAGGGTCATGCGCAGGCCTTCGGAGAGACTTGCCGTCAACCGTTCCACGTCTGCTTCCGTGTAGGTGGCCACGCGCCAGATCGCATCCTCCAGAAGAGGGCTGCACCCTGAAAGCTGCGCCCGTTCGATGGCGCGCTTGACGCGGCGAAGCTGCGGCGGAGAGAGGGACGCCTTCACCTCTTCGGTCACCTCATCGGGGGCATAGAGAAGATTCTTTCCCGTTGCCAGTTCGAGCATGAGCACGCCCAGGGAGAAGAGATCCATATGCGCGCCGGCACGCTTGCCCAGCAGCACTTCCGGCGAGGCGTAGAAGCCATCCCCGTACAGGCGGCGCACCGTGGAAGGCACACGGCCCGGTAAGGTGGAAAGGGCGAGGCCGAAGTCAGAGATGCGCACGGCGCCGTCCCAATCCAGGAAGACATGATCCGCATCAATGGCCCGGTGAACGATATTCAAGGGGCGCCCCTGCTCGTCCTTGGCCGCGTGCGCGTACGCCAACACGTCCGCCACCCGGGCACCGATGTACATCGCGAAGAGCGGCGTGTACCAATGCCTGCACTCCGACACGAGGTTGAGCAGCGTGCTCAAGCTGTTCCCGGACGGGAACTCGGCGATCACGTACCAAGTTCCTTCGACTTTCTTCAGACCGTGAACCCGGTGGATTCCTGGGTGGTCGAGGTACTTGGCGAGGCGTACCTGCCCATCCAGCTTCGCCCGCGCGCGCATCACCCTCGACATTTGAGGTGCGCCCGAAAGGCCCACCGCCTTGATCAGCACCTTGTTCTTGGGCCGCCCAGCGATGCGACGCCGTCCCACAAAGAGCCTGACCTCACTCTGGACTTCCCCCAAGTCTTCGAGGAATTCGTACTGAACGCCGTCTGCCTCGAAGAGAATCGCACCTCGCGGAATCCCGAAACCGGTTGCTGACATGTTCATCCCTCCACGCACGCAGCACACTGCCGCCGTGACATGGCCCAACCTTACCCACAGGATTGGGCAAAAGGGAACTACCCCCCAGGTCTGATACCGTCACGCGTAAATCGGGCAAGGGCGCGCCGTTCTGTCACGTCTCTTGGCACGGGCTTTCAGGGCCAGCGGTCCACGACATAGCCCGGCAGGTAGTTGAGTGTCCGGACACGGCCATCCTTGAACTCAAAGGCGGTGCCCTCCACGACAAAGCAGATGGGTTGCTCGTCCTGCCCTGGCAGCTTCACACGGTCATACCTCACGACCAGTGAGGGTGCGTCCGTGCGGCCCATCTTGTCGGAGAGGTAATAAGCCTTCCCGTAAAACCGGGTTCCAGGAGGGGCCAGGTCGAGCTGCCGCCTGTCGTGGTTGTCCTTGCGAACGATGCCCACTACTTCTGCTCCCGCCGTGAACCAGATTGAACCAGTTTTTATGTGCCTCTCGTCGAGCAGGAGCCAGAATTTGTCTCCTTCCTCCCAATGGAGATGGTCCTTCATGGCCCGCTCCGCGCCGGCTGGACAGGTGAAGGATTCGGGCCGGATCTGAGCGCCGGGGCAACCCGCTGCCAGGGCCGCGACGAGTGCCATCGCCGCGCAGTCGGTGGCACTGGCCTTCTTCTGCATGCGCGGGGGGCTTGCTTGAGGTGGGACTTCAGGAGACGGCATCTTCACGGGTGAACCTTCCTTCTGGCCCACATCCACCGCTGGGACGATGGCGGCAGCCGGCGCGGGGCTGAGGGGGGACGGTGACATATCAGGGGGGAGTGTTCTGGACGGTGCGGAACGGCCAGGGGGTGGGGCGGGAGCATTGCCAGGGGTGGACCAGAACGCCACCGCCGCGGCCAGGGCCACGCACACGGCGGCGCCTGCGGCGAGCGCTCTGGCGGACACCTTGTGCGGCGCAGGGGTGCCCGGCGGCGCCTCCATGGGCTTCCGAGCCCCGGAGGGCTCGGGCTGCCTCTGCTTCGACGGCGCATGCGCGGGCAGCATGTACTCGGCCCCGGAGCTGTCGAGGTGTTCCTCCAACTCGCGGCGGAGGGCCTCGGTGTCCACGGGACGCTTGTCCGGGTCCCGGGAAAGCATGTGCTCGACCAGATCGCTGAGCAGCCCAGGAACCCGGGGGTTCACCTGGCATGCGGAGGGAGGCTTTACCAAGGGGTTGTTCAACGCCAGGCGCGGGCTGTATTCCGTGGGCCGCGGGTCCGTCAGCAGTTCGTACAGCATGACGCCCAACGCGAAGATTTCATCCGCCACCTTGAAGGCATAGCGCGCCCGGTGCTCGTTCTTGTGCTCACGCAGGAACTTGAATTGCTCGGGAGCCCGAAAGCGCTCTGTTCCCGGGGGCAGCCCCTCCTCGGTCAGGTCCTCGGCCAGCGTGTAGGTCGCACAGCCAAAGTCGATGATGATGGGCTCTCCATCGCTCTTCCGGAGCAGAACGTTGACCAGCTTCAAGTCCCGGTGAAGCACGCCCCGGGCATGCATGTACGACAGCGCGGAAGCGAGCTTGACGAAGACCTTCAGGATTTCGTGAATCGTGGGGTGCTTGCGTTCCTTCCACTCCGCGAGCGTCCAGCCCTCCACGTACTCCAATGCCAGGTACATGTTGCCCGCTTCGGCATACCCATACCCCCGGTGCCGGATGATGTTGGGATGGTCCAGCATGAGGAGCGTTGTCACCTCGCGCACCATGCGGGCATGCGTCTGCTTGTCATCCCCGCTGGCTTCGCGATGGCGCGCCACCTTGAGGGCATGGGGCCGTCCGTCCTTTTCCACCAGATAGACCACGGCAAACCCACCGTTGCCGAGTTCCCTCACGACGTGCCAACCATCCACCACCGCGCCGGACGGCAGCCGGATGAGCGTTCCAGTCATTGCATTCCCTCCATCCCAGCTTTGGGAAAACGCACGCCCGGAATTTTGAGGGTACGGCCATCCTCCCCCCGCAGTTCCAACGTGAAGACCGCGCCCGCGCTCAACGCCAGTGTGTCCACGGCCGCGAGTACCCGTATCCTGAAGCCCAGCCCGAACTCGCCCTCATCGTCCACCACCAGCCGCGCCTGAAGCGACAACCCTCGCGCTCCCGTCAACGTGGCCTCTCGCGGTGTCCAAGGGAGGGTGGAGCCATTGTTGATCACCACAGCTACCACGGCCCATCCCTTGCCACGATAGGCGTACCCATCCGATGCCGAAAGGCCCTGAGCTTTATCATCAACCAGTTTGATGCTTGTCACCGAAATGCCCTCTTTGTCCACGTAGCCGAGCCGCACGAAGTCCTCCGGCTGCGGCACGCGGGGCGGAGCTTCGCTTGGGCAAGGCGCAGCGGCCGGCTCGGGGCGTTGCACGTCGATCCGGGTGTCCACCTCGGCGGGGTCGGTGACGAGTACGAAGGCCGCCCGCGATGGCATCCTCCCGTCTGCGAAGAAGACGCCAATCTCGTGGCGCTCGCCTTCCTGAAGGTCCATCACGGCTTGAACGATCACCGAGCGCTCCCCCGCGTCCAGCACGCGGATCCGGGACTCGTCGAAGGTCAGGGTCTTTCGCTGAATGTGCGCGGGGAAGAGAATCAGCGTCGGCGTGTCGTGAGCCACGCGGATGACGGGCAGCGGCTCGGCGGGGTTGCCGGTGACGGTGACGGGCCGTTCTCGCTTCGTGCGAGCTGGCGCTGCCTCGGCCCGTGCCGCAGTCCCCCCCAGGAGCGCGAGCGCAAGGGCCAATCTCAACGGTTGGATCAAAGGGGCGTGACCTCCTGGATGGTCACGCTACCATCATTGGCACCCGTGCAGTGGGACCAAACCCTATAGTCCGGGAACCGCCATTCTTCCCTTCATCCGGGGTACCCCTGCGTCCAGCCGGGAGCAAGCGTTCGTTCAGTTCCCGTTGCGCAGAGGTTTTTAGTGGATCAGGTTGGGCGAGTGCCGAGTTTGTGGAGGAACAAGGCGAAGGCGGAGCATGTACGCGCGAGGGTGTCGAGGTCGCTTTGCCGTGCCAGATTGCGCCGGATTTCGGCGGCGTCACGGCTGCGGGCGTGCTCCTCGCACCATTGCTGCAGAAGCTCTTTGGATTGACGCTTGGGAAGCTTCTCGGGCGGTTTGGGAGGAGCCAGTGGCTGCCGGAGAGCGTTCTTGAGCGCATTCGGGTCGGCCAAGAGCCAGGCCTCGAACTCTTGGATGGCGACACTCACGATGGCTTCAACGGGGAGACCTTGAAGCGCGGAGTCGAGCTGAACTTGCCGCTGATCATCCCCATCTGCGTCGACGAAGACCACAGTGAGGTCAGGCTGCCGAGCAGGATCGGCCCAGGACAAGAGACGGCGCAAGGTACTGGGACTATGAAGGTTACTGCCACGCGCGAGTTTGCCCCGATCCGTTCGCAGGGGTTCTTCGAAATGGATGAGGGATGCTTCGAGGTGGCGGACCTTTTCCAGGCATCGGCGTACCAGCAAGTGGGCAGAGCCCAGCTCTTCCTCGGTAAGCATTGCACCTGGAGCGCGCTGGAGGTTCTTGGAACCTGCCAATTCGCCGGCTCCTTCGGCGTAGATGACGACGCGAAACATGCTTATCGCCCCGGGACTCCACCGACGTTGCCAGAGAGCCAGATACTGCCGAGCGATTCGCGGTATTCTTTGTAGACCCGCTGCCAGTTGGTTGAACCTGTGGGCGCCTCGTTCACCTGCACGGATCCGTCTTCGGGCGAGCGGGTGAGGAAGCGGACTTCTTCGGGGCGCACATATTCCAAGAGTTCAGCGGAATGGGTGGCAAGAACGAATTGAACGGGCTTCTTGCCAATCTCCCCTGTAGTCATCTTGCGAAGCAGTTGGATGAGTTCATCAAGGAGATAGGGATGTAAAGCCCGCTCGGGCTCTTCGATGGTGATGAGGTCAGCCTGCTTGGGTTGGTACTGGAGCAGGATGAAGGCAAGCACAAGCATCGTACCATCTGAGACTTGAGATGGTGCAAACCAGAGATCGTTATTCCAGCGGTCTTGGAACCGAAGTCGATGTTTTCCTGAATGTGTTGGTGCCAAATCAACATCGCTGAACATGGGCACAAGGCGGCACAGTTCATTGGCTACAGAGGCTTGTTGTTTTCGGCTCAGAGTCGAGAAGACATTCGCAAGGTTGTCTCCCGTAGGATTCAAGAACTGGGCGTAAGCCAGCGTATTCTCGCTGCGGAGTGCTTCTAGATCGAGCTTCAGTAATTGTACTTGGTGGTGCGCCGAGCCAAATACAGAGTCAGAGCTTCCATCAAGGCCGTAGTTCTCGTATTTCCATTGAATTAGGAAGTCACGGTGAGGGTCTTGTTTCCAATTGTTAGATACGGATTGGGCGATTTTGGGGTGGAGCCCATCCAGTACAGAAGTCTTGCCGGAAGAATTGGGGCCGACCAGCACGGTAAGCGGGGTGAGCGTCATGCTCACGTCCCGCAGTGCCCGGAAGTACTTGAAGTGGACCGATGTAATCACGGGGACATTTTACCAGCCCCGTGCCCAAACGTCTGCTTTCACGCGTGCAGCGTGGGGGGGCGCTCGCTCTCCAGCGGGAAGGTGAGGAAGGGCGAGTCGAGCGGTACTTTCTCCAGCGACTCCAGCCGCTCGAACTCCACCGCGTCGTGGGCGCTGAAGACCGTCACCTCGGAGCCGTGGCCCTTCACCAACTCGCGCAGACGCTCCTGGTTGTACAGGCGCTGGCGCCGGTTCTTCTCCATCAACGTCTGGTAGAAGCGCAGGCCCGGCGGGCACCGCCGCTTGTCCACGTCCATCTCCCGGTGGTGGAAGTACGCATCCCCCGCGTGCAGCAGCCACCGGCCGCCCACCTGCAGCGCGATGCCCGAGTGTCCCACCGTGTGGCCCTGCAACGGCACGAGGAGCAATTCCGGCGGCAGGCCTGCGAGGTCGCGCACGCACTCGAAGCCGAACCAGCGCTCCCCCGCCTCGGGCTTCGGGTAGGTGACCCAGTTCACGTTCATCCACTGGCTGGGCCGAAAGCGCCGTTGATCCAGCGGCGTCTTCTGCGCCACCGCCCCCAGGTACTCCGCGTCCAGCAGGTGCACCCGCGCCCAGGGGAAGTCATCCAGCCCGCCCGCATGGTCGAAGTCCAGGTGCGTCAGCAGGATGTCCGTCACGTCCGTGGGCTTGAAACCCAGCCGTTCGATCTGCCGGATGGCCGTCATCCCCTCGGAGAGCTGGGGCCGGCACAGTCCCTTCAGGAACAGCGGGCTCAGCCGGGGCCGGGGTCTCAGCACGTCATTGAGCCCAAAGCCTGTGTCCACCAGCACCAGGCTCCGGTCCGTCTCCACCAGCAGGCAGTGGCACACCAGCGCCGCCGGGCCCGAGACGTCCATGCGCCCGTCCATCAACCGGCCACCCGGTGGACACATCGTCGTGCAATTGAGGTGGTGAACGCGCAGCGCCATGACGCGGCTCCAGGGCAGAGAGGGTCCTTCGGTGGACCCCGGTCCTGAGCAAAGCTGCGCCGTGGGGAGCCCACATGGAACCACAGGGCCCCAGCGCCTGGCCGTTCCCCCGCCAGGCGGGGAGGCTCAGAGGTGTTCGAGCGTGCTCGCCGTGCGCTCGTCGCGCACGTTGCCGGTGTTCAGCGTGGAGGACGGCTCGAAGAGCAACACCTCCACCTCGCCCTCCGCCACGGGCCGGTGCTCCACGCCCCGGGGGATGATGAGGAACTCGCCGGGCCCCAGCGCCACCGTCCGGTCTCTTAGCTCGATGCGCAGGTGGCCCTTCACCACCAGGAACAGCTCGTCCTCGGCCTCGTGGTGGTGCCACACGAACGAGCCGCTCAGCTTGGCGAGCTTCACCTGCTGGCCGTTCAGCTCCCCCACCACCTTGGGCTTCCAGTGCTCGGAGAAGAGGGAGAACTTGTTCTCCAGGTTCACCTTCTCCACGGCCTGTTCCACGGGGCTCTCGGCGGCGGTGTTCGTCTCCGCCCCAGTGTCCGGCGAGGCCCTGCGCCAGTCCCACCGGGGACGCCAGCAGCTCTCGCCCCGCGCCGCCGTGCCGATGCCCAGCGTGGGAGGTGTTTCGCCATCGCTTCTCATGCCCTGCATCCCCCTGGCCGGAGCCCGCGCCCCAGGTTGAGCCGAATGATGGCTCCACCCTGGGCACTGCCAAGCAGGCAGGCAACCGGTGATGTCAGGTTTTGAGCGAAAGCCGGGTTTCAGTCGGGAAAGAAGAGCGGCTCGCGCTGGGCCATGAAGCTGGAGATGGCGCTGGCCACCTCGGGCGGCACGTCCTGGAACTGCACCCCCATGCCCGGCATCAGGTCCGGCATGTGGTCATTCGGCTCGCGCAGCCAGCGCACCACGCCGCTGACCTTGTGGGGCCTCCCCCCGGGCAGGGTGAAGTCCAGGTCCACCGGGGTGCCGCGGGGCACCGTCTCCACCGTGGCGACGAAGAGCCCCCCGGCGAGCACGTCCGAGGTGAAGCCCGTGAAGAAGTTGGAGTCGCTCTTCAGGTGAATCTGCGCCTGGAGCCGCACCCGCGCGCGCGCCCGCTTGGCCACGGGCGGGGGCGGAGGCATGGCGCTCAGGGAGGCCGAGGAAGGGGCCCGGGGAGCCAGCGGAGGCCGGGCGCCCGGTGGGGGCGGGGGCGGCTGCCGGGCCCGGGCCGCTTCCTGCTGGCGGCGCAGGCGGGCCGCTTCGGTGGCGCTCTTGAGGCGGGATTCCGCCTCGGCCAGCTCCCGCGTCAACGCCTGGGTCTGCTGGATGAAGGCATGCAGGGCAATCTGCACCTCTTCATTGGCCTTGGTGCGGACCTCCAGGGCCTCCTTGCGGGCGTTGAGGGCCCGGTCCCGCGCCACCTCCACGGCCAGCTCCGGGATGGCGGCGGCCTGGAGCCGGGCGCCAATCTCCGGCAGGGACACATCCCCCGTGTCGGACTGCGCCTGGGCCAGCTCGGTGCGGACCTGGCTCAACCGCTGGGCCAGCGTGGTGGCCTCGGTGGAGGCACGGGCCACTTGATCCGCCGTGCGCGTCTCGAGCGCCGACAGCTCGGCCTCGGCGCGCGTGAGCTCGGCCTCACGCGTGGTGATGGGACGAAGAAAGGTATTGGAGGGCGGCCTCATCGACGGCTCCTGACGTGGCCCCACTCTAGCCGCCCCCGGCCGGGGCCACGAGCCCCCCGCGGGGCCTGGCTGCCTGCTGGGCGTTGCCCCGGGTCAGTCCGCGCCCTTGATGCAGGCCACCGGCGTCAGGCGGTGGGCCACCCGCGCCAGCCCCGCCATCTCCACCGTCTCCAGCACGTCATCCAGGTTCTTGTAGCAGGGGCCCGACTCATCCAGCGGGGTGTTCCGGGTGTTGAGCAGAATCCCCGCTTCGGCCATGCGCTGGTCGGTCTCGTCCTGGCGCAGCACCCGCCGGGCCTCGCCCCGGGACAGCCGGCGGCCCGAGCCGTGGTTCACCGAGTAGATGGACTTGGCGGCCCCCTCCTCGGCGAAGAGGATGGCGCTGCCCGTCTCCATGGAGCCCGGGATGAGGATGGGGTGGCCGGTGTGCTCCCAGGAGGTTTTGCGCAGCGAGGGGTGCCCCTTGGGGAAGGCGCGCGTGGCGCCCTTGCGGGCTACGAACTTCCCGGCCTCCTTCTGGATGAGGTTGTGGGAAATCTCGTAATAGATGTCCGCGGTGCCGCCGAACACGTCCTCGAGCGCCGCGCACACCGCCTCGCCGATGATGAGCCGGTTGGCCACGGCGAAGTTGGCCGCCATGTTGTGCAGGTTCCAGTACTCGCGCCCCAGCCGCGTCTCCGCGTCCAGCCAGATGAAGTCCTCGCTGCGCGAGCCCAGCCCCCGCTCGCGCGCCCCTTCCACGAAGAAGTGCTTGGCGATGTTCCACCCGAAGCCCCGGCTGCCCGTGTGCAGCATCACCCACACCCGGCCCTCTTCATCCACCTGCATCTCGGTGAAGTGGTTGCCGCCGCCCAGGCTGCCCAGCTGGTCGCGCTTGCCCGCGGCGCGCTCGGGGATGTCCACCCGGTCATCCTCCACGGGGATGAAGTCCCGCTCCGTGGTGGAGTTCGTGCGCCCCAGGGCCTTGGCGCCATGGCGCACCACCTCCGCGAAGGTGCGCGCGTCCACCTTGCGCTGTTTCTGCGCGCGGCTGGCGCCCACGCCCACGGCGATGCGGTGAATCACCTGGTCGATCCACTGCCGGCGCTTGCGCGGGTCCGCCACGTCCTCGGCCGTCAGCGTCGTCTTGAGCTGCACCATGCCGCAGCCGATGTCGTAGCCGGCCGCGGTGGGCAGCAGGATGCCGTCGGTCTCCACCACGGTGCCGATGGGCACCCCGTAGCCCACATGGCAGTCCGGGGTGACGGCCACGCGGGTGACGCCCGGAAAGGAAGCGGCGTTGACGACCTGGGAGAAGACGGCCTCCTCCAGGCCCGGGCTGTCCGGCCCCTCGCCATGGAGGAGCTTGTCGGACAGGAACAGATCGGCGTCGACCCGCATGGTCTTCGTCTTGGGCAGCACGTAGTGCCCCTCCGAGACCTTCTCCAAACGTTGAATCCAGCTCATCGCGTGTGTCCCTCCCGGACCTCATTCAACCCGCGCCAGCGACGGAAACGTTCAGAAGGAGCTGACAGGCGTGCTTGCTCGCCTGCCCTCCCTGCGGGGCGGGAGAAGGGTTCACCCAGGCGAAGTTCCGCCTGTGTACATCCGTCCCCATGGGAAAGGTGCGGGGACTTGCACGAGCCGATCTGCATTCCCATTCATGTTTCAGGGCAACAAGGGGGTAGGGCGATGGGATTCATGGGCGGTGTGTTGCTGGCGATGGCGTTGCAGGCGGCTCCTCCGGTTCCGACGGCGGGCCAGGTGTTCAACCCCTCCGTGTGCGCCAAGAAGCGCGTGGACCCGTGTGGTTGCCACCATGTTTACGGTGTCCGGCACTGTCACCCCAACCGCAAGGGGGACCACTGCGAGGCGCCGGTCAATGCCTCGATGCCTGACGACGCCGAGCCGAAGAAGTCCGTCTCCCTCTGAGCCGGGTGCCCGGTACTCCCGGGCCCCTCGGTAGGGACGCTTCAGGGCGCCGCGTGCGAGGCGTCCTCGTCCTGCGAGTCCACGGTGATGTCGAGCGTGAACTCGTGGGAGTCGGGCCGGAACGTTTCCAGATCCGCCACCATGTGCATGTCCAGGGGCGTCCGCGCCCGGACGAGCACCCAGCTGTCCTGCGGCGACAGGCGGAAGGCCAGCGTCGTGGGGGACAGCCGCCGGACCTCCATGGCGGGTCTCGGCGCGCGGGCGCGCGGGGCGGGCCCCGGCGAGGGCACGGACACCAGGGGCTGGATGCCAGGAGGCCGCAGGGCCTCCGGGGGCGTGGGCTCCGGCTGCGGCAGCTCAATGGGTGTCAGAACGGGAAGCTCCAAAGGTGAAGACGTCACCGTGGGCGTGACGTCCTCGGTCGAGAAGCGGCACTGCGCGAGGGGCCCTGAGGGGAGGGGCTCGGGCATGGCGAGCAGCACCGGCGGCGGGGGCGTGAGCGGAGCCATGGGCAGCGCCCGGTGAAGGGGCGGCAGCGCGGGGCGTCTCTCCGCCGAGGCGGCGTGCGGCGTGCGGGTGTTCCGGTGAGAGGGCGTCGCGAACCCGACGGTGGCCTCCAGGGGCGGCAGCGCGGGCGGTCCATCGGCCTCGCAGAAGTCCAGGGATGCGCGCTCGAGATCCGACATGACCCCTTGTGGCGCCAGGGCGGCGATGTCCGCCAGGAGCAGCGGATCCTTCGGGTCCAGCTCGAGCGCGGCCTTCAGCGCACCCCGGGCCCGGGACTCACAGCCCAGCTCCAGCAGCAGCTCCGCCGCGGCCCGGTACGAGGCAATGGCTTGCAGCCTGTCTCCCGCGCGCCGACAGGCCTCCGCGTGCCGTACGCGCATGTTGGGATCCTTCGGCGAGAGCCGGAGCACCTGCCCGTAAGTCTGCGCGCACTGGGCGAACTTCCCCCGGACGAATTGCTCATGCGCCACTTCCTTCAGCTCTCTCAGCCCCATGAACGCCCCTGCGCCGCGCCCGAGTGGGCACGCGCACGCAGAACCCAAGCATTCACTGTGCCGCGCGGGGCGAGGGTTGGCGCGTGGGCAGTGCCGCTTCCCCGCGAGGCGAGAGTGGAGCGTGGCAACGTTCAGCACGCACCGGTGCAGCCTCCCCGCCGTCGGATTCGCGCGTTGCGAGCGGCCCCGCTCAGTCTGTAAAGGAGGCGGGAGCCCTGTAACTAGGAAAGGCCGTGAGAGCTGTATGTCCTGTAAGGCTTCAAGGCGGGAGCGGGCGCATGCCCCGGCTTGCCTGCCTGCGGCCTGGGAGCGGCTTCCGGGCACGGTGCGTCCCGGAAGCGCTCCGCGGGCACATCACTTCTTCAGGCTGTTGATGTCGATGACGAAGCGGTAGCGCACATCGCCCTTGAGCATGCGCTCGTAGGCCTCGTTGATCTTCTGGATCGGAATGACCTCGATGTCGGACGTCACGTTGTGCTTGGCGCAGAAGTCGAGCATCTCCTGCGTCTCGCGGATGCCGCCGATCATCGAGCCACCGAGCTTCAGCCGCCGGCCGATGAGCGAGAAGGCGCCCAGCTTCGACGGCGTCTCCGGCGCGCCCACGAGGATCATCGTGCCGTCGGTCTTCAGCAGGTTGAGGTAGGCGTTGTAGTCGTGCTCGGCCGAGACCGTGTCGAGGATGAAGTCGAACTTCCGGGCGAGCTTCTGGAAGGTGTCCTTGTTGGAGGTGGCGGCGAAGTGGGCGGCGCCCAGGGCCTTCGCGTCCTTCTCCTTGGACGGCGAGGTGCTGAGCACGGTGACTTCCGCGCCCAGCGCCTTGCCCAGCTTCACGCCCATGTGGCCCAGGCCGCCCAGGCCCACCACCGCCAGCGTGTCCCCGGCCTTGAGGCCGTAGCTCTTCAGCGGCGAGTAGGTGGTGATGCCGGCGCACAGCAGCGGGGCCGCCTTGTCCAGCGGCAGCGACTCGGGGATGCGCAGCACGTAGTTCTCGTCCACCGTGATGCGCGTGGAGTAGCCGCCGTAGGTCGGCTGGCCATTGCGCTCGCGGCCGTTGTACGTGCCGTTCATGCCGCGGTCGCAGTACTGCTCCTCGCCCTTGCGGCACCACTCACACTCGCGGCAGGAGTCCACGAAGCAGCCCACGCCCACCGCGTCCCCCACCTTGTAGCGGGTGACCGAGCCGCCCACCTGGGCCACGCGGCCGGCAATCTCGTGGCCGGGCACCATCGGGAAGATGGCGCCGCCCCACTCGTCACGGGCCTGGTGGATGTCCGAATGGCAGACACCGCAGTAGTGGATGTCGATCAACACATCGTGGGGGCCGGGCTCGCGGCGTTCCACGGAGAAAGGGGCGAGCGGCGCTTTGGCGCTCGGGGCGGCATAGGCAGGGGTAGTCGGCATGAAAAATTCCAAAGGGCAAAACAAGGTAGGTGCAACGCGGCGAAAAGACGTGCGGAGGGTAACGGGTGGGATAGGGCCCTGCCGCGAAAAAAGGACCCCGGGTGTGGGCTGATGCCTTCCACAACACAGGCTGTCGCTCCGGGCGTGGCGGAGGCCGGGGAAGGGAATGCCGCGACGCGGTGTGATGCCGTGTTGCCGTGAGGTTCACCAGCGTGTCATGTGCCGGTGGTACGGTCGCCGCCCCTGTGACGCACGCGTTACAGACAAGGAGACTGCCCCTGCACCCCTACTCCCCCTTCTCGTTCCGCCGCTTCCTTCGCCTGTCCCTGGCCCTGCCGTTCGTGGCGGGCTGCGCCCTGACGCTTGCCGGTTGTGATGACGATGACCAGGATCCTCCGCCCCCGCCCCCGGTCGAGCAGAAGGCCCTCGTGGTGGGGCACCGGGGCGCCAGCGCGCTGAGGCCCGAGCACACCCTGGCGGCCTACCGCAAGGCCGTCGAGGACGGCGCGGACATCATCGAGCCGGACCTCGTGTCCACGAAGGATGGCGTGCTGGTGGCACGGCACGAGAATGAGATTTCGGGCACCACGAACGTGTCTCAGGTGGCCAAGTTCGCCGACCGCAAGGTGACGAAGACCATTGACGGGGTGCCGCTCACCGGCTGGTTCACCGAGGACTTCACGCTGGCGGAGCTCAAGGAGCTGCGCGCCCGCGAGCGCATCCCCGCCACGCGCCCCGGCAACACCCAGTACGACGACCAGTTCGAGATTCCCACGCTCGCCGAGGTCATCGCGCTGGCCAAGCAGCTGTCGGCCGAAATCGGCCGCACGGTTCCCATCTACCCGGAGACGAAGCACCCCACGTACTTCCAGTCCATCGGGCTGGCGCTGGAGGCGCCGCTCGTCGCCACGCTCAGGGCGGACAGCTACACCGCGAGCCAGGCCACCGTGTACATCCAGTCCTTCGAGACCCAGAACCTGAAGGATCTCCGCCAGCAGCTGGGCACCTCGCAGCCCAACTGGAAGCTGGTGCAGTTGATGGAGGAGGAGGCCCGCAGGCCGTACGACTTCGCCGTGAAGGGCGATACGCGCACCTATGCGGACCTGATGACCGAGGCGGGCATGAAGGAGATCGCCACCTACGCCAACGGCGTCGGGCCCTACAAGCGCAGCATCATCAACGTGGATGCCGAGGGGAAGTTCCTGCCGCCGAGCAACCTGGTGCGCAACGCCCACGCGGTGAACCTGACGGTGCACCCGTACACCTTCCGCCCGGAGAACGCCTTCATGCCCGCCCCGCTCAAGGTGGCCGGGCCCGACAGCGCGCGCAGCGAGGAGGGGTTGATCGCCGAGCTCCACGCGTACCTCGATGCGGGCATCGACGGGTTCTTCACCGATGATCCCGCCGTGGGCCGCCGCGCGGTGGACTCTTACAATCCCTGAGGGCACCTGCCGTGAGGCGCCGGTCCGCCGTGGGGGCCGGCGCCCCGCCCGGAGGCGTTTCGAGCCTTCGCGCATTTCGTGGGGTGGGTAACGGAGGGGGCTCCCCAAAGGTTGAAGGCGCATGAAATGGCTCGCTAGCGTGCCGGGCATGCGCCACTGGCTTGTGTCTCTGTCCGTGCTGTTGTGGATGTCCTCGGCTTGCCGAAGCTCTCCAGAGCCCTCCCAGGACGGTGGGACCGGGGGGCCACCTCCGGAGACCCCGGACGCGGGCCTGCCTCCCGAGGATGGGGGCGTTCCGCCGGTCCCCCCGCAAGAGGCCAGCGTGGACGTGCCCGTCACCGTTCCCGAGGGCTTGAACACCTATCCGTTCAACACGCCGCGCACCCTCACCGTGCCGCCGGGCTTCTCCATCTCCGTCTTCGCCCGGGTGCCCGATGCGCGCTTCATCGCGCTGGCCCCCAACGGCGACGTGTTCGTCTCCCAGCCTGACCCGCAGGGCGTGGTGAAGCTCCTGCGCCCCCGCGCCGGGCAGACGCCCGAGGTGTTCGACTGGACCACCGGGCTGCGGCGGCCCCATGACATCGTCTTCCACACCCGCGAGGGCACCACCTGGGTGTACGTGTCCGAGACGAACCGGGTGACGCGCTCGGTCTGGACGCCCGGAGAAACGGCGCGCGCGGCGGCCTCGGTGCTCGTGGATGGGCTGCCGGACAGCAGCTCGGGCGAGCTGCAGGGCAAGTACGGGCACGAGCTGAAGAACATCGCCGTGGACTCGGAGGGGCAGCTCTACGTCTCCATCGCCTCCACGTGCAACGTGTGCCTCTCCGACACGCAGAGCACGCCCCAGCGCGCCACCGTGTACCGCTATGCGCCGGATGGGACGGGGGGGCAGCTGTTCGCCAGCGGCCTGCGCAACGCGGAGGGGCTGGCTTTCGAGCCCGGCACGGACACGCTCTGGGTGACGGTGAACGCGCGCGACAACATCCCCTATCCGCACGATGACGGCACCGGAAAGTACGGCCAGGTCCTCACCGAGTACGTGGACAACCACCCGCCGGAGTCCCTTACCCGGGCGCGTGAGGGGGGCCGCTATGGCTGGCCCTTCTGCAACCCCAACCCGGACACGTCGAGCGGCATGAAGCGGATGCCCTACGACCGGGACTACAACCTGAACCGCACCGGGAGCGTGGACTGCGCCCAGATGGACCCCGTGGACCAGGGCATCCAGGCGCACTCGGCGCCGCTGGGGCTGGCCTTCCTCCAGGGCACCGCCTTCCCCGCGCCCTACAACCCGGGCCTCGTGGTGGCCTACCACGGCTCGTGGAACCACACCGGCGGGGTGGGCTACAAGGTGGCTCACTTCGGGTGGGATGCCGCAACGCGCCAGCCCACCGAGGAGCGGGCGCTCGTCAAGGGCTGGGCAGGGGCCAACAAGACGGTCTGGGGCCGGCCCGTGGACGTGGCCGTCCTGCCCGATGGCGGCTTGTTGATCAGCGACGACAAGGCCGGGGCGCTCTACCTGCTGCGCAAGGACTGAGCCGCCTCCCTGCCTGCCAGGGGCGTTCAATTTGTCTCGAAAGTCCGGGCGGTATCCTTGAGTATCCCCCGCCCGGACTTTCCCCAGGACGCCTCGTGAAACGACTCGCCGTGTCGCTGTGCCGCGTGTTCCTCGCCACCGGAGCGCTCTCCTCCGCGTGGGCCCAGACGCCGCCGCCCGCATCCCCGCCGCCCGCGGCTCCGGCGGCCCCTCCCACCTGGAACGTCAACGCGCCGGGCTTCCCCGCCACCGAGGTGCCCCTGGACGTCACCGAGGGCACGTGGATGAGCGTGGACGTGAGCCCCAAGGGGGACGAGCTCGTCTTCGACCTGCTGGGGGACCTCTACACGCTGCCCATGACCGGCGGCGAGGCGAAGCCGCTCTCCACGGGCGCCGCCTGGGACATGCAGCCCCGCTACAGCCCGGATGGCGCCTCCATCGCCTTCACGAGCGACCGGGGCGGCGGCGACAACCTCTGGGTGATGAAGCGCGATGGCTCGGACGCGCGCCCGGTGACGCAGGAGTCCTTCCGCCTGCTCAACAGCCCCACCTGGTCCCCCGACAGCCAGTACCTCGTGGGGCGCAAGCACTTCTCCTCGCGCCGCTCGCTGGGCGCGGGCGAGATGTGGCTCTACCACCGCGCCGGCGGCGAGGGCATCCAGCTCACCGAGCGGCCCAATGATCAGAAGGATGCGGGCGAGCCCGCGTTCTCCCCGGACGGCCGCTACCTCTACTTCAGCCAGGACACCACGCCGGGCCGGGTGTTCGAGTACAACAAGGACCCCAACAGCCAGATCTACGTCATCCAGCGGCTCAACCTGGACACGAAGGAGCTGGAGCCCTTCATCACCGGCCCCGGCGGCTCGGTGCGGCCCACGCCCTCGCCGGATGGCAAGTCGCTCGCCTTCGTGCGGCGGGTGCGCAACAAGAGCGTGCTGTACGCCGCCGACCTCGTCTCGGGGGCCGAGCGCCCGCTGTTCGATGGGCTCGACCGCGACATGCAGGAGACGTGGGCCATCCACGGCGTGTACCCGGCCATGGCCTGGACGCCCGACAGCAAGTCCCTTGTCTTCTGGGCGCAGGGCAAGCTCCACCGCATCGAGGTGGCCAGCAAGCGCGTGACGCCCATTCCCTTCCACGTGAAGGGCACGCGCACGCTGTTCGCGCGCGTCCACTCGCCGCAGGCACAGGCGGTGGCCCCCGATCGCTTCCCGGTGAAGATGCTGCGCTGGGTGCAGGTGTCCCCCCAGGGGAACCGCGTGGTGTACCAGGCGCTCGGCCACCTTTATATGCGGGAGCTTCCCAACGGCCAGCCGCGCCGGTTGACGAAGCAGACGGAGCACTTCGAGATGCACCCGTCCTTCTCCCGGGACGGCAAGTCCATCGTCTACACCACGTGGGATGACGGCGCGCTGGGCACCGTGCGCGTGGTGTCCGCCAGCGGCGGCGAGGGCAAGGTGGTGAGCGCGCAGCCGGGCTTCTACCTGGAGCCGGCGTTCTCGCCGGATGGCCGCTCCATCGTCTACCGGGCCACCAGCGGCGGGTACCTGCTGCCGGGGCTCTACAGCCGGGACACGGGGCTCTACGTGGTGGGTAAGGACGGCGGCACGCCGCGCAAGCTCTCGAAGGACGGGGAGCAGCCGCACTTCGGCGCGGCCTCGGACCGGGTCTACTTCTTGGCGGTGGAGGGCGGGGACAAGGAGGACAAGCGGGAGCTGCGCAGCATCGGCCTGGATGGCACCGCGCCGCGCACGCACCTGACCAGCTCGGAGGTGGTCTCCTACCGCGTCTCCCCGGACGAGCGCTGGGTGGCCTTCCAGGAAGTGTTCAACGCCTACGTCGCCCCGCTGAGCCGGGGGGGCAAGACGGTGGTGGCCAGCAAGGACAGCAAGGCGCTGCCGGTGACGCGCGTGTCCCGCGACGCGGGCAATTTCCTGCACTGGTCGGGGGACTCGAAGCGGCTGCACTGGTCGCTCGGGCCCGAGCTGTTCTCGCGCGAGCTGAAGGAGGCGTTCGCCTTCGTGCAGGGGGCGCCGGAGAAGCTGCCCGAGCCGCCGCAGAAGGGCGTGGACATCGGCTTCCTGGAGAAGGCGGACTTGCCCTCCGGCACGGTGGCGCTCGTGGGCGGGCGCATCGTCTCCATGCGTGGGGACGAGGTCATCGAGGATGGCGTGGTGGTGGTGAGCGGCAACCGCATCACCGCGGTGGGCAAGTCCGGCCAGGTGCAGGTGCCCGCCGGCGCGAAGGTGGTGGATGTGAAGGGCAAGACGGTGATGCCGGGCCTGGTGGACGTGCACTGGCACGGGCCCATGGGCTCCGAGGGCATCCTCCCCGAGCAGAGCTGGGTGCAGCTCGCCTCGCTGGCCTTCGGCGTGACGACCCTGCATGATCCGTCCAACAACTCGGCGGAGATTTTCGCCGCCAGCGAGCTGGGCCGCTCCGGGCGCACGCGCTCCCCGCGCATCTTCTCCACGGGCACCATCCTGTATGGCGCGCAGGGCCCCGGGTACCGCGCCCCCATCGAGACGCTGGACGATGCGCGCTCGCACCTGCGGCGCATGAAGGCGCTGGGGGCCTTCAGCGTGAAGAGCTACAACCAGCCGCGCCGGGACCAGCGGCAGAAGGTGCTCCAGGCGGCGCGCGAGCTGGGCATGCTGGTGGTGCCCGAGGGCGGATCGCTCTTCCACCACAACATGACCATGGTGGTGGATGGGCACACAGGCGTGGAGCACTCGCTGCCCGTGGGCCGCATCTACGCGGACGTGCTCCAGCTCTGGGGCCCGAGCAAGGTGGGCTACACCCCGACGCTGGGCGTGGCGTACGGCGGGCTCATGGGCGAGGAGTACTGGTACCAGAAGACGAACGTCTGGGAGAACCCGCGGTTGATGGCCTTCGTGCCCCGGCGCGTGGTGGACGCGGCGAGCCGCCGCCGCCTGCGCGTGCCGGACGAGGAGTTCAACCACGTGCGCGTGGCCACGGTGGCCAAGGAGCTGAACGGCGCGGGCGTGAGCGTGCAGCTCGGCGCGCACGGCCAGCGCGAGGGGCTCGCCGCGCACTGGGAGCTGTCGATGTTCGGCCAGGGCGGCATGAGCCCCTTGCAGGCCCTGCGCGCCGGGACGTTGGCGGGCGCGGCCTACCTGGGCCTGGACAAGGAGCTGGGCTCGCTGGAGGTGGGCAAGCTCGCCGACCTGATCGTCCTGGACCGCAACCCGCTGGAGAACCTGAGCCACACCGACTCGGTCCGCTACACGATGGTGAATGGGCGGCTGTTCGACGCGGCGACGATGAACGAGGTGGGAAACCATCCTCGACCGCGCGCCAAGCTCTTCTTCGAGCAGGAGGGCGGCGAGGCCTGGGCCCCGGGCGTGACGCACACCCTCGAGGAGGACTGAGGCGGGGTTCCCGGATGAACAGGCCCCTCACGCCCGGGGGTAACAGTAAAAGCAGCTCTGCTCGAATAATTTGATTTTCGCAGTGTACTTCGGGCCGAGCCTCTGGCACCGGCGGGGGGGGGATGACATGGCGATGCGGGTGTGGGGACGCAAGGGTCTGTGCGTGCTGGGCGCTGTGTGGGGTTTTTGGGCCTGTGGCGAGGTCCCCCCTGCCGAGGAGGGCGCGCCGCTGGCCCAGGTGGAGCAGGCCTCGCTGCTTCCCGGTCCGATCGCGCGCTGGGCCCGTCAGAGCCATGGCTCCGAGAACGAGGCCTCGCACGCGGTGGCCATCGACCGGGCCGGCAACATCGTCATGGTGGGCCACTACACGGGCGCCTCCGCGGACGTGGGGGGCAGTGCCTTCCCCCCGCCGCTGGGGCCCCAGGGCACGCGCGCGTTCCTGGCCCGGTACGCGCCGGATGGCACCCACCTGGGCTCGCGCAGCTTCGGCCACACCTCGCCGCCTCCGGACGTTCTCCGGCTGAGCACCCGGTTCCTGGATGCCGCCGTGGATGCCGAGGGCGGAATCACCGTGCTGGGCGAGGGCACGCTGGGCACGGACGTGGGCGGCGGGGGCATGCCCGCGGGCGCCTTCCTGGCCCACTACGGTCCGGACGGGGACTACGCGTGGGCCCGGCCGCTCAAGGGGACGCTGTCCCCCGGCAGCAGCGTCACCGTGGACGCGGAGGGCAACACCCTGCTCGCGGGCTCGTTCTCGGGCAGCGTGGACCTGGGCTCGGGCAGCCCCAGGCGCGCGCCTACGGCGTCGGCCTTCCTCGTCAAATACGCCCCGGATGGCCGGTGGCTGTGGGACCGCATCTTCATGAATGCGCAGCCCAGCCACTTCGGGGATGTGACGCCGGACAACCACGGCCATGTCTATGTGTCGGGCTACTTCACCGGGACGGGCCAGTTCGGCGGCCAGGTCTTCACCGTGCCCGAGGGGCAGCGCGGGCCCGTGATTGCCCGGTACACGGCCACCGGGGAGCATGTCTGGTCCGAACCGCTGCGCGAGCTGGTGGGCCGCGCGGAGTTCCGGGGCATCGCGGTCCAGGGCACCCGGCTGCTCGTCACCGGGGGGTTCACCGGGCGCTTCTCCTTCGGCCGGGACACGTTCGACTCCCAAGCGGAGCAGGGGCTGCTGCTCGCGTACCACCGCGACGGGGGCGAGCTGTGGGCCAAGCCGCTGGGCTCCGCGGCGCTGGATGTGATGATCGACCCCCGGGATGATGCGATGGTGATGGGGTTCGCCGAGCCGGGCAATGCGCTGGGCGTGGGCCCGTTGCCGCCCGCCTCCTCGCGGTACCTGTTCCTGACGAAGGTGGACCGGGCCCAGGGCAACCAGCGCTGGGTGACGGCCTTCGCCGCGGACGGCATCGTCCAGATGAACAAGCTGGCGGCGAGCCTGGATGGGGAGAGCATCGTCTCGGGCATCCTCGCGGGGCCCACGGACTTCGGCACGGGACTGCTCACCCCCGAGCAGACCGCCGCGTTCGTGTTCCGGCTCCGGCAGTAAGGGGCGCGGGAATCGCTTGCGGGGGGAGGGCCGAGGGCTGAGAGTGCGGCGACTTCTTCCGGAGGGCTTCCGTGCTCGTGTCCACCTTCCTGGTTCCATCCCATCTGATGATTCAGCTCCTCACGGCGGCGGCTCCGGCCCCGGCGCCCCAGGCGGCGCCCGCGCTGCCCGTGGCGGAGCGGCTCGTGGGCGCGGCGCTCACCGAGGGCCATGCCTGGACGCGCCTCGCGGAGCTCACGGATGGGGTGGGGGCCCGGCTGTCGGGCTCGGAGGGGGCGGCGGCCGCGGTGCAGTGGGCGCTTCGCTCCTTCAAGGCGGACGGGGTGAAGGCGTGGCTGGAGCCCGTCAAGGTGCCGCACTGGGTGCGGGGGGAGGAGCGGGCGGAGCTTCTCGGCTCGGAGCGCTTCCGGGGCCGGCCGCTGAGCGTGATGGCGCTGGGGGGAAGCGGCGCGACGCCCCCCGAGGGTGTCACCGGCGAGGTGGTGGAGGTGCGCTCCCTGGAGGAACTGGGCGCGCTGGGCGCGCGCGTGAAGGGCCGCATCGTCCTCTTCAACCACACCATGCAGAAGCCCGAGGACTATGGGCGCTTCGCGTCGCTGCGCTCCCGGGGCCCGGCGGCGGCGGCGAAGGCGGGCGCGGTGGCGGCGCTGGTGCGCTCCCTGGCCACCGCGTCCCTGGCCACGCCGCACACGGGCGCCACGCGCTTCGAGGAGGGAGATCCGCGCATCGCCGCCGCCTCCGTCACGGTGGAGGACGCGGAGCTGCTCAGCCGGCTCGTGGCGGCGGGAGGGCCGGTGCGGGTGAAGCTGATGCTCGGGTGCCAGGAGCTGCCGGACGCGGACTCCTTCAATGTGGTGGCCGAGGTGAAGGGCCGCGAGAAGCCGCAGGAGGTGGTGCTGCTGGGCGCGCACCTGGACTCGTGGGATGTGGGGACGGGCGCGCACGATGATGGCGCGGGCGTGGTGATGGTGATGGAGGCCGCGCGGCTGCTGGCGAAGCAGCGGCCCGCGCCCCGGCGCACGGTGCGGGTGGTGCTCTTCATGAACGAGGAGAACGGCCTGCGGGGCGCGAGGGCCTACGCCGAGGCGCACGCGGCGGAGCTGCCGCGCCACGTGGCGGCGCTGGAGATGGATGCGGGGGGCGGGCGGCCGGTGGGGGTGGTGCTCCGGGCGGGAGCGGGGGCGGCGGAGAAGGTGCGGCCCTGGTTGAGCCCGCTGCGGACGGTGGGGGCGGGCGCGCTCATGGAGGGCGAGGCGGGGGGCGCGGACCTGATTCCCCTGCTGCCAGCGCGGGTGCCCTTCTTCGGGCTGAGGCAGGACGCTTCGCGCTACTTCGACGTGCACCACACGCACGCGGACACGCTGGACCCGGTGGCGCTGGCGCAGAGCACGGCCGCGGTGACGTGGCTGGCCTACGCGATGGCGGAGATGCCCGAGCAGCTGCCTCGCCCGGAGGCTCCGACTCCCTCCACGGGACACTGAGAGCGGGCAGACACTCATTTACACAATTGTGTCGATAATCGCAACATGTGCGACTATTCTGTCGACAATTATCGCTCTAAAAGGGGTATATCGACATAATTGTGAACTCTACCGGTCCCACACTTAGAGAGAGATTTTGGAAACACCCTCCTCCCATGCCCCGAGGCGTGGAGGTGGTCCGCCAAGACTCATGGCTTGTTCCCCAGCGGGGCCCCGGGGGGCAGGCAGTCTACGACTTGGCCCGGGTTCTCTTGCCATCCGGGAGTGTTCCCGTCCTCATGGTCTACCGGCCCCAGCTGTTACCTGCGCTCGTGCCGCAACTGCGCAGACGGCTGTTGGAACTGGACGAGGAGTTGAGGCGGCGTGGATCCGCTGGACGCGCTCTGCCCATTCCTCGCGTGCCGATGCTCGTCACGGACGCGGCCAGTGCGGGTGTCATCACCACGTGTGAGCGGGAGGATGTGGCCTTGGTGGATCTGCGAGGCACTTTGTTGCTGCACTCCGAGGGGAAATTCATTCGGGTACATGGTGACGTGCCCGTTCAGCGGCGCTCTCGTGCACCCATCTTTCATGGGAAAGGGGGTCGCTTAGTCAGAATCCTCCTGGCGTCGCCAGAGCAGATCCTGACTGCACGGGAACTCTCGGCGCGGGCTCAGACGAGCTATGCGTACACTCACGGAGTGCTCACGCAACTTGAACAGGATGGGTATCTCACCCGCGCCTCCCGGAACACAGGCTTCCGGCTCCGGGATGCGGTAGGGCTCCTGCGGGCCTGGCTGGAGAGCGGGGAGAAGACGTCCGTGACCGCCGAGGGCTTCCACGCGGCCTCCACAATGCCTGACGCTCTTCGGAGCGGTTACAAGGCGCTGGAAGAGCAAGGGATTCATTGCGTCTTCACCCTGGCCAGTGGCCTGCTGCCAGAGGAGCGGATCGTCTCGGGGTTGCCCCATGGGCTCTATCTGACGGGGTCGATAGAACCTGTCTTCCAGGCCTTTGGGCTCCGGCGAATGACCCCTCATAATTTCTGGATCCTGAGGCCCGAGGTTGCCGCAGAGACGGAGGCCGGCGGGGTGTATCACGCCGCGCGGGCCCTTCCTCACGGGCCCGGTGTGGCCCTGCCGCAGTTAGCCGTGGACTTCCACCACAGTGGGGGCCGTGGAAAAGAGCAGTCCGAAGCCTTGGTGGAGCGCTTCGCCAAGGACCTGCCGCTCTGGACCGGGTCAATCCATGACAGAGCTTGAGCAATTCGAAGCAGTGCTCAGGGAGTTGGCGGAACTCTTGTTGGATCTGGGAGATCTGGCTTCGCGAGTGGTGCTGATCGGTGGGCAGGTGCTTGCGTTGGAGTCCCGTCTTCAGGGGGGCACGGGGACGATCACTCTCAAGACGAGCACGGGCATCGAGGTGGACCGGGGCTTTTCCTTCGAGCCGGACCTGCTGTTCGAACTGGAAGGAGATGAGTTCGCGGCGGATCGATTACCAGAAGTGCTTCGGGATCGGGGGTACCAGCGCGTCCGGGATTTCCGCTGGTCAAGGCCCCTGCCGGGAGGCGCTCAGATGGATCTCGATTTGTTTTCCATGCCCGGAGTCGAGCGTGAGGCACTCCCTGTTCCGATGACCGTTCTGCCCAATGCCCCATTGGCGTTGAAGTTCAAGCGTCGCATCGAGTTCTCGGTGGGAAAGGTCCCCTTGAGGCTCTCGGTTCCGGATGCCGCTGGGTTTCTCGCGATGAAGGTCGAGGCCAAGCTGAAGCAGAGGCCCAAAGAGACGAAGGACTGCTTCGATCTCTTCGCCTATGTCATGCTCATGGGCACGAAGACCGTTTTATCGTCGCTGGCGCAGGCTGATCACGAGGGGCGCCTCATCCAGGCGAAGCTGGTGGATCTCTTTCGCGAGCCCTCCTCACCTGGCGTGCGGGATGTGCTCGAATACGCCAGCAGCTTGGAGCCTGCCGAGCAGGAATTGCTCGCGCAGGCCGTCGTGGACCTCTTCTCGGAATTCTGACGGTTACTTCTTGGCCGGCGCGCTGCCCTCGACCTGGAAGAGCACCCACCGCTCGGCGGCGCGGTGGTCCACGAGGTAGACGCGGCCTGGCTCGAAGGGCACCTCATAGGGCACGGCGAACTTCACGCTGGCGGGGTCCACGGAGGCGTAGTCCTCCAGCTTGCCCTGGCCGAGCGAGGCGAGCCGCGTGGGCTGGGTGGCGAACTTCAGCCGGTCCCCTCCCGGACGGGGCTGGAGGAAGAACGTGTCGCCCTTCATCGCCGGGTCGGCCTTGAACGACTGGTTCTCCGAGATCTGCGCCTCGCGCACCTGCGCGTTCTGGAAGGGGGGCGGCGTGTTCGACAGGACGTAGCGCACGCGCAGCTTGCTCGGCTTCGACAGCCGGATCTCTCCCAGATCCTGGGTCGTGCCCGCCGCCAGGTTGAGGGTCTGGCTCTGTGGCTCGTGCCCTGCTGCCTTGAACCACAGCTCGTAGCGCGCCGGGCGCGGCGTGAGACCTCCCAACTGGAAGCTGCCATCCGGCTGGAGCTTCACCTCCACCTTCGCCCCTGGCCGGGCGGGCTCCCCCTTGCCGGAGGAGGCGGCGACATTCCCGGGGACGATGAAGGCGTAGGCCTGGAGGGGCGTCTTCGGCTCCGAGGCCAGGACCCGGCCCTTCACCGTGCCGGTCTTCTCCGGGGGCAGCGGGTTCAGGGCGATGTCCCCCAGGTGGATGACGTCCTTCTGGGGAAACTCCAGCGGGGAAACGCCCACGGGCTCGTACCCATGCAGGCGAAGCGGAACGAGCTGCTTCGGGTCCTCCATCAGCGCGACGAACCAGCCGTCCTCCACGAGCGTCCCCGGCACGAGCAGCTGCTCCAGCTTGCCAGGACCTCTGGTGATGACAGCGCGGCCGGCCACGACCTGGCCCTTGCCCCGCTTCTGCTGCTCGGCCTTCGCCGCGTTGGCCGCGTTGAGCAGGCGCTGGGCCGTGGCGACCTTGCCCGACTTGCGCAGCTTGGTGAGGACATCCTCGAACGGAACCGGCGGGGTGTCCTTCCCGGGCGTCTTCGGCAGGGGAAGCCGGCTCTCCCGGGGGGCCGCCAGCAGCCGGGGCGGGGCCAGGTTCTGAGGAGAGGAGGCCGGCTGGGCCAGCACGTCCGGGGCCAGGGACAACGCCAGGAACAGGGCAACGCGGGGACGGAGGAGGCTCATCGCCCCCCAGCGTATCCGAGCGGCGTGCCGAGGGAAGCACGCTCGGGTGGCCTTCCCATCCCTCGGGAACCTGTCAGGCTGGGCCGGTGAGACCCCCGACGCCATGGCTGTTGCCGCTGTTGCTCGCCCTGGGCTGCTCCCGCCCCGTCACATCCGACGCCCTGGGGCTCCAGTACGAGCCCCCTTCCGGGGTGAGCTTCGCCTCGGAGGAGGCCGGGCCCCCGGCCGTGGCCCACTTCGAGGGCGGTCTGGAGCTGCGCTCGGTTCCGGGCCCGGAGCTCCCGCTGGAGACGCCTCCCGAGGAGGTGTTCCGCCTCGCCGGGGTGTCCCTGCCCGGCAAGGCCGTGCAGCAGGCCCGGGGAACGCTCCCCGCCGGGGCGGTGGCGCGCTACGAGTTCCTGAAGGGAAATGTGCGTACGCTCGTCTATGTCCTGCCGCGTCCGGACCGCTTCGTGCTCGTCACCTTCAGCGCGCCCGAATCGGACTACGGGCCCCGCTCCTCGCGGGTGGAGCGCTCCCTGTCGACGCTGAAGCTCCTGCGCTGACGCCCGGACGGCACGCAGGGGCTCGCGTGCAGCCATCGGGCGGCCGGGCGCTTGCCTGCTGGGAGGGAGCGGGCGGGAAGCTACCGGGCAAAGCCATTCGTTCAGCCCGTCATGCACCTCAAGCGTCTGGTGATCTTCCTGCCCTTGCTGCTGGCGCTGCCTGCCGCCGCGGCCCCTCCGTCCGTTTGGGGCGAGAGCGCGATGGTGAAGGTCCGGCCGAACCTGGCGCCGCGCGTCCAGCCCGAGCTGCACCTCACGGCGGCCCGCAACGAGTTCGTCTCCTTCCAGGTGGCGCTGCACGGCGGCAACACGGGACTCAATGGGGTGCGCGCGAGGATGAATGCGCTCGTGGGCCCCACGAGCATTCCGGCGGCGGACGTGACGCTGTACCGCGTGGCGTACCTGACGACGGTGCGGCCCTCGGTGCCGGGCACGCCCGTGGGCCCGTGGCCGGATGGGCTGGTGCCGGACGTGGATGAGATTGCCGGCGAGGGCCGCCGCGCCTTCCCGTTCGACGTGCCCGCCCGCGAGACGCGCGCCATCTGGGTGGATGTGCACGTGCCGGTGGATGCGCCGCCCGGCCAGTACCGGGGCACGGTGGAGGTGACGTCCTCGCAAGGCGCGCCCGCGCGGGTGGGCGTGCGGCTGACGGTGGTGGACGCGACGCTGCCCAGCACCCCGTCGCTGGCCACGGCCTTCCTGGTGTGGCCGCCGCACGTGTGCAACGCGCACACGGGCAGCCCGGACTGTCCGGTGGCGAAGCAGGAGGAGCTGCTGGCGCGCTACCACCGCATGGCGCTGGAGCACCGGGTGTCGCTCTCCAGCGGCTTCCCGCGCGCGCCCCAGCCCTTTAGCGCCTTCGAGGCGGTGTGGGGCCCGTTCCTGGACGGCACCGTGCAGACGCGGCTGCCCGGCGCGCGGCTGACGAGCTTCCAGTACGTGGGCGAGCACACGGCGGAGGGGCTCGCGGACTTCACGGCCGGGGCGCAGGCGCGCGGCTGGCTGCCGCGGGCGTATGACTTCGTGGGCGACGAGCCCCCGTATGGCATCTCCTTCGAGGCGCTGCGCCAGAACGCGGAGCTGGCCCGGCAGGTGGCGCCGGAGCTGCGCACGCTGGTGACGACGAACTCGCGGGAACTGGCCCGCCACGGGCTGGAGGAGCTCATGGACGTGGCGGCGCCCGTGGTGAACCACCTGGATGGGGCGGCGCCGCCGTTCCTGGGCAGCCAGCGGGCCACCTACGAGGACTTCCTCTCGCGGCCGGGCCGGGAGCTGTGGATGTACCAGAGCTGCATGAGCCACGGCTGCGCGTACGGGACGAACGCGCCCGAGAACCAGCCGGGGGCCGGGTGGCCCTCTTATATGGTGGACCGCTCGGCGGCGAAGGCGCGCGCGATGGAGTGGGTGTCCTTCCTGGAGGGCGCCACGGGCGAGCTGTACTACCAGACGGTGGGCATGCTGGCGACGGCGTGGACGGATCAGTTCCGCTTCAACGGCAACGGCGACGGGACGCTATTCTACCCCGGCACGCCCGCGGCCATCGGCGGCGCCACGGATGTGCCGGTGGCCTCCATCCGGCTGAAGCTCATCCGCATGGGCGTGCAGGACTACGAGTGGCTCAAGGCCGTGAGCGACGCGGGAGACCCGGCCTTCGCGAACAAGGTGGCCCGTCAGCTCATCCCCTCTGCCTCGAAGGTGCCGGACGAGGGCGAGGCGTTCGAGCGCGCCCGGAAGAAGCTCATCTCGCGCTACCTGGAGCTCACGGGAGCACCCGCGCTTCCGGAGGAGCCGTCCACCCCCGCCCCCGGGACGCCGCCCAGCACCGAGGCGCCCGCCCCTGCCCCGGGGACGGTGCCGGTCCCGGAGGAAGCGTCCCTGCCGGAGCCGCCCGCCTCGACCGGGCCCACGGGCCCGCTGGAGTCCGCGGCGGAGGCGCAGGCCGGGTGCAGCACCGGGGGAAGCACGGGAGCCGCCGGGGGCGCGCTGCTGCTGATGGCGTGGCTGTTCATGGAGCGGCGCCGGGTGCCCGCGCGGGTGCGGGCGCCTCGCCGGCGGTGAGCCCCCCCACGGTCCGGCCGTGATAGAGGCCGGGCCATGAGCCAGAGCGAGAGCGTGGGCCCGGTTCACATCCGGGAGGCCCGGCCCGAGGATGATGCCGCGATCGGCGAGCTGCTCGTCGATGCGTATGTGACGCAGTACGCGAAGAAGCTGCCCGAGGTGGTCTACACCGACGAGCGCAAGCGCGCCCTGCGCGACGTGGCGTCCAAGCGCGAGGCGGCCACGGTGCTGGTGGCCGAGGTGAACGGGGAGGTGGTGGGCACGGTGGCCCTCTTCCCGCCGGGGGCGCCGGGCTCCGAGGCCTGGGTGCCCCACGCGGCGGACCTCCGGCACCTCGCCACGGCGGTCCGCTACCATGGCCAGGGTTTGGGCAAGCCGTTGCTGGATGCGGCCGAGGCGCTCGCGCGCACGTGGGGCGTGGCGGCCGTGGCCCTGCACGTGCGCCGGGGCGTCGCCGGCGTGGCCCGCATGTACCAGCAGCGCGGTTACGTCCGGACCCCGGAGGGGGACCTGGACACGCCCTCGGTGTACCTGGAGGCCTACCTTCTGAGGCTCCAGGGCTGAAGCCTGACGTGAGGCTCAGCGGCGCAGGGAGCTGGCCATCAGGGCCAGGCCTCCCACGAGCAGGAAGGCAGCACCCAGCACGCCAAACAGCAGCGGCATCAGCCACAGGTTGAGGAAGTTGTTGATGCGCACCTGCTGCGGATTCGCCGGGTTGTAGAGCAGCGTCACCTGCGCTCCTTCCCGGTAGCGGGGCGGGTTGGAGCCCACGGGGGAGACCACCTCGTGCTGCGTGCCCTCCTGCGTCTGGTAGCGCAGCACCGGGTAGTAGGTGGGCTTGCGGTTATGAAGGCGCGAGTGGTTGCCCACCACCTGGGCGTGTGTCTCGTGGGCCAGGGCGAGGAACCGCCGGGTGCGTACGAGGGTGACCAGACAAATCACCCCCATGCCCACACCTGCCGCCAAGAAAATGAACCCCATGGTGCCCGCCCTGCAAGGACTTCGTGGAGCGGCCAGGAGAGCCCAGGTGGAAGCCTCACGCAAATGAACAGCCCTCGCTTGACTGGCGGTGCCCAGACGCTGACGCTGGCCCCATGGCGGAGAGGCTCGTCTTTGATTACGCGGTCGAAGGGTTCTTCCTGCGAGGGCTCTCCGGACAAGTCACACCGCGGTTGAAGAACAAGCTCCGGCAGGCGGGGATCGATCTGGACCAGAAGCTGCTGCCCGCCTACCCCTTCGAAACGTGGCTCAAATGCCTGGAGCTGACGGCCGCCGAGCTGTTCCCGGCCCTGCCCGAGAAGGATTCCTGGTGGATGCTGGGCGAGCTGATGGTGCGAGGCTATCAGCAGACGCCCATGGGCTCCGCCATGCTCACGTTGCTGGCGGCGCTGAGGCCGCACCAGCGGCTGGGGCGGCTGCAGAAGAGCCTTCGCTCGGGCAACAACTACACCGTCACCCGCACCAAGGCCGTGTCCCCCACCGTGGCGGAAGTCTGGGTGAATGACACGAGCCACGTGCGCTACTTCGTGCAAGGGCTCATCTTCGCGGGGATGCTCCTGGGCCGGGTGACGGGGCTGACCGTGGACATCCTGGAGAGCGACGCGGAGGGCACGACGTATCGGATTGCCTGGAAGGAGCCCCAGCGAGGGTGAGCCGCCCGCTGTTTGCTGAACACCCGGAGGCTGCTGGGTTGGTTGGCAGACAGCCCCCGAGGGGGCGGAACGCTGGGGGGAGTTGCGGTTTCTCCAGCCGCCCCTGCTAGGATCGGGTCTTTCCCTGTTTCCCAGGGCGCCCCCGGGAGGTCCCCGTGTCCTTTGTGCAGCTTCCCGCAAGTCCCATTGTCTGCCGCAACCTCGTGGGAGGAGAGTGGGTGTCCCCCGTGGGCGCCGAGCTGCTCGAGGTGCGCAGCCCCTACACGGGCGGGGTGATTGGCCGGGTGCCCCTGACGCCCCTGAGCGGCGTGTCCCCCGTGGTCGAGGCCGCGAAGAAGGCCTCCGTGGGCTGGCAGGCCATGGGCCTGCGCGAGCGCACCGTGCACCTGTCGCGCTTCCGCGCGCTGCTGGAGAAGAACCTGGAGCGGCTGGCGCACCTCGCCGCCAGCGAGGCCGGCAAGACGGTGGGCGAGGCCCGCGCGGGGATCCTCAAGGGGCTGGAGGTGTGTGACTTCGCCCTCTCGCTCCAGAACCTGGACACGGGCGGCGCCATGGAAGTGAGCCGCGGGGTGACGTGCGAGTTCCGCCGCGAGCCCCTGGGCGTCGTCGCCGGCATCACCCCCTTCAACTTCCCGGCCATGGTGCCCATGTGGATGATCCCCACCGCGCTCGCGGTGGGCAATGCCTTCATCCTCAAGCCCTCCGAGAAGGTGCCGCTCACCGCGTGCGCCCTGGGCGAGCTGATGCTGGAGGCGGGGATGCCCCCGGGCGTCTTCTCGCTCGTGCACGGCGGCAAGGAGGCGGTGCAGGGGCTGCTGGAGCACCCGGACGTGAAGGCCGTGGGCTTCGTCGGCTCGTCCGCGGTGGCCCGGCGCGTGTACGCGGAAGGGGCCGCGCACGGCAAGCGCGTGCTCGCCCTGGGCGGCGCGAAGAACCACCTCATCGTCGTGCCGGACGCGGATCCGGCGCTCACCCCGCAGGCGGTGGTGGACTCGTTCACCGGGTGCGCGGGCCAGCGCTGCATGGCCGCCAGCGTGCTCGTGGCGGTGGGTGAGGTGCAGCCGCTGATCGACGAGGTGGCCCGCCGCGCGGCGGCCCTGGAAATCGGGCCCGGCATGGGCGCGCTCATCGACCGGGCGAGCCAGGAGCGGCTGGAGGCGGCCATCGCCCGCGCCGAGTCCGAGGGCGCGCGCGTGCTCGTGGACGGGCGCGGCAAGAAGCCCCAGGGCGCCGCCTGGGCGGGGGGCCACTGGCTGGGCCCCACCCTCTTGGACCACGTCCGCCCGGACATGGAGGCGGCCCAGCGCGAGCTGTTCGGCCCGCTCATCTCGATTGTCCGGGTGCCCACGCTGTCGGCGGCGCTGGAGCTGGAGGCCGCCTCGCCCTACGGCAACGCCGCCTCCATCTTCACCACCAACGGGGCGGTGGCCCAGCACGTGGTGGAGCACGCCCGGGCGGGCATGGTGGGCGTCAACGTGGGAGTGCCCGTGCCCCGAGAGCCGTTCTCGTTCGGCGGCATCAACGAGTCCCGCTTCGGCCATGGCGACATCACCGGCCCGGGCGGCGTCGAGTTCTGGAGCCAGACGAAGAAGGTGACGCGCAAGTGGACGGCGCGCACCGATGGCTCGTGGATGAGCTGAAGCCTTCCCGCGGTTCTCTTGCAGTTCCCTCGCGCCCTCGCGGCGTACCTGAAGGAGGGCGTCGTCGATGCCCGATAAGAAGCCGGTCAATCACATCCGCCTCACCTCCCACCCGGACAGCGACTCGCAGGCCGTCCGGCTGCACTGGGGGGATGCGGAGCCCCTGCGGCGAGGGCCCGTGGTGGCCACCCTCACCGATCACGCGCACCGCAACGTCATCGGCACCCACGCAGGCTCCTACGCCATCTACCGCGCGCTGGCCGTCGCCGCGGGCAGCCTGCCGCAGGACCACCGCGCGGACCTGACGAACACCGCGCCGGCGGAAGAGATTGGCCCCTTCCCCTCCTGGAAGGACCCGGAGCGCATCGTCTCCATGGACCCCTGGGGCGCCGTGGCCCCGCAGGTGTTCCGCGCCTACATGGAGCAGGGCGTGGACATCCGGCCCACCATCGCCATCACCCGCGCGCACATGAACATGCCGGAGCTGCGCGATGCCATCACCGCCGGGCGGCTGGTGCCGGATGGGCACCACCTGACGGCCAACGGGGACCTGAAGGTGACGAAGGCGGCGGTGGAGCCCGTGTGGCACCTGCCCGGCATCGCCAAGCGCTTCGGGCTGACGGAGAGCGCGCTGCGCCGCGGCCTCTTCGAGCACACCGGCGGCATGTTCCCGGAGCTCATCACCCGGCCGGACCTGCACGTGTTCCTGCCGCCCATCGGCGGGCTCACCATCTACTTCTTCGGGAAGATGGAGACGATCTCGGATCCCAACGTGCCCCTGGCGGTGCGCGTGCACGACGAGTGCAACGGCTCGGACGTGTTCGGCAGCGACATCTGCACGTGCCGGCCGTACCTGGCGCATGGCGTTGAAGAGTGCGTGCGCACGGCGCAGGCAGGCGGCGCGGGCGTCATCGTCTACTCGCGCAAGGAGGGCCGCGCGCTGGGCGAGGTGACGAAGTTCCTCGTGTACAACGCGCGCAAGCGCCAGGAGGGCGGGGACTCGGCGGCCACCTACTTCCACCGCACCGAGTGCGTGGCGGGCGTGCAGGACATGCGCTTCCAGGAGCTGATGCCGGATGCGCTGCACTGGCTGGGCATCACCCGCATCCACCGCTTCGTGTCCATGAGCGATATGAAGTACAACGCCATCACCCGCTCGGGCATCGAGATCCTCGAGCGCGTGGCCATCCCCGATGGGCTCGTCCCCGCGGACGCCCAGGTGGAGATGGAGGCCAAGAAGGCCGCCGGGTACTACACGCCGGGCAAGGTGGCCAACACCCAGGAGCTGCAGCAGGTGAAGGGACGGGACCTGGATGCCTGAGGTCTCTCCGTCCGTCGCGTATTTGAGGAGCCCGCGCGCCGTGCGCGAGCGCTGCCACCGGCTGCTGGAGCTGGGCCGCGCGGACCGGCTGCCCCACTTCCGCGTGCGCATGGAGCAGCTGCCCGCGGTGGCCGACTACGTGCTGAAGGTGACGCGCGAGGCGTACCCCACGCTGGACATCCCCGTGCACAGCCGCTGGGGCCACTTCGACGTGGGCAGCGTGGCGCGCAACGCGGAGCTGGATGCGCGCCTGGCCTCGCTGCCCCGCGAGGAGCGGGCGCGGGCGAAGCTGGACCTGGTCATCACCAGCGTGTTGCTGGATGCCGGCAGCGGGCCGCGCTGGAAGTACCACGAGGCGGGGGGCGGGCAGTACGCGCGCTCGGAGGGGCTGGCGGTGGCCAGCTTCCGGATGTTCCTCGCGGGCGCGTTCTCGTCGGATCCGCACCAGCCGCTGCGCGCGGACGCCGCGGGGCTCACCGGCCTCACGCGCGAGGCGCTGGCGCGCGGGTTTCAAGTCACCGAGACCAACCCCCTGGAGGGGCTGGACGGGCGGCTGTCGCTGCTGCACGGCCTGGGGCGGGTGCTGCCCCGGCCTGGGGCGCTGTATGACGCGCTCGCGCCCCGCGGGGGCACGGTGCGGGCCTCCGCGGTGCTGGGCCTGGTGCTGGAGCGGCTGGGCCCCATCTGGCCGGGCCGCATCACCCTGGACGGGGTGAACCTGGGCGATGTGTGGCCGCACTCCAGCCTGGGGCCGCCGGAGAGCGCGGACGGGCTGGTGCCTTTCCACAAGTTGTCCCAGTGGCTGACGTACTCGCTGCTGGAGCCGTTGGCCGAGGGCGGCCTCGAGGTGACGCACCTGGATGAGCTGACCGGGCTGCCCGAGTACCGCAACGGCGGGCTGCTGGTGGACCTGGGGCTCCTGGTGCCCCGGGACGGGCGGCTCTTGGAGGTGGCCTCCCTGCCGGGCTCCGAGCCCATCGTCGAGTGGCGGGCGCTCACCGTGGCGCTGCTGGACGAGGTGGGAAACCGGGTGCGCGAGACGCTGGGGCGCACGCCCGCGCAGCTGCCGCTGGCCAAGGTGCTCCAGGGCGGCACGTGGAGCGCGGGCCGGCGCATCGCCGCGGAGAAGCGCGCGGGGGGCACGCCGCCCATTCGCATCGAAAGCGACGGAACGGTCTTCTAAGTCATGCCCGGGGCGCTATGAAGGCGCCTGGGTCTCGTTAGCCGAAGGGAGAGGGCACGTGAGTCAGGACTTCCCGAACTGTACCGTGGTGGATCACCCGCTGGTGAAGCACAAGCTCACGCTGATGCGGCGCGTGGAGACGAGCACGGCGAGCTTCCGCGCCCTGTTGCAGGAAATCTCCCAGCTCCTGGCGTACGAGGCCATGCGGGACCTGAAGCTGCGCGAGGAGACCATCCAGACGCCGCTGGCGACGATGCAGGCGCCGGTGCTGGAGGGCAAGAAGCTGGTGCTGGTGGCCATCCTCCGGGCGGGCCAGGGCATCCTGGACGGCATGCTGCAGCTTGTCCCGTCCGCGCGCATCGGGCACATCGGCATGTACCGCGACCCCGAGACGCTGATGGCGGTGGAGTACTACTACAAGGTTCCGGGACAGCTCACGGACCGCGACGTCATCGTGTGTGATCCGATGCTGGCCACGGGCAACTCGGCCATCGCCGCGCTCAGCCGCATCAAGGCGAGCAAGCCCGGGAGCTTGCGCTTCGTGTGCCTGCTGGCCTGCCCGGAAGGGCTGGCGAACCTGCGCGAGCACCACCCGGACGTGCACGTGTACACGGCGGCCATCGACGAGCGGCTCAACGAGCACGGCTACATCCTGCCGGGCCTGGGCGACGCGGGTGACCGGCTCTTCGGCACGAAGTAGCGGCCAACACTGAACGCCGTCCTGTCCGGAAGTCGGACCGGACTTTGAAAACAGACCCCCGATGCTTTCCCTCCCGGTTGTTCACCAGCCGAGGAAAGCATCATGTTTCAGCCCGATATCAGCAAGCTGCAGGAGGATGTCTTCGCTCTCGCGGTGTTCGCGAATCTGTCCGAGGGGCTGCGCCAGGACACCGGCGCGGGCCAGGACATCGAGGCGCGGACCCAGGAGGCGCTCCACAAGGCGCTCGCGAAGGCCCAGCCCTTCATTGGCGGGTGGAGCGTCGTGTGGGGGCCGAGTGTCCACGTGGACCCTGCGAGCGCGTTCCCGGTCCACACGATGTATGTCGCGCAGTCCACGCTGGACCCCGCGCAGTATGTCGTCTCGATTTCGGGGGCGGGCACCGCCTCGGTGTTCGAGTGGATGGCGGAGGAGTCGCTCGTCGCGTTGCAGGTGCCCTGGGGGACGGGGACCGAGGCGGCGGACGCCAAGATTTCCCTGGGCATCGCCAGCGGCCTCTCGGTGCTTCAGGAGATAACGCCGTCGGGCCCACGGCCGGGGGCGGGCACCTCCCTGGCCCACTTCCTGAAGACGCTCACGGGCGCGAAGGTGAAGGTGAATGTCACCGGGTTCGGCCTGGGCGGCACGCTGGCCTCGACGGTGGCGCTGTGGCTGGCGGACACGAGGGGGCACTGGGATTCCCAGGGCAATGCCCAGCTCACCTGTCTGTCTTTCGCGGGCCCCAGCGCGGGCAATGGTGCCTTCGCCGCGTACGCGGACGGCAAGCCGGGCCTCACGATGGTGCGCTTCGCCAATGATCTGGACCTGGTGACACAAGCGTGGAGCGCGGCCTCGCTGGCGAAGGCCGCCACGCTCTACAGCCCCATCATTCCGGGAACGGAGTCCATCCGGGCGCTCGTGGAGAGGGCGGAGCACACCACGCGGAACGCGGATTACACCCAGGTGCAGGCGCTGGCGCCGCCGCTGATGGGGCGGGTGAAGTACAACGATGGCTTCATCACGGTGCCTCCGAGCCCGGGGGGGCACCTCGTGGATTTCATCAAGCAGGTGGGCTACCAGCACACGGGGCCCTATTTCCAATGGTTCCACTTCAACCCGGAGTGGATGGAGGCGCGTCCCTCGGCGTTCGATGGGGACTCCCGCGCGCTCTTCGCGGAGCTGGCCCCCGGGGTGCGCCGGGCGCTGAAGGCCGCGGGCGTGCAGCCCCCGCCAGAACTGCCAGGGAAGAACGAGGGGGAGGAGCCGCGCACGCTCCAGGCCGGCCGCGAGCGGTACCCGGTTCCCCGGAGCGCCGAGAGCCCGGAGGCCGAGCGGCTCGTGAATGCCCTGGCCGCGACGCTCCAGCGGCACGGGGCCCCGCGACACTGAGAAGGGGCTGCCGGGAGGGCTTCCGTGGTAAAAATGGGGCCTTTTCCTTCCCAAGGGCCCTATGCCTCAGACAGGTCTGTCCGGCAGCCGTTCGATCAGGTTCGCGCTGACGTTGGCCGTGCTGGTGGGGGTGTCTGCCGCCAGTCATGCCGCGGCCAATCCCGAGGTTCAGCGCTACCTCATCTCGATTCGCCGCCTGTATGAGAACCTGGAATACGAGCGTGCGCTGAACCAGATCCAGCTGGCCCAGCAACAGAAGGCCCGCAGCACGGAAGACGAAGTCACCCTCTCCCTCTACGAGGGCATCCTCCTGACGGAGATGGGCCGGGTGGAGCCGGGGACCGCCGCGTTCAAGGCCGCGCTGCTGCTGAAGCCCGAGGCTCAGCTGCCCGTGCCGGTCGCTCCGAAGATCGGCAAGCTCTTCGAGTCCGTGCGTCAGCAGGTGAAGCGAGAGATGGCCCCCCTCCTGGCGCAGCAGCAGGCGGAGCCGCTGGCGCGTCCGCCCTCCCTGGCCTCGCCGGTGCCGGCGCCCGCCGCGCCCGTGCCAGGCGCCGAGGGCGTGAGCCAGCGGGCCCCGGGAAGAGACCTGAGGAAGTATGCGCTGGTGCCGGCCGCCGTGGGAGGAGGCCTCCTGGTGGCGGGAGGCGTCTCCTGGGCCATCTCTCGCGGGGAGCGGGGACGGCTGCGGGACGATGACCCCTCGCTCGCGACGCGGGAGGATGTGGACCGGAGCGTCTCGCGAGGCCGTACGTGGCAGACGGTGGGCTTCAGCCTGCTGGGCGTGGGGGCCGCAGGGGTGGCCACCGCGGCCGGAATGTACTTCCTGGGAGGGCCGGAGCGGCCCGTGTCGCTCGGGGTGAGCACGGATGGGACCTCCGCGATGATTCATGGGAGGTGGCCATGAAGCCCCGGTGGAAGCCCGGACGCTGGGCGCTGCTGGCCACGGTGGTGCTGGGCGGTGGGGTGGGGTGCACGGACTTCGACGCGGAACGGGCGGCCTTCTGCCAGCGCAACCCGGACCAGTGTGGCGTGGGCCCCACGGGGCCGGAGCCCTCCCCGGATACGACGCCGCCCGCCATCATCGATCACTCCCAGTCGGCCAGCAGCGTGATGGCGCAGGACGTGGTCCGGTTTCAGGTGGTGGCGCGGGACGAAGAGACCCCGGTGCTAGAGTTCTCGTGGACGGCCAGCGCTGGTGCCCTGGGGGAGCCGTCGAGCGCTGAGACCACCAGCGAGGTGATGTGGACTGCGCCCGCGTGCATGCCCGCGGGCACTGCCGTCACGGTCACGGCTACGGTCCGCGATGCTGGGGAGTTGACCGCCACCCATGCCTTCACCGTGTCCGCGAACCCCTGCCCTGCGCCAGCCCTCGATGCCGGGTATGCCCATTCGTTGGCCCTTCGCGACGATGGCACCGTCTGGGCTTGGGGAGAGAATGGGGGTGGGCAGCTCGGAGATGGAACCGTCACCCATCGCTTGGTTCCGGTACAGGTGACAGGACTGCACAGTGTCATCGCGATCTCCGCAGGCATATACCATTCGTTGGCTGTCCGGAGTGATGGCACTGTTTGGGCTTGGGGGAAGAACGGCGCGGGGCTGCTCGGCGATGGAACGGCAGTCAATCGCCTCGCGCCTGTTCAAGTCCCCGGGTTGACTCGAATCATTGCTGTTTCCGCCGGGGGAGCCCATTCGTTGGCACTCAGCGGCGACGGTTTCGTATGGGCTTGGGGGGAAAACGCAGGGGGACAATTAGGGGATGGGACGCACTTGCCGCGTCATTCTCCTGTTCCGTTGTCCGGTATCAGCGGCGTGACGGCCTTGACCGCGGGCTTCTTCCATTCACTGGCACTTCGGAATGATGGCTCCGTCTGGGGCTGGGGAGCGAACACCGATGGCCAGCTGGGCGATGGAACGATCCGCGGGCGGTCTTTACCCGTGTCTTTGCCCGGATTCACCCAGGCCTCTGCGATTGCGTCAGGTGGGAGCCACTCACTGGCAGCTCGTGACGGTGGCCGTCTTTGGAGTTGGGGCTCGAATGAGTTTGGCAAGCTTGGAGACGGGACAACAGAGGAACGCCTCGTGCCTGCGTCTGCATCGAGCCTCAACAACATCATTGCGCTTGACGGAAACCGGGACCACTCCTTGGCCCTTCGCAGCGATGGCACCGTCTGGGCCTGGGGATTCAATGGCAGCGGTGCTCTCGGAGATGGGACATTCTATGATCGCGCTTCCCCTGTGCCGGTATCCGGGCTCAGTGGTGCGATAGCGATTGCCGCAGGCGAGCGGCACTCGCTGGCGGTACAGAGCGATGGCACCGTTTGGGCTTGGGGCAGAAACCAAACGGGTGAACTTGGAGATGGGACGGGCACAAGCCGTGCCTCCCCGGGACGGGTCCCTGGACTGCGCCTGGTGACGTCCGTTCCCGTGGGGCCCTGACTTACCGCGAGGGGCGAGTCTTGGGGACCTTCTTGCGCTTTCCAGCCTTGCCCGCCTTGCGCACCGGAGGCTTGGGCGGCGGGACAGGCTCGAAAAGGGCCTGAACGGAGGACACCGTGACGGCCTTGCGCAGCCAGTGCTTGAGCTGTGCCGGGTCCGTGCATGCCAGGATGTGCTGCCGGGCCTCCGCGTCCACGGCAAAGCCCCTGGCATCCAGGACTTCGAACAGGGCAGCCCGCTCCCCCTCCTGAAGCCCCTCCTGAAGTCCCTCCTCGCGCCCTTCCTCTCGCCCCTGGGAGAGGTACTTGCGTGCGAACTCGCTCTGGTACTCGTAGTGGCCACTCTGCATGAGAGCCTCCAAGGCGTGACGGGCCGCCTCGTTGAGGGAGGACAGGGTCAGGTCAACGTAGAGGCGGACGCGCTCGGCATCAAGCCCCACCACGGCGGCCAGGACGGTCTGGGCGATGGCCGGGCCTACCTCCGCGTGCCCATGGGCCATGGCGGACAATACCGCCAACTCCGGATCCCGGCGGGCTGCCTGCTCGTCGGTGAGCACGGGGATGGCGTCGGGCCCTGCGACCAAGGGGCGGAGCACGAAGCCCGGATGGCCCAGTTCGATGGGCTGTGCGCACCAGCGGGCCACGGAGGCCTCCGGCGCTATGACCAGGAGTGCGGTAGGACAGCTTACCCGTGAGCGAAGGCTGGTGAGGTAGAGGGGCCAGGTCTTGCGCTTGTCCTCGTCGCGGGACAATTGCACTTCCACGACGATGGCGAAGACGGGCTTGCCCTCCAGCAGGAGAACCACGAGATCCGCGCGGTACTCCGTGGGAACGACCTCGGTCAGCTCCGCGGACTCGACGCGTGCCTCGGACCAGGCCGGCAAGCCGAGGCCTAGCGCATCGCGCAGCAACTCCGGCGCCAGCGTGGGGCGATGACGGAACAGCAGCAAGAGCCCTTCATGCTGCATCGAGGCCATGGCGGAAGCCTACGGCGGGCGTCCGACAGCCCGTGGGAACTCCGTGAGGACCCATGCCTGCCAGGGAATGGGCTCGGCCTGGGCGTCCTCGCCGCCGGCGTACACGGCGCAGCGTTGGGCCAGGGCATGGTCATCGAGGAGGCCGTACCCGTTGGGCCGGGCGCTCAACTGCTGAGCGAAAGCACGTTCGAGGCTGTTGCACAGGGATGAGTGCAGGCTACCGCCCAACTCCACCCCGAGGACTTCCGAGCCCAGCGGCACGCCGCCTTCGGATGGCAGGAGGCGCCGCGCAAGGATTTGATGGAGTCCGATGGCCGTCTGTCCTGGACTGGGCGCCGTCTGATTCAAGAAGTCATCGGCATCCGCGCTGGCAAGTCCCAGTCCAAGAATGAAGGCATCCCCGCCAGACGGGATGAAGGTGGCACAGAACTCCTGGGCTGCTTCCAGCGTCAGGAAGACATTCGGCCAGAGAAAATCCTTATCGAACCGGTGGCTCACCCACTGGATGAGTGCGTCCAGCCGGTCCGGGGGAATCCCGAAGCGTGCGGTGACCGGAAGCCACTCGGTCTCGGTGCCTCCTGCCCAATCGAGGGCCCAGGTATCCGGGATGATGGGGGCCAGGCAGCCAGAAGCCGTCCGGAACGTGGCCGGAATGAGGCTCGCGTCCATGAACGGCGCACGCGGTGCGGGGCAGGCAATGAGGTACCCGCCTGACAGGAAATGGGAGCCGTTCGAAGGTTTCAATGGATGCCCTCACGTGCCAGTCTGCCCGAATCTGGGAGGGTTTCGCATGGACTTGATGAAGCGAATGATGCTGTTTGCGATGTGTCTGTTGTCCTGGGCCGCCACGGCGTCCGTTCAGAACGCTCACGTGGAGGCCGCGAGCGTGGCCATCACCAACGGGCCGGTCTGGTACGACACGACCGGGGGCACCCTCCAGGCCCACGGTGGGGCCGTCATCAAGGTGGGCTCCACCTTCTACTGGATTGGCGAGGACAAGCTTCACAACTCGGCGACCTTCCGGAACGTCGTCTGTTACTCCTCGCCGGATCTGAAGAACTGGAAGTGGGTCGGCTATCCGCTGAAGCCCTCGTCCCATGCCGAGCTGGCCAGCAGCAAGATCGAACGGCCCAAGGTCATCTACAACGCGGCGACCGGCAAGTACGTCATGTGGATGCACTACGAGAACGCCGCTGACTACTCGCTGGCCCGCGTCGCCGTGGCCTCCAGCAGCTCGGTGTGCGGCAGCTACACGTACCACGGCAGCTTCCGGCCGCTCGGCTACGAGTCCCGGGACATGACCGTCTTCAAGGACGATGACGGCAGCGCCTATCTCCTGTCCGCCTCGAACTCCGGTACCGGTACCAACGGCTCCCTCGCGTCCTTCAAGCTCACGGCGGATTACCTCAACGTGTCCACGTTCCTCGGCTGGGTGGCCGAGAATGGGCACCGCGAGGCCCCCGCGGTCGCCAAGCAAGGTGGACGGTACTTTCTGATCACCTCGGGCGCCTCCGGCTGGTACCCGAATCAGGCCAAGTACATGACGGCCACGTCCATGAGCGGGCCATGGTCGGCCCCGCAGAACCTCGGCAACACCTCGACGTTCTACTCGCAGTCCAACTTCATCCTGCCCGTGCAGGGCACGTCGGGCACGGCGTACGTCTACATGGGCAACCGCTGGAATCCGAGCTTGCTCGGGGACTCCCGTTACATCTGGTTGCCCCTCACCTTGAATGGCTCCAGCGGGACCGCCTCCCTGGAGTGGCACAGCACCTGGAACCTCGACGCCACCACGGGGACGGTGTCGTATCCGGCGCTCGTCAACCATGCGCTGGGCAAGCCCGCGACGGCCAGCTCCGCGGCGTCCGGCTTCGCCGCGGGCCGGGCCAACGACGGCAACTATCAGGCCGAGTGGAAGGCCACCGGCGTCACCTGGCCGTCCTGGTGGCAGGTGGATCTCGGCTCGGCCAAGAACATCCGCGAGGTGGATATCTCGTGGTTCCTCCACAACGGCTCGGAGGCCTATTACCAGTACCGCATCGAGTACAGCACCGACGGCGCGAGCTGGGTGTCCCTCGACCGGACCGCGAACAAGACGTATGGCTTCACGACCGATGCCGTGAACTTCACCGCCCGGTATGTCCGCATCGTGCTCGTCAAGGCGGTGCTGTGGAACAATCCCAACAACTGGTACACGCCCATCCTCTATGAGGTTCAGCTGCTCGGGGGCTGAGGGCCCGGGGCGGGGACCATCCCCCTGGATGGGGAGGACTGCTACGCTGCGCGGCGTGTTCCTGTCCGTTCTCCTGGTGGCCCCCCTGCTGTTCGCCGCGCCGCCTCCGCCTCCCGCGCGGGTCGAGCTCGTCTTCGGTGGGGATGTGATTTCCCATGGGGATGTTCGGCGCACGGCGGCGGAGCATTTCCGCAAAGCCGGGCCCCCGGTGAAGGGCTCGCCCACGCCTTCGCTCAACCATGAGGGGTGGGATCAGCTCTTCGGGCCCATCGCCGACGTGCTGCGCACTGCGGACGTGGCGGTGGTGAATCTGGAGACCCCCATCACCGCCAACCCGAAGGCGGTGACGAAGGAGCTGCTCTTCAATGCGCCGCCGGCCTTGGCCCAGTCGCTCGCGGCGGCCGGGGTGAGGCTCGTCTCCACGGGCAACAACCACGCCCGGGATCAACACCTGACGGGAATGGTGGAGACGCTCCAGCACCTGGAGGCCGCGGGGGTCCGGCACGTGGGCACGGGCGCCTCGCGGGCGGAGGCCTGGGCGCCCGTGGTGATGGAGGCGCAGGGCGTGCGGCTGGGGTTTCTGTCCTTCTCCCGCCTGCTCAATGGCTTCAACAACCCCGTGGCGGCCACGCAGCCCCATGTCGCGCTCGTGCCTTACCCCAGGACCGGGCGCCCTCCGGGGATCGAGCAGCTCCTGGCGCGGGTGCGCACGGCGGCCACGCAGTGCGATGTGCTCATCGTGCTGGTGCACTGGGGCGCGGAGTACACGGTGAAGCCCCTTCCCGAGGATGAGGCGCTGGCGCATGCGCTCATCGACGCGGGCGCCGGGGCGGTGATTGGCCACCATCCGCACGTGTTGCAGCCGCTGGAGGCGTACACCACGAAGGGCGGCCGGCGGGGGCTCATCGCCTACTCCCTGGGCAACCTGGTGGCGAACCAGGGCCGGTTCTATGCCCATACCCCGCGCAGCTCCGGCAAGGCGGGGGACACCCGGGACTCCATGCTGTTGCGCGTCTCCTGGCGCCGGCAGGCGCCGGGCGGGCCCGTGCAACTCGACGAGGTGGCCGCGCTGCCGGTGTGGATCGAAAACAACGCGCGGACGCGCAAGCGCAAGCAGCGCCGGTTCATTCAGCCTGTGCTCATCGATCGCGAGGTGGCGGTGCTGGAGGAGCGGCTCGCGGCGCTGGCCGTGCAACCGCTCCAGGCGAAGGAGGCGAGGGGGCTGGAGCAGCGGCTGGCGCTCATGAAGTACCGGCGCGAGCGCATCCTGAAGATGCTGCCCGAGGGGTTCGCGGTGGCTGCGCCGGGCTTGCGCCTCCGAAAGGAAGTGGGGGCAGGACCCGTGGCGGTGCAGTCCACCCCCTGAGTAGGACTTTTCCGCAGCTCAGGACTCCCCCCGAAAGGGGGATCTCTTTCGCAAGGGCTCGTGGGTAGTGTCTTCACACAGTCCAAGGGACACGGGAACTCGCGGAGGGCCGATGGTCGCCAACAGGGTGCGGAACACGCTGTCTTCCAAGCATGTCTTTGTCGCCATCGATTTCGAGACCGCGGACTGCTACCGGGACAGCGCGTGTTCCGTGGCGCTGGTCCGTGTGGAGGATGGGCAGATCACCGCCCGGGAGCACCGGCTCATTCAGCCCCCGCGCCGGACCTTCCAGTTCACGGCCATGCATGGCATCTCTTGGGACATGGTGGCCCGCTCCCCCACCTTCGGCAAGGTGTGGACCGGGCTCACGCCCTTGCTGGACGGTGCGGAGTTCCTGGCCGCTCACAACGCACCCTTCGATCGCTCCGTGCTCAAGGCCTGCTGCACGGCCGCGGGGCTTGCCTTGCCGCCCCAGGAGTTCAAGTGCAGCGTGCGTCTGGCCAAGGCCACCTGGGGCCTTCAGCGAGCCACCCTGCCGGATGTCTGCCGGCAGCTGAGAATCCCGCTCAAGCACCACGATGCCCTCTCGGACGCGGAGGCCTGCGCTCGCATCGTCCTGGCGGTGGAGGCGGCTGGGAGGCAATAGCTGCTCACGGGCCGGGGCGGGGCTTCTGGTCCGGCAGCTCCCGGAGGGCGGTGGGCCGCACGAGCAGCGGGCCTCCGTACTTGAGCCGGGCGATGCGCTGCGCGGGGTAGATGCCCCGGTGGCCCGTGAGCAGGTACGCCACCGTGGCCACGATGGCCACGTGGGGCAGCACGCTGGCGCCTACGAGTTCCACCGCCATGATGGTCAGCGCCAGGGGCGTGTTGGCCGCGGCGGCGAAGAGGGCCGCCATGCCCACCGCCGCCCCCACATCCAGTGGCAGGCCCAGCAGCCGCGCCAGCACGTTGCCGAGCGCCGCGCCGATGAAGAACAGCGGTGTCACCTCGCCGCCCAGGAAGCCCGCCCCCAGCGTCACCGCCGTGAAGACGAGCTTCCACGCGAACGCGGACACCGGAAGCGAGGGGTCCACGAAGGCGCGCACCAGCGTGGGCACCCCCAGCCCCAGGTACATGTCCGTCCCCGCCAGTTGCCACAGCCCCACCACTGCGAGCCCGCCGGCCGCCATGCGCCAGGGCAGGGCGGGGATGCGTCCCTCCAGTGCCTTCTTCAGCCGGTGCGTTCCCTCCATGAAGACGATGGCCACCGCCGCCACCGCCACCGCGAACACCAGCCACTTGGCCAACACCCCGCCTGTCAGCGGCAGGGCGCCCGGCGCCGGGTAAGCGGTGTGCACGATGCCCAGCCCCCGCGTGGTCAGGTCTCCCACCACCGAGGCGACGAGGGCTGGCAGCAGGGCCTCGTAGCCCAGGCGGCCCACCACGAGCACCTCCAGGCCGAACACCGCGCCCGCGATGGGGGTGCCGAACACCGAGCCAAAGCCTCCCGCGATGCCCGCGGCGAGCAGCTCGCGCCGGGTGTCCGGGGACACGCGGAAGCGGTGCGCGATGGCGTCCGCCAGGCTGCCGCCCATCTGCACCGCGGTGCCCTCCCGCCCCGCGCTGCCGCCAAACAGGTGCGTGAGGACCGTGCCGAGCAGCACCAGCGGCGCCATGCGCAGCGGCACCTGCCGGTCCCCCTCGTGCACGGTGTCCAGGATGAGATTGTTTCCCCCCCGGATGGAGGCGCCCCACCGCGCGTAGAGCGCTCCCACCGCGAGCCCCGCGCCCGGTAGCGCGTAGACAACCCAGGCGTGGTGCTCACGCCAGGCGGTGGCCTCCTCCAGCAGGAAGAGGAAGAGCGCGGAGGCCACCCCGCACACCGCCCCCACGAGCGTTCCCAGCACCACCCATTGCGTCAAGGCGCGGAGGCTCTGCCGCGGGTTCACGGACGGACACGCGGGGAGGGAGAGGCGGCCAAGCGCATGGACGAAGACTTTACATCTGGCTCGGCGGGGCCCGGGGGCTCTGTTTCATGGCGGCCAGTTTCCGGGCATCGCCCCCTCAGGGCTGCTCCCGCACGGTGCCCCCCGGTGACACCTCCATTAGGGCTTCCTCCCTAGCCAAGGAGAGCATGCCCATGGTGATGCCACGCTTTCCCCTGTTGCTGTTGCTCTGCGCCGCATCCTGTCTGTCGAGCCAAGCCGAGGCGCTTGGGAAGGAGGAGTTCCCAGAGCGGGAGGCCGTCTTGCCCCCCACTGGGGGGAAACCCTGCGTTAGCACCCCCGCGCTGCTGGTGGACCTGCTCCCGGGGGCCAAGGGTTCGTTGCCTCGTGAGCTGGTGGCTGGCAACGGCAGCCTCTTCTTCACCGCGGACGACGGGGTGCATGGGCGGGAGCTGTGGAGGAGCCAGGGCTTCGGCAACGCCAGCGGCCCCGCCGCCTTGCTGGTGAAGGACCTGCGGCCCGGCACCGCCACCTCCAATCCCCGCCGCCTCACCGTCGTGGGCAACCAGCTGTTCTTCACCGCGGACGACGGGGTGCATGGGCGGGAGCTGTGGGTCAGCGACGGCACCTCCGGGGGCACCCGGATGGTGAAGGACATCTGGCCGGGCACCTATGGCGCGTCTCCCGACCAGCTGCTCGCCTTCGGCCCGGTGCTCTACTTCGCCGCGAACGATGGACAGCACGGCATCGAGCTGTGGCGCAGCGATGGCACGGAGGCGGGCACCTTCCTGGTGAGTGACCTCTATCCCGGGGATGACGTCTATTCCCCTGGGGTGCCGGGCAGCTCCAGCCCCCGCCGGCTCACCCGGATGGGCGACTCGCTCTTCTTCGTGGCCAACGTCGAGGCCGAGGTGTTCATCTGGCGCAGCCTGGGCGTGTCCGCCACCACCTCCGTCTTCTCCGGCCCCGAGGACAACTTCCTGTCCGCCTTCACCGCGGCGGACTCGCGGCTGTTCTTCCTGCACGACAATGACGAGGGCGAGGCGAGCCTGTGGTGGACCGATGGCGCCTATGCCGAGCCGCTGCGCTTCTTCCCGGGCCTCTACCCGCATGACCTCACGGCGCTGGGGGGCAAGCTCTACTTCAGCGCCGGGGGCGGCGAGCCCCAGTTCTGGGGAGAGCCCGAGGGCGAGGAGCTGTGGGTGAGCGATGGCACCTCCCCGGGCACCGTCCGGGTGAAGGACATCTGGCCGGGCGTGGACAGCTCGGCGCCCAGCTTCATCCAGGCGATGAATGGGAGGCTCTACTTCGCCGCGGCCAACGCGGAGCACGGGCGGGAGCTGTGGGTGAGCGATGGCCTGGCCAAGGGCACCACCCTGCTGAAGGACCTGGCGCCGGGCGCGGAGGGCTCCACCCCCGAGAATCTGACGGCCACCGCCGGGCTGCTCTTCTTCTCGGCGGCCACCGCCGGGCGCGGCCGGGAGCCCTGGGTGAGCAATGGCCTGGAGGGGGGCACCTTCGCCCTGGGGGACATCGCCCCGGGCGGCGAGGCGTCCAACCCGGAGGGCTTCGTGCGCCTGGGCTGGGAGGTCTTCTTCACCGCCACCGAGCCCGCCCAGGGCACGGAGCTCTGGGGCGTGAAGGTTCGCGCCGGGGCCTCGTGCAACTCGCCGGAGGAGTGAGGGCGCCTCGCTTCAGCGGGCCTGACGCTGCTCAAGGGCCTCCAGCCGCCGCAGGAAGGCCCGGCCCTTCTCCGCGTCCGTCATGTGGACGAAGGCCGCCAGCCCCTTGAGCTGCTCCAGCGTCTCGCCCTCGGGGCCGGGCTTGCCCTGCTCCCGGTTGTGGATCGCCGCGCGCAGCTTCCGCACCACGTCCCGGGGCACCCGGGCGCCGGGCGCGCCCTCGGGGGCCTCGTTCACCACCAGGCCGGTGACGCGCTGCCGGCTGCCCTTGCGCTGCACGCGCGTCTTGTCCGGATGCAGGGTGAAGCCTTCGGCCTCCAGCACGCCCTTCACCCGCGCGAGGAGCAGCGCCACCGGCGCGTCGGCCTGTCCGGGCGCCTTCGCCCGCCGCCAGGAGAACGTCAGGTCATCCGCGTAGCGCGTGTACGTGAAGCCCAGCCGCTTCGAGAGCGCCGAGACGCGCTTGTCCAGCCGCAGGCACAGCGCGTTCGTCAGCGCCGGCGAGGTGGGCGCGCCCTGGGGCAGCGCCCGGGGGCCCTGGGCCACGTAGAGCGTCTGGCCCCGGAAGCGCACCACCTCGCGCGGGGCCTCGGTGGCGAGCAGCGACAGCAGCGTGGCCAGGTTCTCCGTCAGGCCGCCCTTGCGCAGCAGCCCCTTCACCCGGCGCCACGTCACCGAGGGGAAGAAGTCCTTCATGTCCACCTTCACCACCACGTCCGCGCCCCGGTGCGCCAGCGCGTTGGTGAGGATGGAGCGCCCCGCGACGAAGCCGTGCGCCGCCCCGTGTACCGGCAGCCGCTCCACCACGTTCGCCAGCACCCAGCGCTGCACCGCCTTCAGCTCGCGCTTGGGGGAGGTGAGCGTGCGCTTGCCCCCGTCCCGCTTGGGAATCTCCCACGTCTGGTAGTGCGTGCCGGTGTCCACCTCGCGGTGGAAGGAGAACCAGCGCAGCCGCGACAGGGAGATGCCCAGCGCCTTGGCCAGCGCCTCGGCGGAGTCCAGCGTCTCCGGCAGGCCGTTGGCCTTCGCCCGCTCCTCGCGGTTCTCCACGTCGAACGTGTCCGGCGCGTCCGACTCGTCCCAGTGCACCCCCACGCCCAGGTGGTGGATGTGCGTGGCCTTCCAGGCCTCCCACGCCAGGCGCTTCTGCGCGCGCCGCTCGGTGGCCTCCGCCTTCTTCTTCTCCTTCCAGGCCGCCTTCTGCTTGTCGGTGAGCGACTCGAAGTCCACCTCGTCCGCCGCCACCCCCTTGGCCACGAGCTGCTGGCGCACCCAGGCGTCCGTGCCGCCTGCCTCCTCGATGGCCTTCCACCGCAGGCGCAGGGCCTCGTGGTGGGCGCGGCGCGCCTCCTGCTTTGCCGGGTCCGGACGGGTGGGCGCGGGCGCTTCGCCGGGGACCGGCGGCGCGGCGGGGACGTGCGGCTCCAGCTTGGCGGTCATGACGGCTCCTGGCGTCGAGGGCGCATGGGGCAGGGCGGCGGAAGCGCGAGCGGTCGAGGGAGGCCCAAAGGCACCACCTTCTCACCTGGGGCACGGTAGCCTCACCGGCTCTCCCCTCCGGTACTGCCCTCCCGGGCCGGGGGAACGGCGGTCGCGTCGTTGGCTCAGCTCCCCGGCCCGGGAGGGCAGTACCGGAGGGAAGAGAGCCAAGAACAGGCTACCTTGCGGAGAGTGTCCTGCTTTTCAACCAGAGCGGCGCAACGCCGCTCCCGCGCTCGAGGCGCTGAGGCTGATGGCTTGGGACCTCTCTCGGCTGCTCGCGTCTGAATGATTCCGCCGCACCTGCCTTCCTGCCGCGCTCCCGCAGCGTCCGTGTGCTTCCGTTTCCGTGTTCTACATCATTGAAGCGGCCGCATCGATATATCCCTCGGCGGCCAGGGACTCCAGGCGCGAGAAATACGCGGTGCGGGCCTCCGCGTCCGTGTCGAACCAGAGCTTCTGCTGGCGCGAGGCGCCCTGGCGGGGGCCCCACTCCACCGCCACCACTTTCCCATCCAGTGAGACGCGGTACACCTGCTCCTGGCCGGAGGGCTCGCGCCGCACGTAGGCGCGCGTCTCCGCGGTGATGCGCTGGCGGCCCTCGGGCGTCTGACGCAGCGCTTCCTGCTCCGCGCGCTGCCGCGTCTGGGCCAGCCGCAGCGCCAGCATGTGCTCGCACGGGCCCTCGCGCAGCCCCGAGCGCCGGAAGTGGGGGCAGCCGCAGCTGGCCTCCTTCACGCGCCCCTCCAGGTCCAGGGTGAAGGAGGGGAAGAAGCTGCGGACGGCTTCCCGGTCCACCACCTCGCCCTGGATGCGGGTGCCCTCGCCCACCACCTCGTGGACCTTCGTCACCTTCACCTCGCCCGCGCCCGGCCCGCCGTCGCCGAGCAGCCGGTGCGCCCGGGCCTCGCGCTCGTTGCCGTAGCGCAGGGTGGCCTCGTCCACCGGCGTGGGCATCAGCTCGCGCGGCCGGTACGTCTCCTGGGCGATGTCATAGAGGAGGCGCCCCCGGAGGCATTCGAGCTGCAACGCCGCGCGCACCGCGTCCTTCGGGGCCCCGGCCTGTGCCGCGAGCGTCTCGAAGGACAGGGGGCCCTCGGTGCGCAGCCGCTGGCGCAGCCGCTCGGGCAGGCCGTCCGGCACCGCGCGCGGCATCAGCACGTCGAAGGCGGCGGCGCTGGACCAGCCGCTCTCCGTCCACCCGGTGAGGGCCAGCGTCAGCGTGGCCTGCCCGAGGTCCACCGCCCAGAACACCGGCAGCCCCGGGCCCAGGAGCCGCACCCGGATGTTCTGGGCGTGGGGCAGCAGCCGGGCGAGGGCCGCCAGCCGCTGCCGGCCGAAGGTGCGCACCACCGCGGGCACCGTGCCCGTGTACACCGAGGCGTGGCACTCCAGCACCAGCTCCCACGGCTCGATGATGAGCCGGGGCACGGCGCCGGGGATGAGCTCGAAGCGCAGCGCGCGCGGGGCCGTCTTGGCCTTCCGGGTGCGCAGGGCGAACAGCAGGTTGTACAGGTCGATGGGCGCCAGCGTGCAGGTGCTCGCCGGGAGCGTGGCGGCCGACTGCACCTGGAGGAAGCCGCGCAGCCACGCGTGGGGCACTTCCACGTTCCGGGGCGCCCGGGCCTCCTGGGCCGGCAGCGCCACGTGCGCCTCCAGGGAGAGCGGCACGTAGGTGCGCAGCCGGTCCACCTTGGCCATCAGGTCCTTGGGCACGTCCAGGAAGGTGGAGCCGTGCGCGGCCTCGCGGCCCTCGAACAGGGCGCTGTCGAAGGCCAGGCGCGCGTAGGCGCTCTCGTCGCGGGAGAAGACTTCCAGGGACACCTGATCCGGATCCACCGTGAGGACGGGATCCAACACCGTGTCCTTCTGCTCCTCGGTCTGGAGCGAGGCGTCCAGGAAGGCCTTCTGCGCCTCCCAGATCTGCGCGGTGGCGCGCTTGCCCTGCTTCATCAGGTAGGCCAGGTAGGCCGTGCGGTCCCGTCCCTGGTAGCGCAGGTCGCTGGCGAGGATGCCCAGCGTGGCGGCCAGCGCGTCCCGGAAGAGGGCGGGCTCGCGGACCTTGCCGCGCACGCCCACGGTGCCGCGCGAGCCCTCCAGGGCCAGCAGCACGCGCGAGGCCTCCGGGCGGGTGTCCACGTCACTCGTGGTGGCGTAGCGCAGCTCGACGGGGTGGCGGGAGGTGGCGGGCGTCATGAGGGGGCTCCTTCCTTACGGGTACGGGCCAGGGCCCGGCGGGCGCGTTGGTGGGCGCGCCAGGCCGCCTTGCGGAGGGCTTCCGGCTGCGCCTTGTCGAAGGCGAGGCCCTTGAGCAGCTCCGCCGCGGCTTCATCGCCCATGCGGCCGAGCGCGGCCAGGGCCTCTTGCTTCACTTGAGGCGTCCCTCCGGTGGCGAGCGCGCGCAGCGGCTCCCACTGGTGAGCGGCCAGCAGCGCGGGCAGGGCGGCCCGCCGTCCTTCGGAGGTCGCCAGGGGCTCGGGCGCGCGCAGCCCCGCGGCCAGGGGCCCGACGGCCACCGGATCAAACGGCTTCACCGCCAGCGCCCAGTCCGTGCGCTCCGGGGCGAGCCGGGCCAGGGAGGCCGCGGCGGCGGAGCGCACCCGTGCGTCGGCATCCGTCAGCGCGGTGCGCAGGGCCTCGGCGGCCGAGGCGCGCTCCTTCGCGGAGGCCAGCACCGGCGCGGTGTTTCCCTCCGCCGTGCCCAGCAGGGCCAGGGCGCGTGCGGCCTCCTGGCGGACCGCTGCCGGGGCGACGGCCTCGCCTCCCCGGAGGATGGCGTGGGCCCCGGTGGCCAGCGGCGCGGTGCCCAGCCGGGCGCTCGCCCAGAGCAGCCGCTGCCACGCGCTGGCGAGCGGGGGGCGTTTCGTACTGGGGGCCGCGGCCCACTCGGCGGCGGTGCGCCGCTCGGCCGAGGCCAGCGCGCCGTGCAGGGTGGCCGCGTGGGCGGGGGACAGCGGGGCGCGGGGCTCGCCGGTCCACGTGCCGATGACCTGGGCGGCCTCCTCGCGGGCATGGGGCTCGTCGTGGGCGAGCAGCGCGGCCAGCTCCGGCACGGGCAGGCCACCGCGCCGGGCGATGCCCCGGCGGATGCGCTGCCGCAGCGCCTCGTTCTTCAGCGTGGCCAGGTGGGGCACGAGCTGGGCGGGCTCCGCCTCGTCCGCCAGGTATGTGGCGGCGGGCTGGGAGATGTCCGGAAAGCGGCTCGTCACCGCGAGGAACTCCACCCGCACCCGGTCCTTCGGGAAGAGGGCATCGAGCGCCTTGCGGGCTTCCTGCCGCAGCGGGGCTTCAGGGTCGTCGAGCACCTGGGCCAGGGTGGACTCGGCCTCGGGCGCCCCCAGCTTGCCCAGCTCGGTGGCGGCGGTGAGGCGCACCATCAGCCCCGTGGTGTCATCGGTGAGCAGGGCCTCCAGCTTCGCCCGCGAGCGCTCGCCACCGATGAAGCGCAGGCCGCGTACACCCGCCTGCTGCTGCTCGAGGCTGCCCGCCTCCAGCGCGGCGGCTTCCACCTTCTCCTCGATGCGCTTGCGGTCCTCCCCTTCGGGCAGCTTCGCGGCGAGCCGGCCCAGGCCCTCCACGGCGGCCACCAGCATGGGGGGCTCGGCGGGGGCCTCCGGGGTGCCGCCGCCGGCCACCGTCTCCAGCTCGGCCAGGGCGCGCGCATCCCCCAGGCTGCCGAGCGCCAGCAGGGCGCGCTCGCGATCCCCCGGCTCGCCGGCCCGCGCGTACAGCAGCAACGGGCGCAGCGCGCTGGGCAGGCCCTTGGAGGCGACGGCCTCGGCCGCGGGCAGCATCAGCTCGCGGGCGCCGGCGCGCAGCACCTCCTCGATGGGCTCCACCTTCGCGCCCTGGTGCACGACGCGCGAGGAGTAGTGCGCCACCGCCTCGCGGCGCACCGTCACGTCCCGGTCCGGGAAGAGGCTCAGGAGCAGGGCGTCCTGGCCCACGTCGGCCCCCGGCACCAGCTCCCGGGGAACCGCCTGGCGCACGGCCACGTCCGCGGAGCGGGCCGCGGCGCGCAGAAAGCGCACCGCCAGCGCCATGTCCCGCAGGTTCATGTCGCGCGTGCCCTGGGCGTTGGGCTTCACGTTCCGGTCCGCCACCTCCATGGCGGCGGTGAGGCAGGCCAGCCGCACGCTGGGGGCCTCGTCGTCCAGCACCTGCTGGGCCAGCACCTCCACCGCCTCCGGCAGGAGCGTACGCCCCAGGGCCTTCACGAGCGCGGCCCGCTCGTCCAGGCCTGGCGCGGCGCGAAGCCGGCTGGCGAGGGCGGCCACGGCGGCGGGGGTGGAGAGCCGCGTGAGCGCCGTCAGGGCCCGCGCGGCGGCGGCCGTGTTCTCCGAGCGCAGGAAGGCGCTCAGCACCTCCACGGCCCGGTCATCCTTGCGCCACGCGAGCAGCTCGGCGGCCCGCATGCGCAGGTCCTCGTGCTCGCTGGCCATGGCCCGGCCCAGCGCCTCGGTGACGCGGGCATCGTTCGCCCCAGCCAGCCGCTCGATGACGCCCACGCGCAGATCCGCGTGCTCACTGGAGAGCGCGGCCAGCAGGGGCTCCAGGCTGCCTGCGGGGCTCAGCCGCTCCAGCAGCTCGAAGGCGTACCGGCGCACCTCGGGCAGCGGCGAGTTGAGCGCGGCGGTGATGCGCGGCCGGGCCGTCTCCCCGCGCGTGGCCAGGGCATCCAGCGCGGCCCGGGCCACGTCCTGGGAGAGCGAGGCCAGGGCGAGCGCCAGCGGCTCCTCGGAGCCCGCGGGGTACAGCTCCTGGAGCCCCGCGAGCGCCGCCTTGCGCACGAGCTGGTGCGGGTCCTCCAGGGCACGCAGGAGCGCGGCCACGGCGGCGGGCTGGCCCGCGACGCCCTCCTGGGTGAGCTTCACCACGCGGTCCACGGCGTCCCGCCGCACGCGGTGGCCCTCGTCGCCCTCGGAGGACACCTGGCGCAGCAGGCCCACGTAGGCCCCGAAGGCCAGGCGCCGCAGGTGCTGACGCTCCGCGGAGGCGAGCGCCGAGGGCTCCTTGCCGGCGTCCGTGCCGGTGGAGAAGATGCGGCGCAGCCAGTGCTTCGCGGGCTTGTCCGTGGCGGGCCCGGGGCGGGGCGCCGTCTCCGGCTTCCAGGGCGCGTCCAGCGAGTGCAGCTGCGCCACCTTCTGGGCCTCGCGGAAGTACTCCACGGGCTTGTGGCGGAGGTTGAGCACCTGGGCGGCCGCGTAGCGCTGCTCGGAGACGTCGCTGGCGAGCGCCTCGGCGAGCTTCACCATGCGCCGGGCGCGCTCCTCCTCGGCGGGCCACTCCTTCATGTCCCCGGCCTTCTCCGGCCGGGGCGGCATCAGGGCCTCCACGAGGTGGGCGAGGAACGCCTCGGGCTCGGCGCGCAGCTCCAGGGCGCGCGCGGCGGCATAGCGCACCTCGGCCCGCGTGCTGGACAGGGCGCTGGTGAGCAGGTCCGGCGGCTCGCCCCGGCGCGAGGCGCGCAAGTCCCGGGCGAGGATGATGGCGAACACCCGCTCCTGCACGTCCCGGTGGGTGTCCTCCAGGCCGTGGAGCATGCCGCCCTCGCCCGAGGCGCCCAGCGCGGCGAAGGAGAGCAGCGCCCCCAGCCGCACGGGCAGGTGCTCATGGCGCAGCGTACCGGTGAGCACGGGCAGGGCGCGCACGTCCCCGAGGCGCGCGAGGCCATCGGCGGCCCAGGAGCGCACCGCCACCATCGCGTGGCCCAGCGCATCCAGCAGCGCCCCCTCGTCGCCCCGGCGGCTGGCGGTGGCGAGGCCCCGGGCGCCTTGCTCCTTCACCTCGTTCTGCTCGTGCTGGAGCAGCGTCGTATAGAAGGAGAGGAGCCGGCGCGAGCCCAGCGTGGCCAGGGCGCTCGCGGCGCGGGCGCGCAGCGGGAAGAGGAACTGCGGCGGGTAGCGTTGCTCCAGATCCTTGCTGGTGATGAGCGAGCGCATGGGCTCGATGATGTCCTCGGCGCGCCGCTCGGCGAGCAGCTCCGCGGCGCGGACCTGCAAGGGCAGCGACGCCGAGAGGAGCCCCGCGAGCAGCGGCCCGTTCTCCTCCTTCACGAGCGTGTTCAGCGTCTCCAGGGCCTGGAGGTGAACGGCGGGCGCCTCGTCCTGGATGAGCTTGAGCAGCGGGGAGCGCAGGGGCGCGGCGGGGGCCTCCCCGGCCTCCTTCGCCGCGAGGGCGCGGAGGGAGATGTGGGCGGTGTCGAGCGCGGCGAGGTGGGGCTCGGGCTGCGGCTTGCCCACGCGCTTCACCCACGCCTCGTAGGCGGCGGTGGCCACGCCCTCGTCCCGGTCCTTCACGGCCTGCTTCAGCCGGTCGAGCGCCCAGGCCTGCTCGCTCTGTTGCGAGAGCACCTCCACGGCGCGCCGGCGCAGGTCCGGGAAGCGCCCGGCCAGGGCCCGGTCGAGGGCCTTCTGCGGGTCCTGCTCGTTCCAGGCCCAGAGGGTGCGGAAGGCCTCGTCCCGCACCTTGCTGGACTCGTCCTCCAGCGCGTTGCCCAGCAGCGTCTCGGCCTCCCCGGCGCGCGTGGCGGTGCCCAGCTCCACCAGCCGCGCGAGGCCCCGCACGCGCACGTCCTCGAAGGAGGAGCGCAGCGCGGCCTGCGTGCTGGCCAGGGGCGTCTCCACGTCCAGTGACACCACGGACTCGAAGGCGGTGGCGCGCACGTCCGCGTCCTCGTCGTCGAGCATCCACACGAGCCGCTCGCGGGCCCGGGGGTCCTTCAGCACCTGGAGCGCGAAGGCGGCGAACCGGCGGATGGAGGCATGGGGCTCGCGGGAGAGCTGGAGCAGGGCCCCCAGGGCGCGCGTGTCACCGAGGTAGGCGAGCGCCTGCGCGCCGCGCGCGGCGGTGTCCGGGGTGCGGCAGGCCATGGCGGCCAGCAGCGGCTCCAGGTCCGCCTCGGTGAGGGCGGCACCGGCCTTGCCCACCCCGGAAAGCTGCGCCCGGGCCGCCTGGGCCTCGGCGTTGGAGACGGGCTTGGGGTCCGGAGGCTGGGGCGAGGGCGTCTTGGGCAGGCGGGCCAGCCGGCGGCCCAGGTCGAGCCCCGCGCGGACGAAGTCCGGATCCAGCTTCTCCAGCGTGTGGGCCAGGGCGCGGCGCTCCATCACCCGCAGCAGGAAAGCGTTGTGGCGCACGTCCGGATCCATGTCGTCCAGGGCGCGGGCCACCAGGGGTTGGAGCGCGGCGGAGCCGAGCTGCCCGGTCCAGGCGGCGCGCAGGAGCACCTCCGTCCGGAGCGCCGGGGGGCCGCGCTCGAAGGCCATCCGCAGGGGCTCGGGGCTGCCCTCGGGGGAGGCCACGGTGAGCGCATCCAGCGCGGCGAGCCCCACGGAGGCATCCGCGTCCGCCAGCTTCCCGGCGATGAGGCCGGGCACCAGGGGCGAGGTGCCCGCCAGGGCGGAGAGCCGCCACAGGCCCGCCACGCGCGTGTCCGCATGGCGCGAGCCGAGCGCCGCGCGCGGGGCGGCCAGGGGGGACTCCTCCAGCGTGGCGAGGGCCTCCAGCGCGGCGGCGCGCACGGAGGGCGCCTCGTCATCGAGCCGTTCGCGCAGCTTGGGACGGGCGCCGGTCCGGCCCTTCGCGGCGAGCTCGGAGGCGGCCAGGGCGCGCACCGGGGCGTCCCGGTCCGAGGTGAGCACCTGGAGCGCGAAGCTCAGCGCCTCGGGCTCCTCCAGCGCGGCGGCCTCGCGGACGGCGGCCTCCCGGCGGGGACGGCCCTCGTTCAGGGCCTCGGTGAGCACCTCGAAGCCGTGGAGGTACTCCTGCTGCTCGTCCGAGGGCGTGCCATCGGGAGCGAGGGTGACGCGGGCCACGTGGCGCGAGTCCCCGCCGGTGAAGACGTGGCCGAGGGCCGTTTTGGCCTGGCGGGGGTTGGCAGGAGGCGCGAAGGCGAGCACCTGCAGCGGCTTGCTCCCGAAGTCGAGCGTGCGGGGTTTGCGGCGCTCGTCCAGGCGCCACACCTTCACCTGGCCATCGGCCCCGGCGGTCCAGAAGCGGTCCTTGGCCTCCTGGCCGGGCTCGGCCGTGGGCGTGGGCGGGAAGAGGAGGGCGAGCACGGGCCCGGCGTGGCCGGAGTCCTTGTCCCCGCGCGTCTCGAACTCCACGGCGCCTGCGAGGTACCAGATGCGGATGCGGCCATCGTCCCCGGCGGACACGAGCCGCCCATCGCGCGGGGTGAAGGCCAGGGCGCGCACGGGGCCGTCATGGCCGGGCATGTCGCGCTGGGCGCGGGAGGCGAGGGTGAAGGCGCGGACGACGGCGTCATCGCCCGCGCAGGCGACGGTGGCGTTGCCCGGAGCCACGGCGACGGCGCGCAGGGGCTGGGCGGAGGCCTGCCACGACTGGAGCGCCTCTCCGGAGCTCAGGGCCCAGGCGCGCAGGGCGCCATCCATGCCCACGGTGTAGAGCCGCTGGCCGTCGAGGCCGAAGGCGAGCGCCGTGCAGCCGCCGGGGTGAGCCGAGGGCAGCTCCCGCTCGAGGGTGCCGTCGCCCAGGGCGCCCACGCGCACGGTGCCATCCGCGCCGGCGGCGGCCCAGCGCTCACCGGCCAGCGCCAGGGCGAGCACCGCCGAGGGCAGCTCCACGCTCCACAGCACCTTGTTGGCGGTGGTGTCGTACGCGGTGAGCTTGCTGGCGGAAGCCGCGCGCGCGCCCCCGACGAGGAGCACCCGGCCGTTGGCCGCCAGTGCCCGTACCTTCTCGATATTGCCGATGGCGAGCTGGGCCATGTCTCTCTGAGACCTTCCGGATCCGGCATGGGGCACTCAGGACGCAGCACCCCGGGTGGCCCATGGCGTCGGTGGCGAGCCATGGAGCTGTGGGTCTAGCACATTCTGCTCAGGCAACGGGGGGCCAAGAAGAGGCGCCGCTGGGAGGAGCTCCTTACGGATGCACTGCCGCCCGCTCGTCGTGATGGAAGTTTTCCTGGGGTGTGCCGCCACACCGGCGCTCACGCCAACGCCCCAGTACGGCATGAGACAGGATGGGGCGGTTTGGGCTGGGGGGCCGTGGGAGGCGGTTCACCCGTCCCGGACTGGAACTCTTCCGTCGCGTGGCGCCCCTGATACCTCCGCCTCGGTCGAACCTCACGAGGTTTCAAGGTGTCTTCGCTTTCTTATGCGCGACTGGCGGGTGGTCATCGCGGGAGGCGCATCACCTAGCGTCCCTGTAGTCTCGGCTCGTGCTCCAGAGGGTGGGGGCCAGGAGGCGCCACATGCGACGATGGACGATTCTGCCGCTGGTCGCGTTCGTCGTGGGGTGTAGTGGCAGCACGGCGAAGTTCGTCCGCTTGGAGACAGGGCAGGGCGAGCCCATCGTCCACATCCTGCGCCGCGATGGGGAGCCGGTGGAGGTGAGCGACAAGGAGTTCAAGCAAGCCGTAGCGGAACACATCCCCTCCGTTCCTCCAGCAGCTCGGCCCCTGGAGCACGCTCGGCAGCGGTTCGGAGTCCCTGAGCGAAGTGGCTGGTTCCGGTACGAGGGCAGGAGCCAGCGTCTCATGGCCTCGGAGCTGGGGAGCCATGAGAACCTTCGCCTGTTGCCAGCCGATGAGGAACTGAAGCGCCGTTACCTGCTGTGGTGCGAGCGGACCTGGGGACCTGGGGATTGCCTGCGCCTGCTGGTGGACAGGCCCTTTCTCGATGGGGATGGCAAGTACGCCCTGGCCATGGCGATCGCCCATGGCAAGGTGCTGGGAGCCATGAAGGAAGAACTCCGCCAACTGGTGAGCCCCCAGGCGGTGGTCGCCACAGTCGTCGGTGGCCTGACCATGTATGCCGTCTTGCTGGCGTTGCCTGAGCCGGTGACCAAGGGGGTGGCGGCGCTGCTGACGCTGGGGGCCATGGCGTACCTGGGCTGGGACACGGTGTGGCGGCTGATCGATGGGTGGCTGGTGTTGATGAAGGAGGTGGATCGGGCCACCACCTTCGACGGCATCCATGTCTCCGGAGAGAAGTTCGGGGGTGTGATGGGGGCGAAGGCGGCACGAGCCTTCGTCATGCTGGCGACGGTAGCGATGGGGAACACGGTGGCGGGGATGGCGGCGGCGCTGCCCCAGTTGCCGGGGGCCGGGCAGGCTGCAGTGGTGGCCGAGACACAACTGGGCATCCGTTTCGCGGCCCCTGCTCTGGCTCAGGTGGAATCAGCCGCCCTCAGTGCCGAGGGAGTCACCATCGCGCTTGCCCCCAATGCAGTCGCCATGACGGCGCGGGATACAGGCGGTGCTGGTGGGGCATCCAAGGCCGGCCTCAGGGCCTTCAAATCCATGAGGGAATTCAAGAGCGCGATGGGTTCTGCGGGTGAGGGCAAGAACTGGCACCACATTGTCGAGCAGACGCGGAGTAACGTCGAACGGTTCGGTCCTGAGGCCCTGCACAACACCGAAAACGTGATGGTGGTTGAGGCCGGCGTCCACGTGAAGATCAGTGCGTATTACTCCTCGAAGCAGAAGTTCACGGGCGGCATGGTCGTGCGTGAATGGCTGCGCACGAAATCATATGCGGAGCAAAGAGAGTTTGGGCTGAAGGCCCTGCAGCAATTCGGAGTCATTCCATGAAGGCAGCGCAGGTGCAGGGGCTCACCGCGGACCAACTCGTGGAGAAGTACCGGGAGCTATCTGCAAGGCACGGGCGCGCAATCGAGGCGGGCAATCACAAGGCTGCGAATCGAGACTTCGACGTGATTGTGGCAATCAACAAGGAACTCCGAGCACGCGGAATCGAAGCACACCGGGAGTTATTGACGCTGCTGAATGATCCTGAGCCAGGCACTCGCTGCTGGGCTGCTACGGATGTGCTTGAGTTTGCGCCACGAGAGGGCGAGCAGGTTCTTGCCGAACTTGCAAAGGTGCCGAGGAGCTTGGTGGGGCTGACTGCGGACATGACACTGCGCCAATGGAAGGCTGGGGAGTACAAGCCTGGGTGATGCTTGAATCTGTCTCGCGGCGGCTGGATGGGGCCGGGCTGCTGCGCAGGAGCTTTGCACTGGACGTGTTCGCCTGAGCACGACGGACTGGTTGGGGCACTGCTCCTGGATGTCCAGAGGGTGAGGGCAGGTGCCGCCGAACTGTGCGCCAAGCCGGTGCAGAGGGTGAACGGACAAGCCAGCGCGCAGCACCGGTTTCTTCCAGCCGCTTGACAGGTAAGCATCTCCTTACGCATTATCGGCGGACGATGATGCACACGGAGCCCGGGGTGTTCGGAGCGATCAGCCATCCGGCGCGGCGCCGCATGCTCGACCTGCTGGCCGACGGTGACCGCCCGGTGAATGCGATCGCCGAGAACTTCGAGATGAGCCGCCCGGCGGTGTCTCAGCACCTGCGCGTGCTCCTTGAGGCGGGCCTCGTCACCGAGCAACGGCACGGCAGAGAGCGGCGGTACCGCCTCGTGCCGGAGCAACTGGGGCCGGTGCGCGACTGGCTCGCTCACTACGAGCGGTTCTGGGACGACAACTTCACCCGCCTGCGGCGGCACCTCGAGAAGGGCAACGAACCATGACAACGAAGACGATTCGACGGGAGCTGAAGTTCACCCAACCGCCCGCCGCCGTGTGGCGCGCGCTCGCGACCCGCGAGGCGCTCGCCGACTGGATGTACCCGAACGACTTCGAGCCGCGCGTCGGGCATCGCTTCACGTTCCGCGTGCCTCCGGACCCTCGGGCCCAGTTCGACGGACTCGTCGTGCACTGCGAGGTGCTCCGGTGCGTTCCTCCGTCCGAGCTCGAGTTCACGTGGGTCGTTGGCGAGGGCTGGCTGGATACGCGCGTCACCTACCGCCTCGAGGCCGATGGCGATGGGACGCGCGTGCTCTTCGCGCACTCAGGCTTCAAGGAGGACCAGGCGTTCCATGGCGCCGAGTTCGGCTGGAAGATGATGCACGGAAAGCTCGACAAGACGCTCAAGAAGGCGCCGGGCGGCGCCGAGCTGTCTCCTCCCGTCAGCGACAACCCGGCCCTCAAGGCCTAATCACCGAGCCACCACCTATGAACATCGTTTTCTGGGGTCTTCAGGCTGTCCTCGCGCTGCTGTTCCTCGCAGGCGGGTCGTACAAGGCGTTCTCGTTTCAGCAGCTCGCGAGCCAGTTCAGCGAGATTCCCCACGGGGGATGGCGGGCGCTCGGCGTCCTCGAGATGGCCGGTGGCGTGCTGCTGATCGTTCCGGCGGCGTTGAAGTGGATGCCCAGTCTCACCGCGCACGCGGCCGCAGTGCTCACGATCGAGACGTTTGCGCTCGCTGCGCTGTACGCGAGTCATTCGACGAAGATGACGCCCGAGAACCCGATGCTCTGGGCGCTCGTGATGGGGGTTCTGGCCGCCTTCGTGGCGTACGGCCGCTATGTACTCAAGCCGGTGGTGTCAGCCGCCGCGTGACGGAGTGAAGGACGATGCCTGCGAAGCCACCCTCGAAGCCACGGAAGACCGCGATGAAGCCGGGACGGTCTCAAACCGCCCGCAGCGGCGCTCCGCGCGCCGCGAAGCCGAAGCTCCTGTCAGGCGGCAACCCTCAGATTCCGAAGGGCGAGGGCGACGCGCCGGTGCAGGCCTTCATCGAAGCGATGCCCGAGTGGAAGCGCGACATCGGCCGCCGGATCGACGAGATCATCGTCCGCACCGTCCCGGGAGTGCGGAAGGCGGTGAAGTGGAACACGCCGTTCTTTGGCGCCGGCGAGGTGGGCTACTTCACCTCGTTTCACTGCTTCGACAAGTACGTCAAGGTGACCTTCTTCCGGGGCACCTCGCTGAAGCCGCTTCCCCCCGGCGTGTCCAAGGTGAAGGACGTCCGCTACTACGACATCCACGAGGGGAAATTCGACGAGGTGCAATTCGCCTCGTGGATCCGTCAGGCCGCCGCGCTCCCGGGCGTGGTCCCGTGACGCCTGGTTCGCCACCGGCGCCAAGTCACGGGACCCCATCATGACCCAGCAGACGCTCATCATTGACGGCTTCAACCTGACGGCCGGACAGGTACTGGCCTGCGCGCGCGACCGCGATTGCGCCATCCAGGTCGGCCTGGCCCAGTCCTCGCGCGACGCGCTCAAGGAAAGCCGCGACTACATCGAGTCGACCTGGATGCACGACGGCGCGCCGATGATGTACAGCTTCAATACCGGCGTCGGCCTGCTGAAGGACACGCGCGTCAAAGTGGCGCACATCGAGCTGTTCCAGGCGCAGCTGATCCGGGCCCATGCCGCCGGCATGGGCGAGCCGTTTTCGGAAGAAGTCTCGCGCGCCACCATGCTGCTGCGCGCCAATGCGTTCGCCAGCAATTACTCCGCGCCGCGCGTGGAAGTGCTCGAACGCCTGCTCGCCTTCATCAACGCCGGCATCCATCCGCTCATGCCGCAGAAAGGCTCCGTGGGCGCCTCGGGCGACCTGGCGCCGCTGGCCTATCTCTCCGGCGCGCTCGCCGGCTTCGAGGAAGCCGAGGTCATGTACAAGGGCCGGCGCATGTCCGCGCCGGAGGCGATCCGGCAGGCGGGCATCGGTCCGGTGCAATTCGAGCTGAAGGCCAAGGACGGCTCGGCCCTGATCAACGGCTGCACGGTCTCGCTGGCGGTCGCCTTGCTGGCGGCCGATGACGCACGCAAGCTGCTGCTCGACGCCTGCATCTCGCTGGGCCTGACGCTGGAGGCGATGCGCGCCGAGATGCTGGCTTTCGATGAGCGCATCCACAAGGCGCGTCCGCACAAGGGCCAGCTCAAGACCGCCGCCATCGTGCGCAAGCTGATGGCGGGTTCCACCCGCGCCACGCACGCCGCGCGCGCCGTCCAGTTTCCCGGCGAGCTGCGCAGCACCGGCATCGAGTACACGCCGCGCATCCAGGACGTCTACTCGCTGCGCTGCGCGCCGCAGGTCCACGGCCCGGTGTTCGACGCGCTCGACTACATCGACGGCATCCTGCACACCGAGATCAATTCGGCCACCGACAACCCGCTCATTTTCGGCAAGGACGGCGGCGGCTTCGAGATCATCTCGGGTGGCAATTTCCATGGCCAGTACCTCGCGCAGGCGATGGACTTGCTGGCGATCGCGGTGGCCGACCTCGGCTCGATCTGCGAGCGCCGCCAGGCGCGGCTGATCGACCCCACGCTGTCGTGGGGCCTGCCGCGCAACCTGATGACCGGAATCGCCGGGGTGAACACCGGCTATACGGTGGTCAGCTCCTCGATGAGTGCGCTGGTCATGGAGAACCGCACGCTGTGCATGCCGGCCAGCGTCGACAGCATTCCGGCCAAGGGCAACAGCGAGGATCACATCTCCAATTCGACCTGGTGCGCACGCAAGGCCGCCACCGTGGTCGCCAACACCCGCTATATCGTCGGCGTCGAAATGCTGCTGGCGGCGCAGGCGCTGACGATGACCGAGCACCTGCTGCCGGGCTTGACGCTGGGCGCAGGCACGCAGGCGGCGTATGACGAAATCCGCCGCCGCATCCCAGCCAGCCTGGACGGCGACCGCTGGTACCACAACGACATCGCCGCCGCGCACGAGTGTGTGGCCAGCGGCGCGGTGCGCGCGGCCGTGGAAGAGAAAGTCGGCAAGTTCGGCGACACCGCCGCCTGAACAAAAAAGGCGCCGGACGCTTCCAAGGAAGGAGCGAGGCGGGCCCCTCCAGGCCGCGGGGGGTTGAAGCTCAACCGCGCGGAGGCCCGCGCCTCCTAGATGTTGATCCGGGAGCTGACCGTGCGGATGTCCAGGCCCAGCGCGGAGAACTCGGCGGAGTGGGCGCGCAGCAGCTCCGCGAGCCGCGGATGCACGTCCTCCTCCTCGGCCGCCGAGAACCCGCTCCGTGCCCAGCGCAGTGCCGCAGGCGCGACTCGATGCCCCGCTCGGTCAGCGCACTGGCGGACAGGCGGGGCCAGCTCCTCGGGTGCGAGCAGGGGGAGCTCGGCATCTCGAGACTCACGGCCCAGGGCGGAGAGCAAGCGGCGCAGCACGGGGAGCATCCGCCTGCAAGGTACCATGTCTTGCCGTGAACGTTTCGGTCAGCCTACCGTGCGCCCTCGTCATTTCGAGGAACGCCATGACAGTCGAGTACAAGGTCATCATCCGCACGAGTTCGAAGCTTGGCGCGGGAACGGATGCTCCCCTCTCCGTGGTCCTGGCCGGAACGAACGGGGAGAGCGAGCCGCACACGCTCGACAAGCGCTTCCTCAATGACTTCGACGCTGGGGGCGTGGGGGGCGACTGGCTCCTCGACAGTGGCCTCCCGTCCTCACTTCGCTGTGGAATCCGAATGACCCTGTTTCGCAACCCCCGGGATCGCATCCCCGTCCTGCTGTTCCTGTGCGTCTTCGCGCTCGACCTCACGGTGTACTTCACGGCCCGCAGCTGGTGGTTGCCGGTGCTGTGGCTCGCCGTGTGGGCCATTCCGAAGGGGTGGATCTGCGCGTGGAACCACCACCACCAGCACGTGCCGATGTTCCGCCACGCCCTGCCCAACCGCCTGCTCGAGGTGGTGTTCGGCTTCCAGACGGGGGTCACCTCCCATGCGTGGTTCCTGCACCACGTGCTGGGCCATCACCGCAACTACCTAGAGCAGGAGAAGGATGAGGCGCGCTGGAAGCGCCGGGATGGCACGCCCATGGGGGAACTGGAGTTCTCGTTCATCACCGCGCTGGTGGCCTATCCCCGGGCGTTCCGCGTGGGGCTGGAGCACCCGCGGGTGATGCGCATCTTCCTGGGGATGGGCGCGCTGCAGGTGGCGCTGCTGGGCCTGCTGTTCTGGCATGACGCGTACAACGCGCTCTGGGTCTTTCTGCTGCCCATGGCCCTGTCGCTCTACCTGACGGTCTGGGCCACCTACTTCCACCACGTGGGCCTGGAGACGGCGGAGCACACGCAGGCCTCGTACAACATCCTTCACCCGGGCTACAACCTGGTGACGGGCAACCTCGGCTACCACACCGCGCACCACGTGCGTCATGGCGTGCACTGGTCACAGCTGCCGGAGCTGCACGCGCAGCTGGCGAAGGACATCCCGCCCACGCACTACCGGCAGGCGGGCCTTCCGTTCGTGTGGCGGGGCGCGGATGAGAAGGTGGAGGTGCATCCGCCGGAGGCCGAGGCGCTGGCGGATCACCCGTAAGCCCCTCACCCCGCTCACGTGGTCCGCTGCACTGGCCATGTTCTTGGAGACACAAATGTACGCTGAGGTACGCGGCACGCGCTTGTTCTTCGATACAGAAGGGCCGGAATGGGAGGAGCAGGGGCCCGAGCTGCGGCGCAGGCCGACGCTGCTCATTCTGCATGGGGGGCCGGGAATCGACCATTCGCCCTACCGGCAGCTGGGACGAGCCGTGTCGGATCGCCTGCACGTCGTCTATCTGGACCATCGTGCGAATGGGCGAAGTGAGACAGGAGACCCGCGGGGCTTGACGCTCGATGGGTGGGCGGAAGACATCCATGGGTTCGTTGCGGCTCTGGGCTTGCACCGCCCCATCGTCCTGGGCCACTCCTTTGGTGGGTATGTGGCCCAGGCCTACGCCGCCGCGCATCCTGACCAGCCAGGAGGGTTGATCCTGGCGGGAACCGCGCCTCGCTTCGTCCTGGCGCGTGCGCTGGCGGCGTTCGAGCGCCTCGGCGGCGCGGCGGCGGCGGAGACCGCGTCCCGGTTCTTCCGGCGTCCCGCTGAGCATTTCCCCGAGTACATGGAGCGGTGCTACCCGCTCTATGGCCGCACGGCTCCCGGTCCGCAGACGGTGGCGCGCATGGTGATGAACCTGCAGGTCGCGGACCGTTTCGTAGGCGGCGAGATGCAGACCTTCGACCTTCGGGACCGGCTTGCCAGGATTACCGCTCCGGTGCTCATCCTTTCCGCGGCCGATGATGTCATCGCCACCCCCGCCGACGTGGCGGAGCTCAAGGCGCACCTGAGGGCTCCGTGCACAGAGGCGCGGTTCGACGCAGGTCATGAAATGTTGAGGGACGAACCTGCTCGCGCGGCCGCGGTGATCAGGGGCTTTGCGCTGGACGTGACGAGGCCACAGGCCGGAGCGCCGGCAGGGCGGCGCTGATGCGCTGATGAGCAGGGGCCTCGCCTCGACAAGCGCCCGGGCAGGAGGGGGGGCCCTGCTGAGGCGAAGCGGGCGGCCTCTGATGGGGCCAATGGCGGAAATCGAGGGAACTATGTCGTTTCGGACAAGATCCCCGTCTGGGAGAGTCCGGGCATGCGCCGAAGGCAAACCGGCGCCAAGGGGTTTCCCATGATTGCAGACATCAAAGTCCCCAATAGCAGCATCGTCCGTCAGGCCGAGGAGCTGGCACGCTCGGTCTCCAGCGACTTCCTCTTCAACCACGTCATGCGCTGCTATTGGTTCAGCGAGCTTTTCGCGCAACGGGAAGGCGTCAAGGTCGACAGTGAGCTCATGTTTCTCTCCTCCGTGCTGCACGACCTTGGCCTCACCGGGCACGCGAAGGGACCCCATCGCTTCGAGATCGAAGGAGCAGGCGCGGCGCGGACATTCCTGGTCCAGAAGGGAGTATCGCGCGAGCGGGCACAAAGCGTCTGGGATAACATCGCGCTGCACACGTGGGACATCAATCTCTATCGCGACGACTGCAGCCGCTTGATGGAGCTTGGCGTGGTTTACGATGTGGTGGGCCTGCAGGATGCGAAGCTGGATCCGGCCGACGTTGCCGAGGTCGTCCGGCGCTATCCGAGGTTGAACTTCAAGCGCGCCTTCAATGACGTGCTGACGAAGGAGCTCGACAGCAAGCAGCCGTACCCCCACTTCTTCCACATCTGCACCCACATCGAGCAGAACCGGGCGCCGATCTCGATACCGGATGCTCGAACACTGCTGAACGGTGCGCCGTTCACGGAGTAGGTGGCAGGCTCCGCGCGTCACAAGGCTGACGGCGGAACCCGAGCGAACATCGCTTCCCTTCTTCGTCTGCGCGGGCTGCCCCCCGTTACGCCGGTTTGGTGGCCGCGAGCAGCAGGTAGCCCAGCTTGTCCGTGAAGATGGCGGCGATCTTCGGCCAGAGATCCAGCGTCATCGCGTGGAACTGCGCCCCGTAGGCCCCGCCGATCTGATCCTGCTGCTGGACGATGAGCGTGTCGGTTCCCACCATCGACTTGCGGGTGTTGGGGGTGATGTCGAGCGACTCCTGGACGGTGAACCCCACGGACTCGACCAGCGGCGCGTAGTCCTGGAACCGCAGCAGCGAGGCGATCATCAGCCCGCTGTAGGCCAGCATCCGCTCATCTTCGGCCAAGGGGTGCGGCTCGGTCACATCGGTCAGCGCCAGGGCGCCACCGGGCCGCAGCACCCGGAAGGCATGGCGGAGCACCTGCGCGCGATCCGGCATGTGGAGCAACGACTCGAACGCCCACACGGCATCGAAGGAAGCATCCGCGAAGGGAAGCTCCATCGCGTCGGCGCACTGGAACTGCACCTGGCCGGAGACGCCGTGCTTGTGCGCCCGCGCGTTCGCTTGCTCGACCTGCTGGGCGCTGACGCTGATCCCCGTGACCGAGCAGCCCGTCGCCTGCGCCAGCCGGATGGCCGGCCACCCGGTACCGCACCCGATGTCGAGCAACCGCTGCCCCGGGCCTACCCGCGCCCGCTGGATCATCATCTCCGTGAGCCGCTCCTGGGCTTCGGTGCCGGAGCTCGGATCATCGGCGCTGGACCAGTAGCCCACGTGGATGCTGTCGCCCAGCAGGGCCGCGAGAAACGGCCCCATCTGATCGTAGAAACGGCCCACATCGGCGGGAGTCATCGGGGGTCTCGGGCTCGTCATCGTCGCTCCTTGGAGATGAACGGACCTAACACCTCCCCTGCTCGCCGGGCCACTGGGATTCCAGGTTTTTTGCCCAGCGCGCTCAACCCGCCCCTACTCCAGCGGCGCTGGAAACGCTGGCAACGCGGCGAAATCCTCGGGCACGTGCTGGCGGATCACGCGGGCGCCGGATGCCTTCGCCAGCGCTTCCACGCGGCGCATCGACTCGAGCGTCTGTTCGCGGCTGGTGTTGAACGACGGCACCAGGTGCCGCTCGCGCGACTCGCGCAGATGCCACAGGTCGCCGGTCAGCAGGACGGCGCCCGCCTTCGCCGTCTTCACCCGCAGCACGGTATGCCCGGGCGAATGTCCGGGGGCTTGGTGGATCGTCACGGTGCCGTCGCCGAAGACGTCGTGTGTGCCGTCGCCCTCGATCAGCACGGTCTTCGCGTGTTCGAGTGCGCTGTAGGCGGCGAAGTCGCCGCGCGCGCGGGCCGCGTCCGAGAACGCCGCGGCGCGTTCGTCCGCATCCACGAGCCACGTCGCGCCGGCGAACAGGTTGGCGTTGCCCGCGTGGTCGAAATGCATGTGAGAGACCGACAGGAAGCCAATGCCGGCCGGTGCCAGCCCGAGTGCGCCGAGCTGGGCGGTGAGCTTCTTCGGTACCTCGATGTGCAAGGGCGCTCCCTTCGGGCGCAGGCCGCCCGGGATGTCCGCGATGCTCTCGGGGACGCCGGTATCCCAGAGCAGGTCGCCCTTCGGATGGCGGACCAGGTAGCACGGAACGACGAACGCGCGTGCGACGCCGTTCATCGAGCCATCGTCCGCCAGCGAGCCGGCGTCGGAGAATTCCACGTGGCCGCAGTCCATTGCGTAGAGCTTCACGGCAGGCCCCCGCGCATCGACGGTGGACGTCTGCCCTGCAGGGGGCGAGCTGGCACAGGCGGTGAGCGCGAGACACGCGAACAGGCGGATGGTTTTCATGGTGTCGCTCCAACAGGGAACGGAGCGGAAACACAGCCCCGGAAGTCTCACGGAGTGGCGCGAAGGGCCCACGAGTTTCAGTGGACCCTTCCATGCCGCCACGCTTCGTCCCGCTGCCCGATGGATAGACAGCACTGGCGCCTCCTCGCAGTCCAGAGGTAAGTTGGACAGACCGGCAATACCGGCAAATCACAATTTATCCGAGGTAACGATGATGGGTTTCAGAAGTGCGGTGGCAGGCGTGGTCTCCTGCCTGGCGATGCTGTCCTCGCTGGCGGCATCGGCGCTGCCGGTGACGGGCGTGTACCGGGGCGAGATCTACTCGCAGCCCAATCTCATCAACGCCTACTCCGAGTGGCTCGGCCACAACGTCACCCTGGGCCAGGGCCACCAGGCCAAGGACAGCTGGGCCAGCATCGAGAACCCCACCTGGCAGCTCCAGTCCTGGGGCAACTGGGTCCGCGCCAAGCCCGGCCGCCGGCTCAACTACTCCGTCGCCATGTTCCCCTCCGGGCAGGGCTCGCTGGCCGACTGCGCGGCGGGCATCTATGACTTCCGCTTCCGGGCGCTCGCCAACAACATGGTGGCCAACGGCCTGCAGAACAGCATCATCCGCCTGGGCTGGGAGTTCAGCGGCAACTGGATGCCCTGGTACTCCGGCAACGGAAAGCAGGCGAGCTTCGCGGGCTGCTTCCGCCGCATCGTGACGGCCATGCGCGGCGCGCAGCCCTCCGCGGGCTTCAAGTTCGACTGGAACCCCAACTACGACATCTCCACCGCGGACCTGGCGGCCACCTACCCCGGAGATGCCTACGTCGATTACATCGGCTTCGATCTGTACGACCAGGGCTGGAATGGCCGCTACCCGGTGCCCTCCGGCTGCACGGGCAGCTGCCAGCTGGAGCGCTGGCAGAACAACTGGAACGTGCAGTTCGCCCCGGCGCTTTCCAAGTTCCGCACCTTCGCGCAGTCCCACAACAAGCCGCTGTCGGTGCCCGAGTGGGGCGTGAACGACGCGCGCACCACGGGCGGCGGGGACAACACTTTCTTCGTGAAGCAGATGCTGGCCTTCATCTACGATCCGGCCAACAACGTGGGCTATCACTCCTACTTCGACTACCAGGCAGGGGACGGCCACCACCAGCTGTCGGACGTGGACAACAACGGGGGCCACTCCTTCCAGACCGAGTTCCCCAACGCCGCCGCGGTCTTCAAGACCCAGCACGCCGCGCTGACCCATCCGCCCCCCTCCACGGGCGCGCCCACGGCGGCCAAGGCCACGGTGAGCGCCGCCACGGTGACGCGCGGCGCGGCCTTCCAGGTCGCCTCCTCCGTGATGGCCCCTTCGGCCACCACGCTGGTGGTGAAGTATGAAATCCGCTCCGCGTCGACGAGCGCGCTGGTCACCGAGAAGGTTTACGCCTCCCAGGCCTTCACTGCGGGACAGACGCGCGCCTACACCACGTCCTTCGTCATCCCCACCTCGCTGCCCGCGGGCACCTACCGCGTGGACACGCTGGTGTACTCCGCCGACTGGTCGCAGACCTTGCACTACCGCAACGACACCGCCTTCACGGCGAACTGAACACTCCTGAAAAGCCCGCAAAAGGAGTGAAAGGCGACAGGCCCCCAACACGGGAGGGTCATATCGCCGGCCGGGGTTGAGGCGGATAGTGCAACCGCCTCAAGGGCAGACAGGAGAGAAGCACATGACGACGAACACGAAGAAGGCGGGCAGGGCGGGGGTGCGGCAGGCGGTGGTGGTGCTGGCGTTCCTGGGGGCCAGCTCGGTCATGGCCAACACCCCGGGCCTCCCGGCACTGGCCTCCACGCAGGCCGTGCCCGTGGAGGAGATTGTCCTCGTGTCCAAGTCAGAGCCCCGTTCCCCGGGCTCGGAGCCGGGCGAGAACTGCCTGGGAGACCTGCTGGGCGGGCTCCTGGGCACCCTGCTCATCGGCAGCCTCTAGCCGCTTCCGGGCCGGGGGATCCGCGGCCCCGCATGCGCGCTGACTCGGGGGGGGGGAGCGCGCGCGGGGTACGCCGGATCAACCGGCGAGGAGTGTCCACATGAGGTGGCCCAGCGAGGCGGCCACCAGCGCCGTTGCCGCGGCGCCCGCGGCGAAGATGCGCCCGGGGTAGCGGTCCACGCGCCGCAGCGTCTCGTGGAGGCCACGCTTGATCAGCGTCCGCTCGCAGCGCACCTGGATGTGGCCGTCCATGAGGCTCTGGAGCTCGGCCATCATCTCATTGGCGGACGCGTAGCGCTGCGAAGGGTCCTTCGAGAAGCCCTTGTGGAGGAACCACGCGTACTCCGAGGGCACCGAGCGCTGGTGCTCGCTGCGAATGTGCATCACGGGCGGGGTGACGCTCTGCACGCCCTGGAGCACCTCGGCCAGCGACTCGCGCCCTTGCAGGTAGTGGCCCAGGAAGAGGAACTCGTCGAACAGCACCGTCAGGCTGTAGGTGTCGCTGCGGGCATCGACGGACTCGTGCAGGCCCCGGGCCTGCTCGGGGGACATGTAGAGCGGGGTGCCCACCAGCGTGCCCGCCTGCGTCTTCATGAAGAAGGACTTGCGCACATCCCGGGGGGATTCCGGCTCGGCCACGTGCGCCACGGTGTCCTGGCCGTGAACGCGCCGCGCCAGGCCCCAGTCCATCACCGTCACCTCGCCGTAGGCGCCCACCATGATGTTGGCGGGCTTGAGGTCCCGGTGGATGAAGCCCTTGCGGTGCGCGTACGCCATGGCGTTGAGCACCCCGAGGAAAATCTGCGCCCGGACGGGCACCGGGAAGCGCGCGTGCGCGGCGGGGTCCCCCTGCCGGAGCCGGGCGATGATGGACTCGAGCGTCTCGCCCTGCAGGTGCTTCATCACGAAGTAGTACCGGCCCTGGGCATCCACCCCCACGTCGTGCACGGGCACGATGTTCGGGTGGTCGAGCTGCCCCACCGTGCGGATCTCCTCCACGAAGCGCAGCACGTGGTCGGCGCCGGGGGACTCCGACAGGCGCTTGAGCGCCACCTGCCGCTCGATGTCATGGTCCTGGAGCAGGACAACTTCGCCCATGCCGCCCCGCCCCAGCGCCTGCAGCTCCTCGAAGCGCTCGCGCTCGATGGGCACCATGCGCGGACGCTCTCCCTTCCACTCGACCCGGGGGAGCACCGTGGCGCGGTGGGTGGTGGAGAGGGATTGGGACAGCGGCGCGGGCCCTCCCCCCACCGCTTCGTTCCGGGAGGCGGGGGAGCGCAGGGTGACATCCAGGGGCGCGGAGGAGACGTGAGGGAGCGTGTCCGGCATGATTTCCGTTGATAACAGTGTCCGGTGGCCCACGCTGCTCTGTCTGCTCCCCGGGCAGCCCTCCGCCTGACTGCCCGGTTACGGCGGATTTTCCGGGTTGTCCGGGCGAGGAAGAGGCCTGGGGCCCGCCGGGGGAGCTGCTACCGTCCCCTGATGCCCCTTCGCGAGGTTCGCCCCTTGAACATCCCCTGCTGGCCGGCCGCCCTGGCGGGACTGGTGCTGTGTCCCCTGCTCGCCCAGGCCGCGGCGCCCACCTCCTCCACGTCCGCCGACCTGGACGGGGATGGGAAGCCCGAGGCCATCTCCCTCCGGTGGGACGAGGGCGAGGGCACCTTCACCCTGAAGGTGGCGGGAAAAGCCATCCAGGGGAAGGCGGAGGACACCGAGGTCCACGGGGTGACCGTGGTGGACCTGGACCGGGGGGACACGTGGAAGGAGATCGCCGTGAACATGGGGCTCACGGACGGCGATGCCCACTGCGTGCTCTATGGCTTCGATGGCAAGAGCCTGAAGGAGCTGGGCGGGGTCCACGCGCTGACCGAGACGTCCGGCAACGGCATCATCCTGTCCGACACCTGGATGGGGTTCTGGAACCGCCGGGAGAAGTACGTCCTGGACCGCAAGGCCTGGAAGCTCAGCCCCGTGCCCCAGGAGCTGTACTACGTGGGCGCCGAGGGCACGGTGAAGCAGTCCTTCGCCCTGGTCCGGGGCCGCACGGACAGCGCGGTGGTGGCCAACGTGGCCGCAGGCTCGAAGATTCTCGTGCTCGCCTCCGGGGCGCCGGGTCCCCAGGGCTCCCCCGTCTGGTACCTGGTGAAGTCCGCCACGGGGCTGATGGGGTGGACCCAGGAGAAGAACCTGCTGGACAAGACCGAGGGCCTGCCCTGGGCGGGCTAGCAATGCGAGGCATGAAACGGATGCTGGTGGCTGCGGTGAGTGTGGTGGCCGTGCTGTATGCGCTGCTCTGCCTGCTGGTGTTCTCCCTGCAGCGGCACCTCGTGTTTCCCGCGCCGCCCGGTGTGCGTGAGCCGGCGGTGCCCGGGGCCACCCTGCTGCGGCTCCCGGGTCCGGTCTATGCGCTGCACGTGCCCGCGCCAGCGGGCGCGCCCACGGTGGTGCACTTCCATGGCAACGGGGAGCAGCTCGCGGACGCGGGCTGGCTGGCGCAGGAGTTCCAGGGGGCGGGGCTGGGCTTCTACGCGGTGGAGTACCCGGGCTATGGGCTCGCGAGGGCGCAGGGGCCTTCGGAGGCGGGGCTCTATGCCGCCGCCGAGGCGGCGCTGGCGCACCTGCACCGGGAGCTGGGCGTGCCCTGGGAGCGCGTGGTGCTTCAGGGACAGTCGCTCGGCTCGGGCGTGGCGGTGGAGATGGCCCGGCGGGGGTACGGCACGCGGCTGGTGCTCATCACCCCCTACACCTCGCTCGCGGACGTGGGGGCGCGGCTCTTTCCGTGGCTGCCCGCGCGGCTGCTCATGAGGGATGTGTTCGACAGCGCCGCGAAGGCCCCCGGGGTGACGGTGCCGGTGCTCATCCTCCATGGCACGCGGGACGAGGTGGTTCCCGTGGACATGGGGCAGCGCCTGGGGAGGCTGTTTCCCCATGCCACCGTGCGGCTGCTCGAGGGAAAGCACCACAACAACGTGCTCTCCGAGCCGGAGGTCCTTGAGGGGCTGCTGCGCTTCGCCGCGGGGCGCTAGCCGCTGGAGCGCCGGTCCAGCGCTCCGGTGGGCTGCGGGCGGGCCTCCAGCAGCTCCCGGCCGGTGAGCCCCAGCAGGTAGAGGATGGTGTCCAGGCCGCCGGAGGAGATGGAGGTGTCGGCCGCCTGGCGCAGCTTGCGCTTGGCCCGGAAGGCGATGCCCAGCCCCGCCTTCTCCAGCATCAGCAAGTCATTGGCCCCGTCGCCCACGGCGATGACCTGGTCGAGGAGGATGCCTTCCGCCTGGGCGATGCTCTCCAGCAGCTCCGCCTTGCGCTTGGCGTTGACGATGGGCCCCAGCGTGCGGCCGGTGAGCTTGCCGTCCGCCTCCTCCAGCATGTTGGAGTGGGCGTAGTCGATGCCCAGCCGGTCCTTGAGCGCCTCGGCCGCCACGGAGAAGCCCCCGCTGATGATGGCCGTGCGGTAGCCGAGCCGCTTGAGCACGGGGATGAGCGTCTCGGCCCCTTCGGTGAGCGGCAGGTTGGAGGAGAGGTCTCGGAGCACCCGCGAGTCCAGCCCCTTGAGCAGCGCCACGCGCTGGCGCAGGGACTCGTCGTAGTCCATCTCGCCCTGCATGGCGCGCTCGGTGATGCGGGAGACCTGCTCGCCCACGCCGTGCACTCGCGCCAGCTCGTCAATGACCTCGATGCGGATGAGCGTGGAGTCCATGTCCATCACCACCAGCCGCTTGCTGCGCCGGTAGAGGCTCTCGCGCTGGAGCGCCACGTCGAAGGTGTTGGAGGCCATGGACAGCTCCAGCAGCGCGCGCTTGAGCTCCTCCGGATCCCTCCCCGCGGGCAGGGAGATGTGGAACTCCACGGAGCCCAGCTCCGTCTCCGTCAGGCGCTGGATGCGCTCGATGTTGGCCAGGTGCCCGGCCAGACACTCGGTGACGGCGTGCACCTCGCGGGCGCCGAGCTTGCGGCCCACCACGGTGACGACGTGGCGGTTCGACGAGGGCACCGGCTTGCTGCCGGGCACCGGCACCGTCTGGAACTCCAGCACCACGCCCAGCTCATGGGCGGCGAAGAGCAGCTCCTTGAGCACATCCCCCTTGTCGGGCAGGCGCACCAGGAGGCACAGGGTGAGGCGGTCTTGCACCACCACTTGCTCGATGTCGAGCAGCTCGGCCCCGGCCTCGGCGAGCTGGCCGGTGAGCCGCGAGGCGATGCCGGGGTGGTCCCGTCCGATGACGGTGAGGAGGACGGGCTCTGGAGGGGTGAGGTGAGAAGGCATGGGTACGGACTCTACGGCCGGCGGGCTTCCGGGGATTCGTCAAAAGGCAGGCGTGTTAGACGTTGGGTATGTCCATGGTCTCGCGAAGCCTCCCTGCCGTGTGTGTTGTCCTGGTGATGCTCCAGGCGTGCAAGAGCCCCAAGGAGCAGCCCCCTGTCGGGGACACGACGGCGTCTGCCCCCGCAGCGGCGGAGAAGCCCCGGATCGGCCTCGTGCTGGGGCTGGGCGGGCGCGGGGATCAATCGTTCAATGACTCGGCGCTGCGGGGGTTGGAGCTGTGGGCGGGAGGGCTGAAGTCCGTGGGCACCTCCTATCAGGAGGCCTCGGCGGCGGAGCGCCAGGAGTCGCTGGGGCCGGAGCTGGCCCAGCGCCAGCCGCCCATCACCCCGCTGGGAATCAAGCCCGTGGTGGTGCAGAGCCAGGTGGCGGAGGACTACGAGCCCAACCTGCGGCTGCTGGTGGAGCAGGACGTGCCGCTGGCGATGGCGGTGGGGTTCATGCTGGAGGGGGCGGTGGAGACGGTGGCCGCGAAGAGCCCCGGCACGCACTTTCTGCTCGTGGACAGTCCGTTGATCAACGCGAAGGGCGAGGCGTACACGCTGCCCAACGTGCGCACGGTGGTGTACCGCAGCGAGGAGGGGTGCTTCCTGGCGGGGGCGCTGGCGGGGCTCGTCGCGAAGGAGGGGAAGGTGGGCTTCGTGGGGGGCATGGAGATTCCGCTCGTGAAGCAGTTCGAGGCGGGGTTCCGGGCGGGCGTGGCGGCGGTGAACCCGAAGGCCACGGTGGTGTCGAGCTACACGGGGAGCTTCACGAACTTCGCCCTGGGCAAGCAGGTGGGGCAGGACCTGGTGGCGAAGGGCATGGAGGTCATCTTCGCGGCGGCGGGGGTGGACGGGCTGGGGGCGATTCAGGCGGTGAAGGAGGCCCGGGACGCGGGGAAGCCGGTGTACGTGCTGGGCGTGGACTCGGATCAGTTCCACCTGGCGCCGAAGGCGATGCTGACCACGGTGCTGAAGCGGGTGGACCTGGCCGTGTACGAGGCGGTGAGGGATCAGCTCCAGGGCCGCTTCCAGGGCGGCAGCCAGACGCTGGGACTGAAGGAGGGCGGGGTGAGCCTGGCGCCCGTGCGGCTCGACTTCCCGGGCAAGGAGGAGGCGCTGCGGAAGGTGGAGGAGTTGAAGGCGAAGATCATCGCCGGGGAGATCCAGGTGTCTTCAGGGAGTCGCTGAGCTGAAGAGTTCCTGTGATCAAGGGGGGGAGCGCCCGCCGATCGCTGGGAAGCGCTCATAGGTTCGTCTCAACGCGCTGAGGTGCGAGGGATCGTCGAGGTCCAGGGGCGCCTCCGTGAGTTGGACCACCCAGCCCCCTGTCGCCGTGCGCCGCGACCGCATGAGCAATTCCGTGTCACGCAAGGGATCCGGAAACGCGAGGGTCTGTGCGGTCTCGGCCGACCAGTAGTTCAGCCAGCCCAGGCGGTGTGGAATCTCAGGCGAGTGGATGTCTTCCGGGAACTTGAGCGCTGGCAGTCCCCTTGGAGGAACGCGCGGTTTCCGCACGGGGTGGCTTGTCTGCCGTGCGATCTCCACCGCCGCGCTGTGCGGCGTCGCATGCCCCCAATAGGAGTGCGCGCTTTCTGCCACGCCCTCCAACACATCTGCTGCCGCTGCGATGATGGCTGCCTCCAGTGGCAGTTTCGCAGGGATGTCGCAGAGCGGCTTGCCACCTGGGCCGAGCCTCGCGGGTATCTCCGAGCCTGAAACCGTGACGAGGTAGTTCTCGTCGCCGTTGCAGAGCATGGGGAACCTTCCCTGGGCCGCTGCCTTGGCAATCCATGCGTCACGCTGTGGTAGTGGGAGGAGGAGGCCCTCGTCCGAAATCGTCCATTCCAGGCGCATGCCGGGGAGTGCATGCTCGATGGCACGCGCTACAGCGAGTGGGCGGTGGTCGTCCTCCTTCAGAGCAGCCGTGTAGGCGATCAGGAGAAGGTAGTCCTGTGGGATTGTCATCTCAACACCAGTCCATGACGACAACGTCGAGCGTTGGCTCCAATTCTTCGAGTGCAGCCATGTGTGCTGCGCTGCGAACGCCCACCCGGAAGTCGAATCCACACGCTCTTGCCAGGCCGCGCTCGCGCCGCAGCTCGGGTACCTGCTTTCCCATCACAATGTCTCGAAGGGCACGGGAGTAGGTGTCGAAGTTGTCGGTTTTGATCTCCCAGAGCACACCCGCGCGGATCTGGAGCGCATCAAAGTGCTTGCCGTTGACGAGTGCATCAAAGCCTGGGAAGCCGTTGTTCGGGACCCTGTCTGCGCACTTGTTATGCAAGGCGTCTCCGCCCAGGTGCGGCACAATCCGGGGGATGCACTCAGGGCGTGGGTGCGAAGTCATTGGAGCAGGTGGAGCCCGATCGGATCCAGACTGCCCTGGCTGTGTCTCCGGATCCGGTTGCTTGGGCGGGGTCGGCTCCACCATGATGGGCATGGGAGGCGTCAGGCCAACAGGCGCTGGAAGCGTAACGGGCTTGGGGCCAGCCAGAGGGGCTACCCACGGAACAGCCACCTGGCTTCGGGGTTGCGGCTCCGTCGCCGCGCACGCGGAGAGCAGGAGAAAGAGCGAGCTGCGGATATGCAAGGGCAAGGGCAAGGCCAGACGGACTCTATCCTTCGAGGCTCGCCTCGCATGCGTCCTTTCCAGACGGCGCAGGCCATTTTAGGGTCGCGGACCATGATTTCGTGGAACGCTTCGAGGCTGGTTCCCCTGGCCGCCGCCGTCCTGCTGGGCGCGGGCGTGGGGCATGCGCAGGATTCGGGTCCCATCGACCCGGCGCGGCTGTCGCAGATCGTCAAGGTGCTCGCTTCCGATGAGTTCGCGGGCCGCGCGCCGGGCGGACCGGGCGAGAAGAAGACCCTCGACTACCTCATCAGCCAGTTCAGGGCCGTGGGTCTGGAGCCCGGGGGCGAGAACGGCGGCTGGACGCAGAAGGTGCCCCTGGTCCGCTTCCAGGTGAAGGACCCCGTTGTCCTCAAGGTGGCCGTGGGCGGCCAGATCACCTCCTGGCGCCAGGGCCAGGAGGTGATGGTCAACACCCAGCGCCCCCTGAAGCGCGTGAAGATTGACCAGGCCCCACTGGTGTTCGTTGGCTACGGCATCTCGGCGGCCGAGCGCGGGTGGGATGACTTCAAGGGCGTCGACCTGAAGGGCAAGATCGCCGTCTTCCTCATCAATGATCCCGACTTCGAGGCCCAGCCGAGCGAAGAGGTTCGCGGGAAGTTCGGCGGTCAGGCCGCCACCTACTACGCCCGGTGGACCTACAAGTTCGAGGAGGCCGCCCGGCGCGGGGCCCTCGGCGCGTTGATCATCCACGAGACGCCCGGTGCCGGGTACGGCTGGTCCACCGTCATCGCGGGCAACGGCCAGACCTTCGACATCGTCCGCGCCCAGCCCGACAAGGAGAAGGTCCTGATGCAGGGCTGGATTCAGCGCGATGCCGCCGCCGCGCTGTTCGCCCGCTCCGGCGTGTCCCTCGCGAAGCTGAAGGCCGATGCGCGCAAGGCCACCTTCGAGCCGGTGCTCCTCAAGGGCGTCAGCCTCTCCACCGACTACCGCATCACCCACACGCGCGCCGACAGCCACAACGTCATTGGCCGCTTGCCCGGCGCGCAGCGCCCCAACGAGTCCATCATGTATGGCGCCCACTGGGATGCCTATGGGCTGGGGCCCGCGGATGCTTCGGGGGACAAGATCCGCCGGGGCGCCGTGGATGACGCCATCGGTCTGGCCGGGATGATCGAGATTGCCCGCGCCTTCCAGCAGGGGTCGAAGCCCGCGCGGTCCATTGTCTTCGCCGCCTGGACCGCCGAGGAGCCGGGACTGCTCGGCTCGGAGTACTACGGCGCCCATCCCCTCCAGCCTCTGGAGACCATGGTGGCCAACATGACCATGGACATCCTTCAGACCGCGGGGCTCTCCCGCGACGTGGTGCTCGTGGGCAACGGGCAGAATGAGCTCGAGGATGCGCTGGCCGAGGCCGCCGCGCGGCAGAATCGCACCGTCACGCCCGATGCGAAGCCCGAGCGCGGCCTGTTCTACCGCGCCGACCACTTCTCCCTGGCCAAGCGCGGTGTGCCGGTGCTGCTGCTCATGGGGCTGGGCGGCGGGCATGATCTCGTGAACGGAGGCCGGGAGGCCGGGGACCGCTGGGTCGCCGACTACACCGCGCGCTGCTACCACCAGCCCTGCGATGCGTGGCGCGCCGACTGGGACCTGCGGGGCGCCGCCCAGGATGTGCAGCTGCTCTACGAGATGGGCCGCTCGCTGGCGTCCTCGGACCGCTGGCCCCAGTGGAAGCCGGGCTCGGAGTTCAAGGCCGTCCGGGACAGGTCCTCGGCCGCCCGCAGGTGAGCCGGGCCGTTTCGCCACAGGAACTGCGAGGCGCTGCGGGCCTCCTCGGGTAGGATGCGCCCGCTTGGGCGTCCCGGACGCCGTGCCCCGCAAGGAGTCCTCATCTTGGCTGGTTCCAGTCTGCTCGCGCTGCTCGACGACATCGCCACCATCCTCGACGACGTGTCGGTGATGACCAAGCTGGCCGCGAAGAAGACCGCGGGCGTGCTGGGCGACGACCTGGCGCTCAACGCCCAGCAAGTCACAGGCGTCAAGGCCGACCGCGAGCTGCCCGTGGTCTGGGCCGTGGCCAAGGGCTCGATGGTCAACAAGGCCATCCTGGTCCCCGCCGCGCTGGCCATCAGCGCCTTCGTGCCCTGGTTGGTGACGCCGCTGTTGATGGTGGGCGGCCTGTTCCTGTGCTTCGAGGGCGTCGAGAAGCTGGCGCACAAGTTCATGCACAGCCCGGAGGAGGACGAAGCCCATCACGCCAAGCTCACCCAGGCGCTGGCCGACCCTCAGGTGGACCTCGTTGCCCTGGAGAAGGAGAAGATCAAGGGCGCGGTGACCACCGACTTCATCCTCTCGGCGGAGATCATCGCGATCTCGTTGGGCGTCGTGGCCAGCGAGCCCTTCACGACGCGGGTGCTGGTGCTGGTGGGCGTGGCCCTGCTGATGACCGTGGGCGTCTACGGGCTGGTGGCCGGCATCGTGAAGCTCGACGACGCGGGGCTGTACCTGAGCCGGCGGCCGGGGAGCTTCCAGCAGAGCCTGGGCCGGGGCATCCTGATAGGGGCCCCGTGGCTCATGAAGGGCCTGTCGGTGGCGGGTACCGCCGCCATGTTCCTGGTGGGCGGCGGCATCCTCACCCACGGCATCGCCGTGGTGCACCATGGCATCGAAGGGCTGGCGGAGCGCGCGGGAGGAGTGCCCGGCATCGGGTGGCTGCTGCATGCCCTCACGCCGCCCGTGGCCGATGCCGTGGTGGGAATCGTGGCAGGCGCGGTGACGCTGGCCGTGGTGCTCGGCGTCAAGCGCGTGCTGCGCAAGGGCTAAGCCCCCGGACAGCCATGCTGAGGAGCAGGACATGACCATCACCATCACCGCCTTTGAACGCTCGCCCGATCGCGGCAGGGGGCTGGCGCGGGACATGCGGGTGCGCTGGGCGCTGGAAGAGGTGGGCCAGCCCTACGACGTCCGGCTGCTGTCGTTCGAGGCGATGAAGGAGCCCGCGCACAAGGCGCTGCATCCGTTCGGTCAGATTCCGACCTATGAGGAGGGCGAGCTCGTCCTATTCGAGTCCGGCGCGATTGTCTTCCACATCGCGGAGCGCCATGCCGGCCTGCTGCCGGAAGACTCGAATGGCCGCGCTCGCGCGATCGCGTGGATGTTCGCGGCGCTCAACACGGTCGAGCCGCCGGTCTTCGACCGCAGTCTGGTGATGATTCTCGAGCGCGATCAACCCTGGTACGAGCATCGCCTGCTCGCGCTGGACGACATCATCCGGAAACGGTTGGATGATCTCTCCGCGCGCCTCGGCAGCGCCGACTGGCTCGACGGCGCCTTCAGCGCGGCCGACATTCTCATGGTGACGGTCCTGCGCAGGCTGCAGGGGTCGGGCATTCTTGAGGCGTATCCGAACCTCGCCGCCTATGTCGCCCGCGCCGAAGCGCGCCCGGCCTACACGCGTGCATTCGCTGCGCAACTGGCGGTGTTCAACGCCGCCCCTCCGGCCGGGTGACGGTGCGCGGGCTTACGTAAGCCCTCACCGTGCCCCGTCCTGGCTCCGAGTTGAGCCCCCCGGGCCGCACGCGGGTAGACAATCTCCATGTCCGGGCGCTTGGCCCTGGGCGCTCACCGCAGCGGAAGCTTCTGGAACATCAAGCCGTCGAGTCCGAGGCGCTGGAGGGTTTCCACGAACCGTTCCGTGCCCAGGAGCATGGTGGAGAAATTGGCCAGCCGGAACAGGTCCACCTGTGTGGGGAGTGACCCTTTATCCAACAGAGGGTTCTCCGGGCGGCTGAAGCCGAGGCGGCCACAGGTATCGCAAGGCGTCCGTTCTTCCGGCGGGATGCATTCCGGGTGAAGCCGCCCCCGGGGCTCAATCTGCAGTTCCTGGAGCTCAGGGGGGGGCTTCTGCCGGAAGCGCAGCTCGTGGCGGCAGGGATTCAATCCCTGGAGGCCTGCCGCTCGAAGTTGCTCCGCCACCTCGCGCCGGACGAGGAGCGTCCAGGGATTCTGGAAGAAGAAGGAGCCAAAAGTTCCCGAAGCGGTTCCCGTCAGAGGACCCAACATCATGCCGGGATAGAGCGGAGCACCCGGTGGAAGCAGGGGGCGGACGAGTTCGCGGAGACGTGTGAACTCGGCGAAGTTCTTTTCCAGCCGGGGACGCTCGAACAGGGCGTGCTCATCCAGCGCCGAGAGATCGACGGAGGGGTAGTCGTGACCGGTACTGGCCCAGGTGGTGTCGCAGGAAGGGCAGTGTGTTCCCGGGAGTCCCCACTTGTGGGCGGCATTGACGGAGCCGGTGTGGCGTGAAGCAGGGTCCGCCCTCAACCAGTAGAAGTTCACGGAGGCGCCGGGCTCAGGTGGCTTCTTCCTTCTTCGCCGTGGCGAGGATCGCCACGCACAGCCCCATGGCCGCGATGAGCGTGAAGGACAGCCGCAGGCTGGAGAGGCTCGCCAGCAGCCCAATCACCGGCGGGCCCACCAGGAAGCCCAGGAAGCCGATGGTGGAGACCGCCGCCAGCGCCACCCCCGCGGGCATCGTCTTCGATCTGCCCGCCGCCCCGTACACCAGCGGCACCACCGACGAGACGCCGAAGCCCACCAGCAGGAAGCCCAGCAATGCCGTGGGCAGATAGGGCAGCCCCACCGCCAGCATCAGCCCCAGGCAGATCAGCCCGCCGCTCACCTGGAACACCCGCCGCAGCCCCAGCTTGCGCGTGAGCCAGTCCGCGATGAACCGCCCCGTCGCCATCGAGGCCATGAACGTGGCGTAGCCCGTGCCCACCCACGCCTTGTCCGCCTTCACCACCTGCTGGAAGTACACCCCGCTCCAGTCGAACATCGCCCCTTCACACATCATGCAGCAGAAGGCGATGACCCCCAGCACCAGCAGCGGCTTGTCCGGCACGGCGAACACCCGCCCCCCTGCCTTCGCGCCCGCGTCCTCCTTCAGCGTGAACCGGGCGCTCACCGCCGTCACGGCCCACACGCCCAGCATCACCGCCACGAAGTGCAGCGCGGGCACCACCCCCGCTCCCATCAGCACCGTGCCCACCGCCGCGGCGGTGAAGCCCGCCAGGCTCCACATGCCGTGGAAGGACGCCATGATGGAGCGCTGGTAGAGCCCCTCCACCCCCACGCCCTGCGTGTTCACCGAGATGTTCACCAGGTTGCCCGCGAACCCGAACGCGAACAGCCCCACGCTCAGCTGCGCCAGCGAGCGCGCCTGGCCCAGGCTCGCGAGCACCAGGCCGTACAGGAACAGCGCGCCCACCACCACCCGCGCACTGCCCATCCGTGCCACCAGCCATCCCGAGAGCGGCAGCGACACCATCAGCCCCGCGGGCAGCGCCAGCAGCGCGAAGCCCAGGTCCGCCTCCGACAGGCTCAGCTGCTGCTGGATGCTCGGGATGCGCGAGGCCCACGTGGCGAAGCACAGCCCCTGCAAGAAGAAGAGGCCTCCCACCACCCACCGGTAGGTGCTCCGGGGCAGCGGGTTCCTCGGCGCGGCATGTTCCATTTTGGCCCTTGCCGTAACACGGCCGCCCCGGCCCCGCAGGGCGGAATCACGTCACGCTGGGGTGACGCCGCGCCTCGGCCAGCTTCCGGCTCAGCGCCGAGGCCGCCAGGAAGCCGTGGCTGAATCCCTTGCGGAAGACGTTCTTATAGAACCACCCCGCCACGGGCACCGCGGCAATCATGTCCCCGAAGCTCCACATCTCCTCGTGCGCGTGGATGCGCGGGTGCACCGTGCCGTCCTTGCCCGGCGGCGCCAGCGTGAAGTCGTACACGAGGATGGTCCGCAAGGGGTACGTGTACAGCCAGCGGAACTGCTTCAGGTTCATGATGCCGTCCACGATGGCGCGGCCCTTCTGTCCGCCCTCCTCCAGCTGGACGTTGAGCTGGAACACGTCGAAGTCGAACGAGAACATCAGGTGGAAGCCCACCGCGCCCAGGCGGTAGTCCTCGATGCCCGCGCCGCGCTGCCACGGGTCCGTGAAGACGACGTCCTCGGCCAGGTAGGGCAGCACTTCCGCGTCCAGCACGCGCGCCGGCTGGCGCGTGTCGTAGAGCACCTGGGTGATGCGGCGGAAGCGCTCCTCCAGCTGTGGAATCAGGGCCTGATGCTTCGGGCTCATGGGCCATCCCCCGGGGACGGCGGGTGTGCCGTCAACGGCCCAACTTGTTCACGGGCCCCGCTGGGGGCAAGCCTGCCGCCGGCGCGGCGGTGCGCCGCAGCGACAGGTTCGGGAAGGAGATGGAGACCACCACCGGCAGGCCCTGGACCTTCTCCGGCACCGCCAGCAGCGCGTCGTAGGTGAAGCCCCGCCCGGCCGCCACGACGAGCACCGTCTGGCCTGTCTGGTTCTCGCCCGTGCCGATGTGCTCGATGCCCTTCACGTGCGCCAGCAGCGCCTGGGCCTCCTGGACGGCGCCCTGGAGCGCGGGGGCGGCGCTTGCGGCGGAGGCAGGGGGATGCGGCTTCAGGTACGTGCCCACGGGCTTGCCGGTGCTCAGCAGGTGCCGGGCGTCCATCTTCGGGGGAAGTGCCGGGCGCGAGCCCGTGGGGGACAGCTCCGGCCGGGCGCCCGGGGGGGCGGCCTGCGCGCTCAACGCCAGGCGCGAGCCCGTGAGGGGCGCCGAGGACGGAAGCGCGGGGCGCGAGCCCGTGGCGGAGGGGCCTCCGGGAGCGGGGGGCGGCTCGCCCGGGCGCTTGTCCGCAGGGCCGCCGAAGAGGGCGCGGCGGGAGCCCGTCTGCGCCGCCTGCGGGGTGGACAGGTGGGTGCCCGTGGAGTGGGTGCTGGGCAGCGCCACGGGCGGGGGCGGAGGGCCTTTATCCCCGTCTTGGGAGCGCTGCTGGAACTCCTGGCGGTCCCGGTGCCGGGACTCCTCCAGCATCCGCAGCGTCTCCTCGCTCGCGTCCTTGTGCCGGTCACCGTGGTGGCCCAGGGACGAGCCCGGGTCCTTCATCATGTCCGGCTCGTCCTCCTCGTGGTGCCCCTGGACGTTCTGGGCGCCCTTGTTGGCCTGGGCGCGGTTCGTGCGGACCCGCTGCACCTGCGGCTTGGGCTGCCCCCGTGAGGCCGTGGACGGACGGGGCTGGGAGGACGGAGGGGTCTTTATCACGGTGCCCCCATTCTAGCGGTTTTCCGGTCACCCCGCTTGGAGGGCGGGCGCGGGCGCGGTGTGCTGCTCCAGCGCGGCCAGGAGCCCCTCGAAGAGCCGCTCCTCGATGGGCTTGAGCGCCGAGAAGTCCTTCACGCCCGCCTCGGCCAGGAGCCGCAGGCACGTCTCCTCGATGTCGAGCCGGTGGGACTGCTCCTCGGTGACGACCTTGCCCAGCTCGGTGCGCACCGCCGGGTGGCGCGTGGCGGCCTTGTACAGCGGGTAGAGGAGCATGGCCCGCTGCTCCACCAGCGTGGTGGTGAGCAGGTAGTTCAGGCGCACGTCCTCCCGGTTCAGCGTCCGCTGCGTCCACGCGGCCAGCTCGCGGTCCAGCGTCTGGAACCAGGCCGCCGCCTCCTGCGCGCAGAGGTACTCCGTGGGCTCGGTGCCGCCGGCCACCTCCGCCGCCAGGCGCTTGAAGGCCAGCGCGTGCCGCGTCTCGTCCGCCAGGTGGCCCAGCACCTCCAGCGAGGGGTGCCGGTCCGCCACGGTGCGGCTGATCTTCCGCACGCCGATGAACTCCAGCAGGGACAGGGTGTTGAGCCAGCGGGCCTCGAGCGTGGGCTCGGAGGCGATTCGCTTGAGGACGGTCTGGATTCGCTCGCGCATGCCGGGCGGCTGTCTAGCCGGGAGTGGCCCCCAAGGAAAGGCCGGGGTGGGCCGCGCGCAGCTGCACCAGCGACGCCAGGCAGCTCTGCCACTCGCCCTTGGCCAGCGAGCCGGTGAACTCCCCCAGCACGGGCGCCACGAGCTGGGCGAAGGCCGCGTCCTCCAGCCCCAAATCTCTCATCAGCTCGATGAGGCGGCGCTTGGCGGTGCTCGCGGACAGCCGGCGCGCCACGAGCCCCTCGCGGCCCTCCTTGGAGCGGCCCGGAGGCAGGCCAAAGAGCATGCGGCGCAGGAACTGGCGCAGGGCCTCCACGTGGGGGAAGCGCTCGGGCGCGGCGGCCACGGGCGGGGCGGCGGCCCCCGCGGGCTTCCAGCCTTCCGGCAGGTGCGAGGGGCGGTGCTTCTCCCAGAGAAGCCTGGCGGCGAACAGCCCCACCTCGCGGTCCGCGCTCTCCATCAGCCACGCCAGGCGCTCGGCCCCGCCCAGGCGCGCGTAGTGCCGGCGGATGAGCTCCATGGCCACCTCGCGCGTGCTCTGCCGGGTGCTCTCGGTGAGGGTGAACACCTTCACCGCGTCCAGCTCCTCGGGCTTGAGCGTGACGCGCTCGTCGGCGCCGGCCTCGCCCGCGTGGAGCAGCGCCTCGTAGGCCAGCGTGCGGACGTCCTTGGCCTCCGCCTCGGCCAGCTCGTACACCCGGGGGAGAACCCCCCACGCGCGCAGCTCCACCCGCGCCACCGCCAGGGCGAAGCGGCGCACGTCGTCGCGCGAATCCGTCAGGGCGGGCCACAGCCGCGCGGCGGTGTACGCCTTGCGCGGGGCGCGGGGCTTGAGCCCGTAGGAGGCGGACTCCGGCTGCTCGGGGCCGAGCACGGGGTGGTGGCAGCGCAGGTACGTCTGGGCGAACTGGCGCACGGGCGCGGGCTGCTTGGCGCCCAGGGCCAGCTCGAAGAGGCGCTCCAGGCCGGCCGCCGTATCCCCGGTCTCGCTGAAGTCGGCGGGCGCCAGGGACTCCAGCAGGTAGCGGTGGGCGAAGGCGTGCAGCGACGGGTCCGCGCGCCGCGCCAGCGCCAGCAGCCAGGGCACGGTGAGCTGCCGGGGGCTGAACAGGTTTCGGTTGCCCAGCAGGGCCAGCGCCAGCTCGCGGGACTTGCCGTGGAACACCATGCCCTTCACCTGCTCCACGTCCAGCCCGGGCAGGGCCTCGGCGAGGGTGAGCCACCGCGTCACCGCCTGGCCGATGCGCGGGTGCAGGGCATGCGCCAGCATCCAGGCCGGGCCGATGGCCTCGGGCTTGTAGGTGCCCAGCGCCTTGAGGGCGAACTGCTCCACCGGGCTCCGGTGCCCGTGCCGCAGGTGCTCCATCCGGGGATCCGTGAGCAGGTCCCTATATAAGGATGCGGGCAGCTCCTGCGGCGCGTACCGGGCGCCCACGTAGCCCTTCACCCACTTGAACGGCTCGGGGCCCCCCAGGAACAGGTCGATGAGGAAGCGGTGGGACAGCTCGGCCCGGTCGAAGGCCTGCTCCAGCGTGCGGGCGGCGAAGGTGTGCGTGGCGCTGTAGCCGAGCAGCCTCCCGAGCAGGTCAAGCCCCAGCTCGCGCGGGGCGCGCTTCTCCAGCACGGCCAGGGCGAAGGCCACGGTGTCCGGCGGCCCGCGGGCCACGAGCCCCTCCAGCCGCTCGGAGGTCAGGTCCTGCGCGTGGGCCCGGGCGTACTCGATGGCGTAGGTGCGGGCCTTGGCGCTGGGGGACTCCAAGAGCGCGAGCACCGCCTCGTGGAGCCCGAGCGCGCGCAGCTTGCCCTGGTGGTACTCGGGGGAGGCCTGGAGGGTCTCCACGAGGAACTCGTGGGCGCTGCCCAGGGGCCTTCGCGCGAGCCGCTCCAGCCACGTGGGCGTCACCTGGCCCCGCAGCACCTCGGGGAAGTCCTGGCGCAGGCCCTGGATGGCGAAGCGCGCGGCCGGGTCCGACAGGCACGTGTCCAGCAGGCGCATGAGCGCATCCGGCGAGCGCTTCCACGCGTCCGGGAAGGCGCGGTGCTTCACCATGTCGGACGGTGGGCCGATGGAGAAGCCCTCGCCGTTGTACTTGCCGGAGCCGTGGGCCCACAGGTGCATGGCCACCCACGTGCCCTGCCAGGGGGTCTCCGGGGTGTAGTGGCGCAGCACCTCGGCGGCGAACTGGGGGAAGAGCTCCGGCACGGCGGCGCCCAGCTGCCGCAGGTAGCGCCAGGCGCGGCGGCGCAGGTAGGTGAGGGTGCCCAGGGAGACTTCGCGCGAGCGCGAGGCGTGGCGCTCCACGTCGAAGCGCCAGGCGAGCACGCCGAACAGCTCCGCGTCGTGGCGCTGCTCGGCGAGCTTGTAGATGCGCTTGAGGCCGCCCCACAGGCCGAAGCGCAGGTCCGCCGTGCGGGCCAGCTCCAGGAGCACCGCGCGGCTGGCGTCCGAGTTACGCGTGTAGAGGCCCACGAGCAGCTCCGCCAGGGCGAAGCGCGGGGGCAGGGGCACATCCTGCTGGGCGAGGAAGCGCTGCCAGGCCTCGCGTGCGCCGGTGCTGCGGGCCTCGGCGCTGGGGTGGGCCTGGGCCTGGGCCAGCAGGTGCTTCAGGCCCTGGAAGTCGAGCGCACCCTGGGGCGGGGGCGTGGAGGGGACCGGCTCGGGCTGTGCGAGGAAGGCGAGGACGGATCCGGCCAGGTCGGGCGCTTCCGCCCGGGCCAGGCGTTGGAGATCGGCTTCGCTCAGGGCGTCGCTGGAGGCCATGGGAGGGATTTAGCACGGCCCTCCGGGGAGGATCGCAGCGCGTTTGGTCACCTCCCCGCGCGAGAATTGTCAGTGCCCGCCCCGGGCGGGCGCCTAACCCGCTGATTCCGGCCACATCGGGGCCCTCCGGGAAGCTGGCACGGCGGGTGCTAAATGCCTCACCCGAAGTCCAGTGCAGGGGGGCTCGACGGGTCCCCCCACGCCAGGAGAACGCCGAGACGGGAGCTCGTCCGCGGCGAGGCGGTGAGTGCCCTCTGGGCAGAGAAAGCGCGCGGGCCAGGAGCGGGGACAGGTGCCCCCTCCTGGCCCGTTCGTGTTTCCTGGAGAACAGTGGTCACTTTGGTCTAAAATAGTCCAAAGATTGTGCTTTCCGGTCGAAAGTCCGCCTGATTAGTTTCGGCTTCAAGCTTCCCTGGCCGCCGTTGGAGCGGTGGCGGAGATCGACTTTGAGCCGCTGGAAGGACCTCTCCTCGGGAGAGTTCGCGCTGCTGGACACGGTGTTCTGGTCGACGGGGCTGTCGCGGGATGCGCTCGCCCAGCGGTCGGCTTTCTCCAAGACGCGCGCGAACGCGGCCGTGGCGGGACTGCTGGAGCGGGAGCTGCTGGAAGAGGCGGGGCTCCAGGCCTCCTCGGGCGGCCGGAGGGCGGGGACGCTGCGGCTGCACCGGGGGCTGGGCGTGCTGCTGGGGGCGGACCTGGGCGCCACCGGCCTGCGCGTGGGCGTGCTGACGCCGGACCTGCAGGTGCTGGCGCGGCACGTGGAGTCCGCGGACGTGCGCAAGGGGCCCGAGTCCGTCCTGTCGCGCGTGCGCGCCCTGATGCGCCAGTTGCTGACGGAGGCGGGCCTCACGCCCCGGGACGTCATCGGCATCGGCATGGGCGTGCCGGGCCCGGTCAACTTCGAGAGCGGCCAGCTCGTCAACCCGCCGCTGATGCCCGAGTGGGACAGCTACTCCATCCGCGAGGACATGAAGGCGGACTTCGAGGCGCCCGTGTTCGTGGACAACGACGTCAACATCATGGCGCTCGGCGAGCTGTGGCGGATGCAGCGCACGCTGCAGAACTTCCTGGTCATCAAGGTCGGCACGGGCATTGGCTGCGGCATCGTCTGCCAGGGGCAGGTGTACCGGGGCGCCACGGGCTCGGCGGGGGACGTGGGCCACATCTGCGTGGACCCGGCGGGGCCGCGCTGCCACTGCGGCAACCTGGGCTGCGTGGAGGTGATGGCGGCGGGCCCCGCAATTGCCCGCATGGCCCGCGAGGCGGTGGAGGCAGGCCAGAGCGTGCTGCTCGCGGAGACGCTGGCCGCCACGGGCACCATCCTCCCCGAGGACGTGGCGCGGGCGGTGCGCGCGGGCGACACGGCGGCCAACGCCATCGTGCAGCGCGCGGGCAGCTTGATTGGGCAGATGCTCGCCTCGGTGGTGAACTTCTTCAACCCGTCGCACGTGTTCTTCGGCGGCTCGATGATGCGCATCGGCCCGCTGTTCCTCGCCTCGCTGCGGCAGAGCATCTACCAGCGCTCGCTGGCGCTCTCCACGCGCCAGCTGGAGATCCAGGTAACGCCGCTCGGGGAGCAGGCCGGGCTCATCGGCGCCTCGGTGCTGGCCATGCAGGAGACCCTGCGCATGAACGGAGCGGCACGATGAGCGTGGCCATCGAGTTCCGGGACGTGGTGAAGGCGTTCGGCCCGGTGCGGGTGCTGCACGGGGTGAGCTTCGCGCTGCAACCCGGCCAGGTGACAGGGCTGCTGGGGGAGAACGGCGCGGGCAAGTCCACGCTGATGAAGATCCTCTCCGGCTACGAGCAGGCCACGGGCGGCGAGGTGTTCGTCAACGGCCGCGCGGTGCGCTTCAAGGGCTCGCGGGAGGCGGAGCGGGAGGGCATCGTCCTCATCCACCAGGAGTTCAACCTCGCCGAGGACCTGACGATCGCCCAGAACATCTTCCTGGGACACGAGAAGAAGCGGGGCTTCTTGCTGGACGACGCGGCGATGAACGCGGAGGCGGCCCAGGTGCTCCAGCAGGTGGGGCTGCGGGCGGGCCCGGAGACGCCGGTGCGCCAGCTCATCGTGGCCGAGAAGCAGCTCGTGGAGATCGCCAAGGCGCTGGCGCGCAAGGCGCGGCTGCTCATCATGGACGAGCCCACGGCCACGCTGACGCCGGGAGAAACCGAGCGCCTGTTCGCGCTCATCGCCCAGCTCAAGGCCGATGGCGTCACGATGCTCTACATCTCGCACAAGCTGGATGAGGTGGAGCGCATCACCGACGAGGTGGTGGTGATGCGCGATGGCCGCTTCGTCACCCGCTCGGAGACGCGCGCGGTGACGCGCCACCAGATGGCCAACCTCATGGTGGGCCGGGAGACCGCGGACCTGTATCCGCCCAAGACGCCCGTGCCGGCCGGTGTGCCGCCGCTGCTGCGGGTGCAGGGGCTCACCGTGCCGGGCTGGGCGCAGGGGGTGAGCTTCGAGGTGCGCCCCGGCGAAATCCTGGGGTTCGCGGGGCTGGTGGGCGCGGGCCGCACCGAGCTGTTCGAGGGGCTGCTGGGCCTGAGGCCGCGCACGGTGGAGCGCGTGGAGCTGGAGGGCCGCCCGGTGCGCTGGCGCAACCCGCGCGATGCCGCCGACCAGGGGCTCACGTACCTGAGCGAGGACCGCAAGGGCAAAGGGCTGCACGTGAACTTCGGCCTGCGCGAGAACCTGACGCTGATGACGCTGTCGCGCTACGCGAAGCCCTGGCTGAAGCCCGAGGCGGAGCAGCGCGCGCTCGAAGAGGCCGTGAAGCGCTTCGGCATCCGCACCGGGACGCTGGACGCCCCGGCGTCATCCCTGTCCGGCGGCAACCAGCAGAAGCTCGCGCTCGCCCGGGTGCTGCACCCGGACCCCCGGGTGGTGGTGCTGGACGAGCCCACGCGCGGCGTGGACGTGGGCGCCAAGCGGGACATCTACTTTCTCATCGAGGCGCTGGCCCGCGAGGGGCGCGCCGTCATCGTGATTTCCTCCGAGCTGATGGAGCTGATTGGCCTGTGCCACCGCGTGGCGGTGATGCGCGGCGGCCACCTGCAGGCCACGCTCGAGGCGGACCAACTGACCGAAGGGGAGCTCATCGCCCATGCCACCGGAACCCATTGAGGCCCTGAAGCCGGAGGCAGGCGCCCCGGCCCCCGGAGGCGCCGCCGTGCGCCCGGAGACCAGCACCCGCGCCAGCCACCGCGCGCGCTCGCTGCTGCACAGCTTCGGGCCCATCCTCGGGCTCGTCCTGCTGTGCATCATCGGCACGGCGCTCAACAGCGAATTCGCCGCGATCGACAACGTGATGAACGTGCTCACACGCACGGCCTTCATCGGCATCATCGCGGTGGGCATGTGCTTCGTCATCATCTCGGGGGGCATCGACCTCTCCGTGGGCTCGATGGCGGCGCTCATCGCCGGCGCGATGATTCTCGTGATGAACCGGCTGGGGCCCGAGCTGGGCTCGCCCGTGACGGTGATTGCCGTGGGCATCGGCTTCGCGCTGCTGCTCGGCGCGCTGTTCGGCCTGGCGCACGGGCTGCTCATCGCCAAGGGCGGCATCGAGCCCTTCATCGTGACGCTCGGCACGCTGGGCATCTTCCGCGCGTACCTCACCTACTTCGCGGACGGCGGGGCGCTCACGTTGGACTCGGACCTGTCCGACGCCTACAGCCCCGTCTACTACGCCAGCCTCCTGGGCATTCCGATTCCCGTCTGGATTTTCCTCGCCGTGGCGCTCGTGGGCGGGCTGGTGCTCAACCGTACCGCCTATGGCCGCTATGTGCAGGCGCTGGGCTCCAACGAGCAGGTGGCGCGCTATGCGGCGGTGAACGTGGACCGCATCAAGGTGCTCACGTACATGCTGCTGGGCCTGTGCGTGGGCATCGCCACCGTGTTGTACGTGCCGCGCCTGGGCTCGGCCTCGCCGACCACCGGCATCCTGTGGGAGCTGGAGGCCATCGCGGCGGTCATCGTCGGCGGCACCGCGCTCAAGGGCGGCTCAGGCACCATCACCGGCACGGTGGTGGGCGCGGTGCTGCTGTCGGTCATCAGCAACATCCTCAACCTCACCAGCATCATCAGTGTGTACCTGAACGCGGCGGTGCAGGGCTTCGTCATCATCGGCGTGGCGTTCCTGCAGCGCCGCCGCAAGTAGCGTTTCCCTTTTCCCTCACCCGCAGGAGACAGCACGCATGAAATCCGTCCTCCGTAGACTCGCAGTGGGTGCATCCGCCGTGGCCGCGCTGCTCATGTCCTCTGGCGCCGCCGCGCAGGACAAGAAGGTTCACGTCGGCGTGGCCATCCCCGCCGCCACGCACGGCTTCACCGGCGGCATCGTGTGGTGGGCCAACCAGGCCAAGAAGGAGCTGGAGAAGGCCAACCCGGGCCTGAAGGTCACCGTGCGCACGGCGGCCAACGCGCCCGAGCAGGCCAACCAGCTTCAGGACCTGCTGACCGTCAACAAGATCGACACGCTGGTCATCTTCCCGTTCGAGTCGGCGGCGCTCACCAAGCCCGTCGCGCAGGTGAAGGGCAAGGGCGTGTACGTCACCGTGGTGGACCGCGGCCTGACGGACACCAGCGCGCAGGATGCCTACGTGGCCGGCGACAACACCGCCTTCGGCAAGCTGCCGGCGGAGTACCTGGCCAAGCGCCTCAACGGCAAGGGCAGCATCGTGGTGCTGCGCGGCATCCCCACCACCATCGACAACGAGCGGATGGACGCGTTCAACGCGGTGCTGAAGAACCACCCGGACATCAAGGTCCTGGATGCGAAGTACGGCAACTGGAACCGGGACGATGCCTTCAAGGTGATGCAGGACTACCTGACGCGCTTCAAGCAGATCGACGCCGTGTGGGCCGCGGATGACGACATGGCGGTGGGCGTGCTCAAGGCCATCTCCCAGGCCAAGCGCACCGACATCAAGGAAGTGTTCGGCGGCGCGGGCGCCAAGGGCATGGTGAAGACCATCATCGACGGCAGCAACCCGCTCATCCAGGCGGACGTCTCCTACTCGCCCAAGTTCATCTACGACGCCATCAAGATGACCGCCGAGGCGCGCCTCAAGGGCGGGAAGCTGCCGGCCACCACCATCGTGCCCTCGGTGCTCATCACCAAGGAGAACGCGAAGGACTTCTACTTCCCGGACTCGCCCTTCTAAGCCGCCCCAGTCGCCCCTTCAGGACATCCCCATGACGAGACCTGTCACGCTGTTCACCGGCCAATGGGCCGACCTGCCCCTCTCCGAACTCGCACCGCTGGCCCGGCGCATGGGCTACGACGGCCTGGAGCTGGCCTGCTGGGGCGACCACTTCAACGTCCAGGAGGCGCTCGCCTCCAAGACGTACGCGAAGGACAAGCACGCCCTGCTGGAGTCCCACGGCCTGAAGTGCTTCGCCATCGGCAACCACCTGGTGGGGCAGGCCGTGTGCGACCTCATCGACGAGCGGCACCAGTCCATCGTCCCCGCGCACGTGTGGGGAGATGGAGACCCAGAGGGCGTGCGCCAGCGCGCGGCCCAGGAGATGAAGGACACGGCCCGGGCCGCCGCCGCCTTCGGGGTGAAGACCGTCACCGGCTTCACCGGCTCGTCGGTGTGGCACGCCACCTATGCCTTCCCGCCCACCCCGCAGGCGTTCTGGGACAAGGGCTTCGCCGACTTTGGCCGCCGCTGGACGCCGATTCTGGACACGTTCGAGGCGCAGGGCGTGCGCTTCGCGCTGGAGGTCCACCCGACGGAGATCGCCTTCGACATCGCCTCGGCCCAGCGCGCCATCGAGGCGGTGAAGGGGCACCGCTGCTTCGGCTTCAACTTCGACCCGAGCCACCTGGGCTACCAGGGCGTGGACTACGTGAAGTTCATCCGCACGTTCGCGGACCGCGTGTTCAACGTCCACATGAAGGACGTGTGGTGGGGCCGGGGCGATGGCACGGTGGGCGTGTTCGGCGGCCACACGAGCTTTGGAGATCCGCGCCGCAACTGGGACTTCCGCAGCCTGGGCCGGGGGATGATCGACTTCGAGTCCGTCATCGTCGCGCTCAATGACATCCAGTACGCGGGGCCCCTGAGCGTGGAGTGGGAGGACAGCCGGATGGACCGGGTGCACGGGGCCACCGAGAGCGCGGCCTTCTGCAAGCGGCTCGACTTCCCCGCCGCGGCGGGCGCGTTCGACGCCGTGTTCGACAAGGACAAGCAAGCGCGGGCGGGCGGATGAGCGCGAAGCCCGAACGCAAGCTGCGGTACGCGATGGTGGGCGGTGGGCGCGACGCGTTCATCGGCTCGGTGCACCGCCGGGCCATGGCCCTGGACGGGCAGATGGAGCTGGTGGCCGGCGCGCTCTCGTCCAATCCGGACAAGGCGCGGGCCTCGGGCAAGGACTTGGGCCTGGCCCCGGAGCGCAACCACGGCCGGTGGGAGGACCTGCTGGCCGACGAGCTGACGCGCCCGGCGGAGGAGCGCATCGACTTCGTCTCCATCGTCACGCCCAACCACGTGCACTTCCCGGTGGCGAAGGCCTTCGCCGCGGCGGGAATCCACGTGGTGTGTGACAAGCCGCTCGTGCACACGCGCGCGCAGGCGGACGAGCTGGTGCGCACGGTGGAGCAGTCCGGCGTCGTGTTCGGCGTCACCTACAACTACACCGGCTATCCGATGGTGCGCGAGGCGCGCGAGCTGGTGAAGCGCGGCGTGCTCGGCGAGCTGCGCAAGGTGGTCGTCGAATACAACCAGGGCTGGCTCGCCACGCACGTGGAGGGCCAGGGCAACAAGCAGGCCGGCTGGCGCACGGATCCGGAGCGGAGCGGGGCGGCCGGGGCCATCGGCGACATCGGCTCGCACGCGGAGAACCTGGCCGTCACCGTCACGGGCCTGGAGCTGGAGGCGATCTGCGCGGACCTCGGGGCCCTGGTGCCGGGGCGGCGGCTCGATGACGACGCCAGCCTGCTCCTGCGCTGGCGGGGCGGGGTGCGAGGCGTGCTGACGGCCTCGCAGATCGCCGCCGGGGTGGAGAATGACTTGCGGCTGCGCGTGTTCGGCTCGGCGGGCTCGCTCGACTGGCGGCAGGAGAACCCGAACGAACTGGTGCATGCGCCGCTCGATGGGCCCAAGCGCATCCTCACGCGGGGCTCGCCCTGGCTGAGCGAGGCCTCGCGCCGGGCGTGCCGGGTGCCCTCGGGCCACCCCGAGGCGTTCATCGAGGCGTTCGCCAACGTGTACCTGGGCGTCGCGGCGGACATCCGTGCCCGGCTCGCCGGGGGGGCGGCGGATCCGCTCGCCGCCGACTACCCCCGGCTCGCGGACGGCGTGCGCGGGGTGCGCTTCATCGAGAAGACGGTGGAGTCGGCGGCCAGCAAGCTCAAGTGGACAGTGATGGAGTGACGGCCGCGCGGGGCGGCCTCGCTTCGCCCAGGCGATGGCCGTCCTGGCGCACGAGGGCATGGTGGAAGTCGTGGTGGGCGTAGAAGCCACAGGCGAAGGCCACGGCATTCACGATGGTTTGGGTGGCCTGGCAGCCGGCGGTGGCCTCCTCGCCACCGAGCTGGCTGCACCGCTCCAGGGCGCCCAGGAGGTGAGCCTTCACCTCCGCGCGGCCCCGATCCAGGGCGTCGGCGGACACCTGGCCGTGCTGCTCCATCCTCTCGCGCTGGAGGAGGATGAGGGCGTTGAGCTTGCCCTCGGCCAGCTCCTTCTCGTAGGTGCGGAGATCATTGGCCAGGCGGATGCTGACGGCCGCCTCATGCCCCAGCCCCATGAAGTGGGGCAGGCGCGGAAGGATTGCCTCATCGCGGGTGGCCATCAACACGCCCAGGTAGATGGGCAGCGTGCCGGTGGTGAAGCAGGCCGCCTTCTCCAGATACTCCTGGAGCGAGGGGGCGGGGCCTGGCGGTGATTGGCGGTAGAGGTGGCTCCACGCCACCTCGAGCTGCATGCCCCGCAGAAAGTCCCGGAGCGCATTGAGCAGGGACGTGCGCAGGGCGGAGAAGAGGGGAAGCGAGGTCAGCCCTTCCCGGATGTCCCGCATGGCCTGGTGCAGCGGATCCTCGCTGGCACAGGGGGCCCCCGGGGTTTCGAGCACGGACATGGCCTGTTCGAACCGGGCGCAGAGCGTGAGGGGGGAGGCGGCCTCTTCCGCGTGGGGACGCTCGTCGCAGAGGTCATCCACGGCGAAGAGCCACAGGAACAGCCTCCCAGTGGGCAGCAGCTCGCGGGCGCTCAGGAAGGGGGCGGAGGCGGCCAGGGTCAAGCCGACCTGAGGCACGCGGAAGGACCGAAGGAGGGAAGGGTACTTCGCGCACCATGCGGCCAGCGGCGCGGACAGCTCCTGGGTGAGGGCGAAGATGTGCTCACACTCGGGGCCCGGGAGACTGTCGAGAAACGTGCTGCGCAGGAGGTTCTCAGGACGGGAGGACATGGGGGCGACCTGAATCCGGAAGGGGGGAGGACAGCGGCGCAAGGCTCAGATGTCGTGAGCCGGGGCGGCGTGGCTCTCTCCCCTGGGATGTCTCAGATTGACACCACGCTGACGAGCCCAAGCCCATTGAGCACACACTCGAAGTGTTCGCCGCCATCCTGTGTCAGCCAGACGGAGCCGTCCGTCAATCCAACGCAAAACGTTTCCGGATTCTGCGGATCGCCACACGCCGTCCAACTGCCCCCGGGGATGACGGGAGTGTCTCCTACGCGGCGCCAGCGCTGGCCCAGGTCATCGCTGCGGAAGAAGGCGCCGTCCGCACCGGCGCCCCGATGGAACCAGGACGGCGGGGCATTCCGGGCCCCGAAGACATAGAGCGTCCGGGGGCGGGCCGGATGCAGGACGAGGGGCGACAGATAGCTCCGGTCGAACCCCGCGTTCGAGGCGGAGAAGTGCGCGCCCCCATCCTCACTCCGGAAGAAGCCGTATCCGCTCGTCGAGAGCAGGACGTGGGGCTGGCCCGGCGCGAAGAGGACGGAGTGCGAGTCGAACGCCGGGCCGTCGGTGAGGTTCGTCCAGGTGTCGCCCCCATCCAGGCTGAGCGCGAGCCAGCCCTCCTCGATGGCGGCGGCGATGGCCTGGGGCCGCTCGGGATCCAGTCCAATGCCTCGCACGCGGGGCTCATACGGCGCGTTGGGCGAGGTCCACTCGCCGTACCGGGGCAGGGCGGACAGGGGCGCGCAGGACTCCCAGGCGGTGGCGTCTGGGAGCTTGCGGTAAATGGCGGCGGGCTCGGTGCCCGCGTAGAGCACGCCGGTGACGGGGTGCTGGACCAGGGACCAGATCCGCGGCGAGCCGAGCCCCTGGTTGTCGGGAACCCACGTGGCGCCGCCGTCCTCGCTGCGGAAGATGCCCGCGGCCTCGGTGCCCACGTAGAGCCGGCCTGGGTGCCGGGAGTCCACGATGAGGCCCCCCTTGGGCATGTCCGCGGTGACGCCCACGGAGCTGCCACGGAACATGGACTGCAGGGCGGAAGCGGTGTGCCGGGCCGAGCCCTCTACCGGAAGGCGGCTCAGGGGCGTGGGGACGTAGCGGCCATTCACGTGCCGGGCCACGAAGAGGCCACGGGTGGCACCAACATAGATGTCAGGAAAGGGGCTCATGGATTCACGCTTTTTACCGGGGACCGCGAACAAGGCGGGAATAGGTCATCGAAACATCCATCCTCCAACCGGGATGACCTCCTACGTAGGATGCGTCATGTCCAACGTTCTTAGAGGGATCTGCTCCATCTCTTTGAGACAGGGTAAGTAGTTGAAATGATTGATCTTCTGGCGCTGGAGGGCCGCCTTATAGGCAGCTTGGACGCCCTCTGTGCCCCCCGGGCCGATGGCCTGCTTCATGGGGAAGACAGAGACCCATGGTACCGTTGTTTACTGATGAGGCAGGCCTGTCCAAGCACGCTCCCTTCGATGACGCCCCTTGGGGCGGGTCGTACCGCCGCAGTGTGGGGAAATGTAGTGCGTGATGGCTCAGGCTTTGCCCGTAGGCCCGGTCGAGTTCATGGAAGCGGCCATGGATAACGCAGACGTGTATCCAGTCGTGGAGATCGACGTTTCTTCTGAAGATCGCCGCGATGAACAACTGGGCTCGAAAGCGAAGTTCTGGTTTACACACTCAGATCGCAAAGAGTGGCTGTTCAAACGCGGGCGTCAGAACGAGGACTGGTCAGAGAAGGCCGCTGCGGCTCTTGCTGGGCACCTGGGACTCCCTCACGCGGAGGTCGAGCTAGCAAGGTGTGCCGGCCAGTCCGGCACTATTTCCCGATCCTTTCTCTTGCCGGGCGATCAACTGGTACACGGGAACGAACTCCTATTCGAGCTCGATACAAGCTACCCGATGATGGGCCGCTTTCATGTCTCCAAGCACACTGTCGAGGCTGTAGTCGCCGCCTTTGAGCGGTTTCAGGTGAGTGTCTGGAGTGAATGTCCAGAGCGCTTGCCTGATTCCTTTGACGGATGGGATCTGTTTCTTGGGTATTTGCTTTTGGATGCTTGGATCGGGAACACGGACCGGCACCATGAGAATTGGGCTGTCGTTCAGCGAGGTGAGAAGCGGTTGCTTTCACCCAGCTATGATCACGCCAGCTCAATGGGACGAAATGAAACCGAGGAAAGAGCCCAGGTCCGTCTTCGTGAGACGGATCCTCGGGTCACTGTCAAAAGCTATGCTGAGAAATGCCGCTCCGCGCTGTTCGATCCATTGAGCACTGGAAGGCCCATGCTAGCAATGGATGCCTTTTTCTATGCCGCAAGGCAACGGCCTGCCGCGCGCGGCTATTGGTTGTCCCGGCTCGAGTCAACCCAGGACAGCTTTGTTCATAAGGCGTTACAGCAGATTCCTGATGGGCTGATCTCCACGGCTCATCGGAAATTCGCATACGAAATTATCATGTTCAATCGAGGGCGCTTGCTGGATGCCCGGACGAGGGATGGCGATGCTGAATGAAATCCCCGATGTCTACCTCGCGTGGCAAGACTCAGATTCAAGGAGTTGGTTTGTTGTTGGGCGTCTGCGCCGGCGCCTTGATGCGCTGTATGAATTCGTTTACACGCGTGGCTACGAGCAGGCCCGGCAGAACGCCAATATGCAGCCTATCCTAGGCTTCATGGACAGCCGCCAGCGCTATCTTTCCGATAAACTTTTCCCGCTTTTCCAGAACCGGCTCATGTCGCCAAGCCGTGAAGAGTACACGGCTTTCCTTGAGCGGTTAGGGCTGGGGGAAAGCCCTCGGCATCACTTGGAGCCACTTCAGGTCCTTGCCCGGAGTGGGGGCCGCCGGGTCACCGATTCGTTCAAGGTCTTCCCTGCTCCATTGAAACAATCAGCGGGGGGGGGACGGTGGTCCTATGTGCTCAACTTCTTTGTTCATGGCATTCGTTATGTGCCTGCAGAGGCGCAGAAGCGGGTCAGCCAATGCGAAGTGGGCGAGCGGCTGCTTTTGCTTGCGGACTGGCAGAACGAGTTCGATCCAAACGCTATGATGCTTCGTACCAGGCAGGATGGTTATTTGTTGGGCTGGTTGCCTCGTTACTATTGCGCTGACATCGCTGTCCTGAGAGAGCGGAAGTTGCCCATCAGTGTCGTGGTGGAGCGCGTGAATTCAGTCTCTTCACCCACCGGGCAGCGCTTGCTTTGCCGGCTGACGGCACCTTGGCCAGAGAATTTTCGCGCTTTTGATTCTCCGGAATACGAGCCTCTCTCCGATACGGATGATGAAGCGTCCATGCCCGTCTGACGCGGTCAGGCGGGCAGGAAAAGCTCTTCGCTTTGCTAATGCGAGGGCGCCTGGACGAGGACGAGCTCGGGCGTGCGCGTGGGCGGGTGCCGCTGCTCCTGGTCCGGCGTGGGCCGCCGGGTCCTCGCCAGCGGCTCCAGTTGCACGGGCCTCCGCGACACGGCGGACTCGTACAGGGCGGAAATGATGCGCACGTCCGCCAGGCCCTCCCAGCCGTCCGGCTCGGGCTCCCGGCCCTCGAGGATGCAGTCGCTGAAGGTGATGAGCTCCGGGGCGAGCTGGTCCCGGGACGGCGCCTTGCCCCGGCGCGTCTTCCCCTGGCGCTTCAGCGTCCAGTGGATGGGGCCTTTGACTTCATAGGCGTTCTCCAGGTGCAGCTCCCCCTCGGTGCCCACGAGCCGGTAGGTGGCCACCGCCTCCGCGCCGAAGCTCACGTTGAACGCCGCCAGCTTCCCCTCTGGGAAGCGCATCACCACCGAGGCCGCCTCCTCCGTCTCCAGGAAGCGGGGGTCCCCGCTCCAGTCGCAGAAGGCGAACACTTCAATGGGCTCGGAGCGGAACAGGTAGCGCGCCGCGTTCACGCAGTACACGCCGATGTCCCACAGCACCCCGCCGCCCTTGGCCGCCTCGGCGCGGATGTTGGGCGTGCGCAACTGGAAGCTGAACGTGGACGTGAAGAGCTTCACCTCGCCCAGCTTCCCCTCGCGCACCGCCTTCACCGCCTGGAGGTTCGCCTGTTCGAAGTGCAGCCGGTAGGCCGTCATCAGCCGCACGTCGTTCTCCGTGCAGGCGCGGATCATCTCCCGGCACTCCTCCTCCGTGGTGGCCAGCGGCTTCTCGCACAGCACGTGCGCCCCGGCCCGCGCCGCGCGCACCGCGTACTCGGCGTGCATCGAGTTGGGCAGGGCGATGTAGACCGCGTCCACCTCGGGCAGGGCCAAGCACTCCTCGAACTGCTCATAGCCAAAGACAGGCACCTTGTACTTCGTCCCCAGCGCGCGCGCCTTGCGCGGATCTCCGCTCACCAGGGCCACCAGCCGCGAGTTGCCGCGCGCATGCGTGAAGGCGGGAAGGATCGACTCTTGCGCGAAGTGCCCCAGGCCCACCACCGCGTAGCCCACCTGCCGCGAGGCCTTCGAGGAAGTCCGCCGCTGCGTGCTCCGCGTCCCACTCCGCCGACGTGCCATGCCGTGCCTCCGAAGGCCCCAGGCCCTGCTGCCGGAGGGAAGCTCCACATGCCGCCCGGTGGGAGCAACCCGCTGGAGGACGCCTGGCTGCCTGCTCGCGGGCAGAGGGGAAAAAAGAGCAAGGGCCCGAGGCAGCGGTTTTCCGTGCCTCAGGCCCCGAATGTCCCTCACGAGGAGGGAGGCTCACTACTTGGCGGTGTCGGAGTGCTCCATGGAGGAGTCCGGGTGGCTGGTGTTGGCCGAGTCGTCCATCATGCCGGAGCCGCCGGTGCCGCCCAGGTCATCGGCGGTGTTCGCGGGCGGGGCGTTGTTCAGGTCCCCCTTGCTGTCCGTGCCCCCGAACGAGTCGGTGCTGTCCATGCTGCCCGAGCCACCGGTGCCGTTCACGTTCGAGCCGGTGTCCGGCTCCACGGGCGTCACCGTGCCCGAGCCCCCGGCGCCGCCGGTGTTCATGTCCGCGCCGTCATCGATGTCCTGGCTCTGGGTGGTGTCCTCCAGGTTCGTGCTGCCGCTCGGGCTGCCCGTGCTGTAGTCGCTCGCCCCCGAGCCGCCCGTGGCCGGTGGCAGCGTCGTGTCTGCCGGCACGGCCGTGCGGTCCATCGCCGCATCTTCATTATTGCGGTTTTGGCAGCCCGTGAACGCCAGAGCGGAGGCCATCGCACCGAGAACCATCATTCGCTTGAACATGTGTTTACCCTCCCAAGGGGATGTCAGTTGGTTACCCCCTAAGGCTTGGGTTGGCGTGGCCAGATGGCATCCACCGGGACCAGAACCCCTGGCCGCAGGGCTCTGATGCAGGCGGGCAGGCAGGGGCGAATAGGACTCAAGGCCGGCAAGGGCTTGCCGGGCCCTCTCAGCGCCGGCGCCGCAGCACCATCAGGGCGTATTGCAGCCCCCCATCGAGCATCGCCTGCTGGAGCCGCAGGTGTTCGCGCTGGGAGACGGGCCGCGCGCTGCGCGCTGGGCTCTGGGGGGCCCACTCCTCCTGCTCGCGCGCCATCAGGTCCATGGTCAGCGTCCAGAAGTTCACCGTGCGGTAGGCCAGGTCCTGGTACAGCTCCAGCTCCAGCCCCGCCTGGCTCGCCGCCCGGAGGTACTCGTCCGTGGTGCCGATGCGCGTGCGCCAGTACCGGTCGAAGGGCCCCGCCAGCTCCGGGCGCCCGAGGAAGCAGTCCATGAGGACCACCGTCCCCCCGGGCCGCAGCAGCCGGTGCAGCTGCTGGAACCAGGCCGGGCGGGGCAGGTAGCACGAGCTCTCCACCGCCACCACGCGGTCGAAGTAGTCACTGCCGGGCACCTCCAGCGCGTCGCACAGGAGCACCCGCACCCGGTCCGCCACCCCGGCCTGCGCCGCGAAGCGTTGCACCAGCGGCACGTGCGCGGGCGCGATGGTGATGGCCGTCACGTGGGCCCGGTGCTCGGTGGCCCAGTACAGCGAGCCGCCCCCCAGTCCGCACCCCACATCCAGCACCTGCTTGCCCGCCCAGGACTCGCTCACCGCGTAGGACATCTCGCGCAGCAGCAGCTCCTGGGAGTCGTGGATGCGCACCCGCAGCGCCTGGGCCGTGAGCCCCGGCGGCGGCATGTCGTCCACCAGGCCCGAGTGGTAGTGCACCCGCGGCCCGGGCCCGTAGCGGCGCAGGATGCCCTCCGTCTTGGCGTCGTAATACGCGGCGACATCCTTCTGCACTTCGTTACGGCCCAGGGATGGGCTGACGCGCGCGAGCGCGGGTTCGACGTTCATGGCACGACCTCCTGAAGAATGGGTTCGATGCGGCGCAAGGCCGCGTCCAGGCACCGCAACCGCTGGCCCCGCACCCGCTCCACCGCCGCCTGGGCCCAGCGCATCACCTCGCGCTGGTCCGGCCCCGGCATGCTGAAGAAGCGCACGTCCCGGCTGCGGATGTCCTCCGCCACGTGGGCGGCGATGCCCAGCCCGTGGCCCACCGGGGCCTTGGCCTCCAGCCGCGTGCCCGCCCACAGCAGGTGCAGGTACGCGGCCCACTGCTGGCCGGCGAGCCCCTCGGCCACCTGCTGGAAGAGGGGCGCCGTCCACTGGCGCGTGCGCACCTCCAGCGCCTGGGGGCCCGCGGCCAGGGCCAGGCACGTGGCCGCGTCCGCCAGCACCCGCTCGGGCAGCTCCGTGCGCGCCAGGGTGGCCCAGGCCAGGTTCTGCAGGAGGAACTGCACGTAGGGCCCCACCCGCGCGGGCTCCTCGAAGTAGCCGCACTCCCCATCGCACAAGTCATCGGCGAGGTTGCCCGCGGCGAAGCCCAGGAAGATGCCCGTCGCGCGTGGCAGCAGCAGCTCGCGCCGCAGCCCCGCCTCCATGCCCGCCTCGTACAGCAGCACCAGCGGCCCCGGCTGCGCGGCCTCCAGGGCCGCCACCACGTCCCGCTCGGCCGGCGCCGGCAGGCGCTGGCGCCGCAGCATGCGCAGCGTCTCCTGGTAGATGGCGCCCGCGCTCATGGCCGGAACTCCTGGGGCAGGAGCACGCGCAGCACCGCGCCGCCCGTGCGCGCGCTCTGCCACTCCAGCACGCCCCCGCTGGAGCGGATGAGGCACTCGCTCGTGTACAGCCCTGGCCCCGCGGGGCGGGGGCCCTCGGCGGCAGGCTCCGGCGGGCGCTCCGGGGCGGGCTCCGGGACGGGCAGGGGCCCCTCGTCCGAGATGATCATCTCGAGCCTTCCGCTGTAGGCCTCGGTCCGGGCGGTGATGTGCACCCGCCGGGCGGCGCGCGAGCCATCGCCCGCGCAGGCCTGGGTGACGAGGCTCTCCACCACCCGGCGCAGGGTGGTGGTGCCGCCGCGCACCAGGGGCCGCAGGGGCTCGGTGCGGTTCACCTCCACCTGGATGTCCACGGCGGGGTAGCGCACGCCCAGGCTCTGGCGGACCGAGTCCAGCACGGACATCAGGTCCACGCTCTCCGGATCGCTGCCGATGAGCCGGCGGCTCCGCTGGCGCATGTCCTCCACGCGCTCGCGCAGCGCGGTGAGCTGCTCCTGGAGCTGACGCACGAGCGACTCGAACCCGGCGCGGCCGGTGGGCAGCCGCGGCCCGCCCACCACCCGGAGCATGTCCGCGGCGGAGCCCGCCGTGAGCAGCCCCGCATGCAGCTCCTGCGTCTGCTGGAGCACCTCGGTGAGCGCCTGGGACAGCCGGCCCACGTCGCGCTCCTGGTACTCCAGCATCTGCGCCTGGACGGCGCCGTGCAGCCGCTCCGCCTCGGCGCGAATCTGGTCATGGCGCACGCTGAAGGTGCCCAGGTACAGCTCGGCCAGCAGGGCCGAGGGGCCAATGACGGCGAACAGGGCCAGGTGCTCGCGGGTGCTGGCGAAGGTGGCCGCCAGCCCCAGCGCCAGCGCCGTGCCCACCGCGAGGAAGGGGGTGCGCGGGGTGACGCGGAACAGCTGGCCGTGGAAGGCGGCGGTGAAGAGCAGCAGCCCGCCGAAGGCGGTGGCGCCCCCCAGGGCCGAGAGCGCCATGAGGCTGGCCAGGAAGAACTGGAGCCCGGTGGTGCCCACGAGCGCCAGCACCCAGCCCCACGTCTGGATGGAGGTGCGGCGGCGGTGCAGCAGCGCGAAGCCCAGGTCCGGCAGCGCGGGCACGAAGCTCAGGAGCGCCTTGCCCAGGGGCAGCGCGAAGAGCGCCTCCGCGCCGGGCGCCCAGTGGATGGCCGCCAGCATCACCCCCACGAGCGCGAGCAGCACCCCCCAGGAGCCCACGCTGCTGGCCTCCAGCACCTGGGCGGGCTGCTGGGCCCGCACCCACTGGTGAAAGGCCGACTGGAGGGCGGCGCGCATCGCCGTGCAGGGGCTCATACGGCGGTGACGGCCATGTCGAGGGGAAGGGCCTTGGCCTCCGCGAGGACCTGCTCGCTGAGCGCGCGCAGCTCCTCGACGATGCCCGCCTGGCCCGCGCTCAGGATGCGCACCTCCACCTCGCCGCCGGCCAGCACGTGGTGCAGCGCCTCCAGCACCGGCTGCACATGCGGGCTGAACGCCAGCGTGTCTCCACTGCCCTCGATGGCGCCCAGCGCCTGCACGCGCTGGAGGTATGCCTCCACCGCGGGGGTGAAAGGCAATGCGGGGGAGACAGTCTTGGAGCCGGTGCTCATGACAATTCCTTCCGGCCTCGCGGCATGCGCGTGGCCTGGCCGGCGGGCGAAAGCCCATGCGGGATGTGGAATGAATGAGAGGGTTTGAAGCGGAGGATGCTGCGGTGAAACGGTGCCGCGCGGGGAGCGGGGGGGCGGCTCACCCAGGGCTGTGAACCGTGCACGGCGGGAGACGCCGGACGGAAGACTCCTGGGGCACAGGACCTTGCCCAGGCACCTGGGCATGGGCACGCATCGCTTGAGACATCATGTGGAATCCCCCCCCGCGGGACCTGTCAGGCTGAAGCCGTATCAAGTCCATCGGCACATCAGAGCCGATGATTGGCAGACAAGTCAAATCCCGGTGTCAAATACAACGCACGGGCCTTCTTGGCGCGCTTGCGGCTCAGCTCCACGCCCACCGCGTCCAGACCCAGCACGTTGGCCACCGCGAGCACCGTGCCGTGTCCGCAGAAGGGGTCCACCACCGTGCGCGTGGCGGTGTGCTCCTGGATGAAGCGGCACGCGGCGAGGCAGGCCTGCACGCCCATTCCCCGGGTCCATGTCACCTCGCCCGCCTCGGGCAGCACGTCCGCGGTGGCCTTGCTCAGGTCCAGCCGCACGCCGCGCGAGAACCCCAGCAGGTGCGAGTACGCGGGCCGGCCGAACGTCACCGTCCCCGCGGGGCGCCGGCACACCACCTTGTGAAAGAGCATCTCGCACCCGGCCTCCTCCGCGGCCCGGCTCACCAGGTAGCCCTTGTCCACCCACGTGCCCTCGTGCTTCACGTCCGTCTGGTAGAAAATGGCCACGCCCTCCGGGGGCACCTTCGCCATCACCAGCGCCGCGGCCTGGATGAACCACTGCTTCCACCCGGCGAGCGTCAGCGCGGGGAACTCGGACACGTCCGGCAGGGAGGTGACGGCCGAGCAGCCCGCCAGCACCCCCTGGGCCGTCAGCCACGCCACCGCCTCCGCGCACGCCACCGTCCGCTTCCCCTGCGCCGCCTGCTCCTCCAAGGTTTCCTCCCCTCTCGCCCGGGGCGAGGGCGGGCAGGATGCGGCGGCGGACCCAGGGGCGTCAAACCGGTGCAGGAGGCGCGCCCAGGCGGCCCCGCGCGCGGTAGACTGGCGCCACCATGAAGCCATCCGCCAAACGCCTCTTCGCGCAGTCTCGGGCCCACCTCGAGAAGGGCGAAGTGGGCAAGGCCGTGCATGTCCTCAAGCAGGCCATCGCGGAGGAACCGGACGACGTGTCGCTCTGGGCGGAGATGTACCGCCAGTGCATGCTGGCCAAGTCCCCGCAGAGCGCGCTGTCCGCCGCCCGGGAGCTGCGGCGCATCGCCCCCACGGAGCCCAACTACATCTATATGCACGGCATCGCCGCGCTCACCTCCGGGCAGGCCCAGGAGGCGGCCACCCTGCTGGAGGAGGCGCTCCAGCGCCTGCCCCAGGCCACGCACGTGCGGCGCACGCTCGTGCAGGTGCTGGAGGCGCTCAAGAAGCCCGAGCGCGCGCGGGAGATTCTCCAGGAGGCCGTGGACCGGGCCCCCACGGATCCGGTCGCGGTGAACGACTTGGCGGTGCTCCTCTTGAAGCAGGGCGAGCAGGGCAAGCGCGACGCGGAGCCGCTGCTGCGCCGGGTGCTCTCGGCCCACCCGGATGATCTCGCCACCCACCTGAACCTCGCGCTCTCCCTGGCGGACCGCGACGCCGAGGCCGCGCTCGAGCACGCCGACCGCGCCAAGGAATCGCCGGAGCTGGCCATCCGCGAGCAGGCCCAGCGCCTGTACCAGCTGCTCGTCCGCCACTGACCCGGCGCGGTGTCCGGCCGCCCAACCGTCTTCTGGATGGCAGATCCCCGCCCCCCGGGCTCTTGTTTCCGGGGGGGTGGCATTGCCAAGGGACTCGACTCGCTAAACAATGAAGTCGAGAAGCGCTTTGGATTCCGGTTTTACGGTTTTCTGGGGCGCAGGCCAGCCGAGGAGCCACGCCCATGTCCTGGAACATGTCCTTCGAGTACCAGGCGCAGCACGACATCGTTCACGCCCGCTTCCACCGGTGCCTGCTGGTGAGCCCCGAGGATGTCAGCCGGTGGAAGGCGGATGTGGAGGAGAAGCTGTCGGCGCTCGGGCGGCGGGTGGATCTGCTGATGGACCTGGATGGGCTGGAGGTGACGTTCTCCGTGGGGCGGCTCTTCGGCCAGGCGCGGCGCGAGGTGCTGGAGCGCTTCGCCCAGCGCGCGCACTGCTACGGCGGTGACGAGACGACGCGCCTGTTCCTGGCCCCCAGCGGGGTGCTCCACGGCAGGCCCATGGCGCACCTGGAGACCTTCGACGCCGCGCTGGAGGCGATGCGGGCCGAGCGCGAGGCCTCCCGGCCGCGCGTCTTCACCCCCTTCACCGGGGCCATCCGGTTCGACGAGGCCCACGCCGCGGGCACCTAGCGCCCCAGTCTTTGCGCATCCGGCACTTCTACCAGGGTGAGCATGGGCGGCGCCCCGGGAGAGGCTTTCGCGCCTGCCTTTCCCTCGCTGAGGGACATGCTGTTCTGGGTGGCGTTTCAAACCAAACGGATGGATGCGTTGCCCTTCCGGGTCTTTCTGCGGCCCTCGGACCGGAACGCCGGCTACGGGGCCGCCGAGACGGCCGCGATGATTCTGGAGGACCTGGAGGAGCTGATGCCCCGGTGGGGGTTCCGCCGCCTGCCCTCCACCAGTGCCCAGAACCCACTGTTCGAGCGGGGCGACGCGGCCCTGGCCGCGCACGGCTCCGCGGCCCCTCAGGACCTGAGCGTGGTGCTCGCGGCCGCCCAGGACCGGGAGCGCGCCCGGCTGTGGGACCTGATTGCCAACACCACGCTGCTCATCTGAGCCCTCCTCCGTTTGCTTTTTTACAGGGAAAGCGGGCAACCGTTGGTTCCTCGGCGGGCGCCCCTCGCGGAGGGTTGGCCGGGTTTTCCCTTATGCGAGGATGCGCAGGCCGTACCTCGGGGGGGGAGAGCCGCATGATGAATGAAGAGCAACCGGTCCTGGCGACGCAGCAGTCTCATGCTTTCTTGCGATTGGTTCCGCCCCCTCGGCCCGAGCCGCTCGCGGTGGCCGAGGCCTCGCCCGTGCTCGAGTTGCCCGGCCTGCGCCTGACGCGGCTCGTGCTGGAGACGGGGGGCCAGCGGCATGCGATGAAGGACATCCGGGGGTTCCGGACCCGGCGCCAGTCTCCGCCCCTGTGCGTGCCGCTGCTGCTGGCGAGCCTCTGCGTGGCGCTGGTGGTGCCGGTGCTGCTGTCGCGGCCGGGCCTGATGCCCGTGTACGCGGCGCTCCTGCTCGTGGCGGGGACGGTGCTCGGCTCGCTGCTGTACTCGGTGACGGTGCGGGACACGTACGGGCTGATTCTGCGCACGGCCCAGGGGGACCTGGAGGTGTTCCGCTCGCGGGACGCCGAGGTCTTCACCCGGCTGGTGGAGGCGCTGGACCGGACGCTGGTGTGGAGTGCGCCCGAGGCCGTGCCGGTGCCGCCCGCCCCGCCCCCGCGCCGCCTGTCCCGGTAATCAGCGGGGCCGCGACAGGAGCACCGTCTCCAGCGCGTGCGTCCAGAGCTCCGTGGCGAGCTTCGTGGCGGACAGCCCCCGGCGGAGCTGTCCCGAGGTGGAGGCCACGGTGAACAGGTTCTCCTCCAGGGCGAACCCGGCGGGGCGCTCGGGCGCGGGGGAGGGCTCGCCGGCCACCTGGAGCGAGAGCGCGGGCAGCGTGCGCTGCCACGGCAAGGGCTCGCGCGGACAGTGCGCCCGCAGGGTGGCCTCGAAGGTGCCCTGAGGGGACTGGCCGCAGAGCACCGCCAGGGGGAGGGGCCCCTTCCGGGCCTCTTCCCAGCTCGCCGGGGTGAGCGGATCCAGGCCGATGAGCGAGAGGCTCAGGTCGGCGATGGCCCCCGAGTGTTTGCCGGTGAGCTGGAGCGCCGCCGCCTCCAGCGCGTCGAGCAGGCCATCCACGCCCCGCCTCCAGGCGGGGAACTCGTGGGGCGCTCCGGGCGGGGAGGCGCCGGGCGGAGGGCTCGTGCCCTCGTCGAACTGCTGGGCGATGTACTCGTAGCGCGCCAGGCCGTGCTCCACGCTCTCCATGAAGAGGGTGGCCAGGGCGGTGATGTCCCCCTGGTGGGCCTGCTTGAGCGCGGTGTGGTACCGGGCCCGGTCCTTCACGCGCAGCACGGTGAGGGGGTAGCCGTGCCGGAAGAGCACCAGGTGGGTGAGGAGCCGGCCCATGCGGCCACTGCCCACGGCGAACGGGTGGATGGCATCGAACGCGGCGTGCGCCCGGCAGGCGTGGAGGATGGGAGGCTCGGCGGGGGGCTCGGAGGCCTCCTGGGAGAACCAGGCGCAGAACTCCTGCACCTGCCCGGGGACGAGCCCGGCCTCGGGCGGCGTGTGGCCCGGGCCGCGCGCGGGCACCGGGGCGGTGCGGTAGGTGCCCCCCTCGGCGGCATTCCCGGCGCCCAGCACCACGGCGTGGAGGATGCGCAAGTCCCGCTCGGTCAGCGGCAGGCGGGAGCTGGCCAGGGACTCGATGAAGTCCAGCGCGTGGGAGAGGTGGGTGGCCTCCGCCTGCACCTTGGGCGGTTTGCCGCCGAAGGTGGGGCCGTCCTCGAGGATGGTGCGCGTCTCGGGCAGGGTGAGGCGGCTGCCCGAGATGGCGTTCGAGTGGTACACGTGGTGCACGCGCAGCCAGTGGCCCATGCTCTCGTCGGCCAGCGCGGGCAGCCGGAGCTGCCGCAGGCGGCGGATCCGCTCGCCGGTTTGCTCCAGCCGTGCCTCCAACCTCGTCTCCCAGCGATAGCGGTACATCCGGCGGCCTCCTGGGGGACAGTGTACCCGGGCGGCAGGGCAGGAGGGACGCCGGCTGCTGGACGGTGGGTGTGGGGATTGTCCCAGGATTCGAGTGACGGGCCCGGACACCCGCCGGCCCGCAAGTGACGGCCACCGGAAAACAAGGTCCGGGCAGACATTGGCGGGAGCGCGGCGAATGCCTACGTCTGGAGGACCCAGCAAAGCGAGAGAGGTTCTGCCCGCGGGTTCTGGCCGCGCGCACCGTGCCCGGAAGACCGTGGGCGCGAGGCGCGGGAGTGAATGGGGGGAGTGACAACATGCGCTTCACGGACTTCTTGAGCGAAGACAGGATTCGTCCCTTCATGCGGGCGCACGACCGGACGGGCGTGGTGCAAGAGCTGGCGGAGCTGCTCTCGGCGCGGACGATGGTGGCGCCCTCGCGGCTGGAGCGGCTGCTCCTGGAGCGCGAGCGGATGGCCGGCACGGTGCTCGCTGGTGGGGTGGCCATTCCCCACTGCCGGCTGGAGGGGCTGCCGCGAATCACCGCATGTGTGGCGGTGCTTCACGAGGGGTGCTTCTTTGGAGCGCCGGAGGATGGCCGGGTGCGCATCTTCGTGGGGCTCGTCTCCCCGATGAACACCTCGGGCCAGCACCTCAACCTGCTGGCGCGGATCGCCGGCATGTTGAGGGACGTGTCCCTGCGCGACGAGCTGCTGGCGGCGGTCAGCGCCTCGGAGATCCACCAGCTCCTCCTCCGGGCCGAGGAGGCGCATGTGGCCCGGATGGCCCGCCGGGGCGGCCTGACGTTCGCGGAAGGGGCCGGCTCCGGACACGCTTGAGCGCACGGGGACTCCTTGGCCGTATGGATGTCGATGTCCCGTGCACCGGCCAACGGGGCCCCGGGGCAGAACCCTTCCCTCTCCGGAAGGAGGAGGCATGTTCTAGAATATGGCGATGACGGACGGCGCGGACTCATCCGGCGGTGGGCTCTTCTCGCGGGAACTGGAGCAGGCCCGCCCGGGCGCGGGCCGCCGGCGCGGGCTGGTGGTGGGCGCCATCCTGCTGGTGCTGCTGGGGCTGTGGTTGTGGATGCGCGGCTCGGAGGGGGGCGCGCTCCGGGCCATGTCTCCGGTCCAGCGCCAGGCGCTCTACCAGGAGACCTGGAGGGATCAACGCGCCAAGTGCCTGGGGCCCGAGCGCAGCGACTCGCCGGAGCAATGCCAGCACCGGGCCGAGTTCCTCCTGCGCTTTCCCCAGTGTGACGTGGCGTGCCGCACGGAGCTGGCCCCGTCCTTTTCCGCTCCGGCCCCCTGAGGGAGGAGAGCAGGCAGACAAGGAATCGCCCGGCCGCCTGCTCTTCCTGATAGGAAGGGAGTGGGGCGGGGGCGCCTCCGGGAAATTCCGGAAACCTGTAGGGGAATGTGCCTCTGGGGGTTGGCAGGCAGGCGTGAGCGTCGGCGAGTCCTTGAGTCATGGGGTGAGCAGTTGGCTATCGTGCTGTAGGATTCCTGCGCTGCTGGAGCATCGCTCCCAGCAGTCCTGCTGGGTGAAGGAAGAGAGACATGTTCTGGCGCACCCGGTCCCATGGTGGGCCGAGCAGCACTCCTTCGGCAGCCATGGCCGGTGGCGGCGTCCGTGCGACGCGAGGCTCCGCGCCGGGTGAGGGACGATGAGGCTGACGTTCAAGCACAAGATGTTGCTGCTGCCGGGGGTGACGGCGGCGCTCCTGCTGATTCTTCTTATCGTGTCCCTGACGCTGTGGATCTGGACGCAGCAGGTGCACGCGCGGATCGACCAGGGGCACGCGCCGGCGCTGGCCAACAGCCACGTGCTGATGGCGGAGCTGGAGAGCTTCCACCGCGGGGTGCTGGACACGGTGCTGCGCAAGGACGCGGGCAGGCTCGAGCCCTTGCGCACGCTGGGGCGGAAGATCGCCACGGACCTGAGTGACACGGCGCAGAACCCGGTGGCGGCCGGCCAGTACCTGGAGGTGCTCCAGAAGGACTTCGCCCAGTACCAGCAGGAGACGTGGCTCGCGGTGGAGCTGGCGCTGAAGGGCGATGCGCAGGCGGAGGCGGCGCTCACCCGGGAGACGACGCGCTTCGAGTCCCTGCAGAAGGCGCTCCAGCTCTTCCAGAGCGAGCAGGAGCAGGGCCAGGAGCGGGCGCTGCTCCAGGCGCGCTCGCTGAACTCGCGCGGGCAGGCCATTCAGGCGGTGCTCGCGGTGCTGTGCCTGGCGTGGCTGGGGGCGGGCTCGTGGTGGGTGCTGCGTCAGGTGGTGGAGCCGCTGGGCAAGCTGTCGGACACGGCCGCGCGCATCGCCGAGAGCGGGGATTTGACGCTGGCCATCGACGCGCACTCGCGCGACGAGGTGGGGCAGCTGGGGCGGAGCCTGGAGGCGCTGGTGAACCGGCTGCGCTCGGTGCCCGTGGGGCTGCAGGCGGTGGTGGGCGAGCTGTCCACCGCGGCCGAGCGGCTGACGAAGGTGAGCCAGGAGCAGCTCAACTTCCTCACCGAGCAGGCGCGGAGCCTGTCGGAGGCGGGCTCCACCATGGCGGAGATTGCCCAGACGTCCACCATGGCCTCCAGCCGCGCGGAGATGGTGCTGAAGGTGGCCGAGCAGGCCGACTCCTTCACGGTGGAGAGCCAGAAGTCCATCGAGCAGAGCGCGCAGGGGCTGGAGCAGATCCGCCAGCGGGTGAGCGCGCTGGTGGGCAACATCGGCCAGCTGTCGGAGCAGGCGGTGCACGCGCGGGAAATCATCGGCAGCGTGAAGGACTTGGCGGACCAGAGCAACGTGCTGGCGCTCAACGCGGCGATTGAAGCGGCGCGCGCGGGCGAGGGCGGGCGCGGGTTCGCGGTGGTGGCGCGCGAGATGCGGGCTCTGAGCGGCCAGTCGCTGCAGAGCACCGAGCGCATCGGAAAGATTCTCCTCGACATCAACCAGGCCATCCGCACGACGGTGTCCTCGGCGGAGGGCGACAGCCAGCAGATGGAGGAGGGCATCGAGCAGGTGCTGTCCTCGGCGGACAAGCTGAAGGAAATCACCACCGTCATGCAGGAGAGCAGCAAGGCGGCGCGGCAGATCGTGGCCTCGGTGACGCAGCAGAACGCGGGCATCCACCAGATGATGGAGGCCATGCAGCAGCTGTCGGGGATGATGGGCGACGTGGTGCTGGCGACCTCGACGGCGGAGGAGACGGTGGGGCAGATCAACTCCACGGTGTCCCAGCTCCAGAAGATCGTCTCCGAGTTCCGCGTCTAGCGCGGGGAGGTGAGCGGTGGAAACGCAGGCGCACTTCGGTCCGCACACGTTGTCCTTCGAGGAGCCGGACATCGTGCGGCTCACGCCCCATGGCCAGTTTGATCTGAGGGAAGCCCGGGAGATGATCCTCCGGGTGCGGGAGTTCCAGAAAGGCCGTGAGGCGCTGTACCTGCTGGTGGACGCGCGCCAGGGCACGGGCTTCTCGGCCGAAGTGCGCCGGGCCATCAGCGAGGACCGGAGCCTGGTGCCCTACGCCGGGGTGGCGTTGTTCGGGGCGAGCTTCACCCTGCGCACCATCGCCAACATGATGGAGCGGGCCAACGTGCTCCTGGGCAGGCCGTCCACCTATCAATCGGTCTTCACCAAGACCGAGGAAGAGGCCCGCGCGTGGATTGACGCCCAGCGGGCCGCCCGCGCCCAGGCCCGCTAGGGGCACTTCAGGGCGGCGCCGGGGCGCGCTGGAGCTTCCAGGTGCCCACGTACCGGTCATGGTTGCGCGGGTTCTCGTAGAAGGCGCGCCCCACGAGCCCCTCCGCCGTGAGCACCGCCTCGTGCTCCACGCGGCCCCGTCCCTGGCTCAGCACGGGCGTGGTGAAGCGCAGCCGGGTGGGCTCCACCGTGAGCCCTTCGAGCACCTGCGGCCCCTCGCGCTTGCCCTGGGCGAAGCGAATGCGCGCGGTGCCGCCCAGGCCGGAGCCCCGGGGCTTGAGCACGAGCTGGAGCGTGGCTGGGGACTGGCCCGCCTCCTCCGAGTAGAAGCGCAGCTCGCCCTCCCACGTGCCCACCAGCGCGGCGGGCTCCAGCGGCAGGCCCTCCGGAAGCGAGGGCAGCGGCTCGGGGGGAAGCGGCCCCACCGTCAGGTAGCCGCCGCGCTCACGCAGCTCCGAATAGGTGCTCCAGGCCACGCGCTGCAGGTGCGCGGCCTCTTCCGGGGAGAGGGAGGCCAGCGTCACCGTGCGGGAGGGGTCCAACACCCCCTCGGGGCTCGGGTGCCCGCTCACGGTGGCGGCCAGCCCCTCGGGGGACTGGCCCGTCAGGGCCGCGTAGAGGCAGGCCGCCGTGAGGTAGCTGCCGGCGGCGGAAGGGTGGCTGCCGTCCGCGTGGTACAGCTCCAGCGCCGGAAGCTCCTGCCGGCTGCGCTCCCAGGCCAGCCCCGCGGGGACGATGGGCGCCCCGGTCTCCTGGGCCACGGACATATAGGCCTGGGTGAGCTGGGTCTGGGAACCGGGGGTGCTTCGCCGGGCCCACGTGAGCAGGAAGAGGGGCTGTGCGCCCACCTTGCGCGCCTCCTCGGCGAAGCGCCGCGCGTAGGGGTGGAAGGCCAGCTCCGGGTCGTTCACCGCGTGGCGGCCGTCGATGAGCCGCAAGCCCAGGGTGCTCTGTTCCTGGAGCACCACATAGTCCCAGGGGCCCTGCCGGAGCGCGGCGAGCGCCTCACCCCGGTCCCAGTGCTGCTGCAGCCGGACCCCGGCGCGGGCGATGGTGCGCGTCTGGAGGCGCAGCGGGGGCGTGGCGGAGCGGGCCAGGCCCTCCAGCTGGGCCGGGAGGTTGTGGTTGTACGTGTAGCTGTTGCCGATGAAGAGCACGCGCAGGGGCCGGGCCGGGGAGGGCTCCGCGGCGGCCACCGGGGGCGCGAGGAGGAGCCCGCTCACCGCGAGCACCATCCAGAGCAGGGCAAGGGAAGCGGGGGCGGAGCGCATCACGGGGAGGGGCCCCCGGAGTCTGCCGCATTTCACTCACCCCGCCCAGGGAAGAGCCCCCCTCCCCGCGCTGCGGGAGGGGAGCCCGGCAAGGCTCACTGCTCGGGGGACAGCGCGGCCTGGGCGCCCTGCAGGACGGTGCTGGCCAGCTTGGCCGGGGCATTGCTGGCCTGATCCACGAGGCTCGTCACGGCCTCGGCCACCTGGGCCACGGTGGAGACGGCGTCGGCCACCGTGTTCAGCAGGTCGCTCAGCCCGGACTGGCCGCTGGCGCCCGCGGCGGGGCCGCCGAAGCCGCCCGCGGTGGGGGCCAGGGACTCCGCCGCGTACGGGTCCATCATGGGCGCGCCGGAGAGCTCCGGGGGCAGGCCCGCGGCGTACGGGTCCATCATGGGCGCACCGGCCAGCTCCGGGGGCAGGCCACCGGCGGCGTACGGGTCCATCATGGGCGCACCGGCCAGCTCCGGGGGCAGGCCACCGGCGGCGTACGGATCCATGGCGTACGGGTCCATCATGGGCGCCCCGCCGAAGCCCTGGCCCAGGCCCGCGGCCGCGTAGGGGTCCATCATGGGCGCCATCATCTGCGGCGCCATCATGCCGAGCATGGAGGCGGCATCGAGCCCGGCCCCGGCCAG
>NZ_JAHXBH010000025.1:0-130639 GCF_020103775.1 Allostigmatella hybrida
TCTCAAGTCCAGAAGGCCAGTGCTCAGCGCGTGCTCTCGAAAGCGCAGAGGTGTGCGCTCCTCGTGGCCTCTCTCGCCTGGGTCGAGGCAGGCTGCCCGAGTGTGCAGACGCGCCCGGCTCCGGAATTGTGTCCGGAGAAAGCCGTGAAGGCCATGGAGCAAGAACTCGATTGGTCCTTGGACTCTGGCGATACCCTCCTTGTCACCGTTGACGTGACCAAAGGGAAGATTCCCCGCCGCACCAGCAAACGGGAGGAGACTGTGACTGTGTTCAAGGATGGTCCCGTGACAGGGGCTCTTTCCGAGCCAAACGGGAAGGCCCCTGAGGGGACAATTCTGGAGGGGCATCTGTGGACCACAGGCGACAAAATCGTTGGCCGGTATTTCCGCGCCCGCCTTCCCAACGGACGCACGGTTCCGATCTGCCTTGAGCTAAAGCGCGGAGGCATGTTCAAGGAAGAGGGTTCCAAGCCTGGAAAGGCCGTGGGCAGGAAGGAAGCGGATGCGGGCGGCGTGACGCGGTGGCGGTGAACCGGACGCTGTATCGGCGTGCCATGGCGGGCTTCTGCTGACGCTGTAGTGGCGCTGCGCGGCACGGCCAATCCCCAGCGTCGTTCATTCCGCTGGCTCATGCTGGGTAGTGTTTCGCTCCGTTGCGCGGCGCCCTTTCGCGCTGCGAGGAGTCACCACCGCATGTCTACGGCGAGGCCCCCCTGGAACATCCCCGGCGTCATCCTCTTCTCTCAAGGCGAGCTGTCCTACGAAGTGGATCTGTCTCGCGGGCTGGTCGAGGAGTGGGCGCAATCGAAGCTGGGCGAAAGGACCGCCGTGGCGTGGGAGCGCACGAGCGAGAAGCGCATCCGCCAGGTCATCGTTCGCAGCTTGCCAGCCACGTCAGATGAGCCCGAGGCGCTCGCCAAGGCACGTGCTCGGCTCCGCGAGGAAGCGCGCTTGGCGGCCCATCTACACCATCCCGGGATTGCTCAAATCTTCGGCATCCATGAAGTCCAAGGGGTTCTCCATATTGTGTCCGAGCTGGTCGAGGGCGCCTCACTCAACACCCTGATGACCTACTCGCTCATGCGCAAGGCGCCCTTTACCCCCGCGTTCTGCCTCTACGTGGGCGCAGAGATAGCCAACATCCTGCATTACGCGCACAACCGCACGGATGAGAGAGGAGCCCCACTGGGCATCGTGCATCGTGACGTGAGCCCCACCCGCATCTACCTGGGCACCGAGGGCGAGGTGATGCTCACAGACTTCGCCTGCGTGCGCTCTCTGCTTTCGGGCCGGGTGACAACGACGCTTCCGCGTCCTCACGGGGAAGTTTTCTACGCTTCGCCGGAGGCGCTCCTGGGAGAAGAGGTGGATCCGCGCTCGGACCTGTTCTCGCTGGGGCTGGTGCTGCTGGAACTGGCCACGGGGAGCCACCTCTACAACACGTTCACTGCACGGCCCGGGGACTTGGACAAGGCGCTCACGCCAGAGGTCAAGGAGCAAGTGCTCGGTGCCGCCATGACGGCCATGGTGGCGGACCTGCCTGAGCACGCGGAGGATTGCATCCTGCGGGCAGCCACATTTTCCCCCCAAGACGTGGCGGAGCTGACCGAGCCACTCCCGCTCCCGCTGCGTTCCATCCTCCGCAGAGTGCTCCAGCGACGCCCGGAAGACCGCTACCTGTCTGCGGCTGCATTGGAGGCGGAGCTGCGAGCGGGCCTCGCGATGCTCGAAGTTCCTTACGGGGCTACAGAGGCTCTGGAGGAAGGCCGTCACTCACGCGATGGGGCCAGCACGAGCCGGGGCGTCATCGAGCCCACAGGTGATGATGCGTTTCCCCCCGTGCTGGTGGGGGAAGAGGAGATCACCACCGAACCGGGCGGGACCCACTGAGCACCCTCCGCGCCTTCTTCGGGCTCCGGAACGGATTCCTCTCCAGCGGATTCCGGGATGGGAACGATTCCATCTTCTCACACATGCTTACCAGCTTGAGCCCCGCCTCGCGTTGGCGTAGCGCATGAGGTTTCCAACATGAAAGGTAAAGGGGAGGCCCGGGAAGGGACGAGTGTTTCTCGGCGCCAAATGCGCCGGAAGCGGCCTGGACTTTCCCGCAGCGTAAAGAGAAGGGAGCAGCGGCTCGCAGTCACCCTCGGCAAAGCTGCGAGATTGGCGCGTAGGGAAGCCGGGCTCACGCAGCAGGACGTGGCCGAGGGAGTTGGCATCGTTCCGGAAGTCTACGGCCGGATCGAGCGAGGGGTGTCGCTGCCGAGCATCTCGACGTTGTTCCGGCTATGCATCACGCTCCACATGGGCCCGAATGAGCTGATGGGGTTCGTTCCTCTGCGTGGTTTGCCAGGACGGGCATCCTGGGCACGAGAGGTGCCTCCTGCGTTGGCGGAAACGCCGGAAACGCGGCGCCTGTTGATCCTACTCGGACGGCTTACTCGGCTACAACTCAGGTTGATGCTGCGAGTAGTTGCCTCCCTGGCATAACGCCGCTGATTTGAACTCGTCATCGGTCCAAGTCAGGATCTACCGGCAGGTCATGGAGATCGCTAATCGCTTGCTATGCCAAATGGCTTGTCAACACTACCTCTGAAAGAGAGGGGGTCCAAACGGACTCTCCGGAAACGGCATCACTTAGGCCGTATTGTCCTCCATCCTAGAGCCGCTTACGCTTAGAAGACCATGCGCCTTCTCCCTTTATTAGCCTTTTTACCGCTCCTTCTCACGAGCAATGGATGCACCAAGCAGCCTAAAAGCAATCCAACCCAGGCGAAAGCTGAACAAGCAATCAAAGCGATAGAGAAGTTGGACGCAGAGTTGATGAAGTTACAGGCGGAAGTCTCTACCCTGAATTCTTCAGTGTCGGAACTCCATGCTAAGGTGATCAAGCTGTCCATCGGTCATCAGAGCAGCGTGACCTTAGAGCCCGGGTCTCGCGGCTACAGCCCTCTATTATCCAACGGAGCTACGTTCTTGGTTTCGTTGCAAAAGATTGCTCCTTACGCAGATGGACAACGCTTAACGCTACACATCGGAAACCCGCAGTCTATCTCCTACAAACAGCCAACAATTTACCTGAAGTGGGGTAAGCGGTTTGAACAAGGCGAGTCTCCATTTGATGTCGAGTCGCTAGTCAGCCATGCAAAATGGGAAAAAACCCTCCGCTCGAAAGAAGAAAAAATTATCACTGAGATCGCGCCAGGAGCATGGAACACAGTGACCATTACGGCAGCTCCAGCGACAAGCGAAGAGATCGGATATATAGAACTCGCAATGGACGTAAGCACTGTCTCGATGAACGTCCGGTAGGAAAATCAAATATCAGGGCTGTTGCTGAACAAAGCGTGATTCATTGCGAAACGGCCTGAACGCAGAGGAGGGTCCATCCACACCTGCTCTAGTTCTCCATGTTCGAGGAGCGCATAGAGGGTAGCCCCGCACACGTTCAGTTCTGCCGCCGCCTCGTACGTGCGTTGAGCAGCGGCACCACTACGATGCCGAAGCGCGGTTCCGGTTCTCACCATAAGGCCGGGAACTGGGAATCAGTAATTGCACCCGAGCACCACGCCGGGCGCGGAGCGCCCTAATCGGCGCGGCAGGGATGCATGCGGGACAAGGGCCAAAGGTCAAGAGCCAGAAGGAACGGGAAGCCGCTTCCAGTCCTCCGGAGGCGCTCAGAGTGAACGCTCGGGGAGACCCGCACTGCCTGCTCTCGCGTCCTACGATGCAGGGAATCAGAACGGCTGACAGGGGACCGATAGGTGCGGATGCTCCGCTCCCTCGGTTGCTGTTTCGGGGAGATATGCCGGGCGTGTAATGCAGAGCTGCTCTACGACGCGGGCCGCCCGAGTCCTCCGCCGCTTGATTGAGGAGCAGTAGAAGCGCGTCGAGGAGCACAACCGCAAGGTGCAGCCGGTGAGACCGCCTACTTCACGTCGTTGGTGGTTGGGGGAGTGAGTGCCTTGCACTTCCCGAAAGAGACGATTCCTCGCCCCATGTCCTCCATGAAGTTGAGGTTAGCGAAGAGTTGGACGGTCATCTGCGACGTGAACCGGTACATCTTGATGTGCCCCACGTTGGGGTCCACGTCCACGCGATCCATTTCGTACCGGTCGCATGTGACCTTCTTTGCGATTGTGGAGTACGCGCAGCGTGATGCGTACGAGGGGCTGCTCTGGTTGATCTCCAAGATCGTAGAGGGCTGCCACTTCTTCAGATCCGCTGGAGAGTCCTCGCCAGTTGCGTACACCTTTCGTGTGACCTTGCACTCGTAGATGTCTGCCACCGCAGATAGGGGCACGGTCATCAGCAAGATGAGGAGTAGGCGCATATGCCGCTCATAATTTCGTCACCTACTCCTCCAGATCAACGTTGCTCCTCTGGCGGATCTGTTCCTCAAGTGGTTCCAGTTTCCGTTGTAGGGCTGGGACCGACAACTACCGGCAGCGAGTCAGCCGCGACCCTGTGAGAGGAAGTCCTCCACGTCCGCGGGCCGGACGCGGATGGCGTTGCTCACCCGCACGTAGGGTACTCCCCCTCTCGCATAGCCGGTAAACACCGGAGGGCCCAGTGCGCCAAGTAGCAGTCTTGAGCGGTTCCGGTTCCCGCTATAGGGGGGGGAACTGGGAACCACCGGCCCGAGCATCAGCGCCGCCCTCGGGTGAGAAGCGCCTCAAGCGACGCCACCGGAATGCGGATGGAGCCTCCAACCCACACCCGCTCCAACTCCCCGCGCTCCAAGCGCGCATAGACCGTGGCCCGGCAGACGGCCAGCTCCGCCGCCACCTCGCGCACGGTGAGCAGCAGTGGGGCCGCTGGCCGCACCAAGGTCCGCACCACCGGCGCACCACGGCCAGTCGAAAGGGTGGAAACCGTGCTAAGCGGCACCGCCGCCACATGTTGAGAATCTCTTGTACTTTCCGTAGGTTGCGAGCCCGTGCTAGGGCCTGCTACCCCTTGCCAACCGCCCCCACCCCGGCTCCTCCACCGTCGCGGCAAAGGCGGGGCTCTCCTCCTCCAGCCCCGGCTCCGCCCCGGCTTGAGGGAACGAGCAACGGCACCTGGTCCACGGCCTGCTCGTGCTTCGTCTGCCGCCGGGCCAGCAACCCGTTGAGGAGGGGGACCAGGGGCTGGCTCACCGCGAGCGCGATGAGGGCGGTCTCAATCGAGGGGGTCATGCAGAGCGAAAAGGGGCGGCGTTCCCCGGAAGCCAGGGACGGGTAGAGTCCCGGGCATGAACCCGAACGACACCACCGCCGAAGCACTAATGGGGTCCAAGTGGACCGAGAACAGCGCTGCCACCGGAGAGGGCACCGCCGGCCGGACCATCTGGACGGTGGTTGCCAGCACCAGGACCACTGTCGACATTCCGGAAAAGGACAGAATCCTCACCGTCAAGCTTATGGCTGACGGCCGCGAACCCCGGGTCGTCACGGTGCGTGACTTGATGGCCAAGTACGCGCCCTTCAAGGATAAGGACGACGCCGAGAGCTGACCTCGGCGGTGCAGGCGCAGGGCGTAGTCAGCGCCCGCCTCGCCGGGAGGTCCGCGCCGTCGGGGGCGTCAGGGTGCACTCGAAGCGGACCGGGCGCCCATCCTCGCGGACGCACGTCACCCAACCCAACCTTCGAGCGGGCCGCCGTCGATGACGTCGAGGCAGCCGTTGATGAGGCCGAGCGCGCCCACCGTACAGGAGTCGTCCGGTGTACGGGATGACGAGGCGCAGTGCTCGTGCGGTCTCGGTTCCCACTATAGAGCCAGGAACCAGGAACCACCAACCGGAGCATCAGCGCCGCCCTCGGGCAAGGAGCGCCTCCAGCGACGCGACCGGGATGCGGATGGAGCCCCCAACCCACACCCGCTCCAACTCCCCGCGCTCCAAGCGCGCATAGACCGTGACCCGGCAGACTCCCAACCGCTCCGCCACCTCGCGCACGGTGAGCAGGGGCGTCATGCCGAAGCGCAGTTCCGGTTCCCACTATAAGGAGGGGAACCGGGAACCACAGGTAGCGAGTCAGCGGCGACCCTGTGAGAGAAAGTCCTCCACGTCCACAGGCCGGATGCGGATGGCGTTGCTCACCCGTACGTGGGGCAGGTCGCCTCGCCCACACAGTCCGTAGACGGTGGCGGTGCAGACTCCCAACCGCTCCGCCACCTCGCGCACGGTGAGCAGGCGCTCCGCACTTACAGGAAGGACTCGCAGACGAGAAGGGGCCTCACCTTGCAGCACGGGTGCAGCAAAAGCCTTGTTGCCCCCTGCTATCGGCTGGGACGGTTGGACCCGTCCCGGCTCCGAATCCCCAATAGTTCTGAGAGCTTGCGAACGGCTAGTAACGGTTGGACGAGTCGAGGCCGCGCTTCCCAAGCTCGGGGTCGAGGGTTCGAATCCCTTCCGCCGCTCACTCATAAAAGCCGGTAGTTCCTGGGGAAACTCGGGGCTACCGGCCTTCGTGTTTCTGGGCTCCCCACCGTCCCCGTTTTCACCACCCGACGCTCTTCCGCCGCGAGGGCGTCCGCCCCTGGCGCTCGACCGAGCGAGTCACCATTCCCCCCGTCGAACAGAACGGAGGGGAGACATGGTGGCAGGCAACAAGCGGTGGTTCATTCCGCGCGCCCGTGGCGGCGCTGGGCGTGGACGCCCAGGGCCATACCCTGGTGTTGACGGGCTCGGCGCAGGGCCTCTGGGTGGATGCCTCGGGCCAACCGGGTACCCCCTTCCTCGCGCGGGCCCCAGGCCCCCTGAATGCCTGGGGGTCCTCCTCCGTGCTCGTTCCTCAGGCGGAGCAGGGGCTGTTCCTGGGCGTCCCCTCCGGCGACACGATGACGTGGACGGCCTACGCGCCGATGGACCCCCAGGCCCACCCCGCCCCCGCCTGGCTCTCGAACGATGCGGCGCGGCCGCTGGTCCGGCTTCCCAGCGGCAAGGGCTATCTCCGGTGGGGACGTCCCCTCGCCTGCCAGCATGAGGCGGAGATCCTCTCCGCCTCGGGCCAGTCCTGCGGCAAGACGCGCTTCCCGGCGCTGCCTCCCGACCGGTGGGGCCCGTGCGGTTCCATGAGCCTGGGCCCCGATGGGACGGCCATCGAAACGTTTCCCAGGGATTCGAGGCTCGAGGGGGACGAGGGCGGATACAACGAGGTGTATTTCTGCCGCGCCCGGTGGTGGCCCGCATTGTTCAATCCCTGAAAGAGTTGGGTGAGAGGGCCTGGAAGCACTGCAAACGTTTGCATTGTTTTCAGGCCCTTTGCGTTGCACCAGTGGCTTGCTGCGTCATCATTTCCTGCAAATCAAACATTCGCTGTTTTATGAGAACTCATGTAAAAGACGAATCCTCTGATGGACGGCACGCCACCCTGGCGGGCCAGGCCGAGGGGAGTTTTCGACATGAGCAAGCTTTCCAATCCGAAGCGTCTGGGTGGCTTCAAGCACCTGCTGGCGATGGGCATGGGCACCGCGTTGCTGGCCACCACGGGCTGTGGGCCCGAGGAAGTCCAGGCGCCCACCGAGGCGGCCACCACCGAGCAGGCCGCGAACCGGGCCGGCTGGGTGCAGATCTGGAGTGACGAGTTCGACGGCACCAGCGTCAACACGTCCAACTGGTCCTACGTCACCAACATCCACGTCAACAACGAGCAGCAGCAGTACACGACGTCGTCCCAGAACGTGTCGGTGAGCAACGGCACGCTGAAACTCACCGCGCGCCTCCAGTCCAACAACGGATATCCCTTCACCTCGGGCCGCCTGGAGAGCGCGGGCAAGCGCCAGTTCGGCCACACCCGCGTCGAGGCGCGCATCAAGCTGCCCGTGGGCCCGGGGCTCTGGCCTGCCTTCTGGATGCTCGGCCACGACATCAACTCCGTGGGCTGGCCGAACTGCGGCGAGATCGACATCCTGGAGAACGTCGGCTACCGCGACTGGACCTCGGGCGCGCTGCACGGCCCCGGCTACTCGGGCAACACGCCCATCAACAGCCGCTTCTACCCGAACTCCGCCGTCAGCAACTTCCACGTGTACCGCGCGGAGTACTCCCCCACGGACGTGAAGTGGTACATCGATGACGTGCTGGTGAAGACGGCGACGAAGGCGGAGGTCAACCGGTACGGCGCCTGGGTGTATGACAAGCCCTTCTACATCATCCTCAACCTGGCGGTGGGCGGCTCCTATCCCCAGGGCGTGAATGGCGCCACCTCGCCGTACCCCGGCGTGCCGCAGTCCACGGTGGACCTCATCCGCAACACGCCGCAGTCCATGGAAGTCGACTGGGTGCGCGTCTATCAGTGGCGGTAGTCTGATTTGAGAGGACTCCCGGGAGGGCCATGCCTTGGCCCTCCTTGGGAGGGCCGGAGCAGTCACTCACTCAAGGCGCCAGCGGCGGTTCCTCGAGAAAGGCCAGTGCCGTGCGCACGAAGGCCTCGCGGTGCTCGCCGAAGATGGGGCAATGGCCTCCGCCGGGAATGACCCACAGGCGGGACGCGGGAAGGGCGCGATACAGTTCGACCGTCAGCTCGATCGGATAGAGCGGGTCCTGGTCCCCCTGAACGAGCAGTGCCGGTGCGCGCACCGTGCCCAGCAGCGGTGGCGTGAAATTCATGTCCTCGAAGCTGTCTGCGAAGCCGCGTCCGTGCCGCCAGAGCGCTCGAATCTGCGCGTCCCCATGCACGTGCTTCGAGCGCATGTCCGCCCACTCGGACTCGGAGCGCGACGCCTCGGTGAAGGCGCTCATGATGCGGCGCGCCTGCGCGGGGTAGTACGGCGTGCCGGAGACGAGCACCATTCGCCTCACGCGGTCCGGAGCGCGTGTCGCGACATGCAGCAGCGTGTTGGCCCCCAGGCTCATTCCGATGGCGCGAACCTGATCGAGTCCCAGCGACTCCAGGAGCGCGAGGACATCCGCCGCGCACTGGCGCGTGGTGAAGTCCTCCGACGGATTGTCGCTGTGGCCGTGGCCTCGCAGGTCGGGGATGACGAGCCGGTACTGGCGGCCAAGCGCATCCAGGTCAAACACGTGGGCCCAGTCCGCACCTGCCCCGGTGAAGCCGTGGAGGAGAACGAGCGGAGGCCCCTCGCCCAGCAACATGTAGTGCATCCGCAGGCCATTGATTGTGGCGGTGCACAGCTCTCTCGTCGCGCTCATCCCGTAGCTCTCTTGAGGGACCGCTCCGTGGCGTGAATCCCAGACAGGGCTTCTACACCACCGGGCTCCGCCAGAGACGGGACAGGTGCCCCTGTCCCTCCTGGCCGAAGCGCCGCAGCAACGCGTCCCGGCCCGTCTTCCCATGCTCCAGGAGGTAGACCAGCTCCGTGGGCAGCAGCACCTTGACGGTGACGAGCCGCACCTCGCCGGCCGGCATGGAGAAGGACTGAGGAAGCGTGTCCGTCTCCATGCCCAAGAGCACCCCCACCCTCCCCTCCTGGGTGAGGAAAGGCTCGGGTAAGCCCTTGCCGGAGACCTCCATGGACATGAAGCCTGACCTCACCTTGTCGCGCACCCGCTCGTGCTCCGCGACCTCGTCTGCGACCCGTTCCAGGAGCAGCAGGGCCCAAATCTTCTCGGCATCCTGGAGAGGCTCGTCCGTCTCCAGGGCCAACTCCAGGCCGAAGCCTACGGACGGCTCCACGCGCTCCACGAAGAAGTCCGAGAGCCCGTCGGTGACCAGCAGGGTGCGCCCACCGGGGCGGTGGATGATGCGCCAGACCTGGCGCCGGGCGGGCCACGCCCCGCCCACGACGATGGGGATGATGGCTTCCTCATCCAGTCGCCCCAAGGTGCGCCAGAAGGCTTCGCGGGCGGCATCCGTCTGCTCCCGCAGCTCGAGGAGCCTGCGGTTTCGCTCGCGCTCCTCCGGGCTGATGGCGCTCGGGCCGGTGACCTCCGTGAACTTCACCCCCGTGACACCCGCGCGCTCCAGGGCTTCCTTGACGTCCTCGGACACGATGAGGGCCACCGTCCACCCCCAGGGACGGAACACCTTGGCATCCCCCACCTTCACCGGGTCGATGCGCATGCCGTGAACGGCCCGATACTCACCGACTCTGTCTGGCTCACCGTCCTCTGGCTTCCAGTACTGCACCTCGGCCGAAGCCTGGTCGTCGATGCACCTCACGGCGCGGATGACGTTGACGAGGAAGTACGGCTCGGCTTGCGAGTCGATGTCTACCGGAAGAAGCTGCACATCCCCCGGGGCCTCTGCGGTCAAGAGGGACGCGACCCGGGCACTGACAACGGGAACATCAAAGGCCGCGAAGGAGAAGTCGAGCGGTTTCCCTGGGGATCGGATGCGAAGCTTGAGGCGCCCCTCGAGGGCGGCGGGCTCACCTTGCATGAGGAGCCAGGGCCAGACCTCCTGGCCACGCTCATCCAGCGTCTTTCCCAGCTCCCAGTGCCCGGGGGCGGAGAGGTCAGCGACCAAGTCGAAGTACCGCGTCTCCATGATGCGGTCCTAACGCTACGGGGTTCGGGTGACCAGCTTGTTGAGTTCACTGCCCTCCGTGACAATATCCTTCGCCAACTTCTGAAGCTCCCTGACGAGCGACTCGCCACACTTCCGCATGCTGCGGCAGAGCAGCGTGGCGTTGTTGAGCCGTTTGAAAACCTCGCGGTGGTACTCCTCGGGATGGGGTCCTTGGTGCCCCTTGACACGCACCTTGTTCGCCGCGTCATCCAGTGACATGCCGGCCCGGTCGAAGACCTCCTGAAACTTGGGCGTCCACGGTCCGCCACTGTGGGACGCCTCTTTCCACTTGTTGGTGGCGATGTGGTGCTCGTGCCCCTCGGCATCCACGGGTACCGAGACAGTGAAACCAGAACCTACCAGGGCAGGTACTCCACCACCGCAGCGACCGGTTGAATCCAAGGCGATGAAGCGCCGGGCTTCTTCCGCATCCATCCCTGGGAGAACGTTTCGAGGCTGCCCACGCGTCCCCTCGGACTGCCGCTTGGCGGAGGTGTCTAAACGTTTAGACATCCCCCCGGGTAACAGTCCATCCCGTGGACTCACCGTCCACGATCGAGACGGTTTTCGTCCACGAAACAGGACGTCCACGGCTGGGGACTGGCTCCTTCCGCTTACCGCGCCCCAGGTCTGAAGGGTTGGCCCGCCGCGTGCTTTGCGCGGACACGCCGCACTCTCGCGGCCCCCTCCGACATGGGAGCTTTTGATGACCTCGCAGAACAGCCACGATGACATCCGCCGCATGACGCTGGAGCAGGTGCGCCAACACATGCTCGTGCTCGTCTCGCAGGAGAACTACAACCACCACCGCATCGGCCTGCTCTACAACCACGTGGTGGACAACGGGCTGGCGGAGGCCACCGGCTACAAGAACGCCCAGGCCTATTTCGCCGAACACGTGAAGGCGCTGTCACGCGCGGCCCTGGCCATGTACGGCGCAGTGGCCAAGGCCTTCAACGCGTCGGCCTGCACGAAGTATGGCGTCTCGGCCCTGAGCCTGCTGCGCACCTACGAGGAGGCGGCCAGCATCACTTCGGATCCGAACGAGCCAGGCCCTACTCCCATTGACGTCCCTAACGAGCAGGGCGTGGTTCAGCCCAAGCCGTTCAGTGCCTGCACCGTGGAGGACTTGCGCAAGGCCTTGCAGTTCAAGCGCCAGCCGACCTCCAGCAAGCCCCTCTCCGACGGGGAGATGGCCCAGGTCCAAGGCTACCGTGAGGCCGTGACGAGCCGGTTCCCGGCCACCAGCCCCGTGCGCGTCTCCGTGCGCAACCGCAAGGGCCAGGCGCTCGTCACCTTCAAGGACGTGCCGCTGGCCGACGTGGACAAGCTGACCGAGGCGCTGATGGATGGCGCCCTGCCCGTGCGCTCCGTGGCCTGACTCCCGGGCACCGCGCTGACAGAGGAAAGCCGCACCCTTCATGCCAAGCCAACGGGTGCGGCTTTCACGAAGGGATTGCCCCCTCTATTCCGGATCCAAAGCCCAGGTGCCTTCCTCCCACCGCTGCAAGGTTTGCTGCGCCTCGAACGGGACCATGCCTTCCCCTTGAGCGGCTTCTTCCAGAACGGCCCTGGCTTCCTTCGTGCGATAGCGAAGCAGGAATGCCGCCGCTGCGACCCGGACATCCATCCGGGGATGATGGAGAAGGGCGCTGAGGGCGTCCCGCCCTGCGTTGCCAAGAGTTCGAAGCTTCTTGAAGGCCGCAATGGACTGGTTCGCATGGCGGTTCCCAGCCTTGGCGTCCCCTCGCCAGACTGCGTCAGTCCCCGCTTCCACATGGTGGGCGAATGCCGCAACGAGCTTCTCCACCTCCATCACCAGACTCCTTTCTTCATGTTCTCCATGGCCATGAGTCCGAATTTGCGTTGAGCCTCATGCGACTGGGTGCTCAACCACTGCCGCACGGTCAGTTCCGTTGAGCCGGTCACCCCTGCCGCCTTCCTGGAGTAGAAAGCGCTCAAGCGGAGGTGCAGCGCCTCCTCCAGAGGGATGACGTTCTCGGTGTTGTGAAGGGCACGCGCTCCGAAGCGCCGCACGTTGCCTGGCGTCTGCTCGACAATGTGATGCCACTGCTTGCCCGCGCCCGCCGGGCCCAAGGCACTCTTGAGGCCACTGAATGAGCCCCAGGACCGGAAGGCAGGGGCTGCCCCAGCCGCGGAGCCTCCTCCGCTTGTGCTCCGGGCCGCCATCGAGACCGCCGTAGCAGGCAGGGAAATGACAATGGTTCTTCCTGTAACGGCCACCGAGCTGATCTGTCCCACGTTCTCCAGATGAAATCCCAGCCGGGAGACGCCCACTGCCGCCGCTTCCGGGAAACTGGGCAGAACCGACAGCCGCGAGGACAGCCAGGCAGCCCCTCCCGTCACGCCATGGCCTACCGCCACCGTCACCGCCAGGACAAAGATGCGGGCCACCTTAGGGCCGATCCGGTTCGCGAAACGATGGCTGGCGTGCTCCAACTCTTCCCACGTGGTTGCCCGATCCGTGGCCTGCTTCAGCTCCCGGCTCGCCGCCACCATCTCCAGAAAGGTCTCCACTCCCAAGTAGATCAACAGGAGCGCAGAGACGATGGCGGCCGCCTTGGTGAACACGGGCTCGGGATTGGCCGCCAAGACGGCCCAGGTGATGAGCCCCGCCGCGATGATGGTGAGGAAAAGCTGAGGAGCCAGGGTGTCCTCCACCGCCTTGGCGATGCTCTCCTTCAGGGGATGGAGTGACAGGCCCAAGCCTATCCCCAACTTATCCCATTCGCTCAGCCCCATCACATCATCGCGTAAAGTCTTGCGCATGAGCCGCTGCCAGCGGGGGTCCTCGCGTCTGCCAGGGGAAGAGGCACGCACGAGCCAGCCCTCCTCCGGCGGACGGAGAGTCAACGGCGTACTCAGGACCAACTGCGCCAGCGACTTCTCGAACGCCTCTTCGTCCACCCTCACGGCCCTTGCCGAGGAGGATGGACTGTACTCCCGAGGCGCCCCGTGCCCCGTGTCGAGGCGAACCCGAGGCTGCGTGGCGCACGCATGGAGCAGGGCCCCGAGCAGGACCACAACGATCAGACGGGTGGCCATGGGGTCCCTCCTTCTCGAAGAAGGTTCCAGTCTATGGGAACACCACGCCAGAGACGATGACGCTCCAGGCTTCTTCCGCATCCGGCCCTGGAAAAACGTTTCGATGCTGTCCGTGAGCGCCCTCGGACTGCCGCTTTCCCGAGGTGCCTAAACGTTTAGGCACCTCGACTCCGGACCTCATAGCCGTTCCTGTGGCTTTTCCCCTTCTCCTCAGAAGTTTTGGAGCGACAGGCGCTCAAACTTTTGACGCCGGGGGCACAACTGCTATCTGCCCCGCTCGCTGACAGCGAATGGACCGCCCCATGGCGTGTCTTGCGGATCAGCCTTCATCGTCCCCTCACAGGAGTATCGGATGTTCGAACAGTGGAGTTTCCACCGGTCTGCCTTGATCGGTTTGGTTGTTGCGCTCACCGCTTGTACCGCGCCCTCAGAGAGCGGCATCAACGGCAAAGATGCCTCGGTCCGGCTCGTTCCGGAGCCTCCCGGAGCGCGCTGCCCTCAGGGCGGCACCGCCATTCAGACCGGCTTGGACGACAATGGCGACGGTGCGCTCAACGACAACGAGGTCCGGCAGACCTCCTACGTGTGCAGCGGCGGCACCAGCAACTCAAGCGGCCAAATGTCCCTCGTGAAGTTACTGCCTGAGGAGGGCTCCACCCGATGCGCCTCTGGTGGCATCGCGGTTCTGTCCGGCCTGGATGTGAACGCCGACGGCTTGCAGAACGACAGCGAAGTCACCAGCACGCAGTACGTCTGCAACAGCAAAGACGGACAGGGCGGCAAGGCCTATGTGGTGAAAATGGTGCCCGAGGCGGCCGGGACGAACTGCCCAGCGGGCGGGACGGCGGTGCTCGGGGGCATCGACGTGAACGCCGATGGCCAGTTTCAGTCCACTGAGCTGACGGCGACGCAGTACGTCTGTCAGGCCGCAACGAGCTTGACGGGCGCCAATGCCCTCATCCGGCTCGACGTGGAGCCCTCCGGTGCCAATTGCAGCCAAGGCGGCACCGCCGTGAAGAGCGGCCTCGACTCAAACGGCAACGGAACGCTCGACGCGGATGAGGTCTCCAACACCACCTTCGTGTGCAATGGGCTAACCGGAGTCACCGGGCAGAACGGCAAGAACGCCCTGGTGAGGCTTGACTCGGAGCCTGCGGGCACCAACTGCGCCTATGGTGGCGCCTCCGTGAAGAGCGGCCTGGACACCAATGGCGATGGAACGCTGAACACCTCCGAAGTGCAGACAACACAGTTCGTGTGCAGTTCGGCCAACTTCTTCCGTACCAAGTGGGCAAGCAATCCGTCCGGCACCTACGACTCCGGTGAGATCGCCAATCTGTGGGTTCCCGCAGGACGCAAAGTTTCGCTCTACAAAACCAGTGACACCTCGCGCATCAAAATCACCGTTTCCGACAACTTCCGGGTGGCGGTCAACGTCGCCTCAGGTGGTTCTGGCACCTACTCCATTCGCATGAACGGGAGTGGGTTTGGTTGCGACGTCAATCAGTACAATTGGAGCGCATCCAGTTGGAGCCAGAACTACCTCTTTCCTTTGGCGAACGTGTGTCTCACCGAGCAGCTCCCGAAAGGGCTCTATGAGTTCGAGGTGTGGGCCATCTCAGGCGCAGGAACCAGCTACGTCGGCTACCTTACCGACGCGGTGCTCCTCGCGGAGGAACTCGATGGAACCAAGCCTTATGCATTCTCGAAGGCAGGTTCCGAGACGACTACCACCAGCACGTCGTACGTGAAGGCAACCGGGCGTGAAGTCACGTTCCTGAAGCAGTCCACCGCGACGCTACTCAAGGTAACCTTCGCAGATACTTTTGGCGTAGCCCTCAATCAAAATGGCGCAGCGGGTACCGTGATGATCCAGTTGGACGGAGCCAACACCAACTGCTACACGAGCCAATACGACGCCCAGGGAATTGGCGCTGACATCCGCAACCCGTTTGTCCTGACTTGTATCCTGCCGAATGTCTCTGCCGCGTGGCACACGCTGCACGTCGCCTTTACAGTGCCATCCGGCTTTGGGGGCACCCCTCGTCTCGGATGGGCTCGGAGTAATCCGCTTCTTCTTGTCGAGGAAATCTCAAACACAAATTTGACCTACTCGACCAAGGGCGTTGCCAGTGGCGAACTGTCCGGCAATTGGTCAGGCGTCGGCGAACGACAGGTTCTCCACAATGTCAGCGCTGCCGGAAAGACGGTGAAGGTCACATACTCAGACAATTTCCGCGCGGTGTATAACTGCAACAGCCGCGTAGGCAGATTCCAACTCTATGTCGACAACCAGCCCTCAGGTTGCGCGAACGCACAACACGTATACAGTTCGGGTGGCAGCGGCCAAAACCATAACCACCCGGTGAACCTGACCTGTATTGTTCCGAACCTATCGGCAGGCATTCACACGTTCGCCATCTGGTCGACTACCTTGCACGATGATGGCAGTTCCTGTGGTTCCAATTATTTTGGTTGGAATCAGGGACAAAACCTGCTGCTGGTGGAAGAGTTGCCGTAGTCCCTAGTCCCTCTTCACGGTGGGTTCATTGTGGAGGGGTGTGCAGGTCCAAGCCGCAGCTCCACTTGACCGGGAAGTTCCCCTTTTGAGGAACTTCCCCGCCGCCGCTCACGGCGGATCCGACGTGGACGGGCGAGGCGGGTCAATCATTGGCTTGTAACACTTGCCCTTCCACTCGTATTTGCGGTCACCACAAGGCGGCGCAGCATCGAGTAGCCTTACCCAGCAGCCCTCGTTGATCTCCACCTCGGGCTTGTCGCACGGCGGGCGGCTCTGCCCGGGCAGCGGCTTCTTGGGCATGTTGAGGAGGATGCCGTCCTGCACGAACTCCAGCGCCTCCTCGCTCCCAGCCCCCGGAACCGCCGCGTCCGCGAGTCCCACGGAGCCACCACCCTCCCGGCCCATGCTCCGGCTTTCCTGGGCCACGCGCATGGGAGGCACTGCCCGGGGTGGGGCCTTCCAGGGCTTGAGTCCAATGCTCAAGCCCAGAATGAGCCCCAGCGCCACCCCGGGGAGCCACCACGAGAGGGCGGGACTCCACGCTGCGCGCCATGCCGCAAGCCCTCCGTACGGCTTCACCGCAATCGGTGCAATCCGCTGATCCGCCCGGCGCCCCGCGCGCCTGGCGGCCCGTTCAAGCGCCTGCGCCAGCTGCGCGGCACTGCCCCGCTTCGAAGGCTCGCGCGAGAGCATCCGCAGAATGAGCCGGGACAGCTCCGGGCTCACATTCCTCTGCTTCGCGGGAGCCTCCACCGGCGGATAGAAAGGCAGGAGGCCGTCCGCCGTCTCCCGCATCTCCATCGCCACGGGCGGAAACTGCCCCCCCACGAGGCGGTAGGCCGTCACGCCCAGCGCATACACATCGTCCGCGGGCTGGGAGTCATAGTGCGCCGTGGGGTGCCGCAGGGTGTCCCATTGGAAGCACACGCACTCGGGGCTCTGGTATTGCGGCGTCCCCGGCGGCGGCGGATGGTGCGTGAGTTGCCGCGCCCCCTGGTACGTGCAGGAGCCAAAATCCAGCAGCACCGCGTGCGCGTCGTCGCGCCGCACCATGATGTTCTCGCCCTTCACATCCCGGTGTACGCCGCCCGCCGCGTGGACCGCCTCCAGGGCGCGCGCCACCTGCGCCAGCAATCGCAGCGCCTGCCGCGAGGTGAGCGAGTGCCGGTAGCCCCACTCATACAGCGTCCACCCATCCACCCAGTCCATGACCAGATACGGAAAGGCCACGCCCCCGTGCACCGTCCACCAGCCCCGGTCATGCAGCCGTGGCACGTGCGGGTGGTCCACACGCGCGAGCAGCTCCGCCTCCCGCTCGAACCGCGGGCTCAGCGGGTGCAATGCCATCTTGAGCGCGAAGGAGCCCTCCCACTCGCGCCCCCTCCGCTCGACCCGGTAGACAATCCCGTAGGAGCCCTGGCCGCAGTAGTCCACCACGCGCCAGGGGCCCACCTCCTCACCAAATGGAATCGTGGTGGGGTCCACGCTCACCGCCTCGGCCGCATGCGGTAAGCCACGAAGGAGGCCACGTCCGGAAAGGCGAAGTACGGGTTGCCCTGGCGCACCTGCCCCATCGCCGCCACGGGCACGTCCGCGTAGTCGTGCCCGGGCCACAGCCGCGTCTCGTCCGGCACCCGCAGGAGCACCTGGGACAGCGAGCGGTACATGTCCTCCGGGTTGCCCCCGCGCATGTCACACCGCCCGCACCCGTTGATGAACACCGTGTCCCCGGACACCAGCGCATCCCCGGCGAACAGGCAGTGCGAGCCCGGCGTGTGGCCCGGCGTGTGGAGCGCGTGGAAGGTTTTCGGCCCCACCGTCAGCGCCTCCCCCGGCCCCACCGGCCGCAGCGCATCGCTCAGGGCGCGCAGGTCCTCCGAGAACGCCACCTCCTCGCGCTGAGCGTACACGGGCACGTCGTGCCGGGACAGCAGCTCCGGCAGGCCGTTGATGTGGTCCTTGTGGCAGTGCGACACGAACGCCCCCACCAGCCGCTTGCCGTCCTCGGCCACCGCGCGCTCGATGGCCGGCACGTCCCAGGCCGGATCCACCACCAGCACCTCGGGGGCCTCCGCGGCCCCCACCAGGTACACGAAGTTGTCCATCGGCCCGAGCTTGAGCTGCCGCACGTACAGGTTTTCCCGGCTCATCCCGCCTCCTCGCGCCCATCCCGGGCGCGCCCGGGACTCTACCGGAGAGGTAGGCCGTGGAACACCCGCCTTTTACGGGCAGGCCCCCGCAACCTCGAACCCACAAACACCGGATCCTCACGCCAGGCCGCTTGAGGCGCGCCCCCGCTTCCCACTTGAATGCCCCCGTGAAGCCCTGCCCTGGGAGCCCCTGACGTGAAGAGACCGTTGTTGACGCTCGCTTGGACCCTGCTCGCCAGCACGAGCGCCGCCGCCCCCAAGTCCACCCTGCGCTACAGCCCCCCGCCGGACGAGGAGCGCCCCGTCATCGTCGACGCCACGGTCGGCCCCCAGGGCAGCGACTTCGCCATGCGCCTGGTCTTCAACAAGGACCCCTGGGGCGAGGCCTGCAAGAACCGCTGTGCCAACGCCACCCTCTTCCTGGACACCGATTCGAACGCCGCCACGGGCCTCCAGCTTGGCAAGGGCGTGCCGGAGACGGGCGCGGACCTGGCCGTCATCGTCCAGGGCGCGCGCGAGTACAAGGAGCACCGCGCGGACACCTTCCTGCGCGTCAAGGTGCGCCAGCTCGCCGACAACGCCGCCTCGGTGGACGAGGGCGAGGCGCTCGCGGACCTCAACCACCGGCAGGACCCAGAGCGCGTGCAGCTCGACGAGCGGACCGTGTACTTGCTCATCGACGGCACCAGCTCCACCCTCCCCTCGGGCCGGAAGGTGCGCGTCATCTACCACCCGCCGGGCGGCAAGGCGATCCAGGGCACCCTCCCCGGCATGCTCAGCAGCGGCTCGGGCAGTGGCGTGCGCATCTTCCGTGGCGGCAGCAGCAAGGGCCCCGCCCCCAAGAGTGGCCCCACGCGGCCCTCGAGCGCCCACGACGGCGAGTAGCCGCCGGAGCACGCGCGTGAGGCCTTGGCGCGCCCCCGGCCCAGCGGGCGAGGAGGGCTGTCTTTTCGCTGCGTTACGCGGGGCTTGGAGTGGCGCGGACCACTGAACGCCGGTATAGATGGGGCGCGTCCGAGAGGACGCAACCCCTCGAATTCTTTTTCTCTGTCAGTGGGCCATGGTAGGGGGGCCGACAATCACCCACCCGTTTTCCGTGATGGCGTGGACTGCGCGAGGCGCGGGCCGCGTTGGGGAACGGATGTTCCTTTGCCAGAACACATGAGCACACTCGCACAAGCTGAAATCAAGACGCGCAAGAAGCAGGGGGCCTCGGGCAACGGGGGAGGCGGGGGCCCGTCCGCGGTGGGCGGCGGCGGCGGTGACAACTTCCAGCTGGCCCCGCTGGCCGAGGAGGCGCGGCGGCGCTACCTCAACTACGCCCTGTCGGTCATCACCTCGCGGGCCCTGCCCGACGTGCGCGATGGCCTCAAGCCGGTGCAGCGCCGCGTGCTGTACGGCATGTATCACGACCACCGGCTCACCCAGGAGGCCAAGTACCAGAAGTCGGCCAAAGTGGTCGGCACCATCATGGGCCAGTACCACCCCCATGGTGACGCCTCCATCTACGACGCGCTCGTGCGCCTGGCGCAGGACTTCTCGCTGCGCTACCCGCTGGTGGACGGCCACGGCAACTTCGGCTCGCTGGACGGCGATGCCGCGGCGGCCATGCGCTACACCGAGTGCCGCCTGGCGGGCATCTCCGGGGAGATGCTGACGGAGCTGGGCAAGAAGACGGTGGGCTTCCGTCCCAACTACGACGGCACCCTGTCCGAGCCCATCGTCATCCCCTCGCGCCTGCCGCAGCTGCTCATGAACGGCACCACGGGCATCGCCGTGGGCATGGCCACCAACATCCCCCCTCACCACCTGGGCGAGCTGTGCGACGCGCTCGCGGCGCTCATCGAGAACGGCAGCCTCGCGGTGAAGGACCTGATGAAGTTCGTGAAGGGTCCGGACTTCCCCACCGGCGGGCAGATTCTCAACACCAAGGCGGAGCTGCGGGACATCTACGAGACGGGCCAGGGCAGCATCCGCATCCGCGGTGAGTACGAGCTGGAGGACATGAAGAAGGGCGGTCAGCAGATCGTCATCACCTCCATCCCCTACACGGTGAACAAGAGCACCCTGGTCTCCAAGATTGGCGACCTGGTGCGCGAGCGGAAGCTGCCGCTGCTCCTGGATGTGCGCGACGAGTCCACCAAGGAGGTGCGCATCGTCCTGGAGTTCAAGCGCGACGCCAGCCCCGAGCTGGTGATGGCCTACCTCTACAAGCACACGCCCCTGCAGACGAACTTCGGCGTGAACCTCACCTGCCTGGTGCCCACGGACAACCCGGAGGTGGGGGCGCCCAAGCGGTTGGATCTCAAGAGCATCCTCCAGTACTTCCTCGACTTCCGCTTCGAGGTGGTGACCAAGCGCTTCCAGCACGAGCTGGGCGAGCTGCAGAAGCGCGTCCACATCCTGGAGGGCTTCGAGAAGGTCTACGACGCGCTGGATGAGATGATCCGCATCATCCGCGCCTCCGAGGGCAAGCAGGATGCGGCCAAGAAGCTCATGGCCCGCTTCAAGCTGGATGAAGTCCAGGTGGACGCCATCCTGGAGATGAAGCTCTACAAGCTGGCCCGCCTGGAGATTCTGGTCATCCAGGAGGAGCTCAAGCAGAAGCGCCTGGAAGTGAAGCGCATCGAGGGCATCCTCAAGGACAAGCGCAAGCTGTGGGGCACCGTCAAGGACGAGCTGGCGGAGATCAAGGCCACCTACAACGACAAGCGCCGCACGCGCATTGGCGGCGCGGGCTCCGAGGAGATGGAGTTCAGCGCGGACGCCTTCATCGTGGATGAGGACGCCCACGTGGTGCTCACGCGCGACGGGTGGATCAAGCGCGTGCGCGAGGTGAAGGACCCGTCCACCACGCGCCTGCGCGAGGGCGACGCGGTGATGGCGGTGCTCGCGGGCAGCCTCAAGGCGAACCTGGTGCTGTTCAGCAACTTCGGCGCCGCCTACGTCACGCGCTTCAACGACGTGCCTGCGTCCACGGGCTACGGCGACCCGGTGCAGAAGCTGTTCAAGTTCGACGACGGCGAGCGGATTGTGGGCGCGCTGTCGCTGGACGCGCGGCTGCACCGGCCGCAGAAGCTGGTGGCCGTCACCAAGGAGGGCCTGGGCCTGCGCTTCCCGCTGGAGGGGCACCTGGAGGTGTCCACCCGCTCGGGCCGCCGCTACGCCAAGACGGGCGAGGGCGATGAAATCATCGGCGTGCAGCCGGTGGGCGAGAAGGACCTGCTGGCGGTGCTCACCGAGCGCACGAGCGCCACGGTGTGCAAGGTGGCGGAGGTGAACGAGCTGGCGGGGCCCGGCAAGGGCGTGCTCGTCATGAAGCTGGAGCCTGGGGACCGCGTGGTGGACTTCCTCGCGGCGGCGCCGGGCCAGAAGGACGCGGCCATCTCGTTCGAGACGCAGAAGGGCCGCAAGCTGACCCTCACCCCGGCGAAGTACGAGGTGACGGCGCGGGGCGGCAAGGGCCACGAGATGTCCCGCAAGGACTTGGTGAAGGAGGTGCAGCGGCCCATCACCTTCGTGCCGCTGCCCGAGAAGAAGGACTAGCCGAGGAACGCCATGGCGAAGAAGGAAACGTACACAGGTGCGGACATCCAGGTCCTCGAGGGCCTGGAGCCGGTGCGCAAGCGCCCGGCCATGTACATCGGAGGCACCGACGGCACGGGCTATCACCACCTGCTGTGGGAGATCCTCGACAACTCGGTGGACGAGGTCATCAACGGCCACGCCTCCACCGTGGAAGTGACGCTCCACAAGGACAGCCGCACCATCACCGTGGTGGACAACGGGCGCGGCATCCCCGTGGACATCATGCCCAAGCTCAAGAAGCCCGCGGTGGAGGTCATCCTCACCACGCTGCACGCGGGCGGTAAGTTCGAGCAGGGCAACTACATCCACTCGGGCGGTCTGCACGGCGTGGGCAGCTCGGTGGTGAACGCGCTGGCGCGCAAGCTGCTCGTGGAAATCAAGCGCGAGGGCAAGCGCCACGTGCAGCACTACGCGCGCGGCAAGGCCACCTCGCCGCTCAAGGTGGAGGGCCCGGCGCGCGGCTCCGGCACCGCCATCACCTTCGAGCCGGATCCGGAAATCTTCGGCGAGAAGCTGAAGTTCGACCCGGAGCTCATCCGCGAGCGCCTGGAGGCCAAGAGCTACCTGCACAAGGGCATGACCGTCATCTGGAAGGACGAGACGGCCAGCCCCGCCACCGCGGTGACGTACAAGCACGACGGCGGCATCGCCGAGTACCTCAACAAGGTGGTGGCCGAGCGCAACAAGCCGGTGGTGCCCCCGGGCAGCGCCGTCTTCTACCACTCGCGCGAGAGCGAGGTGCGCCTGGAGGCCGCGCTGGTGTGGACGGAGGCGACGGACGAGAACATCCGCTCCTACGTCAACGGCATCCCCACCCCGCAGGGCGGCACGCACGAGGCGGGCCTGCGCGGGGCGGTGGTGAAGGCGGTGCGCAACTACATCGAGACGCACAACCTGAGCCCCAAGGGCGTCACCCTCACCGCGGAGGACATCCGCGAGGGCATCACCGCCATCCTCTCCTGCTACGTGGTGGAGCCGCAGTTCCAGGGGCAAACCAAGGGGCGCCTGAACAACCCCGAGGTGACGGCCCAGGTGGACGGCGTGCTGCGGCCGGCGCTGGAGAAGTGGCTCAACGACAACAAGTCCATCGGCGAGGCGGCCGTGGCGCGCATCATCCTGGCCGCCCGCGCGCGCGAGGCCAGCCGCGCCGCCTCCCAGGCGGTGAGCCGCAAGACGGCGGTGAGCCACCGGCTGAACCTGCCGGGCAAGCTCGCCGACTGCTCCTCCACGGAGCCGGGCACGAGCGAGCTGTTCCTCGTCGAAGGTGACTCCGCAGGCGGCAGCGCCAAGCAGGGACGGGACAGGCGCACCCAGGCCATCCTCCCCCTGCGCGGCAAGGTGCTGAATGCGGAGCAGGCCTCCACGGACAAGGTCGCCACCAACAAGGAGCTCCAGGACATCGTCAGCGCCCTGGGGTGCGGCATCGGCTCGGACTTCGACATCTCCAAGCTGCGCTACGGCCGCATCTTCCTCTTGATGGACGCCGACAGCGACGGCCACCACATCGCCACGCTGCTGCTCACCTTCTTCTACCGGCACCTGCGGCCGCTCATCGAGAGCGGCGCGGTGCACATCGCCCAGCCGCCGCTCTACAAGGTGGAGATCGGCAAGGAGACGTACTGGGCGCTGGATGAGGCGGACCGGGACCGCATCATCCGGGAGAAGACCAAGGGCAACGCCAAGCCCAACATCATGCGCTTCAAGGGTCTGGGCGAGATGACGGCCGACGAGCTGAAGACCACGACGTTGGATCCAAAGAAGCGGATGAGCCTCCAGGTGACGATCGACAACCCCCTGGAGACCGACCGCGTCATCAACGACCTGCTCGGCAAGGATGTGAGCGCGCGCTTCAAGTTCATCATGGAGCGGGCGGGCGAGGTCCAGGATCTCGACTTCTGAGCCTGCCGGGAGCCCGCTCCCGCAGAGCATGGTGTCCAGGGGTCCGGCTCGGGTAGCATCCGGGCCGTGCCCCCTGTCCGTCTTCTCCTCGTGCTCGCGCTCGCCCTGAGCGTCTCCGCCGAGGCCCAGTCCTCCCGCCGCGCCAAGGCGAAGAAGCCCGCCGCGGTGAGCGCCCCCGTGGCGCCCGCCGCCGAGCCCCTTCCCCCCCCTGCCGAGCCGCCGCCCGCCCCCGTGGCCGAGGTGCAGCCCATGCCCGTGGGCCCCCGGACGGTGGTGTTTGCCGCGCCGCGTCCAGGCGCCTCCCCGGCCTCCGCCGAGGCGCTCCAGGAGCAGCTCTCCGGCCTGCTGGCCGCGAAGCCGGATGTGGCCCTGGTGGACCTGGCGGCCGTGTTTCCCCCGCCCGCCCCCGCCTCCCTGGCGGAGGCCGACGCCCTCTTCGAGGAGGGCAAGGGGCTCTACGACAACCTGGATCCCGAGGCCGCCGCGGGGAAGTTCCTCGCCGCGGCGGAGGCCTACCAGCGGCACCCCGAGGCGCTGAAGCCCGAGCGGCTGGCAAGCACCTTCCTCTTCCTCGGCGCCTCGCAGCTGCTCAACGGGGATGCGAAGGCGGCCCAGCGCTCCTTCCTGCAGGCCCTGTCGGCCTCCCCCACCACCCAGCCGGACTCGAACCTGTTCGGCACGGACGTGCAGACGGCCTTCACGGACATGCAGCAGGAGTTCTCCCGGCAGCCGCCGGGCACGCTCGCCATCGACTCGGCCCCCCGGGGCGCGAAGGTGACGGTGGACGGCAAGGACGTGGGCCTCACCCCGCTGCCGGAGCTGACGCTGCACGTGGGGCGGCACCCGGTGGTGGTGTCCCGGCCCGGCTACCAGGCCGCCATCGCCTACCCGCAGGTGGCCTCCGGCCAGCGGGCCGAGCTGAAGCCCTCGCTGGCGCTGCTGCCGGAGATGGCCACCCTGCGGGACACCGTGGCCCGGGCCACCTCCGAGCAGGGCTTCCAGGCCAGCGCGCTGCCCCCCGAGGTGGCCGCCCTGGGCGAGCGGCTGGGCGCGCGCTACGTGGTGCTCGCCGCGGTGAGCGAGAAGAAGGGCCGCGTGGGCGGCGAGGTGCAGGTGTGGGATGTGCAGACGCAAGGCCGGCTGCGCGGCGTGCGGATGGACGCGCGCTCGAAGAAGCCCGGCGACAGCGTGGAAGGGGCCGCGGAGCGCATCCACGGCTTCCTGGTGGGAGGGCCGCTGTCGGCCCCCCCGCCCGCACCCCTGACGGCGACGCTCGTCAAGAAGCCCTGGTTCTGGGCCGCCGTGGTGGGCGGCGCCGCCGTGGTGACGGGCGGCGTGCTCTATGCCACCCAGGCCAGCAAGGGGCGGTCCGGCGGCGTCATCTCTGGTTTCCCGGGACTGGGCTTCTAGGAATGGCCCTCCCCTCGCACGTATCGGCAGGTTCCGAGGTCTCTCCATGAAAGCCCTGGCGCTCGCATTGTTCCCCGCCCTTGCCCTGGCGGCCGCCCCTCCGCCCACCCCGCGGCGCGTCAGCGCGCTGCTCATCCCCATGGACCAGGGGGCCGAGGCGCGGGGCGTGAAGCTCGAGAGCTACCTGCTCGAAGGGCTGGAGCAGTTCTCCGGCTTCACGGTGCGCAAGCCCGAGGAGCTGTTCGGCATGCCCCAGGACGAGGAGGCCAAGGCCGCGCTCCAGCGGGGCACCCAGGGGCTCACGCAGAGCCTCAAGGCCTACGAGGCCAACGACTACGAGGACGCGGAGCGCAAGCTGCGCGCGGCCCTCAAGGAGCTGCAGGCGGCCGCGGGGGTGATGAGCACCTGCACCGAGCTGTGCGAGGCCACCGCCCTGTATGCCGCCGTGCTCCACCGGCGCGGGGACGTGGAGGAGGCCCGGCTGCACCTCATTGACTTGATGGCGCTCAACCCCACGTTCGAGCTGAACCCCAAGCGCTACCCCAAGGAGTTCATCGCCCTGCGGGCCCAGGTGGCCACCAGCCGCAGCGCGATGCTGCGCGGCAGCGCGGTGGTGAAGAGCCAGCCGGCCGGCGCGCGCGTGTACGTGGACGGGGAGTTCCAGGGCTACACCCCGATGACGGTGAACACGATGCAGGTGGGCAAGCACCTGCTGCGCCTGGAGCGCCCCGGCTTCCGGCAGCACGGCGAGCTCATCGAGGTGTCGCCGGACGACGTGGAGGTGGCCGCCGAGCTCACCCCCACCCCCGAGTACAAGAAGTACGACGCGCAGCTGGACGCGGTGGCCGCGGAAATCGTCAAGACGGCGCCCAGCCCGGCGGCCACCGCGCTGGGCAAGGCCCTGGGCGTGGACCGCGGCATGCTCGGCACGGTGAAGGCACTGGGCCCCCAGGGCACGGAGCTGGTGGTGGGCTTCTTCGACTTGCGCAGCGGCAAGAAGCTCGCGGGCAAGCGCGTGGTGCTCCAGGGCGACGAGTTCGGCCAGGAGAAGGCGGAGCTGGGCCGGTTGGTGAACGCGCTCGTCACCACCGCCCTGGGCGGCGGCAACCCCAAGGAGAAGAAGCACTCGGACCCGCTGGACAACCGCCAGGGCACCGAGGACTGGAACGGGGAGAGCGCGGGCGGCCGCCGCGGTGTGTCCGAGAAGAAACCCCGTGGCGGCGATCCGCTCGATGGAGTGAACGGTACGGAGGATTGGTAGCGCGGGGCGCTTGTCCTGGGCAGGGCCCGGCCTAGAGTCCGGCCGCGTATGCGCCTTCTCCTGGCCTTGCCCCTGCTCCTGCTCCCGGGTGCCGTCCTCGCCCAGACCCCCGCCATCGTCCGCCCGCTCGTCGGCTCGCGGGGGCTGACGCTCCCGCCGGAGTCCACGGCGCTGGTGGACGAGGCCACCTCGCTGTCCATCAACCCCGCGGGCCTGCGCTTCGTGGAGGCGCCCCAGCTCTTCTACGTGCACGAGCGCCACCGGGTGCTGGACCAGGTGGGCAACGGCCTGTTCACCGGCACCTCGCTGTTCGGGGCGGCCGGGCTGGGCCTGGGGGTGGAGTGGCTGCGCCACCCGGCCGGGCCGGACTACCGCCGCACCACGTTCGGCTTCTCGCTGGGCACGGACACGCTGGCGCTCGGCGCCGCGCACCATGCCTTCTCCTCGGAGGAGAGCGCGGCCCTGGACCGGCTGTCGAGCTGGGACGTGGGCGTGTCGGGGCGCCCCGCGCGGAGCTTCTCCTACGGGATTGTCGCGAAGGACGTCAACGCGCCGGAGGAAGGCGCCCTGAAGCTGCCGCGCACCCTGGAGCTGGGCGTGGGCCTGCGGCCCTTCGGCGAGCGCTACACGCTGGGCGCGGACTACCTGCTGCGCCCCGGGGGGCTGGACGAGGGCCGCCTGAGCTACACGCTGAAGGCCGAGGTGGTGCGGGGGCTGCGGCTGAGCGCGGGGGCCTCGCATGGCCTGAGGCGGGGCGAGCCGCTGTCCGTGCAGGTGGCCGCCACGCTGGACACGGCGTTCCTGGGCCTCACCTACGCGGGCGGCGGCACGGAGGATGGGCTGGACCACACGCTGGCGCTGCGCCTGTCCCTGGCGCCCTACCGGAGCCTGGCCGAGGCCTCGCGGGTGGTGGCGCTGGTGGATCTGAACGACCGGCTCGCCGGAGGGGGCAACCCCGGGCTGGCGCTGCTGGGCATCACCGGCTCGGACCCCTACCTGCGGCTGATGCGCTTCCTGGAGCTGGCCACGCGCGACGAGCGGCTGCGCGGCGTGGTGCTGAAGATGGAGGGGCTGGGCGGCCTGGGCTGGGGACGGGCCGAGGAGCTGCGGCAGGCGGTGCTGCGGCTGCGCGCCGCGGGCAAGAAGGTGCTGGCGCTGGCGCTCTCGTGTGACGACCAGGGCTACTTCGTCGCCTCCGCCGCGGACCAGATTTACGCACTGCCCGCCTCCTCGTTCCTCATCAACGGCCTGTCGGCGAGCGTCACCAGCGTGGGCGGGACGATGGAGAAGCTGGGCGTGTCCTGGGACGTGGCGCGCGTGGGCGAGTACAAGACGGCGCCCGAGCAGCTCACCCGGAAGGACATGAGCGAGGCGGAGCGGGAGACGCTCAACGCCTGGCTGGACACGCAGGTGGGCTGGTACGAGCAGGCGGTGACGAGCGGGCGCAAGCTGCCGGTGGAGCGGCTGCGCGAGGCCTGGAAGGTGGGCCTCATACCGCCCCGCATGGCCCAGTCCCTGGGACTCATCGACGGCATCGTCGAGGGCCAGGAGGCGCTGCAGGAGCGGCTGGAGCAGCTCGTGCCGGGCGCCGCCTACGCGGAGGACTACACGCCGAGGGACGCGCGGCAGACGCGCTGGGGCAGCACGCGCCGCATCGCCATCGTGCCCGTGCTGGGCACCATCGCCGGGGGCAAGAGCCGGGAGGATCCGCTGGGCGCCAGCCGCATCGCCGGGGCGGAGACGGTGGCCCTGGCGCTGTACCGGGCCCAGGTGGACCCCTCCGTGGTGGCCATCGTCCTGCGCGTGGACTCCGGCGGCGGGGACGTGCTCGCCTCGGACCTGATGTACCGGGCGGTGCTGGAGGCCAAGAAGGTGAAGCCCGTCATCGCCTCCATGGGGGATGTGGCGGCCTCGGGCGGCTACTACGCGGCCATGGCCGCGGACGAAGTCTTCGCCAACCCCACCACCCTCACCGGCAGCATCGGCGTCTTCTACCTGAAGCCCGCCCTCAAGGGCCTGCTGGAGGACAAGCTGGGGGTGACGCAGCAGACGCTGCCCCGGGCCCCGCTGGCGGACCTCATGGGCTTCTGGCGCCCGTGGACGCCCGAGGAGCAGCGCGCGGTGCAGGCCTGGGTGGACACCAGCTATGACGACTTCATCACCTACGTGGCCCAGGCCCGGAAGCTGGAGAAGGCCCAGGTGGACCGCCTGGCCCGGGGCCGCGTCTGGTCCGGCCAGGACGCCCACGCGCGGGGGCTGGTGGACCGGCTGGGGGGGCTGCCGGACGCGGTGGCGGCGGCCCGGCGCCGGGGCGGGGCCTCGCCCACGGAGGAGCTGGAGCTGGTGGTGTACGGGGATGCGAAGGGGCTGTTCTCCTCCCTGGGCGGCGAGCCGGGGGTGCTCGCCCGGCTGCTGCCCGGCCCCACCGCCACGCTCCCCCCTGGCCTGCAGGGGCTCCTCCGGGAGACGGGGCTCACGGGCGAGGCGCTGGAGCCGGGGTTAAAAGCCGCCCTGCCCTTTTCCCTGTCCACCCGGTAGGGCCACAGCGTCTGGTTCCATGCAACCGGGGTCCCCCCGTGGATGAAATTCTCGAAGTCTCTCGCGGGTCCTCTGATAGGGTAGGAGATGCCCTCGGGCTGGCTTTCGGGCCGCTGGAGGGTTCCAGGACCGGCGGTTCTGGCCGGCGAGTGCCCGCGCACTGGTGCGTGGGTCCCCTCGACGGCCCCGCGTCAGGCACCCTGTCCCACATGTACGTCGAACCCGCGCGGCTCCGGCCTCCCGGCCCCTCCGTGCGGACTGCCTCCGGAATTCCATGAGCGAAACCCCTGACAACAACGATCCGCGCAATCCCCTCCGTCCCGCCGAGGCCGCCCGGCCCGAGCCGTCCGCCCCGGACCATGACGGGGGCGATGGCGATGGTGGTGATGACGGCGACGGGGATGAGGGGCCCGATGAGGGCGATGCCTCGTCCACGCCGGGCCAGGCCGGCCCCGGCGGGCCTCCGGGCCCGGGCGGTGGCCGCCGCCGCCGCCGCCGCCGCCGCCGCCGGGGCGCGCAGGTGCTCTTCACCCCGGAGGGCCAGGCCTACCGCATGCAGCCCGGGCAGGACGGGCAGATGGTGCAGGTGTTCCTCACCCCGCAGGAGCTCCAGCAGTACCAGCAGCGCCTGGCCCAGCAGCAGCAACAGCCCCCGCAGGCCCCGCCGCAGCCCCAGGGCCACGGCCAGCCGCCGCCCCCCGCCGGCGGGCAGCAGCACGGCCACCACGGCCCGCGGCAGCAGCACCACGGCGGCGCGCAGGGCCACGCCGCGCCCCAGCAGAACCTGTCCCCCGTGGAGGGCGTGCTGGACACCGAGGCCAAGGGGCCCAACGCCTTCCTGCGCCAGCTGAAGAAGAACCTGCTGCCCTCGCCGGATGACGCGGAGCTGCCCAAGAACCTGGTGCAGAAGCTGCGGCTGCGTCAGGGCCAGTACGTCACCGCGTTCGCGCAGATGCGGGGCACCAAGGGCCTCATCCAGCGCGTGGACACCGTGGACGGCCGCCCGCTGGACGGGGCGCCCCGGCTGCCCCACTTCGCGGACCTCACCTCGGTGGACCCCATCGAGCGCCTCAAGCTGGAGAACGGCCACAAGGAGATGGTCACCCGGGTGCTGGACCTGATTGCCCCCATCGGCAAGGGGCAGCGCGCGCTCATCGTCGCCCCGCCCAAGACGGGAAAGACCATCATGCTCCAGCGCATCGCCCAGGCGGTGCTCGCCAACCACCCGGAAATGCATGTCATGGTGCTGCTCATCGACGAGCGCCCCGAGGAAGTCACCGACATGCGCCGCAGCATCAAGGCGGAGGTGCTCGCCTCGAGCTCGGACCGGCCCACGGGCGACCACCTCAAGGTGGCGGAGCTGGCGCTGGAGCGCGCGCGCCGGCTCGTGGAGAGCGGCAAGGACGTGCTCATCCTCCTGGACTCCATCACCCGGCTGGCGCGCGCCTACAACAAGGAAGTGGACAGCTCGGGCCGCACCCTCACCGGCGGCGTGGACAGCCGCGCGCTGGAGCGCCCCAAGCGGATTTTTGGCGCCGCGCGCGCCACGGAAGAGGCCGGCACGCTCACCATCATCGGCACGGCGCTCATCGACACCGGCAGCCGCATGGACGAGGTGATTTTCGAGGAGTTCAAGGGCACCGGTAACTCCGAGGTGACGCTGGACCGGCTGCTCGCCGAGAAGCGCGTCTTCCCCGCCATCAACATCGCCCAGTCCGGCACGCGCAAGGAGGAGAAGCTCTTCACCCTCAAGGAGTACGAGAAGATCCGCAAGCTGCGGCAGATGCTCTTCTCGGTGAAGCCCGTGGAGGCCATGGAGGCGCTCATCAAGCGCCTGAGCCGCTACACCTACAACGACGAGTTCTTCGACGAGTTGTAGGCGCAGCGGCCCAGCGGCCTACGGGCCTACCAGGGGCAGTTCACCACATCCACGGTGCGCGACAGCGTGGGGGCCGTGTTCCCCCCGCTGTCGGTGAGCGTGTAGACCACCGTGTAGGAGCCCTCCACCCAGGCGTTGGGGAAGCCCGACCAGTGCACCTCGGGGGAGATGTTGCCGTAGCAGGCATCCATGGCCTCCCAACCCGGATCCACCCACTGGGTGCCACAGGTGTGCGTCACGTGCGCGGGGCCCTTGAGCCGGAAGGTGGGCGGCGTGGTGTCGTCCACCTTCACCGTGCGCACGGAGCTGGTGGTGCGGCCCTCCGCATCCCACGCGACATACTGCACCGAGTAGGTGCCCTCGGCGCACGGGTTGGGGCCCGGGCCGTACCCGTCACTGCCCGTGTTGAACGTGTGCACCTGCAAGGCGTTGCAGGAGGCATCCCACGCGCGGGCGCCGGGGTCCTTCCAGGTGTCCTGGCCGCACTCCAGCACCATGTCGAGCGTGCCCTGCACCGACATCGTCAGGTCCGTGAGGTTCCCCGGGCAGGTGGCCGGGCCCTGGCCCTGGATGCCGATGATGACGCCGCCGCCATCGCCATCCCCACCGTTGCCCTCGTCCTCATCCCCGTTGTCCCCGCCGGGGTTCTGGCCGCAGGACTGGCCGCCGGAGCAGACCAGCAGCGGGTGCTCACACGTCCCGTCGGGCTTGCACACGTCCGTGGTGCACGCGTTGCCGTCGTCGCAGTCGCTGGGGCCCTGGCAGCTGCCGGAGGGCGTCTCGAGCACCTTCCCGTTGAGCACCACCTCCGCCTTCTGCAGCCGGTTGCCCGAGCAGCAATCATCCACCTGGGTGACGACCACGCGGTTGCGCTCGCCGGCCTTCACATAGGTGCCCAGGTTCGCCGTGCCCGAGCCGTTCAGGTACACGTAGCTGCCGGGGACGACGAGCCCCTGCGGGTGCGTGGAGTTGAAGAGCGTCACCCGCGAGCCATCATCCATGCCCTCGAAGGAGAGGGTGAACTCGGTCACCGCCACGTTCGCGGGCACATCCACGAACGTCTGGAAATAGGTGAAGTCTCCATACGCGAAACACACCACCGGCGCCTGGCAGATGCGCGAGGGGATGGAGAAGCCAATCGTGTCTGGGTTTGGCGCGAGGGCCCACCCCGTGTCCTCTCCCGGGGGAATGGTGGCCTCCTCGTATTCACAGCTGTCACCGTGGTGCGCGGGTGTACACGAGAATTCCCGCAGGCCCTGTGGGTTGGAGGTGGAGGCCTCCAGCCCATGGTGCATCTGCCACGGCGAGCGCGTCTGCGCGGCGGCAGGCATTCCCCCCAACACAACGCCAGCGCCCACCAGGACACCCCATCCAGTGCGTTTCATGATTCCCCCCCGAAAACTTCAGCCGTTCAACTCAGCGTCTCTGCCCTGACGACTTATTTTCAGTGTCAGCAGCAGGGATGCGTTGAAGACTGCGCTCTGGCCGCCGGGGCGGCAATTTCCAATGGAGCAGGGCTGTCGCGCATCCCCCAGATGTCCTCCGGCGCGAAAGAATCCAGACACAGAGGATGGCCCGGTGGACAGCGTTGCAGGCCCCGCACTCGGGCCGGGGGGAGTTGGTAGACTGCCTGTCCGTGACAACACTTTCGCCGAAGAGGTGCGCCACCTGCGGGCGCTCCATTTCCGCGCGCGAGCTGTACTACCGCTTCACCCTGGTCCTCCAGGGTGAGCAGGATGTGCTCGACGCGTCAGGAGGTGACGATGCCGGCGGCCTCGACGCCCTGCTCCAGCAGTTGGAGCAGGGGCCGGAGGATGCGCGCGAGTGGGAGGAGCAGGTGCACTGGGAGCGCTCCGGCGTCCTCTGCCCCACCTGCCGGGACCTGGTGCGGCGCACCTTGACGCTCCCCGTGGAGGACACGGGGCCGCACTGAGGCGCCGCGCTTTACACGCGGCGGGCCGGCTGCCGGCGCGCGAAGGCCCGCGCCGCGAGCGCCGCCACCACCACGCCCACCATGAAGGCGCCCAGCCCCACGAGCGCCACGGGCAGCAGGGCCGCCACGGCGCCGCCCAGGGCGGAGCGGCTGAGCTGAGAGACGACCTGGGGCGCGCACGGGCCGTCCTTGCACTCGGGCACCGTCTGGCCCAGCTCGTTCATGCCCCCGCGCACCGCGGCCGCCGCGGCCCGGTAGGCCACCCCCTCCACCGCCTGGGAGAGGGCCGTGTCCGCGGCCAGCGGGGCCTGCTGGTTCTGCAGCTCGGTGCGGAGCTGCTGGGCCATGGCGCTCGCCATGGAGCGGCCCACCTGGTCGGCGATCTCGGCCATCAGCGCGGCGATCTCCCCCCGGCGGGAGGAGAGCCCATCCACGAGCCCCTGCCCGCTCTGCTCGAGGAGGTAGCGGCCGGTGGGCCCCATGTGCCGCATCTCCGCGGCCAGCACGGGCACCATCTCCTGGGCGAACTCCGCCCCGGCCTCGCCGAGCCGCGCGCCCCGTCCGTCCTCGGAGAGGTAGCCCTCGACGCCCTCCAGCATGCCGCTGGCGGTGTCCCGGCCCACGTCCCGGGCGCTGGGCGGATCCACCAGGGCACCTTCCAGGAGCCGGTCGGCCACCTGGGACACCTTGCTCCGGAAGGCCTCCTCCTCACCCGGCTTGCCCAGGGACTCGATGGCCCCCGCGGCCGCGTTTCTGGACACCTTGCGGAGCGAGCAACCCCCCATCGTCCCGAGCATGACTCCCCACAGCACCACCCATGCGATGCGCCGCATCCCGCCCTCCTGAACCCAAAGCCTTCACGTGAGATGGAGACGCACCCCGGCCCCGCCAACTGGAACTCCGGCCCAGGGGCCAGGAAGCGTCCGCTAGCGGACCTACACCGTCCCCGCCAGTTGCTTCATCAGCAGCCGGCGGTAGCCGCCCTCCATGAGCTCGCCTCCTCGCCGGACGGCGTAGCGGACGGCATCCTTCATGTGCCGGGCGGGATTCCGCCAGTGCTTGGCCGCGGCCGCCTCGCCATACAGGAGCACGGCGATGTCCCGGTACGAGGCGCCCGCCTTCGCCGCATCCAGCGCCGTCAGGTAGCTCTGGAGCTGCTTGGAGCGGGGCAGCGGCTCCGGCAGTTCCTCTCCCAGCAGGGTCCGGAAGTCATCCAGGGCGGAGATGGCCCCGTCGAGATCCTCCGGCCCGGACACCCAGAGGACGAAGGCGGCCCCGGGCGCGAGCAGGGCCTCCACCTCGCCCTCGCACCCCAGCGCCACCGTCTCCCCGTTGCCCGTGAGCATCAGCGTGCCGCCCTCGGGGGACAGCAGCAGGCTCTTCTGGCACCGCAGGTGCTCCAGCAAGAAGCCGCGCGCGCGCGCGGGGCCCGTGAGGATGCGGGCGTTCAGCCGGGGCAGTGCGCCGTGGGCCCAGAACACGGAGGTGGACCAGGCATCGAGCGAGGGATCCACGAAACGCCAGGAGTCCCCACGGAGCGACCTCCTCATGGCGCTCGGTGACGCGCCGCACCTCTAAGTCTCCCGCGAAGAAGTGCGTGGGCTGCCGGCCCTGGGCCTCCAGGGCCTTCCATTGGGCTTGGTAGGTGGGGTTGCGGCGCAAGAACTCCCAGGCCCACCCGCTGCGCGAGAGCAGGGACGCCCGGCGCCCGCCATCGGTGGAATGAACCCTGTCGCTCGGCATGACGCTCTCTTTCTCCTGGCTGGGGGCCACGGGGCCGCGGGGCTTCATTCCGTTCGGTTCTGGAGGTGGGTGCCGTGGACGTGCTCCCCATCGAGCACGATGCTGCCCTCGACGAGGCTGTCCCCGTCGATGCGCGCCCCGGGCAGCACCACGCTGTCGCGCACCACCGCGCGCGGGCCAATCACCACGCCCGGAAAGAGCACCGAGCGCTCGGCCTGGCCCTCACACCGCACATCCTCGCCGGTGAGCGTGTGGCGAAGCCCCCCGGCATGGCGCACCCAGTGGCGGGCCACGCCGGGCGTGAGCGTGTGCGGCATCTGCCCGGGGCTGAGCGTGGGCGGCTCCGCGACGAGGCGGCGGTGGGCCTCCAGGTAGCGCGCCACCGTGCCGATGTCCTCCCAGTACCCGTCGAACCGGTAGCCGAGGATGCGCTCGCCGGCCTGGAGCATGGCGGGGATGACATCCCGGCTGATGTCCGCCTGCCACGGCCCCCGCGACAGCGTCTCCAGGTACCGCTGCAAGGGCTCCGCGGAGAAGATGGCCACCGCGGTGAAGACGGTGTCGGCGGTGGGCGCGGCGGGCTTCTCCACGAAGCGCAGCAGCTGGCCGTCCTCGCCAAACTCCACCATGCCAAAGAGCGGTACGGCCTCGCGGGCGATGCGCTGGTAGCCGAGCGTCAGCGCCGCGCGGCGCTCGCGGTGCAGGGCCAGCATCGGCCCGTAGTCGAACCGGTAGACGTGGTCGGCATGGAGCACGAGCACGTCCCGCACGCCCGGGCCGAAGATGTAGGGCGCGTTGAAGCGCAGGGCATCGGCCGTGCCGGCCTCCACGGGCCGGTGCACCGTGGCGAGCATGTGCTCGCACGTCTCGCGCGTCACGCCCTGGTAGGGGCCGAAGTGGATCTTCATCCCCTGGCCGTGCCAGCGCTCCAGCAAGTAGTGCAGCAGCGGGGCCTCGTTGTGCTGGGACATCAACAGCACTTCCCCGATGCCCGAGGCGCGGCAGTTGAAGAGGCTGAAGTCGATGAGGTGGCACTGGCCGCCGAAGGGCACCAGCGGCTTGAGCCGGCCGTGCCCCAGGCGGCCCATGCGCACGCCGCGCCCGCCGGCCAGTAACACCGCTCGCAAGTGCTCCATGGACGACGCTCCTCTCCCGCAGGGCCGGGCCGCGCGGCCTCGTGTTGCATGGAAGTAAGCAGCAGCCCAGCACCCGGGGAGAGTGGAAAAACGCCGCCCTGCCCGTTTCCCACTCCCTGGCCACGGCGGCTCCCACTACCTGTTCGTCCGCGGCAGACACCTCGCGTTGCCCGGGAGCCGACCCCATGCCTTCCATTGGATCCACAGCCAGCCCTACCCCTGACGTGAAGTCCCCTCACCATGGCTCGCTCCTCATCGAGGGCGCGCCCGCGGGCTACCGCGTCACGGTGCACCGGGAGGACCGCTACGCCATTCATGTGGGCCGGGGCACCCTGGCCCGGCTCGATGCGCTCCTGGGCCCGGTGATGGCGGCCAACGACGCGGACTCCGCCGTCGTCATCACCGACCACCACGTGGGCCCCCTGTACGCGGAGCTGGTGATGAAGCGCATCAGCGCCACGGGGGCGCGCGTGCAGAGCATCCACCTGCCCGCGGGCGAGACGTCGAAGTCCGTCGCCCAGGCGCAGCGGCTCTGGGACGAGCTGCGCGCGAAGGGCGTGCGCCGCCGCACCTTCCTCGTGGCCCTGGGCGGGGGCGTGCTGTGTGATCTCGTGGGCTTCGTGGCCACCACCTACCTGCGGGGCATCCCCTACGCCAACGTGGCCACGTCCTTGATGGGCCAGGTGGACGGGGCCATCGGGGGCAAGGTCGGCGTCGACCACAGCACGGGCAAGAACCTCATCGGCGGCTTCTATCACCCGGACCTGGTCGTCATTGATCCGTCGTGTCTGGCCACCCTGCCCCTGGCGGAAGTCATCAACGGCCTGGCCGAGGTGGTGAAGGTGGCCCTCATCGGCACCCCGGGCCTCTTCGAGCAGTTGGAGCGGCTGCCCATGCAGGGCACCTGGGCGGTGGACCAGCCCGCGCCCGGGCCGTTCATCGAGAGCTTGGAGCCCATCATCCCGGCGGCCATCGGCAAGAAGCTCGAGCTGCTCGCGCCGGACCCCTTCGAGCAGGACCTGCGCCGGTTGCTCAACCTGGGCCACAGCGTGGGCCACGGCCTGGAGGCCGCGACGAACTACGTGCGCTACCGGCACGGCGAGGCAGTGGCCATCGGCACCGCCACCGTCACCGGCATCTCCGTGGGCATGGGGCTCGCCTCGCCGGACACGCTGCGCCGCGTGCTCCGGCTGCTGAGCAAGCTGCGGCTGCCCGTCACCGTGCCGGACGAGCTGCGGGAGGTGGTGTGGCACCACCTGGAGACGGCCCGGCTGGTGCGCAACGGCCGGCTGCTGCTCGTCATGCCCACGGCGATCGACCGCTGCACCATCATCGACGACATCACCCGGGGCCAGTACGACGCCGCCTGCCAGCTCGTCGCGAAGGAGGCTCCGGCATGCGGCTGAGCCTCGCGTCCACGGCCTACATGGACCTGCCCCTCGGGGAGGCCCTCTCCCGGGTGAAGGCGCTGGGCCTGGAGTGCATCGACCTGGCGGTCGACACCTCCTCACGCATGCTCCAGCTGGAGGACCTGCTGGAGCCCACCCGGCGCGCCAGCGTGCAGCGGCAGCTCGCGGACGCGGGCCTGTCCATCTCGGCGATCAGCAACCACGCGGATGGGCAGCTCCTGCTGGGGCCGCTGCACGAGGTGACGGACGGCATCTACAAGGGCACCCCCGCGGAGAAGCGGGCCTACGCCATCCGGCGCATGCAGGACTGCGCCCGGGCGGCGGACGCCCTGGGGGTGCGCCTGGTGGCGGGCTTCATCGGCTGTCCGGACTACGCGCGCTGGTTCCGCTGGCCGGGGCAGGAGGACGGGTGGGCGCCCCAGTTCGCCCAGTGCGCGGAGGTGATGGGCCAGGTGCTGCCCGTATACCGCGAGTACGGGGTGCGCTTCGCGCACGAGCTGCACCCCAAGCAGCTCGTGTACGAGACGGAGAGCGCCGCGCGGAGCCTGGAGGTGCTGGGCGAGTTCGCCGAGTGGGGCTTCAACGTGGACACCGGCAACCTGGCCCTGGCCGGGGTGGATGCGGTGGACTTCATCCGCCAGTTCGGCAGCCGCATCTGGCACGTCCACGCCAAGGACGCCGAGGTGCTGCGCCCGGTGACGCGGCGGCACTTCCTGGCGCACAACCGCTACTACGCGCCGGCCGAGCGCAACTTCCGCTTCCGGATTCCCGGCTGGGGCCAGCTCGACTGGCGCCGCATCCTCACCGAGCTGCACCTGGCGGGCTACACCGGGGATGTGGCCGTGGAGAACGAGGACAACACCCTCGGCCGCTGGGAGGGCTGCCGCCTGGCGCTCGACTTCATCCGGCCCCTGCTGCTGCACACCCCCCGGCAGGAACGCTGGTGGTGAGGCGCGCATGAAGCGGGTGCTCATCATCGGCAGCGGCTTCATCGGCCAGCGGCTCGGCCAGGCCCTGCGGGAAGCGGGGCTCACCGCCACCCTGTCCTCGCGCCACCGGCCCGAGGGGCTCGGGGACGCGGCGTGGCTCGGCCTGGATGCCTCGCGGCCGGGGGCCATCGCCCAGGCGGTGGCCGCCACCGGGGCGCAGGCCGTGGTGCTCGTGCATGGGCCCTCGGACATCACCGGGTGCGAGCAGGCGCCCGAGGCGGCCATGGCCCTGCACGCGGGCATCGCCACGCGCCTGTGCCAGGAGGCCCCCACGGTCCGCAAGGTGCTCATCTCCACGGACAACGTCTTCGACGGCCAGGCCCCCGGCTACGACGAAGCCCACGCCCCCTGCCCCGCCAACGCCTATGGCCGGGCAAAGCTCGCCGCCGAGGGGGTGCTGCTCACGGCGGACCCGGGCGCCCTCATCGTCCGCACCAGCCTCGTCTACGGCTACGAGCCGCGCGGCCCGGAACGCGGCTGGCGCAACTTCTTCATGGTGGTGGCGGACACCGTGCGCGCCGGGCAGTCCGTGCAGGCGCCCGTGGACCACTGGAACACGCCCATTCTCGTGGACGACGCGGCGGCGGTTCTCGCGCGCCTGGTGCCGGGAGGCACCGCCGGGCTGCTCCACCTGGCCGGCCCCGACCGGGCCTCGCGCTTCGAGTGGGGCCAGCTCATCGCCCGGAGCCTGGGCGCGGACCCGGGCCTCGTGCGGCCCGTGGAGCGCGCCGCCGGGCGCTACGCGTGCCGTCCCCCCAATGCCTGCCTGCGCAGCCTGCGGCTGCACCAGCTCCCGGAGCTCTCCGGGCTGAGCATCTCGGGCCTCGCCGCCGGTGCGGCGCGCCTCCGCCCGTTGCTCGAAGTGTCCCCTCGTTGAGGCCGGCCCCCGCCGGTCAGGAGATTGTCCCCATGAGCCGAGAACGCATCTTCCTCGCCAGCAAGCGTGCCCCCGTGACGTACCACCGCGACGTCGCCGGGACGCTCACCGCGGAGCTGGCCCCCGGTGGCACCGCCAACGTGGTGGCCGACCTGGCCAGCCAGCTGGGCGTGTCCTGGATTGCCTGCGCCATGACGGAGGAGGACCGGCACGTGGCCACCCAGCACCCCCGGGGCATGGAGGTGAAGGTGAGCGCCGCCGCGCCCGTGCAGCTGCACCTGCTCCAGCACGCGCCGGAGGTCTTCGAGGACATGCAGGAGATCATCACCGCGGACCTGCTGTGGGCCAGCAACAACTACCTCTGGGATGGCTGGACGAAGCCCACCTTCGACGCGCGCAGCCACCGGGCGTGGAAGAACTTCGAGACCTTCACGGAGACCTTCGCCGCCACGCTGCTGGAGCGCTCGAAGGCGTGCCCCAACCCGGTGTACCTGCTGCACGACTACCAGATGTGCGGGGTGCCCCAGCACCTCCGGGCCCAGCGCCCCGAGGCGCCCCAGTTGCTCTTCGTCCACATCCCCTGGCCCTCGGCGGACTACTGGCGGATGTTGCCCCGGCCCATGCGCGAGGGGCTGCTGCGCGGCATGCTGGGCGCGGACGTCATCGCCTTCTTCGCCTCGCGCTGGGTGCGCAACTTCCTGGCCTGTGTGGAGGACCTGCTGCCCGAGGCGCGCGTGGACTACGCCTCCGCCACCGTGAAGTGGGAAGGCCGCACGGTGCGCGCGGAGGCCATGGCGCTCGGCTACAGCCCCTCGGCGCTGGACATCCGCGAGGGCGAGGGCGCCCCGGAGCTGGCCGCGTGGGTGGGGGACCGGCCCCTCGTCGTCCACTCGGGCCGCACGGACCCCATCAAGAACGCGGAGCGGGCGGTGCTCGCCTTCACCGCGGCGCTGCAAGAGGACCCGGGGCTGCGCCACGCGCGGATGCTCGTGAAGATGAACCCCAACCGGCTCACGGTGGAGGCCAACCACCAGTACCGCGACCGGGTGGCCCAGGCCGTGGAGGCGGCCAACCGCGTGCTGGGGGCGGACACGGTGCGCCTCACCTGCACCAACAGCGTGAATGGCACCTTCGCGGCCCTGCGGCGGGCGGACGTGCTGCTGCTCAACTCCACCGTGGACGGACAGAACCTCACGGCCTTCGAGGGCACGCTGTTCAACCCGCGCGACGCGGTGCTCATCCTCTCGGAGCGCTGCGGCGCGGCCGAGGCGCTCGCCCACGTCTCGCGGCTCGTCAACCCCTTCGACATCGTCGAGCAGGCCCAGGCGCTGCGCGAGGCCCTGCACGCCTCCCCCGCCGAGCGGGCCGAGGCGGCGAAGCGGCGCCGGGAAGTCGTCCTCAAGTACGACTTGCCCACGTGGGTGCGGCAGCAGCTCTCCAGCCTGGGACTCGGCGAGGCCGCCGGGGCACACCGATGACAGTCCCGCCCCCCTTCTATTACGAGACCGGAGACATCGTCCTCACCGAGGGCGCCGGCGTGCGGGTGCGCACCCGGGACGGCCGGGAGTTCCTCGACTGCATCTCCGGCACCTTCAACCTGCTCTTGGGCCACAACCACCCCGAGGTGATGGCCGCCGCGAAGGCGCAGATGGACCGGCTGGTGCACACGGGCTCCTCCTACCTGTCGGAGCCCGTCGAGCAGCTCGCCCAGGCGCTGGTGGGCGTGGCACCGGCGAACCTCTCGCGCGTGCACCTGCGCAGCGCGGGGGGCTCCACCGCCAACGAGGGCGCCATCCGCATCGCCCAGCACGTCACGGGCAAGCGGGACATCATCACCATGTTCCGCAGCCACCTGGGGCAGACCATGGCCACCATCGGCTACTCTGGCTTCGCCTTCCACCGGGCCCCGTTCCCCTACGTCATGCCCGGGGCGCTGCACGTGCCGGAGCCCTCGTGCTCGCGCTGCTTCTATGGCCAGAAAGCGGACCACTGCGAGCTGCCCTGCGTGTCGCGGATCGACGACTTCATCCGCTACGCCAGCTCGGGCAGCGTGGCCTGCGTGCTCATCGAGCCCATCTTCGGGGTGGGCGGCAACATCGTTCCCCCGCCGCGCTACTTCCCCGAGCTCAAGCGGTTCTGCGAGGAGCGGGGCATCGTCCTCATCTTCGACGAGATTCAGACGGGCTTTGGCCGCACCGGCGAGATGTTCGCGGCGAACTACTTCGGCGTCACCCCGCACATGATGACGCTGTCCAAGGGCCTCACCGGGAGCGGCTTTCCGCTGGGCGCCATCCTCACCGAGGAGCGCCTGATGGGCATGCCGCGCATCCACCACGGCTTCACGGGCGGGGGCAACGCGGTGGCCTCGGCGGCGGCCGTGAAGACGGTGGAGATTGTCTCGCGCCCGGGCTTCCTGCCCCATGTGCGGCAGGTGGGCACGCGCCTGCGCGAGGGCCTGGCCCGGCTCGCCCCGCACTACCCCTTCATCGGCGAGGTGCGCGGGGTGGGGCTCATGCTGGGGCTGGAGGTGGTGGGCCCCCAGGGCGAGCCCGCGCCGGCGCGCGCCCTGGGCCTGCAAGCCTCCCTGCTGCGCCAGGGGCTGATGACCCGCGTCTCCGAGCATGGGCGCGGCCACGTCATCGAAATCCGCCCGGCGCTCGTCATCACCGAGAAAGAGGTGGACGAGCTGCTCGCCCGCTTCGGAGAGGCCTGCCATGCCCTCGCGTGACGCGGAGCTGCGGCACGTGGCCCTGACGCCGGAAGGCCCCCAGCTGCGCCCGGGGTTGGACTGGTCCCCGCGCCACCGGGCCGGGGTGATGGTGAGGCCCCTGCTGCTGGGCATCTGCCGCTCCGACTACAAGGAAGCCGCGCGGCAGCGCCAGGGGGCGAGCCAGTTCGGCCATGAGGTGGTGGGCGAAATCATCGCGCAGTGGGGCCGCGCCCCCTTCTCGGTGGGAGACCGGGTGTGCCTGGATCCCAACCGCCCGCTCAACCGGGGAACGGCCTTCGCGGACCTCATGCCGGCCGACGGCACGGAGCAGGAGCTGACCGAGGCCCTGCACTGGGTGCCCCGGAGCGTGTCCCTGGAGCGGGCGGTGTTCGCCGAGCCGCTCGCGTGCGCCGTGCACTGCCTCGACCGGGTGACGCAGGCGCTGGGGGGCCAGGTGTCCGGACGCCAGGTGCTCGTGGTGGGCGCGGGCATCGCCGGCACGCTCATCGCCCTGTCGGCCCAGGCCGAGGGCGCCACGGTGAGCCTGCGCAACGCGGGCGTGGACAAGCTGGAGTTCCTGCGCGCCACCGGGCTGCTGCCCGCGGGCGCCCTGGGCCAGGACGAGCCGCCGCGCACGCCGCCGGACGCCATCGTGCTGGCCACCGCCTTCATCGAGCCGCGCTGGCTGCGCTGGGCGCTGGAGGCGGTGGCGCCCGATGGGGCCATCGTTCTATACGGCGGCACGCAGGCCTCGGACCACTTCACCGAGGGCGGTGCCGAGCTGGCGCTGGATGCCTTGCGCCGGCAGGAGGGCACCGCCCCGGTGCGTTGGGGACGGAAAGCTCTGACGGTGGTGGGCAGCTATGGCACCGAACCGTCGTGTTTTGCACGAGGCCTGCGGTGGCTGGCGGCCCCAGATGCCACCTGGGCGTTGGAGCGGCTGGTATCGCGGCGCATGGGCCTGACAGAACTGCCCCTGGAACTGAGTGCGGAAGGGCCGAAATCGCGGCCCGGGAAGGTCTTGGTCGTGCCATGAAGGAGACGGCGAACACAGCGGAAGCGGCGGCCCCGGCGAGGCCCCACCCGAAGGGCCCCATCGCGGGGGTCCTGCTCGCCTACGGGGCCTGGGGCATCTTCTGGGGCGCCTGGGGCGCGCTGCTGCCGGGCGTGAAGGTGGCGACGGGCGCCAGCGAGCGGGAGCTGGGGCTGTCCCTGCTGGGCGTGGCGGCCGGGGCGCTGCCGGCGATGCTCCTCTTCGGCCCGTGGGTGGACCGGCTGCGCAACCGGGCACTGCCGCTGACCCTGGCGGCCTTCGCCGCGGCGGTGGTGCCGTTGGGGCTCGTCACCTCGCCCTGGGCGCTGGGCATCGCGCTCGTGTTCGTGGGCGCCACCTCGGGCGCGCTCGACATCGCGCTCAACGCGCGCGTGGCGGCGCTGGAGGCGGCCATGGGGCGCAAGCTGTTCAACATGGCCCATGCGGCCTTTCCGCTCGCCGTGGTGGTCGCCAGCACCGGCGCGGGGCTGGGCCGCCAGCTCGAGCTGCCGCTGCCGCTGCTCATCGGCCTGCTGGCGCTCGCGGTGTTCCTCGCCGTGCCGGCCAACCTGGAGAAGCTGCCCGTTCCGGACGGCGGCGAGGGCGCGCCGCGAAACGGGGCACGCGGGGCCCCGCTGCTGCTGACCCTGGGCCTGCTGGGCGCCGCGGTGCACCTGGTGGAGAACGCGGTCGAGCAGTGGTCCGCGCTGTACCTGGAGACGGTGCTCGGCGCGCAGCCGGTGCTGGGCGGCACGGGCCCGGCGGTCTACATGGGCAGCCTGTTTGTCGGCCGGCTCATCGCCCAGCGGCTGGCCACGAAGCTCGATGGGCGGACCCAGCTCTCCCTGGCGGGCATCAGCGCCGCGGTGGGCCTGGTGCTGGTGCTCTCCGCCACGCACCCCCTGCTGGCGCTGGCGGGGTTCGCGGTGGCGGGCCTCGGCATGGCGGGGGGCATCCCCACTGTGTTCAGCATGACCACCGAGGCCACGGAGCCCTCGGCCCGCGGGGCCGCCATCGCCCGGGTGACGCTGCTCGCGTACTTCGGCTACCTGGCCAGCCCCCCGCTGTGTGGGGCCATTGCCCAGGCGTGGGGGCTGAGGACCACCTGGGGCATGCTCGCGGCCTCCGGCCTGGTGCTGGCGCTGGCGGCATTCGCCTTGCCCCGGCTCCAGCCCCGGGTGGCGGCCTCATGACGTGCGATCTCGTCGTCGACGGCGGGGGCTCCACCACGCGCCTGGGCCTCGCCGCTGGGGGCCGGCTCCTCACCCGGCTCGAAGGGCCCAGCTGCAACGTGCAGAGCACCGGGGGCCGGGGCCTGGATGTCCTGGCCGGCCTGCTGGAGCGGCTGTGGCGCCAGCGGCCCGGCGAGGTTCAGCGGGTGGGCACCGCGTGCCTGGCCCTGTCGAACGCCAGCACCCGTCAGGCGCTCCAGGAGACGGGGGCCGCGCTGCGGGCCCTGGCGGAGCGCGGCCTGGCGCCCCTGCGGGCCGAGCGGCTGTGGCTGATGAACGACATCGTTCCCCCGGTGGCGGCCGGGGCGTGTGACATCGTGGCCATCTGCGGAACGGGCACGGGCTACGCCGCCATGACGCCCGAGGGGCAGTGGGCCCGGGCCTCCGGCATGGAGTACCTGCTCAGCGACGAGGGCGGAGGCTTCGACCTGGGGCGCCGGGGGCTGGCCGCGGTGGTGCGGATGCAGGATGGCCGGGGGCCGGTGACACGCCTGGCCGAGGCGGCCGAGGCCTGGGTGGGCGAGGACGCCGAGGCCCCCGAGGCCTCCGGCAAGGCCACCCGCGCCGAGGCCCTGTGCGCGCGGATGCATGGCGAGGGCGCCTCCCCGAAGCTCACGGCGGCCAGCTTCGCCCCGGCGGTGCTCGCCGCGGCGGCCCAGGGGGACACCGTGGCCCGGACGCTCGTGGCCGAAGCGGCCCGGGAGCTGGCGGCCGGCATCACCGCCGTGGCCTCCCGGTGCCACCTGATGGGCCCCGTCCGCGTTGGCCTGGGCGGCTCGCTGCTGCTCGCGCGCGAGGGGCTGCTGCGCCGCGAGCTGTCCTCCCAGCTGGCCCTGCTGGGGTGGCAGTGGCTGGAGCTGCCCGTGGATCCGCTGGAGGGGGTGGCCCGGCTGGCCCACCGGCTCACGCGGGAGCCCGGCCGGCTGGCGAAGGTCCCCCTGGCCCTCGAACTCGAGGGCCCCACCTGAGCCCGGGCGCCGGGCTTACCGGCGCTCCTCCGCCGCGGCCGCCTGGGCGAGACTGGACGGAGGGGCCTGGCCGACTTCGGCGCACAGGGCCTCGGCCTTCTTCACCTCCTGCCGCAGGGCCTTCAGGTGGTTGCGGCTCTTCACCAGGGACTCGCGCCCCACGAGCCGGAAGGCCTCCTCCCGGCCCACTTGCTGGACGGCCTCGGCCAGGACAAAGCCCCGCAGGCTCTCGGCCAGATCAATGTCGAGCGGCGCGCCTCTCCGCTGGGCCTCCATCACGAATGCCCGCGCCGCCTGGCTCATCGCCTCCACGAGCGAGCCCTGGGAGACCTCCTCATAGGACAGGGCCTGCTGGACATGCGCCTCGCCCAGCTCCAGCGCCTGGCGGCTCTCGCCCTGCTGCACCAGGGCCAGCGTGTAGGCGCGCCGGATGATGTTGTCGAGCTGCCGCAGGTTGCCGGGCCAGGCGCCCCGCTCCAGCCGCAGCGCCGCCTCGGGGGACAGGCGCACCGTGCCCTCCGGGTTCTTCTCCGCGTGGTGGCGCGCGAGCATGTGCCGCGCCCAGGCGCTGATCTCATCCCGGCGCTCGTCCAGGGAGGGAATCCGCACGGGCAGCACGTTGATGCGGTAGTACAGGTCCTCCCGGAACGTCCCCCGGCGCACCGCCTCGTGCAGGTCCACGTTGGTGCCGATGATGAAGCGCACGTGGGCCCGCTGGGTGTTCGCCGCATCCCCGAGCGTGCGGTAGGTGCGCTCCTCCAAGAGGTGCAGCAGCCCCGCCTGGGCCTTGAGCGACAGCTTGTCGATCTCATCGATGAACAGGGTGCCGCCCTGCGAGCGCGCCAGGAAGCCCGGGTTGTCCCGCACCGCGCCCGTGAAGGCCCCCTTGCGCCACCCGAACAGCTCGCCCATCTGCAGTTCCTCGGGCACCACCATCAGATCCAGGCTCTCGAACGGCCCCTTCTGCCGGGACGAGTGCTCATGGCACCAGCGCGCCAGCCGGGACTTGCCCGCGCCCGTGGGCCCACTGAGCAGCAGCGTCTCGTCCTGCCGGGCGAACACGCGCAGCACCCCCACCAGGCTGGCCATGGAGGCGCCCACCACCGGCAGGTACTCGTCCGTCTCCGGCGGGGCCTCCGTGTGGGAGGGCAGCCCCGTGAGAAAGGGGGCCGCCACATCCACGATGAGCTGCAGGGGTGTGCTCACCTCCCGCCAGATGAACTCCTGGCCAATCGCGGCCATGCAGCTGGCCTCCAGCGCGACCATCCCATCGATGCGGCCCCCGGCCCCCCGCAGCGGCAGCACGCACACGTGCGTGGCCTGCCGGCTCAGCAGCCGTTGCTGGCTGTCCTGGGGAAAGGGCACCGTGAGGCGCGGGGCGGACAGGCTGAGGGAGGGCTCCTGGTGGGGTTGGAGGGTGCCCAGCCCCACGTCGATCGACAGCGCGCCGCCATGCGCCACCACCGCCCGCCACGAGGACGCGGAGGCCAGCAGCGCCACCTGGGGCCCCTCCTCCCGGAGCGCCGCGGGCGCCGGAGGACGGCCCTCCAGGGCCTCCTGGTCCAACGCCACCAGCCGCCGGTAGGCATCCCCGGGCCGCAGGTGCACGGTGCCCCGCAGCAGGCGGCCCTGCCGCGCGAAGCCACTGGCGCCAAGCGCCTGTTCCGCCCTTCGGAGCAGCGCCCGCAGCGTGACGAACGCGGCTTGCTCGAAGTGGCTCGCGGCGTAGAGCGCCGCCACCAGGGACGGAAGTTCCTCGGACATCGGTTGCCTCCACCTGGACTCGAACCGTCGCGGATTCGAGGAGACAGGTGGCCTGGGTCCTTACAGGAGCAGGCCCCCGCCGTGCAGGAAATGCTTCCGCTCAGGCCTGACAGACGTGCGGAAGCAGAAGCTTGTGGAGCTTGGCCCGGGCGTCGTACAGCCGCTTGGAGACCGTCCCCAACGAGAGCCCCAGGACCTGGGCGATGTCCTGGTACTTCCGCCCCGCCGCGTGAAGCTCGAAGGTGGTCCGCAGCTTCGGGCTCAGGGCGTGGATGGCCTCCTCGAGCTGCGCGTCCGTGAGGGTGTCATACCCAGGCCGCGCCTCGGGGGGCTCGGCGGCCGCGCCCGTGCCGTCTCCCCCGGCCTCCTCCACCCAGCGCGCATGGAGCTGGCGCCTGCGGCATTGGTCATAGAAGAGGCGCATCGCGGTGGTGCGCAACCACGCCTCACACGCCCCGGGATGGGGAAGCCGCCCGTCTTCTGGAAACGCCTGAAGGAAGCGCAGCAACGCCTCTTGGACGACGTCCTCCGCCTCCTGCCGGTCGCGGCACCAGCGGAGGGTTTGCGCCAGGAGCCACCCCCGGTGCTGGGCGGCGAACGGGCCACTCCCACCCAGGGCCTCCGGAGGGAGGCGCGGCAGGAAACTGTCCATGGAAAGATTTTGGGTCTTCATTTCTGCGGTGAGCCGTCGAAGGTGTGCCGGGCCCTTCAGCACCCCCCGTGCCAGCCCGTGGCAGCCCTTGGCTCCGAGGGAGACAGGCGGACGAGGCGCGTCTTGGCCCCCTTCCCGCGTGGCAGGAGCACGCGGATGCGTGGCCGTGACACGCAAGAGCGGCCCTTATGCGCGGCGAGCCGGTAGATTGGCGGCCCTATGGACCGCATCCCCAGCCGGCCTGACGAGGCCCGGCTTCCAGGGCCCGAAGCCGCCCGCATCGCCCAGCGCTTCACGCTCCAATCCCGGGTGGGACAAGGTGGCATGGGAGAGGTCTACCGCGCGGAGGATGTCACGACGGGGCAACAGGTGGCGCTCAAGCTGCTGCGCGCCGAGAGCCCAGAGGCCCTGCAACGCTTTGCCCGCGAGGCCACCGTGCTGGCCGGCCTCGAGCACCCCGGCATCGTCACGTACGTGGCCCACGGCCAGACCGAGGACGGCCGCCCCTTCCTGGCCATGCACTGGCTGGAGGGCGAGGACCTGGCCCAGCGGCTCGCGCGCCAGCCCTTGAGCCTCCAGGAGACGCTGGCGCTGCTGCACCGCGTGGCCCAGGCGCTCGCCGTGGCGCACGGGCGCGGCATCATCCACCGGGACCTCAAGCCCTCGAACCTCTTCCTTCGCCAGGGCCAACCCGGAGACGCCGTGCTGCTGGACTTCGGCCTGGCGCGCTCCCTGGCGCCCTCCGTGTCGCTCACCGCCAGCCAGACCATCCTCGGCACTCCGGGCTACATGGCCCCCGAGCAGGTTTCTCACCGTGCCGGGCTGACGCCCAGCGCCGACATCTTCTCCCTGGGCTGCGTGCTCTACGAGTGTCTGACGGGCAGCCGTCCCTTCGCCGCGCCCCACCTCGTCGCCGTCCTCGCCAAGATTCTCTTCACCGAGCCAGAGCCGCTGCGCTCGCTGCGGCCCGAGCTGCCCGAGGCCCTGGAGGAGCTGCTCCGCCGGATGCTGGCGAAGGATCCCGCGCACCGGCTCCCGGATGCCTCCCGCCTGGGGGCGGCCCTGGAAGCCCTGCCCCTGCCCGGCGCCGCCGGCTCCTCCGCGCCCTCCGTCGCGGAGAGCCCGCTGCCGGGACGGGTTCAGGCCGAGCAGCAGCTCGTCAGCGTGCTGCTGGCCACCTCCCGCACGCCCCCGCCACCCGCCGGGGCGCACGGACATCCCTGGCACACGCTGCACGGCCAGCTGCGCACCTGGTTGTCTCCCCATGGCGGCCAGGTCGAGCCCATGGCCGATGGCTCCCTGGCCCTCACCCTGGTGGCCCTGCATGGGTCCGCCACGGATTCAGCGGTCCTCGCGGCCCGCTGCGCGCTCCTCATCCAGGAGCACGTTCCCGGCACCGCCGTGGTGCTCACCACGGGCCAGGGCCGGCGGGAGGGCCGAGGCACGGTGGGCGAGGCCATGGACCGGGCCGGCCAGTTGCTGCAGCGCCTTGAGCAGTTGCCCGCGGGGGGCCCCGCGCCCGTGGTGATGGACGACGTCACCGAGGGGCTGCTGGGAACCCGCTTCCCCTGCACCCGCTCCCCCTCGGGGCTGTTCCTGCTGCAGGGGGCCCCGCTGGGCGTGGATGACTCCCGCCCCTTGCTGGGCAAGCCCACGCCCTGCGTGGGCCGGGAGCAGGAGCTGGCCCAGCTGGAGCTGCTCTTCCACACCTGCGTGCGCGAGTCCTCCGCGCAGGCGGTGCTGGTGAAGGGCCCCGCGGGCATGGGCAAGTCCCGCCTCCGCCACGAGTTCATGCGCCGGCTGGAGCGCGAACAGCGGCCGGTGCAGGTGCTGCTGGGCCGGGGAGACCCCATGCGCGCCGGCTCGGCCCAGGGGCTGCTGGGCCAGGCCCTGTGCCAGCTGTGCGGGCTGACGGGCCTCGAGCCGCTGGAGCTCCGCCGGGAGCGGCTCCAGCACCGGCTCGCACGGCACCTGCCCGCCGAGGCGGCCCTGGAAACCACCGCGTTTCTCGGCGAGCTGTGCGGCACCCCCTTCCCGGACGAAGCGGTCCCCCGGCTCCAGGCCGTGCGCGGCAACCCCCAGCAGATGAGCGCCCAGGTGAGCCGGGCGCTGGGGGCCTTCCTGCGGGCCGAGTGCGCCCACCACCCCGTGTTGCTCGTCCTGGAGGATCTGCACTGGGGGGATACGCTCACCGCGCGGCTGGTGGACGAGGCCCTGCGGGACTTGAAGGATCGGCCCTTCATGGTCCTGGCGCTGGCCCGGCCCGGGGTGGAGCAGGCGCTGCCGGAGCTGGGGGCGCCCCGCATGCGGGAGCTGCACCTGCACGGGCTGAACGCCCGGGCGGCGGCGCGGCTGGCCCGGGAAGTCCTGGGGGCGAAAGCGCCCGGGGCGCTCGTGGACCGGCTGGTGGAACAGGCCTCCGGCAACCCCCTCTACCTGGAGGAGCTGATCCGCGGGGAGGCCGAGGGCCAGGGCACGGATGTGCCCCGGACGGTGCTGGCCATGCTCCAGGCGCGGCTGGGGCGGCTGGAGCCCCAGGCCCGGCAGGTGCTGCTGGCGGCCAGCTTCCTGGGCCGCCTCTTCTGGACGGGGGGCGTGCGGGCGCTGCTGGGCGAGGAGTCCGCAGGCCTCTCCCTGGAGCCCTGGCTCCAGCAGCTCGTGGAGCAGGAGCTGGTGGAGGCTCACCCCACGAGCCGCTTCCCGGGGGAGCGCGAATACCGCTTCCGCCATGCCCTCGTGCGGGACGCGGCCTACGAACTGGTGCCCAGCGGGGACAAGCCCACGGGCCACCGGCGGGCGGGGCTGTGGCTGGAACAGGCCGGCGAGAATGATCCCCAGGTCCTCGCCGGACACTTCCGGTCCGGCCAGTGGCCCGCGCGCGCCATCCACTTCTACAGCCTGGCCGCCGAGCACCTCTTCGACCGGCACGACATGCAGGGGATGCAGCGGTGCATGGAGGAGGCCTGGGCGCTGGAGCCCGAGGGAGAGGCGGGGCTCCGGCTGCGCGCGCTGCAGGCCACCGCGGCCTTCTGGATGGATGACTTCGTCACCATGACCGAGGCGGGCAGGGCCGTGCTGCCCCATCTCCAGAAGGGCAGCGCCGCCTGGAGCAAGCTGATCAGCGGCCTGAGCCTGGGCTGCGCCCAGCTCGGGCAGCGGGAGTACCTGCTCGAACTCCACCGGATGCTGCTGGAGACGGCCCCGGAGCCCGAGGCCCGGAGCGACTACTTCCTGGCGGTCTGCTTCATGGGCAGCATGGTCGCCTATTTCGGGGACCGCCAGGAGGCCCAGGCCTGCTTCGACCACCTGGAGGCGCACGGGCGGGACATCCTCGCCCGGGACAGCGTCGTGCGGGGCTGGAGGAACATCGTGTACTGCTTCCGGGATCTCTACCTCCTGGGAGAGCCGCAGAAGGCCCTGGCCTGGTCCGAGCAGGCCGAGTCCTCCTTGCAGGACGCCGGCGCGGAGCGGGACGAGGTGGCGGCCTTCACCTGGTCGGCACACGCACTGCTGAAGCTCGGCAACCGGGAAGAGGCGGAGGAGCGCGCCCGCCGGGGCATGGCCCTGGCGCTGCGTGTGGGCCAGCCCTTCCCCATCACCCATGCCCAGCACACCCTGGCGCTCGTGCTGTCGGCCAGTCCCGAGCCCGCCCACTGGCGGGAAGCGCGGGAGCTGGTGCGCGAGTGGGTGGAACCCCCGTCCCTCAACCGGGTCCACCTCGGCTCGGCGTACCTGGTGCTGGCGCGCGTGGCCGCCGGGGAGGGACAGAGGGACGAGGCCCTGGAGCAGGCGCGCAAGGCCTGTGATGTGCTGGAGCCCTTCCGGCCCTTCCGGGCCCTGGCGCGCTGGAACCTGGCGGCCCTGTTGTGGGGCCAGGGGCACGTGGCGGAGGCCCGGCGCGAGGCGGAAAACGCGCGGTGCCACGCCGGAGTCATGGGGGGCGAGGGCGTCGCCGGGGTGGGGCCGCTCCAGCTCCTCGCCGACGCGTGCTTCGCCCAGGGCGACACCACCGCCGGAGAACAAGCCCTGCACCAGGCCCTGGCCTACCTGCGCTCCCGCCTCCAGGGCATCTCCGATGCGGCCAGCCGGGAGCGCTTCCTGAACCAGGTGCCGGAGAACGCCCGCGTCCTGGAGCTGGCCCGCCAGCGCTGGGGGGATGCCGCCCTGCCGTGAACCGGGGCTACCGCTGGTGGCCGAAGCGCACGTCCAGGGCCGGGTGCTCCGCCGCGAGCCGCCGCAGCTGCGCGAGGCTTCCGGCGCTCCGGGCGATGTCCTCCGAGAAGGTGCCCGGCTCGACGTCATGCTCCCAGCCCCAGCGCGTGTGGCAGGCATCGCCGGTGAGCAGCACGGGGCCCTGCGGGGTGCGCACGAGGTAGGCGGTGCTGCCCGGCGTGTGGCCAGGGACCCAGAGCGCCCAGACCGAGCCATCGCCGAAGATGTCCACCACCCCGGCGAAGCGCCCGGCCGCATCGGCCTCATAGGCCCACTCGCGGATGGGGTTCTTGCCCTGGAGCGCCCGCTGCGTGCCCTCGCGAATCATCGCATCGGCATGCTCGCTGGCGGCCAGCTCCCCGGGGCCCGTGTAGACGTCGGTCTTCGCGGGCACGTCCGCCATGCCCGAGATGTGATCGAAATGCAGGTGCGTGAGGAACACCCCCCGGGGGGCCTCCTTCTGCTGGGCCAGCCATTCGCCCAGGGGCATGTTGAACTTCATGCCCTTCAGGGAGTCCGCCATCGCGCCGAAGGCCGCCTGCGTGGGCGCGTCGCGCATGGCCCGCTCGACGCCCGTCTCGATGAGGAAGGTGCCCTGCGTGGGGTGCTTCAGCACGTGGAAGTAGACCTGGACGGGCTCTTGGCCCGGGGTCAGCCCCGCGGCCTGGGCGCGGGGGTGTTGCAGGTTGATGAGCCCCCCGCGGTCGGCCGCCCAGTCGCTGGAGGCAATGGTCTCCACCGTCACCGTGCCGGGCGCATCGATGACAGCCTCCAGGGCCGAGAACGGCCGCGGAACGCCGAGGGAAGACTTCTGGGTGTCGTGGGAACCCGTGGCGCAGCCGGTGAACAGGAGCACGCCAACACAGAGGGACAGGAGCTTTCGCATGGGAACGGCCTCGGGGTGAGAAGGAGCAGCGGGAAACAGGGCCTTTGTACCCATTCAAAATTGGATTGGAATCCGCTGTCTCGGCATGGCCCTATGCATCCATGGATATCCCCTGGGAAGACGTGCGGCTGTTCCTGGCCGTGGCGGAGACGGGAAGCCTGAGCCAGGCGGCGCGCAAGCTGCGCATCGGCCAGCCCACGGTGAGCCGCCGCCTGGCGGCGCTGGAGTACACGCTGGGCTTGACGCTCTTCCGGCGCAGCGCCGAGGGCGCCACGCTGACGGGCGCGGGCGAGCGGCTTCTCCTGCCGGCACGGCGGATGGCGGAGTGGGCCGGCGAGGTGAGCCGGGCGGCGGAGTCCTCCGAGGGTGCCCCTGGGGGACTCGTCCGCATCACGGCACCCCCTTACGTGAGCGTGGCCTTCCTGGTGCCCTTCGCGGCCTGGCTCGCCGGACAGCACCCGGGCCTGCGCCTGGAGGTGCTCGCCAGCACCCAGTACCTGGATCTCCACCGGGGCGAGGCGGACCTCGCGCTGCGCACCAAGGAGCCGGAGCCAGAGGGGCTGAAGGTGGTGAAGGCCTTCACCCTGGAGAGCGCCGTCTTCGTCTCGAAGGCGCTCGCCGCGAAGCTGCCGCGCAAGCCCCGCCTGAGCGAGCTGCCCTGGCTCTCCTGGGCGCCCCCGCTCGACTCCCTGTACCCCCATCCCCAGCTCGAGAAGCTCGTCCCCGGGTTCACCCCGGTGTTCACCTCCGACAGCCTCCTGGTGCTCCTCGAGGCGGCGAAGGCGGGCCTCGGGGCCCTGCCGCTCCCCCGGCTGCACTCCCCGCACGCCCCGCCCACGTCCCTCGTCCCCCTGCCCATCGAGCTGGGCCCACTCCTCAACCGCTCGTACTACCTGGTGTGCGCCCGATCCGCGCTCGACATCCCGCGGGTGCGCCAGGTCTGCGAGCTCTTCGCGTCGGAGCTGGAGCGGGCCACCCGCCCCCCGCCCAAACGGTGAAGGCGGGGGCTCAGGAGTCCTGCCCGGCGGCGGGCGTCTCCTGGCGCAGCCGCGCATCCAGCACGAAGACGCCGAAGGGGACCAGCGAGGCCCCGAACGCGCCCACCCACCGGAACGCCGGCCACCGGTAGGTGATGCCCACCTCCACCAGCAACAGGAGGTACAGCACGAAGAGCACGCCGTGCAGCATGCCCGTCACCTTCACGGCCAGCGGCATCCCGGCGAGGTACTTCAGGGGCATCGCGATGAACAGCAGCACGATGAAGGAAAGGCCCTCGGCCAGGGCCACGGCGCGGAAACGTCCCAGGGGGGTCATCAGCATGGCCTCCCCTGTCTCTCACTCTTGAGCGCCCAGGTCCATGGCTCCCGGCTGGTGACAGCCGTCACCACGCAGGGACGCCTGTCACCAGTCCAGCCAGGGTGCCCCCTGCGTAACCCCCCGTCATTCCAGGGGCAACCCTTGGGCGCGGACGGCGCACGGCCTGGTACGGCAGGTGCACAAAGGGGTGTCATCGCCGCACCTCTCCTTCCTCCGCAGGAGCACCGCCATGGGCCGCCTCAAGGGTCTCTCCAGCAAGCCGTCCTTCTCGCCCTCTCTGTCCCCCTCTTCGCAGGGCCCCGCCCCCAAGCGGCAGCGCACCTCCCAGGGCGCGCAGGTCCCCAACCTCACCCCCGCGGCCCCGAACACGCCGCCGCGGGTGCAGGTGCGCCTGGACGAGCGCCACAAGTTCCACCAGCAGACCCTGGACTCGCCCAACACGCGCACGCAGCACAAGAACGACTACTTCGAGATGGACGCCGCGCAGTTCGCCACGCTGAAGAACGGCGGCAAGCGCACGGGCAGCAACAAGGCGTGGGACCCGGCCACGGGGAAGAACTACGCCTATGACAAGCAGTCCGGCCAGTTCTTCGAGTTCGACAAGACGAAGCCCGGCAACAAGGGCGCCCCCTTGGATCCCCAGCAGAACGCGGCCCTGAAGCAGTCCCTGGACAACGGCACGCTGGTGGACCGCTCGCGCCCGGACCGCAACAGCACCAGCGAGCCGGTGCGCCCCGGGGACGTGGGCCCCTACGAGAAGAACCTCCGGGTGCGGCCGAATGATCCCTCCTCGGAGCTGAAGCACGTGTCCGGGACGCCGGCGGACTGGAACACCAACCGGGACCACGTGCCCTCGGGCGAGTCGCTCAACAAGCGCAACCGGCTGCCGGGGCAGGCCGCGGACGCCAAGACCGACGCCTACAAGGAAGGCGTCACGGTCGCCATCCCGGATGACCGGGCCCACAAGGCGCACAGCCTGACCTACGGCTCCCGGCAGAAGTACAAGGACGCGGACCCCACCGGCAACCGCACCACGACGCGCGTGGACCACGACGCCTCCCACCCGGCGAGCGCCTTCCACCGCGACTCCCACCACCTGCTGAACACCACGCAGAACCAGAACCTCTTCAACCCGGGCAAGGACGCCGCCACGCACCAGAACCGGCTCGACATGACCCAGCCCGACAGCCGCCTTGGACTGATTGGCAGCTACCGCTACGCGGGCAGCGTCAACACCAAGATCAACCAGAACATCGGCCCGGGCCGCGGGTACGATCCCAGCGCCCCGGCCGAGTCCTTCACGCCCTCCGCGACGGCGCCCGGCGCCAAGCGCAAGTACGACAAGATCGACGTCACCTACCAGAACGTGCCGCACCAGACCCAGGGGCAGGTGATTTCCAACTCGCTCCGGGACCGGCTCATCAACGAGGGCTTCGCGCAGGACGTGCCGACCATTTGAACAGCAAGAGCGACCGCTTTTGAAAACCGGGGCCGCGGCGTGTGGTGGGCATGACACGCCGTGGCATCGAAGACTCGACGCGTCAGGAGGGCACCATTACACTCGGTGTCCTTGACGCGGGCCTTCGTTCGCGTCCCCTGACCGCGACCGCATTCATGACCGACACAATCGTCTTTACGCGTGGTGTGCCGCCGACCGAGGCCTTTCCGACCCGGCAACTCGCCGAGTGCTTCACGGCGGCGCTGGAAGGCGACACCGCCGTCGTCCTCCAGTACGGGCAGCAGCAGGGATACCTCCCGCTGCGTCAGGAGCTGGCCAAGGAGTACCGCGTGAGCGAGGCCGAGGTGCTCATCGGCAACGGCTCGCTGCACCTGCAAGACTTGCTGTCCGCGCACCTCATCCGCCCGGGCTCGGTGGTGTTCACCGAGCAGCCCAGCTACGACCGGGCCATCACCACGTTCCGCCGGCGCGGCGCGCGCGTGGTGGGCATTCCGCTGGAGAGCGACGGCATCAGCGTGCAGCACTTGGAGGCGGCGCTGAAGAAGAACGTGCCCGCGTTCCTGTACCTGGTGCCGGACTTCCAGAACCCCGCGGGCGCCACCCTCTCGCGGCAGAAGCGCCAGCGCGTGGTGGAGCTGGCCAACCAGTACGGCTTCTGGGTGCTGGAGGACATCCCCTACCGCAAGCTGCGCTTCCAGGGCGAGGAGCACCCGCTGCTGCGGGAGCTCGACGCCTCGCGCATCGTCACGCTCAGCTCGTTCAGCAAGCTGCTCAGCCCGGGCCTGCGCGTGGGATTCATGCTGGCACCGGCCGAGCTCATCAAGGCGGTGACGAAGCTGGCAGAGGACACGGTGCTCTCGCCCGTGCTGCCGAGCCAGGCCGCCGTGGCCGAGTTCATCCGCCGGGGCTGGCTCCAGCCGAACATCGACACGCTCAAGGCCCTGTACCGGCCGCGCTGGGAGGCCATGGGCAATGCGGTGCGGCGCCACCTGCCCGGCGCGCAGGCCTTCATCCCCGATGGCGGCTTCTTCGTGAGCGTCCTCCTCCCGGAGGCCGCCCGGACGGAGAACCTGATGGGACGGGCCAAGGACCAGGGGCTGGTGCTCACCCCCGGAGGCCCCTTCTACGCGGATCCGCACGATGACCAGCCCGTCCCGAGCGCCCGCTTCCTGCGGCTGCCCTTCTGCGCCGTCACCCCCGCGCAGATCGAAGAGGGCGTGCGCCGGCTTGCCAGCCTGCTGTGATGGGCGGCGGGGCCGGGCAGCGCTGGATTGAATGTCCCCGCGGGGCCAGCCGTTCCTCTCCGGCATGACTCGCGGGTTCCTGCTTGCCTGGATGCTGGGAATACTGGGAGGCGCACCGGCCCTGGCCGCGCCGCGCCCTCCCGCGCCTGCCGTGGCCAAGACCCAGGCCAAGGCCAAAGCCCCCCCGAAGGCCAAGGCCAAGGCCAAAGCCAAGGCCAAGCCCAAGGTGCTGAAGAAGGGCACCCGGGCAAAAACCCAGCGCCCCCCGGTGCGCCTGACCCGGGGCCGCCGGGTGGCGAAGCGCGCGGTGGGACTGGTGGGCGTGTCCCTGGCCTCCTATCGCGTCCCCAATGACTGCTCGGGGCTGGCGCGGCTCGCGTACCAGGCGGTGGGCGTCGAGCTGCTCTCCCAGGGCACCCGGCCCGGCGAGAACGCGGTGAGCGCCATCTACCGGCGGGCCCAGTCCCAGGGGGCGCTGCACCGGAAGACGCCCCAGCCGGGAGACCTCGTCTTCTTCCGAGAGACGTATGACCGGAACGGCGACGGCGTGCGCAACGACGGGCTCACGCACGTGGGCGTCGTCGAGACGGTGGCGAAGGACGGCACCGTCACCTTCGTGCACCGGGGAGGCCCGGGCGTGCGGCGCGCGCGCATGAACCCGCGCTTTCCCTCGGTGCGGGCCCAGCAGGGCCGCGTCCTCAATGACTACATCCGCCGGGAGGATTCCACGGGGCGCGCGCGCCTGACCAGCGAGCTCTTCGTGGGCTACGCGTCCGCCGCGCGCCTGTAAGGCTCGCGCGAGGAAGGCCTCAGGGCTCGGTCCACACGGCCAGCTCGTTGCCGCCCGGGTCCGCGAAGTGGAAGCGCCGCCCGCCGGGGAAGGAGAAGGTGTCCTTCACGATCTGGCCTCCCGCCTCACGCACCCGGGCCAGCGTGGCCTCCAGGTCGCGCGAGTAGACGACGAGCAGGGGCCCTCCCCTGCTGCTCCCAGAGGGCGCCTTGTAGAAACCGCCGTTCAGCCGGCCATCGTGAAAGCTCGTGTAGTCCGGCCCATAGTCCTCGAAGCGCCAGCCAAACACGTCGCCATAGAAGCGCTTCACCTCGGCGAGGTTCGGGGCGGGAAGCTCGATGTAGTCGATGCGGTGGTGCTGCTCGGCCTGGGGCTGTGTGGACATGCGCGCTCCGGAAGAAGGGGCGAGCACTCTAGATGCCGCTGCCGGGGCTGGATTGTACAAATCCGTCACCGGCCTGCTCGCGCGCATAGGCCCCGGGGGTGAGCCCCGTGAGGGCGCGGAACTCGCGCACCAGGTGGGCCTGGTCGTAATACCCGGCCTCCAGCGCCAGGTGCGCGCCCGGGAGGCCGGGCTGGGCGCCCAGCAGCGCCACGGCATGGCGCACGCGGGCGATGCGGCAGAGCACCTTGGGCGTGAGCCCCACCTGGGCCTGGAAGCGGCGCTCGAACTGCCGGGGACTGACCGCCATGACTTCTTCCAGCGTTCGCAGGGGCACCTGCCCCCGCGTGGCATGGATGAGGCCCACCGCGTGAAGGAGCGCCCCCTCCGGCCGGTCCTCGGCCAGCCGCCGCAAGAGCAACGCCTCCAGGAGCCGCAAGCGCGCGGGGAGGCCCACCGCCTCCTGGAGCCGCCCTTCCCACTCGCGGGCCTCGCGCGGCCAGAGCGCCTCCAGGGAAAGATGCGCCCCGGTGAGCTCATGCAGGGGGAGCCGCAGGAACGGGTGCGCCCCGCCGGGCCGGAAGCGGATGCCCAGGGAACACACCGCGGCCGGGAGTGGAACCACCCCGGCCTCTCGCATCGCTCCGACAATCTGGAGACGCGGCTCCCCGGCACTCAGGTCCACCAGGATGTCGAGACACCCGTCGGGCAGGACGCGGTAGACCTGGCCCGGGGCCGCCTGCCCCGTGAGCGCCCAGAAGCACTGAACGTAAGGGGCCAGGGACGGGCTGGGCAGGACTTCGATGTAGCGAAGGGAGGAACGCATGGGCTCGCGGCCCGCGGAGGATACCGCGTCCCATCAATCCTGGAGCCGCGCTCGGGTGGCCGTATTAAGAGGCGTGGGCGCAGGACCTCTGGGAGGCAAGACGGTGAGCGAACATCACGGCGGGATGCAGCAGATCATCGGCTTCGTGCTGGAGCTGGACAAGCTCAAGGGGGTGACGCGCAAGACCCGGCCGCTGGGCCTTGAGCGCTACGAGAACTCCGCCGAGCACAGCTGGCAGATCGCGATGCTGGCCTCCTCGCTGGCGCCCCATGCCGGGGCGCCGGTGAACATCGACCGGGTGGTGCGCATGCTGCTGGTGCACGACATCGGCGAAATCGATACCGGCGACACGATGGTCTACACCGAGGGCGGCTGGGAGGAGCGCAAGGCGGCGGAGCTGGCGGCGGTGAAGCGCATCTTCGGCCTGCTGCCCGAGCCGCAAGGCGCGGCGTTCCTAGCGCTGTGGCAGGAGTTCGAGCACGGAGAGACGCCGGAAGCCCGGTTCGCCCATGCCGTGGACCGGGCCATGCCCGTGCTGCTGAACCTGGCCAACGCGGGCCAGAGCTGGCGCGAGAACGGCGTCAGCCACGAGCGGGTGGTCCGCCGCATCGCCCAGCCCATCCGGGAGGGCTGCCCGGCCCTGTGGGCCTACCTGGAAGCGCGCCTGGAGGAAGCCCGCCAGAAGGGCTGGTTCGGCGCCTGAGGCGCACCGTGCCCTCATTGGGCATTTGAGGGCTTGGCCATGAACCGCTCGCGCATGAAGGCAAGGTAGGCCTCCTCCGACGTCTCACGCCGCATCTTCACGAGCGGCTGGATACCGTCGGTCGCCACGTAGCGCAGGCGGCCGCTCGTGTCCGTGGCGGCCTCGTAGATGACCTTCGCCACATCCTCGGACGTGGCCCCGCCGCGGTCATTGCGAAGCTGGGCGAAGAGGGCCTCCGTGGCGCGAACGAAGTCCGCATACCGTGCCGGCACTGCATTCTGGGATTGCTCCCCGGCGCTGCGGGTGACGAACCGGGTGTCCAGGACACCGCCGGGTTCGACAATCTTCATGAGCACGTTTTGCGACAGGAGTTCGTACGACAGCGCTTCGGAGAAGCCTTCGAGCGCGAACTTGCTCGCGCAGTAGAGCGAAATCATGGGCAGCGTGAAGACCCCTGCCCCAGAACTCACGTTCACGATCGTTCCACCGCCACGCTGGGCAAAGTAAGGCAGCGCGGCGCGAATCACATCCATCACGCCAAAGACATTCACCTCGAACTGCTCGAGGATTTTCTCGCGGGGAGTGGCCTCGAAGATTCCGTGAAGCCCAAAGCCCGCGTTGTTGACGGCCACGTCGAGCCCACCGAAGCGTTCAGCGCCTGCCTTCAAGGCGGAATCAATGCTCGCACGGTCTTGCACATCGAGCCGCGTCACGAGCACGTTGGGCAGCGTGGCCAGCTCCGGCGCTTGCGATGGCGTGCGCATCGTCGCGACGACATTCCAGCCTTGAGCCGCGAAGTGCTTCGCCGAAGCCAACCCGAAACCCGTGGAGCACCCGGTGATGAGAACGGTCTTGGTCATGAGCGAATGGTAAGAACCGGCCGTCCGTGAGACAATGCGATGAATATGAGATGCATTGCTGAAAAGGGCTCATGAATGAAGACCGGGCTTCACGGCGCTGGGCTGGCCGAGCTGAACGCGGTGGTCGCAGTGGCCACCCACAAGAACTTCCGCGCCGCGGCCAGCGAACTCGGGCTGTCCCCTTCGGCCCTGAGCCACGCGATCGCTTCGCTCGAGAAACGCCTGGGCGTCCGGCTCTTTCATAGGACCACGCGCAGCGTCGCCCTCTCGGACGCGGGCGAGAGCTTCCTTTCGCGCGTGAAGCCGGCCCTGGCGGCGCTCGCGGACGCCATGGAGTCCGTGGAAGCGCACCAGAAGACCCCCACCGGCACGCTGCGCATCAACACCTCGGCGCTCGTGGCGCGGCGGATCTTCATGCCGATCATCCTCGAATACCTGCGGCGCTATCCGGACGTGCACCTCGAGTTGGTGGCCGAGGACAAGCCGGTGGACATCGTGGCGGACGGCTTCGACGCGGGAATCCGGCTGGCCGGGAGCATTCCGCGCGACATGGTGGCGGTGCCCTGCAGCGGCAACGTGCGGTTCATCGTCGCCGGCTCGAAGAAATACCTGCGCGAGCGCGGGGTGCCGAAGACGCCCGCGGACCTCCTCTACCACGAGTGCATCCGCTACCGCATGTCCAACGGCGCCCTCTACCGCTGGGAGTTCTCCCGGCGAGGCGAGGAGCTCGCCGTGGACGTGAAGGGACAGCTCACGCTCGATGACGATGGCGCCGTGGTCTCCGCAGCGCTCGGGGGCGCGGGGCTCGCGTACGTGAGCGAATGGAACGTCAGCGACGCATTGCGAACGGGCCAGCTGGTGCAGGTGCTCGGCGACTGGACCCCAGCGGAGCCAGGCGTGTGTCTCTATTACCCCGCCCATCGCCAGGCCCCGGCGAGCATGAGGGCGCTCGTGGCGCTCATTCGCGAGAAGTTCTCACCTGCTCAGAAATGATTTTTCGCGAAACACTGCCCGGGAAGGCATTGTCTTTGTTGGCATTCATACTGTCCTTTGCCTTACAAGCCAATCACGGAATGAATTGCGAAGCCTTCGCCCGGATAGGTAGGGTCACATCCGCCGTATGAGTGGCTGATACAGGCCGCTCCTCACCCAGGGCTCCGCCCTGAAAGGTCTCACCCCCATGAGAAATTGGTTGGCTGTTGGTCTCTTCTGTGTCTCGGCTGGCGCGTTCGCTCAGGACAAAACCCCGGCCAAGACGCCCCCGGCGTCCACGACGCCGCCGGATTCCACCAAGTCCGCGGAGCCCACGAAGTTGACCGTCGAGGAGGGCGTCGAGGATCCGAAGGAGCCGAAGAACAAGGAAGTCGATACGAAGTCCACCGATTCCGGCAAGAAGCCGAGCCTGTAAACCCTTTTCGAGCCTCGTGAGGAATTCCCCATGAAGAAGATCGCGGCAAGCGTGTGTCTGCTCTGGCTGTGTCTGTCGTTTGGAACGGCGCAGGGTGCCGAGGACTGCATCAAGACCATGAACCAGGGCGCGGCCACGGTGGTTCAGGGCATGTATGAGCAGTCCTGCGCCACCATCTCCTGGAGCTCCGGCGTCATCACCAAGGACGTCAAGTACAACTGCTGTGGCTCCAGCACCACCATCCGCATCAACGGCACGGACTGGGAGCGGCTGCGCAACGAAGGGAAGCTGGATGGCTTCCGCTACCAGAAATTCGAGTCTTCTGGAAACAGCTACACCCTGAGCTTCCGGAAGATTGTCGGGAAGGCTCCCACGAGCATCGCTCCCGAGGATTTCTTCAAGTAACCCGCCCCTTTCCTGAGCGGAGTTCCCCGGGTCCCGGGCGGACTCCGCTCCCCTTTCCGTCACCCCGAGCGTCCGAGGCACCGTGCCATCTCATCTCCTTCACGGTCTGAATCCCTATCTTCTCCACTTCTCCGAATCGCTCTCCTTGCGGTGGACGGGGGCGGCCTCGCTTGTGGGGTTTCTGCTTGCCTTTGTCTGGCTCAGACGCCGGACGGCGCGGGGCGACGGCCCCCTGGCACCGCAGGAAGTAGCCGGGTTCGTGGTCTATGCCAGCCTCTTCGGGGTGATGTTGGGGGGGCGCCTGGGCTACGTGCTCCTTCACCAGTGGGATGACTTCTCCCGGGATGGCTCCATCTTCTTTCAGTTCCGGCAGGGCGGCGCCTCCATGCCGGGGGCGTTGCTCGGCGTCCTGGCCTTCACGGCGTACTCCGCGCACCAGCACCGGCGCTCCTGGCTTCACCTCATGGACACGCTGGCGGTGCTCGCCCCCCTGGGGTTCCTGCTGTGGCACCTGGCCGCCTTCACGGCCGGCGAGCCCCTTGGGCACGTGTCCACAGCCCCCTGGGCCCTGCGCTTCCCGGCGGAGTTGAACATCGACGGCTTCCAACCCGCCGACGTGCCCGCGCTGGACCTGTCCCCGCTGGCCCAGGCACCGGGCCACGAGTTGGCCCGGCTGGCGAATGAGTCCCCCGCGCTGCTGGAGGAGTTGCACCGCGTCCTGCCCCCACGCCACCCGGTGCTGCTCTATCAGGCCGCGCTGGAGGGGCTCGTCCTGGCCGGGCTTCTCTTCGCGCTCCGCAAGCGGTGGCCCGAGCTGCCCCGGGGGATGATGAGCGGCTGCTTCTTCCTGCTGTACGGCGTGCTGGCCTGCGCCAGCCTTCCCTTCCGCGAGCCTGCCCTCAACCTCCCGGTCTCCTATCAATTCGAAACGGGCGTCCCCATGGCAGCCCTGATGATGATGGTGGGGGCGGCCTTCATGACCGCGGCGCTCACCCAACGCCGCGCCGTCCCCTCCCTGCCCTTCCCCTGAACAGGAGGGCCCCCCATCCCAGACTTCACGTGACTTTCCTGGATAGCGTCTTTAGCTTTTTATCCTGAAAGCCATCGAGCCCGTCCACCGGGAGGTCACGTGAAGAGAAGACTGGGAGTGATTTTGAGCGGGGTCTTGCTGACCGCCGCATGCGGAGAGGGCCTTCCGGAGCCCGAGACAGCGCCGGGCGGAAGGTTGGAACAACGGGTGGCGGCCCCCGTGGCCTTCCTCCTGCAGACGGCGAGCAATGACTGGTGGATGGAGGCGCGAGTCACGGCCAGCCCAGCCCCGTCCCAGGTCGACGTCTCGGTGAACGGAGGGGCCTGGACGGCCCTGAGCCAGGCGGGCTGGGACGTGAACGTGTGGACGCGCAGCCAGTCCTTCGCGGGGAGCCGCGTGCGCGTGCGCGCCGTGAACCCCGGCGGAACGGCCACCTCGTGCGAGGCCCTCTTCCAGCCCGGGGCGGTGCTCTCCCTGTGCGCCTCGGACGGCGTGTACGCCACGGAGCCGACCCCGGACGCGGGCGTGGACGCGGGCACGGACGCCGGTGTGGATGCAGGCACGGATGCCGGCGTGGACGCGGGCACGGACGGGGGCACTTCGAATCCTCCCGGCGCCGCGGGCTACCTGCACACCGAGGGCGCGAGCCTCTACACCTCCACGGGCCAGAAGGTGCGGCTCACCAGCGTGAACTGGTTCGGCTTCGAGGGCCCCTCACGCATCCCCTACGGCCTGGATCGCCGCGCGCTGGGCAGCCTGCTCGATCAAGTGAAGGCGCTGGGCTACAACTCGCTGCGCCTGCCCTATAGCAACAGCGTGCTGCGCGCGGGCGTGTACCCAGACGCGGCGAATCTGAACACCTCGCTCAACCCCGAGCTCGCCGGGCTCACGTCCTTGCAGGTGATGGACCGCATCATCGACGCGGCGGGAACGCGCAGGCTGCGCGTCGTGCTCGACCGGCACCGCCCGGACGCCAGCAGCCAGTCGGAGCTGTGGTACCGCTCGAACCGCGCCGCCGAGGAGCAGGCGTGGATCGACGACTGGAAGATGCTCGCCCAGCGCTACAAGGGCAATCCCACGGTGGTGGGCGTGGACCTGCACAACGAGCCGCACGGCCGGGCCACGTGGGGCGATGGCAACCTCGACACAGACTGGCGGCTGGCCGCCGAGCGCGCGGGCAACGCCATCCTCGGCGTGAACCCGGACCTGCTCATCATCGTGGAGGGCATCGAGACCTACGCGAACAACTGGTACTGGTGGGGCGGCAACCTGCGCGGCGCGCGCGACTTCCCAGTGCGGCTCAACGTGGCGGGGCGCCTGGTGTACTCGGCGCACGACTATCCGGAGAGCGTCTACGCCCAGCCGTGGTTCCAGAACAAGGGGGCCACGGGCTACCCGGCCAACCTGCCGGCCCTGTGGGACGCCACCTGGGGCTACCTCGTGAAGGAGAACCGCGCCCCGGTGTGGCTCGGGGAGTTCGGAACGAAGCTGCAGCTCGACTCGGACCGGCTGTGGCTCCAGACGCTCACGGGCTACCTGAGCACCAACGGGATGAGCTTCGCCTTCTGGTCGCTCAACCCCAACTCGGATGACACGGGCGGCCTGCTGCAGGACGACTGGACGACGGTGCAGCAGGCGAAGCAGACGCTGATCGCCCCCGCGCTCGCGCCCCTCATCCCCTAAGGCGGAGGGGCCTCCGCCCCAGGGACGCGAGGAGAGCGCCGCGGCCTGTCCCCTGGCCTCTTGAGATTACGAGGCCAGGGACGCCTTGAGCGTGATGTTCGTGCCCGCGAGCGCCTTGGACACGGGGCAGTTCTTCTTCGTCTCCTCGGCGATCTTCTGGAACTGCTCGTTGCTGGCCCCGGGCACGGCGGCCTCGGTGGTCAGGGCGATGGTGGTGATGGCGAACCCCGCGCCCTGCTTGTCGAGCTGCACGTCCGCGGAGGTCTGGATGCGGGTGGGCTTGAGCCCGGCCGTCTCCAGGCCCAGGGACAGGGCCATGGAGAAGCACCCGGCGAGCGCGGCGCCGATGAGCTCCTCGGGGTTGGAGCCCTGCTGGCCCTCGAAGCGGGTGCCCAACGAGAAGGGGGCCTCCGGCGCGTGCGCGGGCTTCATCACGCCCTTGCCGTCCTTGAGACCGCCATTCCACTGCGCGCTGCCCTTGCTGATGCCCATATGCCGTACCTCTGGGAGTAAGGAGCGGGAGCCCCGCCCCGGGTGGAAACGAGCGCCCGGCACTCTCGGGTGGGACAGAGGCCAGGGGATTTCGTAGGCTGGCCCCATGCTTCAAGGCTCGGGCCGCTGCCACTATCACCCGGATCGGGCCGGACTCGGCGTCTGTGTCGAGTGCCGCCGCGTCATCTGTCGCGAATGCACCACTCAATTCGAGGGCATCAACCGCTGCGCCCGCTGCCTGGAGCAGCGCCTTCAGGTGCTCAAGGGCCCCGCGCCGCGCCAGGACTGGACGGTGGGTAACGTGCTGCTGGCCCTCACCAGCGCCGCGGTCCTGTTCATCGGCCTGCGCCTGCTCAGCGTCCTGGTGGAGCGGTAGATGGCCGTCTCCGCGCTCGAGCTGCGCCCCCGGAACGCCATCGCCCTGATGGATGCCGCCTTGCGGCTGTGCTCGCGCACCGCCGGCGTGTGGGCGCTGACGCTCCCCTCGGGCGCGCTCGTCACCGGCGCGGTGCTTCACCTCGTGGATGCGGCCCGGAGCCAGCGGGACCTGAACCTCCCCACGCTGGGGCTCACCCTGGCGTGGCTGCTCCGGGGGCTCCTCCAGGGCGCCGCCTGCCACCACGTCCAGGAGCTGCTGCTCGGCCAGGCGGAGCCCACGGTGCGCGCCAGCGTGCGCGCCGCGCTGAAACGGGCGCCCAGCCTCCTCATCACCGTGGGCTACCTCTTCGTCTTCACGCCCCTGAGCCTGCTGCTCTCCCTGGGCCTGGCCTACCTGCTGCTCTCGGCGCACCGGGTGGGCTATGCCGCGATGATGCAGGGCGTGGGCAGCCCGCTGCGCCTGTATGGCCTGTGCGCCCGGCTGCTGGGGCCCGCCCGGGGGGCCGCCACGGGGGTGCGCGTGCTGACGGGGCTGGCGATGGTGCTCACCTTCGGCAACCTCCACATCGCCTTCAACGTCCTGTTCTGGATGGGCCGGCAGCTGCTGGCGTTGGATCTCACCTTCGCGGAGCGCTTCGCCTCCATCGACAACCCCGTCTGGCTCACCTTCCTGGGCGCCCTCACCTTCACCCTGTTCGAGCCGCTCCAGGCGGCCACCGCCTCGCTGCTGCTGGTGGACGGGCGCGTGCGCCAGGAGGGGTTGGATCTGCTCGCCGCCGTGCAGCAGCTTCCCGCCCGGGGCGCGGCGCGGGCCCCCGGCCGGAGCGTGGCGCTCGTGCTCCTGGGCCTCGTGCTGGGCCCCTCCCTGGCGCGGGCGGAAGCCCCGCCGCCGCGCCCGGAGCTGCTCCAGCGGCTCCGCGAGGTGGCCTCGGAATGTGACTACGGCAGCGAGGGGCTGGAGGAGGCAGAGGGCACCGTCTCCGCCCTGAGCACCGCCGAGCAGCAGAAGTTCCAGCGGCTGCTGCACGCCGTGGAGAAGAAGGCCCACCAGGACGAGGACTGCGAGGCGGCCTCGGAGCTGCTGCAGCTGGGGCTGGAGCAGGCCACGGAGACGGTGGCCCTGGAGTCCGCGCGCCCGGATGCCCGGTCCGCCTCGGCGAAGGCCCGGGACATCCTCTCCCGGCCGGAGTTCTCGGCCACCCCGCTCAAGGACAAGGCCCCGGCGGAAGAGGCGCCGGTGGCGCCGGACTGGTGGCAGCGCTTCATGAAGTGGCTGGACGGCGTGCTGGAGGAGCTGTTCAAGCGGCGCCACGATGCGCCCCGCGTGGCGCCCTCCTCGGGCGCGGCCGGCCTGACCGTGGCCCATGGGCTGGTGGTGCTGCTCATCGTGGCGGTGGTGGTGGTGCTCGCGGCGGTGCTCTTGCGCGCCCTGCGCCAGCAGCAGCGCCACGAGAGCGCCCAGCTCGAGGTGAGCACGCTGGATGCGGCGGCGCTCGCGAAGGACCCCATGAGCGCCCTGGCGCGCGCCCCGGAAGGCTGGGCCCAGCTGGCCGACGAGCTGGCGGCGCGGGGCGAATACCGGGAGGCGGTGCGCAGCCTGTACCTGGCCCTGCTGTCCCGGCTGCACCGCGAGGGCGCCATCCTCTACGACGCCACCCTGAGCAACTGGGACTACCTGCGCCAGTTCAAGGGCCGCCGCGAGTGGCTCGCCCCCTTCCGGGAGCTGACGCGCCGCTTCGACTTCGCCTGGTACGGCAACCTGCCGGTGGGCCCGGAGGGCTACCAGTCCTTCCGCGCCCTCACCCAGCCGCTGCTCACCGCCCCCGCGGCCCCGGAGGCCCCCGGTGCGTGACCGCTTCCCGGTGCTCGTGGTGGGCGGGCTGCTGTTCGCCGTCATCCTCGGCGGCTTCCTGCTGCGCGGCGCCGCGCGGGGAGACTTCGCGGACACCCTCTCCACGTACCGCGCCTCGGAGAACGGCGCCCGGGCGCTCTACCTGCTGCTCCAGGAGAGCGGGATGGCGCCCGTGCGCCGCGCCATGGACCTCCAGTTGCTGGACGCGGACTCCCCCGCCACCCTGCTCCTGCTGGCGGTGGAGGTGGAGGGCGCCTACGAGGCGGACCCGGACGAGACGCGCCTGGCCACCCAGCGGGACGAGGGGCTGGAGGACGAGGAAGTCCCCCAGGAGGGCCTGCGCGCCCTGCACTCCGCGGAGTTGAACGCGGATGAGCGCGCGGCGCTGCTCCGCCGGGTGGAGGCGGGCCACAGCCTCGTCCTCGTGCCCTGGGGCTCCCGGGAGAATCCCCTCCTGGATGCGCTGGAGGTGAAGCTCTCCAAAGCGGACACCTCGCTGCCCATGCGCACGCTGGTGCCGCCCCTGTCCACGCCCTACACGCTGGGCACCGAGCGCGTGGAGGCCAAGGTGCAGGCGTACCTGGAGCTCCCCCCTGGCGCGGTGCCGCTGCTGGTGGACGCACAGCTGGAGCGCCCCGTGGCGGCGGTGGTGCCCCACGGCCTGGGCCGGGTGCTGGTGCTGGGCGCGCCCGAGCTCGCCATGAACCAGGCACTGGCCCGGGCGGACAACGCGCAGTTCTGGCTGAGCGCCCTGCGTGCGCTGGGGGGCCCGGGCCCCTTCGAGTTCAGCGAGTTCCACCACGGCTTCAGCAACGAGCGCTCGGTGGTGGACTTCGCACGGCGCTACGGCCTGCACTTCGCCGTGGCGCAGCTGCTGCTGGGCGTGGGCTTCTGGGCGGTGTCCCTGAAGCGCTTCGGCCGTCCCCGCCCGCCACCGGAGGCCCTGCGCGTGGGGGCCACGGACGCGCTGTTCGCCATGAGCCGGCTCTACCGCGAGGGCCGCCACCATGCCTTCGCCGCCGAGCTCATCACCCGCGAGGTGACGCAGGAGCTGGCCCTCATGGCGGGGCTGCCCGCGCACACGCCCGCCCCCGCCGTCGCCGAGGGGCTCACCGCCCGGGGCCGGAAGGACCTGGCCCAGGGCCTGCGCGCCCTGCTGCGCCAGGCCGAAGGACCCACCACCGACAAGGAGCTCGTGCGGCTCGCCACGCGCGCCGCCGGGCTGCGCCACCGCCTCTTGCCCACCGGGTCCCGCGCACCCGCCGCTTCCCCCGAGGAGTCATGAACGTTCCCCCCCCTTTCGCGCCCCCCGCCTCGTCTGGCCACGCCGTGCAGGCCGCCCACGCCATCCGCGAGGGCGTGCTGAGCGAGGTGCGCAAGGCCGTGGTTGGCCAGGACGAGGCGCTCGAGCTGATGCTGTGCGGCCTCATCGCCGGCGGCCACGTGCTGCTGGAGGGCGTGCCCGGCGTGGCCAAGACGCTGATGGCCAAGGCCCTGGCGCGCAGCGTGAGCGCGGACTTCAAGCGCATCCAGTTCACCCCGGACCTGATGCCCGCGGACATCCTGGGCACCAGCGTCTTCGACCTGAAGACGCAGTCCTTCGTCCTGGTGCGAGGCCCCATCTTCACGGACCTGTTGCTCGCGGATGAAATCAACCGCGCGCCGGCCAAGACGCAGTCGGCGCTGCTGGAGGCCATGCAGGAGCGCAGCGTGTCGCTGGAGGGCCGCCACATCACCCTCTCGCCGCTCTTCACGGTGTTCGCCACCCAGAATCCGGTGGAGTCCGAGGGCACCTACCCGCTGCCCGAGGCCCAGCTCGACCGGTTCCTCTTCAAGGTGGAGGTGGGCTACCCGGCCCCCGAGGAGGAGGACGCCATCCTCTCCTCGGTGCACCGGGGCTTCGACTCAGGCAACCTGGAGCGGGCCGGGGTGGGCGCCGCGGTGGACCAGGACGGGCTGGCGCGGGCCCGCGCGGCGCTGCACGACGTGACGGTGGAGCCGCCGGTGCTGTCCTACATCCGCAAGCTGGTGTCCGCCACGCGCACCTCGGGCCGCATCCGCCTGGGGGCGGGGCCCCGCGCGGGGGTGCACCTGCTGCTGGCGGCCAAGGCGCTGGCGGCGCTGCGGGGCCGGCACTTCGTCACCCCGGATGACGTGCGCTTCCTGGCGGGGCCCGTGCTGAAGCACCGGCTGCTCCTGTCGCCGGACGCGGAGCTGGATGGGGCCACGCCCTCGGACGTGCTCCGGGAGGTGGTGCAATCGGTCGAGGTTCCCCGGTGATTCCCACCCCGCGCCTGTGGGTGCTGCTGGCCGTGCTGGCCCTGCCCATGATGGCGGCGGGCTTCTCGCCGGGCCTGGGCGGCCTCGTGCTGGCGCTGGACGGGCTGGCGCTGGCGCTGGCGGTGCTGGATGCCCTGCTGGCGCGGGGGGTGCGCCTGGAGGTGCACCGGGAGCTACCGCAGAAGCTCTCGGTGGGCGTCTCCAACAAGGTGGAGGTGCGGCTCATCCACCGCTCCGGGCGCACGGTCCAGGTGCGCGTGAGGGACGACGTGCCCGAGGGCTTCGCCGCGACGCCCGAGGAGGCGCCGCTGAGCCTGCCCCCGGACAGCCAGACGCGCTGGATGTACCGGGTGGTGCCCGCGCAGCGCGGCAAGTTCAGCTTCGGGGACGTGCGCGTGCGGGTGCGGGGCCCGCTGGGGCTCGTGCTCCACGAGCGGGCCTACCCGGCGGCCCGGAGCGTCTCCGTGTTCCCGGACCTGCGGGGGGCGAGCCGCTTGCTGCTGTCGGGGGCGGCGCTGGACTTCGTGAACCTGGGCCTGCGGAAGCTGCGGCGGGACGGCCAGGGCAGCGAGTTCGCCCGCCTGCGCGACTACGCCCAGGGCGACTCGGTGCGGGAGGTGGACTGGAAGGCCTCGGCTCGCCGGGGCAAGCCCGTCACCCGGGTGATGGAGTCCGAGCGCTCCCAGTCCATCCTCATCTGCGTGGACGCGGGCCGCTCCATGGCGGCGCGCGTGGGCGAGCTGACGAAGTTGGATCACGCGGTGAACGCGGCGCTGTTCCTGGCCTTCGTCGCGGTGCGCAACGGAGACCGGGTGGGGCTGGCCCTCTTCGCCGACGGGGTGAAGGCGTACCTGCCGCCCATGGCCGGGCGCGGACAGTACCGGAAGATTGTCGACACGCTCTACTCGGCCACCCCCAGCCTCACGTACGTGGACTACCTGGCGCTCTTCAAGGAGCTGAACCTGCGGCTGCACCGGCGCAGCCTGCTGTGTGTCTTCACAGACTTCCTGGACGAAGAGCAGGCCGCCACGATGATCGACCCGCTGCACCGGCTGGCGCGGCGCCACGTGCCCCTGTGCCTCTCGGTGAAGGACACCGCCCTGCAGTCCCTGCTGCGCACCGCGCCCCCGGGGCCCGAGGAGGCCTTCCAGCACGCGGTGGCCTCTGAGCTGCTCTCGGACCGGGAGACCCTCAAGGCCAAGGTGGGAAGCGGCGGCGTGCAAATGATCGACGTGCAGCCTGACGAGCTGAGCCTCGCCGCCGTCAACCGCTACCTGGACCTCAAGGCCCGCGGCGTCCTGTAAACCCAAGCTTCCTTACTAAAGGTGACGGATGGGTCCACGGAGGCGGCGAGAATCGAATCCGCAACAAAGCGGAAGCAAAATCCTAAGAGCCACCCCTTTCAAGGTGTCTATAAAACAAGAGAAAGCAGGAAGTGAGCGCCCTGCGCATTCCCGAGGGAATAGAGCCCTGTTGCCGCGACTCAAGGAGGTCCCCGCGACTGGAGAGGTATGATGGCCTTCGATGCAGTCCTTGAGCGGTTCGTAAAAAACAGCCCTGTCAGTGTCATGGCACGGCTAGTGCTGCAGCGTGCCGTCAGCGCCGAGTGGATGGACTCATTGTTCGAGGCGCATCGGCAGCAGCAGTACACCCGGGAGTTGCTGTTCTCCACCGTGGTGGAGCTGATGTCGGTGGTGGCCATGGGACTGCGTCCCTCGCTGCATGCAGCCGCCAAAGCCAGCGAGGTGGGATCCTCGGTGGCTGCGCTCTACGAGAAGGTCAATCGCATGGAGCCGGGGCTGGTGCGCGCTCTGGTCCGTGGCAGCGCGCAGCGCCTGGAGCCTGTGGTCCAGCCGCTGCGGACAGGTGAACAGCCTTGGGCAGAGGGCTATCGGGTCCGGAGCATGGACGGCAATCATCTGCCTGCCAGTGAGAAGAGGCTCAAGCCACTGCGTGAGTTTCGAGGCGCTGCCCTGCCCGGACACTCGCTGGTGGTATACGCCCCAGAGCAGGGCTTGGTAGTGGACATGGTGCCGTGTGAGGACGCGTGCGCTCGCTCGGGTTGGCTTGTCGCTGGTCTACTTACCGGCCTACTCACCACAGCTCAACGAAGTAGAGCCCGTTTTTGGCGTCATCAAGGGCCACGAGATGCCCGAGCGGAGCTACGCGACGCCCTCTGCACTGATGGCGGCAGCACGCCGGGCCTTCCGGCACTACCGCCATCAGCTCACCTCTCGCAGGTGATCAACATCTATGTCCGGGAGCTTAGTGAGGTGGGTACCGCTGAGGATGTGGAACTGCTCTCGGACGTCCTGACCGTCTTCCGGCGCGAGGTTCTCGCCCTGCAGCGTCGGAGGGCACGGCGGCAGGGGCCTGCGAGGCGGGTAGGTTGTTGCCGTGTCTTTCGTCCCGTTCTTTGGCTCGGCCCTGCAAATGACTCCTCATCGAGTTACTGGACGACAGAAGCACAGACCATTCCTATTACATATGGTACAGTGAGCAAAACCCTCACCCACACACTTATCATTAACAGACCAAGCATAAAAATATGCCTGACTTAAAATCCACCAAGGCAGTCGGCGATAGTTTTGCCCACAGAGTCGCCAATACTTACAGAGAGTTAGGATTTATTGACGTCCAAGAAGATGTAAACCTTGCGGGCCATGCTGTAGACATTATTGCCAAACGTCATACTCCTGGCATCGGCTTGATTACAGTTGGAATCGAGTGCAAAACCAGCATCTCTAATGGAAGTAGACCTATCGGAAAAGACCAAGCTCTCAAATGGGCGAACGAAGTGACTGACTTGAGGCGGGCGGGAAAAATCCAAGTCGCCACCATGATTGCCAGCCAAGGATTTACTCGACAAGCCAAGGAAATCTTAGCATCCAATCACATCAATTCCTTATCTTTCGAGGAACTAACCGCATCTGCCATAGATTTCACACCATTCACAGATCGCTACATTAGAGAATACGAGAATTGGGGAAACCACCCTCTCAATGGCTTTCTGATCCAGGCCTTAGCATCAAGTAACCTTGGCGAGATTTTCACACAGCGCTCTGCCGTGCTCGACCCAAGCGGCGTCCGAACCGTCATTAACGATTTGGATGAGTATTTCGTCGGCCCCAAAGGGCCGGATAGCAAATTCCTAGCCAAAGGATGGGTCACCCAAAGATCTTTTGACTCTCCTAGATGCATTGCCCTACTAGCCGACTTCGGAATGGGAAAGACGAGCTACCTGCTGCATCTAACATATATTCTATGTAAGCTATGGAGCCACGATAAATCATGGCCCATTCCAGTGTTTGTTCCGCTTGGCAAATTCCCAGAGCCCTCAGATGTCAAACAGATTTTAGCAAACACGCTTTTTAGCTATGGTGTCTCACTTCCTAGCATAGAGAGCCTACTGCGATTGGTCCACGCAGGAAAAGTCATACCCATCTTTGATGGCGTTGACGAGACTTTGACTCGCGGAAACTTTTCAGTTGTCAGAAGCCGATTTGAAGCCCTTGGGGCTATCGCCCAAGAGGACGCCCGGTGCATCGTCTCATGTCGCTTGGCCCTCTTCCGGAACGACGCCGAAATGGAAAGGGCCCGTATCGGATATTTTGCCAAATCTCATGGCCTACCGGGAGCACAGTCTGCGACTCAAGGATATAGAGCAATCCAACTCCAGGAATTTACCGAAAAACAAGTCGAAACGTTCCTTCGCAAGTCAAACCCTGAAGGCGCTCAGGTTGTACTCAACCTTCTGAAAACCAACGAATCTCTTGCAGAACTCAGCGCAACCCCAGTATTTCTGGACATGATTTCCAGATCTGCACCAAGCCTCAAAACCAAGAGCAAAATAAAAATTAGCTCACTGTACGAAATATACGCAGACCATTGGATATATCGCGAAGACAAACTTAACAACAGCTTGTCACCAAAATCAAAACTAATACTGCTTGAAGAATTGGCATACACTGTCGGAGAGCGACGCCCTGCAGCAATGCGGGTCGGCGAATTACGAGACTTCATACTGACTCAGAAAGAGTCCGGAGAAGTCGACCAAGAGTTCGAGTTGGAGGATCTCGACTGGATTGAGCATGACATGCGAACGTGTGCATTCCTTACTAGAGACGCAGAGGGGAATTACGGGTTCGCTCATCGTTCATTTCAATCTTATTTCCTCGCTCGGCGACAATTCAGAAAGTTAAGCGCCGCGCAAGATCCTGATTCAGTAGGCGATGCAATCGGAGACATCGCCATTGGTGAACTGGTAACAATAAACCTCAGCATGGTCACTAGCCACTGGGCTTTTCTAGAGGAAATGGTGTCCCAAGAACTGATTCACAAGGCCCTTAATGTTTGCCGTGGAGCCACTACGCAAAATGTAGGCTATGCCTGCACGAATCTAGTATCACTGCAGATGCGAGCCCTCCGTTCTATAGAAAAACTCGATAATCTTCCGTTGCCGAGTCTCTACTGTGAATCTTTGGACTTAAGTAGATTCAGTTTCAAGAACTGCGATCTCAGCGGCGCGCTGTTCCACAATTGCGTATTGGATAACGCAGATTTTTCTGGCGCTAACCTTGACGGTGCTTATATAGAAGCGTGCTGGTTGAATGACACTGTCTTCAACGATTCGAAACTCGATCAATGCAAAGTAATCCCTGGCATAAGAACTCACGCCATCTGTGCAACCAAAGACTGGGTTGCCCTTGGCGGCCCAGGAGGCCAGATACAAGTATTCAAAGATGGAAAATTCACTCGCCTGCTTAGAAGCCACGGAGATATTGTCACGAGTCTTTCGATGTCCTCATCCAAGCTAGCATCAGGGGGGTATGCCGACAGAACAGTGGTCGTGACAGATTTGGCATCAGGCAAGGAGTTATTCAGGAAAACGCACCGAGAATTGGCTAATATTGAGTCTGTGCATTTTAGTCCTGACGGCGAAAAACTTTTCTTCTCAGAACACTTCGGCACGGTTTTTGTCCTTGAGACGAAAAACTGGGCTCGCCTCTGGTCGAAGAAGTTCGACCAGAAATTGGAATGCTCTTACTTAATCAACAATCAGTTAGTACTATTTCATATGAAATCGGTACAAATCATCAACGCAGAGACCGGCGATGCGGTACGCGAATTCGATATCCCTGAAGACTATGGTAGAGAGCATGCCGTATCCCAAAGATACTTGGCACTTTCCTACTTGCCTTCTGAAGAGGCCACCTACAAAGTCTTGATGCTTGACTTATCTACTGGCAACAAGATTTCAGAATGGGATTGCCCCTACGGATTACTTGTGTCAAATCTTGTGTTTTGCAACGATAGGCTTTTTATTGCTACCGAGCAGGACTTCACGACACGAATTGATGGTGACACATATCGAATATTTCATGGAGCAATAGCTTCTGCTCGAGCAAAACTCAAGCCGGAAGAGGTGCCAGCGCCAGCACTGTATATCGCATCGCTCAGTACTGGCTCGGTCAAAATTGAGGCGGCTGTCAATGAGTTTGTAGTCGCCATGACAAACTTTGACGGCTCCGTCTTGGCAGCAACTTGTGATGGTAGAGTCTTGAGTATATCTGGGGAAGACCTGAGCCATTCCATGCTACTGACTGCCGGAGCGTTTGCCTCAAACCTCTCTCTTGATCGAGCTAAGGGTTCGAGAGAGTTCGTTGCTGCTCTGCGAATCAATAACCTGGGATGCAGTTAGGAGGCCGGAGGAAATAACTTTTCCGACTTGGACGAGAAACTCGCTCATTCTCGCTCGGGGATGCGATTCCTCTCAGAAAAACTTATTTCTTCCTGCCTCCTTAGCATGATTGGCCGGAGGGCTGCTCCTATGTGAGGAGAGTGGCCGCCTTAAGAAGCTGAGGATCCCCTAATATTACCCGGTCATACCAGGGCACCCCTCCGAGGGAATCGCCCCTCTAGAGTTCGCTGGTATCCCGGCCGCGCCCTGGGGATGGGCATTCCGAAGACGGGCTCGGTCGGCTCCTGAATAACAAGCAGGTCAATGCCGCGAAGCTGCTGAAACCCCACTGCACGCAGAGCCGTGAGCGCGTGAAGTCGAGCGCTGAGCAGGTGGTGGTCGTCGCGCACGACACGACCGGATTTAAGTATGCAGGAGCGGGCCGCAAAGGGCTCGGACGAATGCTGCGAAGCTGCGGTGACTGGCGGCTCGGGACGGGCCCCTTGGGCCGACTGCTCGGGGCGAACGGGCGGACCGGCGCCGTGGAGGCGGCGCGCTTCCTTCCAATGACCGTCCTCTTGAAGGACGGGAGATCCACCTACTACGTGGACAACAACTCGCTGGATTTCGATTGGCACTCGGGCAAGGCGAAGATCAGCTGTCCGCGGGGCTATCGCGTGGTGGGGGTGAGCGCGAACTTCTCCCTGCTCTGCACCAGCGCGGGAGCCGTTCCCGCGCAGCAGGGCACGGGCAGCTACCAGACGGTCTCCCAGGAAGTCTCTCCGCTGCGCTACCCGGGTGACTGGGCCCCCCAGAGCATCAAGTTCGAGTGCCCCACGGGCTCCTACGCCGTAGGCCTCTCCACGGCGAACCCGTACTGGCTCGAGCTGGCGGGCCTGCTCTGCGAGCAGAACACCGGTGGCCTCCCCCTCAACGGCAGATCGGCGAAGAACTTCTGGGGAGGAGACCAGCGCGCATCGCTCTCGGGAGGCGACTGGAGCGTGAGCCAGTACAAGGGGCAGTGCGCCGACAACCAATACCTCATCGGGTTGGCGCATCGCCGGAGCGGGCTCGCGGACTCCCCGTCGGTGGCGCTCTGCTCCAACTGACTGGAAGCCGCACGGGCCGCACATGGGGCGCCCTTGATTTCACCACGCGTCCTGTTCGGGATGCGGCCTCCGGGCCGCATGCCTCTTTCTTGACATCTGATAGGAACGTCTCTAAAGGTCCTGATATTGAGAATGCGTATCGATTTCACAACTGGGCTCCGGCCCAGTGGGGAATCGGCGTCGTTCTCCATTCCCTCCCTTTTCCAAGAGGCCCCTCGCTGATGAAGCACACGTTTGCCTTGCGTTCCCTGCGCCTGCCCGCTGCGGCGCTCACGCTGTCGTTGTTCGTGGGTTGTGGAGACTCGGAGGACGAGAAGAACGAGACCCCCGCGCCGCTGTACGCCATCACCACGCAGTTGCTCACGGCGGACCCCACCGAGAGCTACGTCGTGGTGACGCCGCACGCGGAGCAGGCCGCGACGCTGTCGCTGGAAGGCGCCGTCAAGGTACCCGGCCGCGCCCTGGGCGTGGGCATTCCCAAGACGGGCGCCGTCTACGTGGTGACCGACGAGAGCGCCACGGTGACGCGCTACACCCTCACCTCCACCAACACGCTGGAGAAGGCCGGCACCGTCGACTTCGCCGCCCAGGGCGTGACGTCGCTGGGCGAGTACCAGGCCAACTTCCAGTTCGTCTCGGAGACGAAGGCGTACTTCTTCGACGGCCTCACCGCGCAGGTCATCATCTGGAACCCCACGGCGATGACCGTCACGGGCACCATCCCGCTGGACGCGCTGGTCATCCCGGAAACGGTCCTCGCCTTCTCGGGCGCCGTCGTCCACACCGGCGGGCAGATCATCATGCCGGTGGGCTGGCGGCCGGTGGCGGGCGTCAACGTGACGAAGAAGGCGGGCGTGGTCGCCATCGACACGGCGACGGACACGGCCACCCTCGCGGAGGATGACCGGTGCGGCTACACGCACGACGCCGCGCTGGGCCTCGACGGCAAGGTGTACATCGCGACGGAGGCCTACGGCGCGGCGGTGCGCCGGGTGGTGGGCGAGGAGGCACCGGAGCCGTGCCTGCTCAAGTACGATCCCCAGACGCGCGCCTTCGATCCCAGCTTCTACCGGGCGCTGGACTCGCTGGTGGGCGGAGGCACGGCGGGCGCGCTCATCCCGGGCGCGCAGGGCACTGCGTACGTGCGGGTGCTGGATGAGAGCATCGCCCCGGTGAACGAGGGCACCCATCCGCGCACCGTGGCGAGCGGCACCGGCTGGCAGTGGTGGGAGCTGAAGCTCGACACGCTGACGGCGACGCGCCGGACGGACCTCCCGTCCACCTCCGGCAGCATCTTCCTGTTCGAGTCGGAGAAGCAGACGCTCTACACCGAGTTCGGCGCGGGCGCCGCGTCCACCACCTTCCGCGTGCTGGGCGACAGCGGCAAGGCGACGGTGACGACGCAGGGGCTGTCCTTCTCGTTCCTCCAGCTGCGTTAGCCGCGGCCTTCACCGGGTTCAAGACCATGCACACCAAGTCAATGCAGCACCTGTTGAGCGGCGCGGGCGTGTTCGCCGCCGCGCTCCTGACGGCGGCTCCCGCCTTCGCCACCAGCACAGGCGTCACCGGCCAGTCCGGCAAGGACGGGGTGACGTGCAGCACGTGTCACAAGGGGGGCGTGATGCCCACCGTCACGTTCGAGGGGCCCACGGAGCTGGCGCCCGGGGCCACCGGCCAGTACAGCTTTGTCATCCGCGGGGGCGCCGCGCAGACGGGCGGCGTGGGCATCGCCGTGGACGATGCGACGGCCGGGCTTCAGGCCGGCGCCGGCCTGAAGAAGCTGGGCAGCGAGCTGACCCACACCGCGCCCCAGCCCTTCACCGGCACGGAGCTGCGCTTCAGCTTCACCCTGGTCGCACCCGCCAAGGACAGCACGCTCACGCTCTTCGGCGCGGGCAACTCGTCCAACGGGGACCAGACCAGTGAGGGGGACCGCGCTGCGGCCACGACCCTGAAAGTGAAGGTGGGCAACGGCACGCCCCCCGTGGAGGAGCCGCCCCCGGAGGAGGAGGACAAGGACGAGGGCGGAGGCTGTACTGCCGCCAGCGGCGCGCCCTTGTGGGCGCTGGGGCTGGCGGGCCTGTCCCTGGCCCTGCGCCGCCGCCGCAACGGCTGAAGTCCGTAGAACGCCTCTTCCCAGCGCACGTTGGGAAGAGGCTGCCGGGGCTCTTAAACTTCCTGAAACTTCGGCCCGGTGGCGCCCAGATGCTCCAGGGCGTCTTTGATGTCCTCGCGGACAATCAGCGCGATAGACCATCCCCAGGGGCGGAAAATCTTGGCGTCACCAACCTGTGACGGGTCGATGCGCATTCCCCGCACATCCCGGTACTTCCCCACTTTCTCGGGCCGTCCGTCTTCTGGAGTCCATCTCCTGACGTGCCTGGATGCTCTCTCGTCGATGCACTGAACGAGCTGGGTGGCCACAAGAATGAAAAACGGCTCGGACTGGCCCTCAATCTCCACGGGCAGGATTTGCACTGCCTCGGGAGCAAGTTCCGAGAAGACAGCAGCCACTCGGGCGTGAACCACGGGGGCCGCGAATGCCGCGCGTGAGAAATCGAGTGCCCTGCCGGGAACGTTGATCGGGAGCTTCAAGGGTCCTAGGTCCGGGAGCCGCTCGCCCCGGTAGAACATCCATGGGTCGTCCACCTCCTGGCCTTGAACGTCCGTGGGCGTACCGAGCAACCACCGTCCCTGAATGGTCATGTCGTCGGTCAGATCGAAGTACCGCCTTGCCATGCGGTTCATTGTGGCGGCCCTAGGTGCCGGTCACCAGGCTCCTGCTCAGTGGGGCACCTGCTCATCAAGATGCCCGTATTCCGTCAGAGCCAAGCAACTCGCAGCCAATCGCCGGAATTCTGGTCAGTTGGGCATGGCGTGGATGTCGCCGCCGATATGATGCGGAGACACCTCTGATCCCACCTCTTGGAGGCATGACCGATGGCCGAACAGCACGCGTACTTCATCCGCACGGAAGACGGCCGATTCCTTCCGCAGCGCCCCTGTGCCGGCGCGTGGAACACAGAAGAGCTGCACATCAGCCCCGTCAATGGGCTGCTCCTGCATGAGCTGCAGCGCTGGCTCGCCGGCCGCCCGGGTGTCGGCAAGCTCGTGACGCGCATCAGCTACGACTACCTCGGCGTTCTGGACTTCACCGAGTGTGACGTGACGTTCGAGATGCTGCGTCCCGGCCGCGCCATCGACCTCGTCGAAGGGATCCTCTCCCAGCATGGCCGTCCAGTGCTCCGCGCACGCGTATGGCTACTCTCGGCCCATGACACGTCCGAGGTCGAGGGCGGCGCCCGGGAGCCCTTGCTCCCCCCCGAGGACGGCCGTGCGTTCGATCTCACCCGCCAGTGGCCGGGGGACTACATCCAATCGATCGACGTGCGCGTCATCGAGGGTCCGGCCCCAGGCCGGACCACGGCGTGGATCACCACGCCGCTGGCGATCGTCGAGGGTGAGCCCGTGAGCGACCTCGCTCGCTTCGCGCTGCTCGCGGACACAGCCAACGGGATCGCCGTCCGGCAACGGCCAGACGAGTGGCAGTTTCCGAACGTCGACCTCACCATTCACGTGTTTCGCCAGCCGGCCGGAACCTGGATCGGCTTTGACACGCGCGTCATCTTCGGCCCCACGGGCCACGGCCTCACGAGCACTGACCTCTTCGACATCCACGGGCAGGTGGGCCGGGCCGAGCAGATCCTGCTCGTCCGGCGCCGATAGCGAAAGCGTGGGCGATTTCCGGAGCCGATGGGTTCTCCGGCCAGCCCCAAGCACCTCATGGCGCCGGGAGGAAGCGCCGCTCCCACCGGTCCAGACTCACCGCCACGCTCACGCGCATCTGTGCGGTGAGGGCCTGCGAGAGTTGATACCGGATGTCCTTCAGCTGAAGCAGTCCGGGGCCGGTGGCCGCATCGTTTGTCTGCCGCAGCCAGGCTTCACAGTCCTTGATCCGCCGTGCGAGAGCCTCTCGATCGAGGCTCTGACCGTAAGAAGGAGGGAGCCGCACAGGGGCTGAGGACGATGGAAGCGGTGCAGCCCGCTGCGGGGGGGACACGACAACGGGAGCAGAAGGTTCCGCAGGAGGAAAATACCGGCTCTCCCACCGGTCCAGCTTCACCGCCACACTTGAGCGCGTCTGCACCGAGCGGGCCGCCCCAAGCTCCGTCCGAAGATCCCTCAGTTGCGCCCCCGCTGCCGCTGGGATGGCCGGCTCGCGCGGCTCACGCAGACGTGCTTAGAAATCGGCGAGCCGCCGTGCCAGCGCATTGCGCTCGCTGCTGTTCGGCTGCTGCAGCACAGCCTCGACAGCGCTGGCCGGAGCAGCACTGGCGGGGGCCGGAGCGGTGCTGGCAAGGGCCGGGGGGGCCTGCACCGGGGCTGACGGTGGACTGGCGACCCAAGCGGGCGAAGGCTCCGGCTTATCCTCCGCAGGAGCCGGTGGAAGCGATGGGGTGACCCGCGCCAGATCCCGCTGGGCCTCCTGGCGCGCGGCCTCGAATTGCTTCTGGATCTTGGGGGAGACAACCAACGGCAGTGTGGCTCCGGGCAGCAGATTCAGCGAGGCCTGGAAGGCAGCGGCGGCCTCTTCCATCCGTCCCAGCTCAGCCAGAATGACGCCCTCATACAGCAGGATGGAGGAGAACTCGTCCTGGGTGCGCGCGCGGCGCTGAGCCCGGTCGAGTTCCTCCATGGCGCGCTCATATTCGAGCTCCTCGTAGAAGCGCCGTGCCGCGTCGATGTGAGACTGTGCCGTATCCTTGCCCTGAGCCAAAACCACCAGCGGCAGGACCAGCAGGAGCAATCCCGAGACAACGCCGCACAACTTCCACCGAGCATCCCAACGTCGCATGGGGTTCTCGTACTGCCAGGCACTCATGACCGCAAGTCTCGGCCTGGCAGCGCGATAGGGACGCCCCGCTTCAAGGCTACTTGGACTCCAGCGTCTTGCGCTCCTTCACACAGACCTGGAGCAGCTCGACCAGGCTCATGTTGGCGCCGCCCACTGCGAACTTGTAGTCCTTGAACTCCGGATACCGGTTCTCGAGGATGCGCCCTTCCACGACGCACTCGTTGAGCTGGGTGAGCGCATCGTTCTTGCGCGACTTGGAGAGGTGCGCCCTGGCCAGCTCGTAGGCCTTCTTCGGACCTTCATCGAAGCGAAGCTGCGCGTCGGCCTTCTTTTGTGGCTCCTGCAGCGCCGCCGCCTGCTGGGCGCACTGAGCCATCACCTCTTCCGGCTTGACCGGCTGACCGCCGACGAGCACGTCGACCGTGACGAGCCGGGCGTTCTCCTTCAACATCCGGGCGCCCTCCTCCTGGCAGGCCTTGAGCTTCTCCACCGCGCTCGCGTACAGCTCCTTCCGCTTGCGCAGGTCCGAAGCGGAGGCGGCCTTCTGCGAGGCCGCGCTGGCGGCGGCCAGGGCCTCACCGGTCGTCCGGCGCAATGTCCGCGCCTGCTTCGAGGCCTCCAGCGCCTCCACCAACTTCAGCAGCTCATTGCGCGTCCGCTCCGCGTACGAGGCGTAACCGGCGTCTTGCCGCTCCAGCTCCGCGCGCGTCTCGATCGCCTGCATGAGCTCTTCCACGCTCTTCGATGCGGCCTCGATGTCGGCATCGGTCGAGGAGACGGACGTCGTGGCCTCCAGCTTCTCCTTCGCCACGTGCACCCGCTCGGCGAGCACCCCGCGGGAGTCCGCCGCGGACAGCACGATCTTCCGCCGGGCGATGCGGTCGTTCAGCTCCGCCATCCGCTCCTTCGTCTCCTTGGCGTACAGCGCGTAGTCCCGGTCCTTCTTGACGAACTGGGCGCCAGCGTCCAGCACCGCGCCGATCTGCTTGACCGCGTTCTCCGCCTCCTGCAGCTGCGCCTCGGTGGGCTTGTCCTTCTGGATCTGGGTGACCAGGCCCGCCGCGTTCTTCCGCGCCTCATCGACCTTCGCGCGCTGCTGCTGCAGGTCGACCTCGTACCGGCGCTTGTCAATCGCCGCCCGGCCGTCCCTGAGCAGCTGACGCGCCTCAAGGGCGTGAGCGCTGATCGCGGGGTTCTTTGCGTGAACCGTCTCAAGCGTCTTCGCCAGGATGACCAGGGCCGTGTTCGCCTCCTCGAACTGCTCCGGGGCAGGCGACCGCTTCTCGAGATTGCGCAGGGCCTGCAGGACCTCGGCGCGTGCGGCCTCGAGGTTGCGGATCTGGAGCGCGACTTCCACCTCGACGAGCGTGTTCTTCACCTCGGTGAGGTACTGGCCGATCGCGCGATCCCGCGCGGCCTGTGGCTCGTACTTCTCCACCAGCTTCCGGACGACGAACGCCGCGGTCTTGGCCGCGGAGAGCTGCTCGGGCGCCGGCTTCCTCGCACGCAGCGCCTTGGCGGACGCGGTGAGCTCATCATAGGCAGGCCCCATCTCCTCCTTGACCCGCGAGACGCCCGCCGCCGCCACGAGCTCATCCAGCTTGCGCCTCGCCTGGGTGATCTCCGCCCGCGCCTTGTCCGCATCCCCGCGATAGGCATTGTCACGCGCCTCGAGCGGCTTGCCCTCGTCGAGCTGCTTCTGCAGCGCCGACACCGCCTTGTCGGCATCCGCGAACTTCTGGTCCGACCAGGTATTGCCCATCGCGGCCAGCGCGGAGGACAGGGACTTACGGCTGTCGTCCAGGAGTCCCCGCTGCTTCTGCGCCGACAGCTGCAACCACCGCTCGTCGATCGTCTTCTCGTGACGGGCGACGGCCGCGTCGACCTCGGTGAGGTACGTGGCGAACTTCGCGTCCTGCTTCGTCAGGGTCCGGCCCTCGTCCGCCACCTTCTTGATCGCCGCCACCGAGGCCCGGGCCTCGTCCAGTTCCTTGGAGCCCGCGTCCTTCCCCGCGACCTTCGCCACGCGCTCATTCAGGGACGCGAGCTCGGCGTCGATGCGCCGGCGGAACTCGTGGATGTGGACCTTGGCCCGGCGCTCGTCGACGTACTCGCGGTTCGTCCGGAGCTCCTTCCGGGCAGACAGGACGTTCTTGGCGTAGTCGAGATCCTCCGTCTCGAAGCTCGCTCCCGCGTCGAGCGCGTTCTTCAGCCCCTCTACCGCCGCGAGGGCGGCATCGAGGTCTGCGTTGGCCGGCGGATCCTTCTCGATCCGCTTCACGGCCGCCGAGAGGGCAGCGCGAGCACTCTCCAGTCTCTTCGAGGCCTCCGCAACGGACTTCGCGGCGCCAGCCTCTGGCGGTGCCGCCCCTGCGGCGGCGGGAGCGAAGAGGAACAGCCCAATGATCATCAGCACTGAAATGCGTACCATTCGGGCCACCGTACTATAGGGAAGCGAGGCAAGCCCCGGGAAATGCCGTCGAAAGCCCGCTTTCGGATTCTCCATGGCGGGAGGGAGCAGGAACGGGCCGGGTTCCGAACCCGGAGTGAAATCGAGCCGACAAATGGGCCCCCGGGCCGTGACGGATTCCGGTCCTACCGGACCTGCGACCGGCGCCACTCCGCAGCTGCGCTCACACTGGGGCTGGGTGGGTGATCCGCACGCATCACCAGGTGGTTTGAGCGGGTTTGTCGACGGAGGGTGCGGCTCTTACGTTTTCCTCGGCCCCCTTTGAATCAGGACGAAAGGAAGGAAGAAAACCATGCGTGAACGCATCATCACTCAACCCGACAACTACGAGCCTTTCCTGCTGTCGCAGGGCATCAAGTTCGGCAACCTCCTCTTCATCTCCGGCCAGGCCGGCGCGGGCGACGACGGAAAGATCGTGGACGGCGGCTTCCGTGCCCAGGGCGAGCAGGCCTTCGCCAATCTCCGCCGGGTGCTGGAGGCGGGCGGTTCGAGCTTGAAGGAGGTCATCAAGGTGACGATCTTCGTCACCGACATGGGCCACTTCCAAGAGGTGGTCGAGCTCCGCCGCAAGTTCTTCTCGCTGCCCTATCCCGCCGACACGATCGCCGAGGTCAAGGCGCTCTACGACCCGGCCGCCCTCATCGAGATCGAGGCGATCGCGGCCGTCCCCTCCCCGGGGAGCAAGTGACATGGCCACGGAACGGCTCTTTGCGCCCCTCGACGTGGGGCGTCAGGGCCGCCCATTCGCACCGAGCCTGCTAAGCAGCTTAATCACGGATTCATTGACACTGCCCTCCCAGGTACCGACAGTGGGGTGACCGGACCATCCGGCGCCGCACGTCTGCCCAGCGGCGGACGGACTGCACACCTACCCCTGAGGGCAGACACGGTGGAGCTCACTGCACGCAAGCCATGCCGAACCCGAGCCGCGCACACGGGCATCGACGCCCCACCCGCCCGGCCCTCTCGCGCCGTGCGTCCTCGATGCCTGAGCGTGCTGCGCGCCGCGGTGCTGTCGGGCCTCTGCCTCGTGGGGCTGCCGTCGCGCGCCGCCGTCGAGCCCCTCCTCGCAGACCGTACCGGCTCGATCGTCGGACTGGCCGGCAAGTGTGTCGATGTCGCGGCCTCCGGCACCGCGAACGGCACCGCCGTCCAGCTCTACACCTGCTCCACCGGGGTGGCCCAGACCTGGACGGTCCGTGACAACGGCACGATCCTCAACCCCCACTCGGGCAAGTGCCTGGATGTCACCGGGCAAGGCACGGCGAACGGGAGCCAGATCCAACTGTGGGACTGCAATGGGAGCGGCGCGCAGCAGTGGGTCTATGACGCGTCCGCGCAGACCCTGCGCAATCCCCAGTCGGGACGCTGCCTGGATGTGACCGGCGAGAGCTCCGCGGACCGGACCCGGCTGCAGCTCTGGGACTGCAACGGCCAAACCAATCAGAAGTGGCGGCTGCCCGGCGAGGACACCTCCTGCACCCGCTCCGTCGCCGCCGGTGACAGCACCCTCGGCGTCACCTTCAACGGGGTGCGCTACAACGTCCCCGTCTATGTCCCGAGCGGCGTTGCCGCCACCACCCGCCTGCCGCTCGTGCTGAACCTCCACGGGACGGGCAGCAGCGGCCCGGGGCAGATTGCATACAGCAACATCAAGGCCGCCGCGCAGACGAACACGTTCGCGGTCATCGCCCCCTCCGGTGCCATCGCCAGCAGCAGCGGGTTCGCGTGGAACGTTCCTGGCGTCACGGCCGGCCCCCGGGACGATGTCGCCTTCCTCGACCAGGTCATCACCACGATGGGCTCTGCGCTCTGCGGAGACCTCAACCGCGTCTTCGCCGCCGGCTTTTCGGGGGGCGCGCGGATGGCGTCCGCGTACGCCTGCGCACGCCCGGACCGGTTGGCGGGAATCGCGGCCATCGCGGGCCTCCGCGCCGGACGTCCTGATCCGGCGAACACGCGGCAACCGGATGCAGCGTCCTGCCGGCCGTCCAGCACGGTGCCGGTGATCGCCTTCCACGGGCAGCAGGACTCCACGAACCCCTACGATGGCGGCGGCAGCTCGGTGTGGCAGTACTCCGTGCCCGCGGCACAGCAGCGGTGGGCGGCGCTCAACGGCTGCGGCTCGACGCCGGTGACCACCCCCGTGTCGCCGCACGTCAGCAGGCTCACCTACTCGGGCTGCCGTGACGGCGCGGATGTCGTGCTCTACCGGATCTCCGATGGCGGACACACATGGCCGGGGACCCCACAGCCCTCGCCGGGCAACGGGAACACCACCCAGGAGATCGACGCCAACACCCTCTTCTGGAACTTCTTCGCCTCGCACTGACCCGCGGCTCAGCGCTCGGCGCTGACGAGCAGGGCGTCGAGCGCAGCGCGGCCGTAGACGCGGCCGTCGGAGATCACCGTCTCTATCGAGGCGCTGTTGGCGATGTCGTCGAGTGGGTTGGCGCGGAGCAGGAGCAGATCCGCTTCCTTGCCTGGGGAGATGCCGCCCAGCGTTGCCGTGCGCCGGAGATAGGCGGCCGGTACGGAAGTGGCTGCCCGCAGGGCCTCCATCGGGCTGAGGCCGGCCTGGACGAGGAGGCCGAGCTCGCGGTGCAGCGCAAAGCCGGGGACGATCATCGTGTCGTTCGCATCCGTCCCCGCCATGATGTTCACCCCTGCGCGGTGGGCGAGGCCGGTGAGGGTCAGGCCGTGGCGGAAGAAGCCCTGGCGAAGGGCCGTCAGCTCCGCCGGCGCGGCCGCGGTCTCGTCCAGGTCCGCCTGCCACTGGGCGTTCCGGGCGGGGAGGATGTAACGGCGCAGCGGCTGGTCACGATAGGCGGGCTCGGCCGCGCGTGCTTCCATCTCGCGGGTGACGTGGGTGGGCGTGACATAGAAGCCAGCCGCCGCGAGCAAGCGCATCCGCGAGGCGCACAGGGCCGGATCATACTCGGCGACGGTCCTCCGCATCCGCTCCGCATCGTCCGGGCGCTTCGCCCCAGGCTGCCGGTCGGCATAGGCACTGCCCATCCTGCGAAAGTCCTCGCCGTAGCGGCTGCAATCATAGAGCAGGTCGCGGGCATGCTCGATGGACCCGAAGCCCAAGCGGATGAGCTCATCCGTGTTGGCGGCGTAGGGCACGTGGCCAGAGACGGCGATGCCGAGGCTCCGCGCCTCGTCCATCATGGCGCGGAACACCTCGCCCGGAATGCTGTCGTGGGTCTTGATGAGACCGACGCCGCGCGCGTGCAGGTAACGCACGAGCTGGCGCCCTTCGGCGGGAGTCGACGGGGCGACATAGGAGGGCACTCCCGCCGGGAGTTGCACCCGGGCCGGGCCCATCACCATGGTGCTGGCCAGTGAGAGGAGCTCCGGCCCCGCCACCTCGCCCGCCTCGAGCTGCGCGGCCAGCCGCTGGTAGTCGCCAATGCAGCCCTCGGCCGCGCCGGCCAGCTCCCAGCAGTCGCCGGACATCTCGCGCACGCCGGTGACGCCATTGGCGAGCAGCAGGGCAAGGACCGGCGCGGCAGGCTCGGGGAGGAAGAGGTGGACGTGCATGTCCATGAGGCCAGGGACCAGGAACTTGCCGCTGCCATCGAGGGTGCGGGCGGCGCGGTACGGCGGGCGCTCGCCTTCGCGCACCACGGCAAGGATGCGGTCTTCGGCGACATAGACGGAGTGGTCCGGAAGCACGCTGCGCGTCTCCGGATCAATCACGGTGACATTCGCGATGCGCAGCGACGCTGCGGGCAACACACTCCTGGCAGGCAGGGACCGGCAGGCACCGAGCAAGGCGGTGCTGATCGCCAGGCTGATCTTGAGCAGGCTGCGCATCATCCCCTCCCATCGTGATGGTGCTACAGGGGTAGCACACTCAGGGCGGAACCACGCGCCTCCCCACGCTGTCAGGCCGCGATCTGGACCTTGGCCCGGCTCATCACGTGGTCCACCGCCGTCAGGTGCCAGGCCATCTGATCGATCCGGGCCAGGTTCTGGGGCTCGGCCTTCAGGGCGGCCATCACCTGGGACAGCGGCAGTCCGGCGGCGTTGGCCTCGTCCTGGATGAGCTTCTGCACCCGCTGCACCGTGGGGACCAGCTTGTCCCGCTTGCAGATGGCCCCCAGCGCCAGGGCGATGCGCAGCCGCAGCTCCACCTCGGCCCGCGTCTGCGGATCCTGCAGCCAGCCCTGGAGGGACGCGTCCCGGTGCGTCTCGTCGAAGCCCAGCTTGGTCAGGCTCTTGCCCTCGGTGGCGCTCCAGCGGCGGTGGATCTCCTCATCCACGAGGTGCGAGGGCACCTTCACCCGCGTGCGCCCCGCCACCGTGGCCAGCACCTGCCGCTGCACCTGGCTCAACAGCAGCTGCTTGGCCTCGGCCTCCATCTGGCGCACGACCTTCTTCATGGCCTCCGCCAGGCTGGCGGCGCCAAAGGCCTTCAGGAAGGCGGGGGAGTCCAGCTTGGGATACGTCACCTCGCGCGCGCCCCACAGCTGCACGACGAAGCGCGCGGGCGCCCCCCGCAGGGACTCGACGGGGTAGTCGGTGGGCAGGGTGATGTCCACGGCCACCTTCTCCCGGGGCGAGCGGCCCACCAGCGACTCGTAGAGCCCGGGCAGCAGGGGCTCGGCCTCCAGCCGCACCCACTCGCCGGTGCGCACGCTGAAGGGGATGAGCTGGCCCCGGCTGTAGCCGGCGATGTCGAACACCACCTCGTCGCCCCACGCCACCTTCTCGCTCGGGTAGCGGAGGCGCTCGGTGGCCAGCGCACGCGCCAGCTCCAGGAAGCGCGCCTGAACCTGCTCCGGGGTGAACGCCTCCGGAGGCGTGAGGGTGACGGACAGGTTCTCCAGTGAAGGGGCCTCCACCCGGGGAAGGGAGGTCAGCACCGATTCATCATCCTGCGGGAGCGACGACAGCAGCGGAATGGAGATGGAGTTCATGGGGTCACCCTGCGAAGCACGAAGAAGAAGGAGGAGGAACTACCAGCCCTTGAAGAAGTCCTTGACGCCCTCGCCCACCTTCTTGGCGGTATCCTTGATGCCCTCGCCCACCTTCTCGGCGGTGTCCTTGATGCCCTCGCCTACCTTCTCGGCGGTGTCCTTGACGCCCTCGCCCACCTTCTTGGCGACGTCCTTGATCTCGCCACCGAAGTTCTTCACCACCTCGCTCCCGAGGGAGACACCCGTCGAGATGGCGCCGCCCACCTGGGAGACGATGGGGATGTTGGTGGCGGCCAGCGCCGAGCCACCGGCGATGATGCCCGAGGTGACCTTGTCGCCCACGCTCGCCTTCGGGTCCTTGAACGTCTGGACGGCGTTGGCGATGTCCAGGCCCGCGATGGCGACGTTGGCGCCCGGGACGAACCGGCCGAGGGCCTTGCCGCCCGTCTTCAGCGCGCCCTTGGCCAGGTCATCGGCCTTGTTCGCGAAGGAGGAGGGCTTCACGTCCGGCGAGGAAGGCTTGGCGTCCGGGGCGGACGGCTTCGCCTCCGGCCCGTTGGGCTTGGAGGGGGACTGGGCCTGCGGAGCAGAAGGCTTGCCCTCCGGACCGGACGGCTTGCGCAGGTTGGCCAGGTCCGCCACCCCGCCCACCAGCTCGGCCGCGCCACCGGCCAGCTCGGCCGCGCCGAAGAACTGGCTCAGATCGCCGGCCGCGGGGTCGGCGTACGCTCCCTCCATGCCCGGGTCGGCGTAGGCGCCGTACTGGCTCGGGTCCGCGTACTCACCGTACTGGCTCGGGTCCGCGTACTCACCGTACTGGCTCGGGTCCGCGTACTGCTGGCCCAGCTGATCCGCGCTGTACGCGCCCGCCTCGACGTTGGCCGGGGACAGGGCCCCCTGAGAGTGGGCCATGCCCTGGAGCACATCGAGCTGCCGCGCGCCCGAGCCACCATTGAAAGCGCTGGCGACCTGGTTGGCGATGTTCATGGGCATCTGGGCCGCACCCGAGAGGGCCCCCGCGGCCGCGCCCTGCAGCCCGGCGAACTGCGCCAGCCCGCCCGAGGCGAGGCCCGCCACCTGCTGGAGACCCGCCTGGGCGGTGGCCAGGGCCTCCAGGGCGGTGCCGAGCGCGGCCTGCGCGCCCAGGACCTTCTGGCCCACGGCGCCGGCGGCGCCACCGAGCAGGGCGGGCATGCCCGAGGCCACCTTGGCCGCCGGGGCGAACGCCGTGAGGTCCTGCGGGTTCGCCACCATCCGCTTCGCGGACACCTCAGCGGGCAGGACGGTCTTCTGAGCCAGGGATTCCGAAGGGGCCGTGGCGGCCGTGGGGAGCAGGGGGCGGTTACCGGAGATGGCGGTGGTCATGGAGGTCTCTCAGCAAGGGGTCGGACAGGGCTAAAGCAGGCGGCGTGCCAGCCCTTCCGGTGGGCCTAAAGCGCCGGTTTCCCTCGGGAGACCTCCATGAGAGGGCCCGCCCGCCCCCCTTCACCTGGTGACTGCCGTTCGCCAGGCGGTGACAGCAGCCATCACCGGTAGACTCGGCGGGGCTCGGCGCGATTCAGCGCCGCACAGGGAGAGGGCATGGACCGGCTGCAAGAGGCACTCGAGGCATGGCGCCGGGAGCTGGGCGAAGCGCACGTGCTCGCCGACGAGGCGACGCTCGCCCGCGCCCGCACGGCCACCTTCGCCACCACCCAGGCGGTCGGCGCGGTGCTGCGCCCCGGAAGCCCTCAAGAGGTGCGCGCATGTGTACAGATCGCCCACCAGATGCGGGTGCCCATCACGCCGGTGAGTGCCGGGCGCAACCAGGGCTATGGCTCACGGGTGCCCGCCCAGAATGGGGTGCTGGTGGAGCTGGGCCGGATGAACCGCGTGCTCGAGTTCAACGAGGAGCTGGCGTACCTCACCGTGGAGCCGGGCGTCACGTTCGCGCAGGCGCATGCCTTTCTGGAGGCGCAGGGCTCGCGGCTGCAGCTGGCCACCATTGGTGGGCCGCCCCAGGCGAGCCTCATCGGCAACGCGCTCGAGCGGGGGGATGGCATGGGGCCCTCCGGGGACATCTTCCAGCACGTGTGTGGCCTGGAGGTGGTGCTGCCCACCGGTGAGTGCCTCCGCACCGGGCCCGGGCGCTACCCCCAGGCCCAGGCGGCGTCCGTGCTGCGCTGGGGCGCGGGCCCCGCGCTGGATGGGCTCTTCAGCCAGTCGAACCTGGGCATCGTGACGCGGATGACCTTCTGGCTGGCGCCGCGGGCGGCCTGCCTCCGGCTGGTCTCGGGCATCATCGAGGATCCCTTCCAGCTGGGCCCGGTGGTGGAGCGGCTGCGGCAGTTGCGGCTGGAGGGCACCCTGCGCGAGGCCTTCTCGCTGTGGAACGACTACAAGGTCTTCTCCGTGCTGGGCCAGTACCCGTGGGAGGCGGCCCGGGAGCTCACGCCGCTGCCCGAGACGCAGCGCCAGAAGCTGCGTGCCGAGTGGAACGTCTTCCCCTGGCACCTGAACTGCGTGCTCGAGGCCCCGAGCGAGGCCCAGGCCCGGGCCGCCCAGGAGCGGGTGGAGCACGTGTTGAAGGACGCCCTGCCCTCCCTCACCTTCCTGCGGGAGGAAGAGGTGGGCCCCGGGCGGCTGCGGCAGCCACCCTCGGCGCGCAACCTGCGGATGATGTACTGGCGCAAGCGCACGCCCCTGCCCGAGGTGCCGGAGCCGGAGCGTGACGGGTGCGGCTTCATCTGGCTGTCCTGCGCGGTGCCAATGGCGGCCTCCCATGTGGAAACGGCCCTGGCGCTCGCCGAGCCCATTCCGCTGCGCTTCGGCTTCGAGCCCAACCTGTGCGTGCTGGGCGTCTCGGCACGGTGTGCCTACCTGGTGGTGGCGATCATCTATGACCGGGAGGCCGAGGGAGAGGATGCACGCGCGATGGCGTGCCACCACGCGCTGCAGCAAGCGCTGGGGGAAGCGGGCTACTACCCGGCGCGCCTGGGCATCCAGTCACCGGTGCTTCCCTTCGCGCCGGAGGATGACTCCCCGGCGGTGCTGAGGACGCTCAAGGCCGCGCTGGACCCTCACGGCATCCTCGCGCCGGGGCGCTACCTGCCCTGATCCCGGGGGGCAGTCTTCAGTAGCCCAGGGGGACCCATTTCCTGCGAGGAATGGCCCGGCGCGTCCCGTCTTCCTCGGCCAGGCTCTGGATGAGCTGGCGCGCATTGAAGAGCCCCGCCCCATAGGCACCGGCGAAGGAGCCGTTGTACATCGCCCTCCCACTGGCCTCTCCCCCGAAGTACAGGCGGTTCACGCCACGGGGCAGCTCGGTCCCCGTCTTCGGGTCGAGCTCGTAGAAGGAGATGGCGTCGCGCATGGCCCAGGCGCCAGGCTGGGCCGCGGAGTACGCACCGGCCGACCAGGGGTCCAGGCTCCAGCGCGTCATGCTGCCCCTCAACGGAAGAAGCGCGCGTTCTACCAGGACTTTCCGTGAAGCCAAGACCGTGACGCGCCCGCCCGGCGCGTGGGCATTAAGATGCCCAGCGATGCCCATCAAGACCCGGCGCTGGGTCGTGCCCGCGGAGCCGGACGACGGCCTGCGGGTGCTGATCTGCCGCTACAGACCGCGCGGTGTAACCAAGGCGAAGGAGACCTGGGATGTGTGGATGCGGGAGCTTGCGCCCAGTCCCGCGCTCTTCGATGCCTTCTATGGCAAGGGCCAGACGCCCATCACCCTGGACGTCTACCGCGAGCGCTATCTCCAGGAGATGCAGGCCCAGCAGGACACGATCGCCGGGCTGGCGGCCCGGGTGGACCGGGGCGAGACGGTGACCCTGCTCTGCTCCAAGGACTGCATCCTGGAGCAGGTCTGCCACCGCAGCCTCCTGGCCGGGCTGATCGAAGCGGCCCGGAAGCGGTGAGGCTACTCGCCCCGCTTCTTCTTGCCCCGCGCCACCTCGGTGGCCAGCGCATCCAGCCGGTGCGTCCAGAACACGCGGAAGCGCTCCAGCCAGGCGTCCACCTCCGCCAGGGGCGCGGCGTCCATGGCATAGAGCCGCCGGGGCCCGTCCACCCGCACCGTGGCGAAGCCGCTGTCCCGCAGGACCTTCAGGTGCTGCGAGACGGCCGACTGGGTGATGCCGAACTCGCGCTGAACGACGGCGACAATCTCACCCGAGGCGTGCTCGCCCTCCGCCAGCAGTTCGAGGATGCGGCGGCGAACCGGATCGCCCAGGACGTCGAAGGCATGCATCAGCCGCCCGTATAGAACGCCGCCGTGCGCTCGGCCATCCCACGGGCCACCTCCGGCGCCTCGCCCGCCGCCACGTGGGCCGCAGCCCAGGCCTCGGCGCTTGCGCGCATGAAGGCCTTGGCCTCGTCCGAGGCCATCCAGGCGGGATCCGCTTCCGGAGGAATGCCACCGCCGCTCTCGATGTGGCGGCCCAGGCCCAGGAAGCCCAGCTCCCAGCCCACGCCCACGGCGGCCGGCCCGTACTTCTTCCAGTGATCCTCCATGACGCCCTTGGGCATGATGTGCTCCAGCGTCAGCCGCGTGGCCTTGCCCTCCTCGGCCAGGCGGACGGTCACCCAGCTCATGCCGCCCCCGAACTCCCAGGTGATGTCGAAGGCCTTGGGCGGCTCACACCGGGTGATGGTGCCTCCCGCGTTCCCCTTGAGCTGATACCGGCCGCCCAGGCGCAGCTCGCCCTCGATGGGCGTGAACCAGCGGGGGATGCGCTCCGCGTTGGTCACGGCCTCCCACAAGTCCTCGGCGTGGGTGTGGTAGAGGCGGCTGGCAATCACCACCCGGGCCTGCTTGCCCTCGTGCTCGCGCTCGACGAATCCCCGGACCTCGGCGCCAATGGCCTTGTGCAGCATGAGTGTGAACCTCCCGTTCCTGCAATCACTACAGCTGCCCCTTATATTAGCCTCGACTTAAACGACTGCAAGCGGAAGCTTCCTTGCCCGCCTGGCCGCGTGGACACAACGCTCCTTCTGGCTGCCATTTCCGTGGCCCCGTCCTGTTGATGTGATGGCTTTGCTATTGCCACCAAGTTACATATACCCGGTGACAGAGACGGTGGCGCCTGGCGTGCCGCCGCATGGAATCCGCGCGAGGGAAGCATGTCCGACGTTGTGAACACCGGCGCCCTGGAGGCGATCGGACTCGAGCACCGCTATGGGTCGAAGACCGTTCTCCGGGGGCTGAACTTCACCGTGGCGCCTGGACAGATTTACGCCCTGCTCGGCGGCAACGGCGCGGGCAAGTCGACAACGCTCAGCATCTTCCTGGGCCTGGTCCACCCGTCCGCGGGGCAGGCCCGGGTCTGTGGCCACGACGTGGCGGCCGGCCCCCGGGCTGCCCGGTCGCGGCTCGCCTACGTCCCCGAGAACGTGGCCCTCTACGAGCACCTCAGCGCCCGCGAGAACATCGACTACTTCCTGACCATCGCGGGGAGCGCGGAGCGGTCGCCGCCGCACATCGATGAGGCGCTGGATGCGGTCGGGCTGGCTCGCGAGGCCTGGGACACGCGCGTGGGCGGCTTCTCCAAAGGCATGCGCCAGAAGGTGGCCATCGCGCTCGCCATCGCCCGGCGCGTGCCGGTGCTCCTGCTGGACGAGCCCACCTCCGGTCTGGACCCCCGGGCCACGGGCGGCTTCAACCGGCTGCTGGACACGGCCCGCGCCCGGGGCGTGGCCACCTTGATGGTGACGCATGATCTGCTGAGCGCCGCCGAGATCGCCGACCGGATCGGCTTCCTGGCGCAGGGGCGGCTCGAAGAGGAGCTGGCCGCCACCGGCACGGAGCGGTTCGATGTGAGGGCCCTGCATCAGCGCTACGCCCAGGCCGGGGAGGCCCCATGAGCCTCCGGGGCGCGAGGGTGTGGCGGGTCGCCACCGAGGAGTGGCGGGCGCTGGTGCGAAACCGGGTGGCGATGATCGCCAGCCTGACGCTCGTGGCCCTGCTCGTGACTTCCGCCCTCCTGGGGACCGAGCAGCGCAACGCCACCGAGGCGGCCCGGGCCCGCTACCAGGCCACGGCGGACGAGGCATTCGACGCCCAGCCCGACCGCCATCCGCACCGGATGGTCCACTATGGGCAATTCGTCTTCCGGCCGATCTCGGCGCTGGCCTTCTTCGATCCGGGGGTGGACGGCTTCACCGGCAACACGGTGTTCCTGGAAGGCCACCGGCAGAACAGCGCCAACTTCAGCGAAGCGCGGCAGTCCTCGCTGCTCCTGCGGTTCGGCCAGCTGACACCGGCCTTCGTGCTGCAAACCCTCGCCCCGCTGCTCATCATCTTCCTGGCCTTCGGCGCCGTCGCACGCGAGCGCGAGCAGGGAACCCTGCGGCTGCTGCTGGCCCAGGGGCTGGCGCCCTCGGAGCTCGCCGCGGGCAAGCTGGTGGCCTACGCCGGTGTGGTGGCCGCGATTGCCGCGCCGGCGCTCCTGGTGCTCGCCGCGGCGGCGCTCGCGGGTTGGGCCCCCTCGGCCCCCAGCCTGCTGATGGTGTCCGGCTATCTGGTCTACCTGCTCATCTGGGCCGCCGCGGCCCTGCTCGTGTCGCTGCTGGCCCGGCGGGCCCGGGACGCGCTGATCGTCCTGGTCGCGGTCTGGATGAGCGGCGTCATCCTCGCGCCCCGCATCCTTCCCGAGCTTGCCCTGGCGCGGCTCCCGGCACCGGCGCGTATCGAGACGGACGTGGCCATCCACCATGAGCTCAAGCAGATCGGCGACAGCCACAATCCGGATGATCCCTACTTCGCCAGCTTCAAGGCGAAGACCCTCACCCAGTATGGCGTCGAAAAGGTCGAGGATCTGCCAGTCCAATGGGGAGGTCTGGTCGGCATGGAAGGCGAGCGTCTGACGAGTGGGTTGTTCGACCGCCACGCAAAGGAAGCCTTCGAGCGCGAGGCTGGGCAGAACCGGCTCGTGCGCCAGTTCGGCGCCGTCAGCCCGCTCATCGCCGTGCGCCAGCTCTCCATGAGCCTGGCCGCCACCGACACCGAGAGCCATCAGGACTTCCTCGAACAGGTGGAACAGCACCGTTACCGTTTCGTCCAGGCGCTGAACCTCCTGCAGGTGACGAAGATCCCGAACAAGAACGCCGGCGCCGATCCCCGGCTCTCCGCGGACCATTGGAAGACACTGCCGGGCTTCACCTACCGGAAGCCGGAGGTGCTCCAGCTCGCGGGCGAGCGCATCCACACCAACCTGCTGGTTCTGGTCTGCTGGCTGGCGGCCCTGCTCATGGGGTGCGCGCTGGCGGCCCGCCGTCTCGGGGAGGCCACGCGATGAGTGCCTGGAAAGCAGACTTCCGGTTGTTGATCCGGGCGCCGTTGAGCGCGGGCGCACTGCTGCTTCTCTTTGTCCTGGCGTCCCTGTCGGTGGCCGCGGGCCTCGCGGCCACGGCCCGGCAGGAGGCCCTCATCGGCCGGGTGGAGGCTGCCCAGCAGCAGGATCTGGTCTCGGTGGCCAAGGACTACGCCAAGCCCGGCGGGGACGCGGGCTCCGCCGCCTATTACACCTTCCACCTCACGTCGGATCCGCCGTCCCCCCTGGCCTTCGCGGCCCTCGGGCAGCGGGATGTACAGCCCTATGTCCTGCGGGTGCGGCTGCTCGGCCTGCAAGCCCAGCTCTACGAGTCCGAGACGTTGAACCCGGAGCTGGCGCTCCCGGGCGCTTTCGACTTCGCCTTCGTGCTGACCTACCTGGCGCCCCTGGTTCTCATCGCCCTGATGCACGACCTGGTGTCGGGCGAACGGGAGGCCGGGCGGCTCCGGCTCCTGGTCTCCTTGCCCGCGTCCGGCGCCGGGGTGTGGGTGCGCCGCAGCGTCCTGCGCTATCTGCTGGTCCTCGGCGCCCTGCTGGTGCCGCTCGCGGCCGGTGCGGTGTGGAGCGGAGCCCCGGTGGCGGGGACCTTCGCGATCGCCCTGACCACGGCGCTCTATGGGGCGTTCTGGATGGGACTGGCGCTGTGGGTCACCGCCCGGGGCCGGAGCTCGGCGGCCAATGGCGCCACGCTGGTGGGCTGCTGGATCGTCCTGACCCTGCTGGTGCCCGCGCTGGGCAACGCCGTGATTTCCCGCGCCATCCCCGTGGCCAAGGGCGTTGACTTGACCCTGGCCCAGCGGGAGCGGGTGCACCGCGCCTGGGACATTCCCAAGGAGGACACCTTCCGTCCCTTCTTCGCCAAGCATCCCGAGTGGCGAGACACGCCACCAGTCACAAGCCGCTTCCATTGGAAGTGGTACTACGCCATGCACGAGGTGGGCGACGATGGGGTCGCCGCCGAGGCCGCGGACTACCGCCAGAGCCTGATGGCCCGCGAGGCGTGGACGGCCCGCCTCGGCTGGTTCCTCCCGGCGGCCGCCGTGCAGACGGTTCTCCACCGGGCCGCGGACAGCGACCTGCGGGCCCACCTGGCGTACCAGGGCAGCATCGAGCGGTTTCACACCCAACTGCGCGGCTATTACTACCCGTACCTGTTCCAGGAGCGGCCGTTCGAGAAGGCCGACTTCGAGCAGACGCCCCGCTACCCACCCCGGCCGTCGAGCGCATCCCTGCCGATCTCTTCGATGCTCGGACTGCTGGTGTTGGCGGCGCTCGCCGCCGGTGCCGCCGTGACCGGCGTGCGGACCCTGTCGCCGTCCGCAGCCCGGGAGTGAGAGGTATTGGCTCCTTGAGAGACATTGATAACGGGACAGCCTTTGAACAGGTTTGTTCTCCGGATTTCATTTCTCAGAAAGAGAGACACCCGGGCGTGAATTGAACTTTTGTTTACAGTCGTGCATCATGTTTCGAGCCGGGCTGAAAGCTTGTGACGCAAGCACGCCGGCGCTCTCGCGGGTCTGTCCACGCTGCCCGGCGGGCCCGTTCTCGGGGTCAAAACACGATGACGACATCTGCAACCCGGTCTTCCGGACCGGTCCCTCGTGCGCGCAGCGCCCGGGTGCTCGGCGCGGTCTGGCTCATGGCTTTGCTGGCCTGCGAAGGCCCTGGAAGTCTCCCCTCGCCGCAGGCCCCCGGCGAGCCCCAGGCCTCGGCCCCGCTCCACAAGGTCCAGCTCAGCGCGGAGCAGGCCGCACGCTGGAAGCAGCGCGGCACGCCCTACCGGCTCATTGGCGACTACGGCTCCTTCCAGTTCGTGCAGGTGGAGGAGGCGGTGCTCGCCACCCTTCCCGCCTCCGAGACCGTGGAGCTGAAGGATGAGTCCAACCAGCTCCTGCTGAACGCGGGCGTCATCGACACCGCTTCGGCGCACGGCCAGTCCCTGCGCAGCATGAAGTCCCGAGCCGCCGGCAAGCGCCTGCACCTGGTGCAGTTCGCCGGCCCCATCCTGCCCGAGTGGTACCAGGCGCTGGAGGCCACGGGCGTCCAGGTCATCACCTACCTCCCCCACAATGCCTACCTCGTCTATGGCAGCGCGGACGCGATGGACCGGCTGGAGGCCCATGTGCGCGAGGCCCGCGCCATCCAGTGGGACGGCGGCTACCTCGACGACTACAAGCTCCACCCCTCCGCCCTCAAGGGCGCCACGCCCACCTACACCGTGCAGCTTGTGCGCGATGAGCGGGAGAACGCCACCACGCTGGAGCTCATCCGCCAGCTCCAGTCCCACGAGGGGCGCATCCGCGAGGTGCCCGGCTACATCAACGTGACGGCCTCGCTGTCCTTGCCGCAGCTCTACGGCATCGCCTCCCGGCCGGACGTGGTGTCCATCCAGCCGTACTTCACGCCCCGGAAGGTCGATGAGCGGCAGAACATGATCCTCGCCGGTCAAATCACGGGCAACGGGCCCTCCGGCCCGGGCTACCTGGCGTGGCTGGCCTCCAAGGGCTTCACCCAGGCGCAGTTCACCGCCTCCGGCTTCGGCGTGGACGTGTCGGACAGCGGCCTGGACAACGGCACGCAGGTGCCCAACCACTTCGGCCTGTACACGGCCGGAGACATCAACGCCGCGGGCCGCGTCGTCTACAACCGCCTGGAGGGCTCCGCGAACTCCGGCAGCACGATTCAGGGCTGCGATGGCCACGGCACCCTGAACGCCCACATCGTCGCGGGCTACGCCAGCCTCTCGGGCGCGCCCTTCACCGACGAGACGGGCTTCACCCACGGCCTGGGCGTGGCGCCCTTCGTGAAGGTGGGCTCCTCGGTGGTGTTTGATCCCGCGAACTTCACCAACCCCGACTACGAGGATCTCCAGTCGCGTGCGTACCGCGATGGCATGCGCATCAGCAGCAACAGCTGGGGCGCGGAGGACAACAGCTACGACGCCGACGCACAGGCCTATGACGCGCTGGTGCGCGATGCGCAGCCCACGGGCTCGGCCGTGCCCACGCCGGGCAACCAGGAGATGGTCATCCTCTTCGCCGCCGGAAACTCCGGCTCGGGCGCCAACACCGTGGGCACGCCCGCCACCGCGAAGAACGTCATCACCGTGGGCGCCTCCGAGAACGTGCGGGCCTTTGGCGCTCCGGACCTGTGTGACACCCCCGACAGCGAGGCGAACAGCCTCAACGACATCGCCTCCTTCTCCAGCCGCGGCCCCACCTCCGACGGCCGCAAGAAGCCGGACCTCGTGGCCCCCGGCACGCACGTGGCCGGCGGCGTGGCCCAGGCGGCCGGCCAGCGCGCCAACCCGCCCGCGGTCGCCACCGGCAAGGCGCTCAGCTGTTTCAACGCGGGCGGCGTCTGCGGCGGCCCCGGCAACGATTACTACCCGGTGGGCCAGCAGTGGTACACGGCCTCCTCCGGCACCAGCCACTCCACCCCGGCGGTGGCTGGCGGCGCGGCGCTCGTGCGCCAGTACTTCATCAACCAGGGTCTCCCTCCGCCCAGCGCGGCGATGACGAAGGCCTACCTGATGAACTCCGCCCGCTACCTGACGGGCACCGGGGCCAACGACAACCTGTTCTCCAACAATCAAGGCATGGGGCTCATGGATCTGGGCGCCGCCTTCGATGGCACCGCGCGGGTGCTCTCGGACCAGGAGCCCGCCCAGCTCTTCACCGCCAGCGGCCAGAGCCGCTCCTTCGTCGGTGCCGTCCAGGACACCTCCAAGCCCTTCCGCGTCACGCTGGCGTGGACGGACGCGCCGGGCTCCACCACCGGCAGCGCCTGGAAGAACAACCTGGACCTCTCCGTGACCGTGGGCGGCGTCACCTACAAGGGCAACGTCTTCACCAAGGGCGCCTCCGTCACCGGCGGCACGGCGGATGAGCGGAACAACGTGGAGAGCGTCTTCCTGCCCGCGGGCACCTCGGGCTCCTACACCGCCACGGTGACCGCCACCAACATCAACTCGGATGGTGTGCCCGGCAACGGCTCGGCGCTGGATCAGGACTTCGCGCTCATCGTCTACAACAACTGCTCGACGCCCGGCCCCGTGCCCACCGGCGTGACGGCCACCCCCACGGGTGACAACCGCATCGAGGTCGGCTGGACGCCCGATGGCTCCGCCTCCCGCTACACCGTCTACCGCGCCACCTCTCCTGGGGGCCCCTATACCCTCGTGGGCGAGGCGGCGGCGCCCCCGTATGCCGACACCCAGGTGTCCGGCGGCACCACCTATTATTACGTGGTGCGCGGCGTGGCCTGCGCCGAGTCCGCCCCCTCCGCGGAGGCCTCCGCCACGGCCACGGGGACGTGCACGTACCTGCCCACCTTCACGGGCCTCTCCTCCGTCACCAATGCCGGCACCGCGACGTGCGGCACGTCCCTCACCTGGAGCGCGGCGGCCCCTGGCTGCGGCGGCTCGATGAGCTACTCCGTCTATAGGAGCACCGGGCAGGGCTTCACGCCGTCCGCCATCAACCGGATCGCCACGGGCGTGACGGGCACCAGCTTCTCGGACACGCTGAACCTGACGAGCGGCACCGTCTACCACTATGTGGTCCGCGCCACCGAGACGAGCGCCAGCGGCGCCGTGGAGGAGACGAACACCGTCACGAAGTCCTCCGTGACGACGGGCGCCGTGACGCCGGGCGTGCGCTACTTCGATGACTTCGACGCCAACCGGCCCCCGAACGCCTCCTCGTACTGGACCACCTCGACCAACTCGGGCAGCGCGCTGACGTACAGCATCGTCACTGGGTGCCGCTACCAGTCGGCCACCAAGGCGTACCGGTTCGGCTCGACGTCCACCGCCTGCGCCACCACCTACCCCACCAACACCCAGGTGAACCTGGTGCTGGGCGGCACGGGCTCCGTGGCTGGCATCAACGGCTTCTCCATCCCGGCCACCGCCATCAACCCGGAGCTGACGTTCCACGTCTGGTACGACATCGAGGCGAACTACGACGGCGTCTACCTCGCCTACAACACCACCTCGGCCTCCAGCACATGGATCGACGTGTCCGACGCCGCGTCCACCACGGCGCCCTACATCTCGGCGGGTGGCTATGACGGCGTGCTCGTCAGCAACCTGTCGCGGCGCGTCTGGACGGGCGCCAACAAGGGCACGAACGGCGCGCTCAAGACCGTCACCGTCAACCTGAAGGCCATGGCGGGCAAGAAGGTCTGGTTCGCCTTCCGGACCTACTCCGACAACATCTCCACCGCCGAGGGCTTCTATGTGGACGACGTCCGCCTCACCGCGGACTCGGCGGCCACCTGCACGACGTCGGCGCCGCCCCCCGGGCCCGCCGTCAGCTACCGGCTGAACGGACTGCCCACCACCTCCCCGGCCGGCGTGCCCGTCTCCTTCACCGTCACGGCGCTCGATGCGGTGGGACAGACCGCCACCGGCTACACCGGCAGCGCCGCGTTCACGAGCACCGACGCGCAGGCGGTGCTGCCGCCCCCCACGGCCTTCACCGCGGGCGTGGCCTCCAACGTGCCCATCACCTTCGTGACGCGGGGCCCTCAGTCCGTCACCGCCACGGGCGTGGGGGAGCCGTCGCTCTCGCACAGCGCGGGCACCACCGTTACCGCCGGGCCCGCCGCGCGCCTCGTCTTCACCGTGCAGCCGCCCTCCAGCGCCACCGCGGGCTCATCCCTCTTGCCGTCCCTCAAGGTCGGCCTGGTGGATGCGTTCGGAAACCCGGTGACGACGGGCAGCCAGAGCGTCACCATGACCCTGGGCAACAACCCGGGCGGCAGCACGCTGTCGGGAACCACCACGGCGACGATGAGCTCGGGCGTGGCCACGTTCAGCTCCCTGTCCCTCAACAAGCTCGGCGCCGGGTACACGCTGGTGGCCAATGCCACCGGCCTCACCAGCGCCACCAGCTCGGCCTTCCAGATCAACCCCGCCGCCGCCTCGAAGCTCTCCTTCCTCACCCCGCCCACGGGCGGCACCGCGGGCCAGGTCCTCTCCCCGGCCCTCCAGGTGGCGGTGCTCGACCGGTTCGACAACCTCACCGCCTCCACGGCCAGCATCACCGTGGCGGTGAACACCAACCCCGCAGGCGGCACGCTGTCCGGCACCAAGACGGTGGCGGCCGTGGGAGGCGTGGCCTCCTTCTCCACCCTGTCGCTCGACAAGCCGGGCACGGGCTACAAGCTGGCGGCCACCTCGGGCTCCCTCACCCAGGCGGTCAGCCCCGCGTTCGATGTCTCCGCGGGCGCCCCGGCGCAGCTCGTCTTCACCGCTTCGCCCTCCTCCCCCGTGACCGCGGGCACGGCGTTCCCCGCCCGGGTGGAGGTGCGTGACAGCAACGGCAACATCGTCACGGGCGCCTCCGTGCCGGTGACGCTGACGCTGGACTCCGCGCCTGGTGCCACCCTGAGTGGCACCCTCACCGCCACCCCCGTCAATGGCGTGGCCTCCTTCACGGGCCTCTCCGTGGACAAGGCGGGCACGGGCTACGCCCTCCTGGCGAGCGCCCCGGGCCTGCCGTCCATCCTCTCGGTGGCATTCGGCGTGGAGCCGGGCCCCGCGGTGGCGCTGGGCTTCCTCACCCAGCCTTCCCACTCCGCCTCCGGCGCGATCATCACCCCGGCCGTCCGCGTGGCGCTGTGGGATGCCTTTGGCAACACCGTGACGGCCTCCACCCAGCCCATCACCCTGGCGCTCGAGACGTCTGTCCCGGGCGCGGTGCTGGGCGGGACGGCGGCGGCCACCGTCAATGGCGTGGCCTCCTTCACGGACCTCACCGTTAACAAGAAGGGCACGGACTACCGCCTGAAGGCTACTTCCGGCGCGTTCTCCGCGCTCAGCACGGCCTTCGAGGTGTCGGCGGGCGCGGCGGCCCGGCTCGTCTTCCGCACGGCCCCGGCCTCCACCCCGGCGGGCCAGGAGCTCGCGCCCGTGGAGGTGGAGTTCCAGGACGCGGACGGCAACCGTGACACCGCTGCCTCCGCCCCGGTGACGCTCAGCCTGGGCGGCGCCTCGGGTGGCACGCTGGAGGGCACCGCCACCGTGTCCGCCGTCGAGGGCGTGGCCACCTTCCCGGCCCTCTCCATCCGCCGGGCCGCGCAGGGCTACACGCTCACCGCGCAGTCCACGGGCTTGCCCGAAGCCACCAGCTCGGCCTTCGACATCACACCCGGCCCAGCCGCCGCGCTCGCCTTCCAGGTGCAGCCGGGCCCGGGCGTGGCGGGAGCGGTCCTCACCCCCGCGGTGAAGGTGGCCCTCACCGACGCCTACGGGAACACCGTTCTGGATTCGGCCGAGACCGTCACCCTGGCGCTGAAGACGAACCCCTCCGGAGTCACCCTCGGCGGCACGGCCACGGTGGCGGCCGTCCAGGGCGTGGCCACCTTCGCGGACCTGACCCTCGGCCGCGCCGGGGTGGGCTACACCCTGGAGGCCCGCTCGGGCACGCTGCCCTCCGTGGAGAGCCAGCCGTTCACCCTCTCCGAGCAGCCCGTGTCGCAGCTCGTCTTCCGGCCCCTGCCGGACGCGGGCCACTTCACCGCGGGCGCTCCGTTCCGCGTGCAGGTGGAGGTGCAGGACACGCAAGGCCACGTGCTCGCCTTGGACGGCCTCCGTGTGACGCTGAGCCTGGGAGAGAACCCCGCCCAGGGGGGCACGCTGGAGGGCTCCGTCACGGCCACCACCAGTCGCGGGGTGGCGACGTTCGAGAACCTCTCCGTACACAAGGCCGCCGCCGGGTACACGCTGCTGGCCAGCGCGCCGGAGGCCCAGGGCGCCACGAGCGCTCCGTTCACCGTCGTCGCGGGCCCGGCGGCGCGCCTCACGCTGGAGCTGCCGGCCAGCGCCACCGTGGGACAGGCGGTGGCGTTCACCGCCACGGCGGTCGATGCCTACAACAACCTGGCCAGTACCTACGAGGGCACGGTCCAGACGTCGAGTTCGGATGCGCAGGCGGTCCTGCCGGGCCCCACGGCCTTCGTGCAGGGCGCGATGCCCGCGGGCGCCACCGTGACGTTCACCGGCACGGGCACGGTGTCGCTCACGCTGACGGACACTGGGAACCCCCTGCTGACCGTCACCGCGCAGACCACGGTGACGCGGCTGGCCCAGCCCACGGTGGCCATCACCGAGCCTCAGGGCGGCACCACCGTCTCCGGCCCGGTGAAGCTCACCGCCGAGGGCGCGGTGGCCGAGGGCACCCTGCTCGTTCAGCTCTCCCTCCTCGTGGATGGGAAGCCCGTGGCCACCGGCACCGAGCCGGTGCTGACGGCCACCTGGGACAGTGACGCGGCCGCCCCGGGCGAGCACGTCATCACCGCGGTCATCACCGACGGCGCGGGCAACACGGCCGTGTCCGCCCCGGTGAGCGTCACCGTGAAGGACAGCGGCTGCGGCTGCGGGGCCACCTCGGGGGCGGACGCCGGCTTCTGGCTGGGGGTGCTCGCCCTGACCCAGTACACCTTCGGCCGCCGGCGCCGCGCCCAGGCCGCGTAAGGCCTGCGGGTCCCCCGGGGCGCTTCCACACGCCCCGGGTGGGCCAACAGGCAGGCACACCGGCTGACCGGCTGCTTGCCGTCAGGCGATGTCAGCGGTCCGGGCCGTTTCCACCCTTGGAGCAACGTTCGTAAGCCCCTTCTTCTCAGGAGCAGCTCCCATGATGGTGACGACCCTGACCGAGCAGCCCAGCCTTCTGAAGGCCGCGGCCCTGTTGCCCCCCCGGCTGTCGCTGGGCTCCACCCTGGTGTTCCACGGGCTGAGCAAGCTGAAGAAAGAAGGCGTGGAGCAGACCGCGCCCATGTTCGAGCAGCTGGGGTTCACCCCCGGCAAGCCGTGGGTCATCGCCGTGGGCATCACCGAGGTGGTGTCCGGGGTGAGCGCCATCCTGGGCGTGGCCACCCGCCTCACCGCGCTCGCGGTGCTCGCCACGCAGGCCGTCGCCATCGGCAAGGTGCATGGGCCCAAGGGCTTCGACAACCTCAAGGGCGGCTACGAGTTCAACCTGTCCCTGGTAGGCACCGCGCTGGCCCTGCTGCTCCGGGGCCCGGGCAGCCTCTCGGTGCACAGCGCCCTGGAGACCGCCGCCAAGCGCCGCGAGCTGCGCCGCTTCCAGTTCCTGTCGCGCCAGCGCCGCCGCTCGCGCCTGCTCGACCTGCTGGGCTGAGCCGGGCACTGTCGGGTACTCCACGGCCCCCGCGCCCCGCGGGGCGCCGGGCCCTTGCGGGGGGGATGCCACGCCCCCATCTCGCCTTCATGACTGGAAAAACTTGGGTGGCAGTGGCGGGAGCTCTGTGGCTGTGGGGCTGTGGCGACTCCACCGTGGCGGAGCTGACGGACAGCCAGCAGGCCGCCGTGGACGCCGCGAGCGAGAACCTCTGCGATAACTTCGATGCGTGCGGCAACGTCGGCGAGGGAAAAACCTACGCCAGCCGCAGCGACTGCGAGACGAACCGCAAGGCCTTCTGGAACGAGAAATGGCCCGTGGCGGCCTGCGACAACCGCATCCACGGGGACAACCTCCAGACCTGTCTGGATGCCATCGAGGCGATGAACTGCAACAGCCTTGTGGACGAGCTCCGGGTCATGAACGGAGTGTGTGCCCAGGACAAGGTCTGCGCCGGCGAGTAGCACCCGCCAGGGCCCGTCCCCGGCCGTGACGCCCGGGCAAACCGCCGGGCCCACGGGACCGGGACGCGGCCGGTTCATCCGCCCAGGATTCCGCCCAGCAGCCCACTGCCGCCCCCGCCGCCGCCGGTCCCCCCGCCAGTGCCGCCCAGCAGATCGCCCAGCAGCTCGCTGCCGATGAGCTGGGGCAGCAGGGTGCCCTGGCGCGCCGGCCCGCCGTCCTTGCCCGGCGTGCCGGCCTCCTGCTTGGAGACGAGGACGATTTCCTCCACGGGCACCGGCTCGCCGGCCACCGCGAGCGGGGGCGCCATGAGGGCCATGGCCCCGAACACTGCGGCCAGCAGGGCCACCTGCCGCCCCCCTCCTCCTCGACTCGTCTTCCCGTGCGTCTTCATGTGTGGGTCCTCTCTTCTGCGGAGTGACCCCCTAACAATTGAACCTCTGGTCGCCCGGGAAAACCGGTCCTCCCGGAGTGGAGGGCTGTTGGCTTTCTACACTTTGTAGAGCAAATCCATGTATTTCTTGAGCAGGTCGCTCAGCAGTCCCCGGAAGGGCACGGTGCCCGCCATGCCGTAGACGGGGGCCATGGTGCCCTTCTCCGAGGGGTTCTCTCGGACGTGCGCCACGGCCGCCGCCAGGTCCTCCAGGAACCGCTCCGCCACGCCGTCCTGCGTGTGCCGCAGGGTGACGCACAGGTGGACCGCGGCGGGCTTGTGCAGCCCGTTCAAGTCCCAGCCCTTGGCGCCCATGCGCTCCATCACCTTGTAGATGTCCACCTCGTGCGCGCCAAAGGCGATGACGAACAGGGGGTCTCCCAGCACGTACAGCCCGGGGATGGCCGCGATGCCGTCCTTGAGGCGCTTGGCCGTCTCCAGGATGCGGCGCGTGGCATCCAGGTAGCCCTCCTCGCCCATCGTCACCAGCGTGGCCCAGGCCGCCGCGATGAGCCCGCCGGGGCGGCTGCCCGAGAAGGTGGGCGAGAAGTAGATGCCCCCCGGCCACTCGGTGGCCGTGAAGTACTGGTGCGCGCGCAGCGCCGTGCCCCGGTACAGCACCACCGAGGTGCCCTTGGCCGCGTAGCCGAACTTGTGCGTGTCCGCGGACATCGTCGTCACGCCGGGCAGCTGGAAGTCGAACGGCGGCACCGCGTAGCCCAGGCGCTTGGCCCACGGCAGCACGAACCCGCCCAGGCACGCGTCCGTGTGGAAGCCCAGGCCCCGCTTGCGCGCCAGCTCCGACAGCTCCGCGATGGGATCGATGACGCCGTGGGGGAAGGACGGCGCCGAGCCCACCAGGACGATGGTGTTGCGCGTGAGCGCCCGCCGCGTCGCGGCCACGTCCGCGCGGTGGTCCGCCGCCACCGGCACCCGCACGGCCTTCACGCCGAAGTAGTGCGCGGCCTTGTCGAACGCCGGGTGCGCGCTGGAGGGCAGCACCATCTCCGGCTGGGTGATGCGCAGTTCCTGCCGCGCCCAGTCCCGGTACGTCTTGATGGCGAGCATGATGCTCTCGGTGCCGCCCGAGGAGAGCGAGCCGCAGATGTGCTGCTCCGGGGGCTGGTTCCGGTTGGCCACGGCGGCGCCCAACATGTTCGCCGTCATGGCCACCACCTCGGCCTCGAATTTGGTGGCGCTGGGCCACAGCTCGGCGTGCAGGGGGTTGCTCTGCGAGTGCAGCGCGTACACCTCGTTCACGAAGGCGATGTGGTCCTCGGCCCCGTGGTACACGGCGCCCGAGACGTGCCCCTCCTTCCACCGCTTCTCCTCGCGCGCCTCCAGCCCCGCGAGCTCGCGCAGCACCTCCTCGCGCGGCCGGCCCTGCGCCGGGAGCCGCTCGAAGGAGGGCAGCTCGCCCCGGTAGGGCTTCAGGCGGCCCTCCAGATGGGAGAGCATCGTCCCCGTCTCCTTGTCCAGCCGGGCCCGGACCTGGGGAATGGCCTTGAGGTACTTCTCGGCCACTTCGAGCCACCGCTGCGGCACGTGGGACAGCAAATCCAGATTGGGAAGATCCATGGCGTCCTTCCTGCGGAAGTCCTCGCGCTTGGGGCTCACGCGCTCCTGGAGCGGTTGAGGCGCGCGAAGATGGCCTTGTTGGCCTTGTAGAGGTTCAAGAACTCACCAAACAGCTCGTCGTAGAGCCCGCGGTGGGCACCGTTGGGCTCGTAGGTCTGGGTAATGGGCACCAGCGACGGCATCTCCTCCACCGTCAGGTGCTTGAGCGCCAGCGCCGCCTGGAAGGCCGCGCCCCGGGCGTTGGCCAGCACGGGCTCGTCCACCTGGTGGATGGGCCGGTCCAGCACGTCCGCGAGAATCTGGCACCACACGCGCGAGCGCGCCCCGCCGCCAATCAGCCGGATGCCGTCCAGCTTCCGGCCCAGGAAGGGCTCCACGTAGGACAGCAGCCAGCGGCTGTTGTAGGCCACGCCCTCCATCACCGCGCGCACCAGGTGTCCGCGCGTCGTCTGGAGCGACTGGTTGAAGAACCCGCCGCGCAGGCGCGCGTCCTCCACCGGGGAGCGCTCGCCGTTGAGCCAGGGCAGGAAGATGACCTGATCGCTGCCCGCGGGCACGCGCGCGGCCGCCTCCTCGAAGCGGGCATAAATCTGCTGGGAGTCCGGCGCGGTGGCCGCGTCCTGAGCGTCGAAGAGCAGCGCCTTGAGCTGGGACAGGCAGATGCCGGCGGACTCCTGCTCGTTGAGCAGCAGGTAGCGGCCGGGAAGCGCCGAGGGCACCGTGCCCATCTGGTGCAGGATGTCCGCCTTCTTGTAGGGCACGTGGCAGCTCAGCCACGACGAGGTGCCGATGCACAGGTGCGGCTCGAAGTCGCGCACCGCGCCGGAGCCCACCGCCGCCGCCATGATGTCCGGGGCGCCCGTCACCACCTGCACCCCCTCGGACAGCCCCAGCTCGCGGGCGGCCTCGGGCCGCAGCGGCCCCATGACGGACGCGGCCGGCAGCAGCTCGGGCAGCTTGTCCCGGTGCAGCCCCGTCATCGCCAGGAGGCGCTCGTCATACCCCACCCGCGCCACGTCCCGGTTGTCCGTCACCCAGTGCAGGGTGATGGCGTCATAGGAGGAGGCGAACCGGCCGCTGAGCCGCAGGTTGAGCCAGTCCTTGGGCTCCAGGAACTTGTAGGTGTCGCGGTAGAGCGCCGGGTGCTCGTGCTGGAGGTAGAGGATGTGCCCCACCGGATCCTTGCCGGACATGCTGGGCGCCCCGCCCGTCAGCCGCAGCCAGGTGAAGAGCTTGCCCAGCGCGTAGCCCTCGACGGAGAGCAGGCCCCGGGTGAGCCGCCGGACGTGGGGCGCGCCGCGCGAGTCCATCCACAGAATGGCCGGCCGCAGGGGCTTGCCCTGCGCGTCCACCGCCACCGTGCCGGACCACTGGCTGCTGCAGTTGACGCCCACCACGTCCGCCGCGGACACCCCGTCGCGCGCCAGCAGCCGCCGCGTGCCCCGCACGATGGCCGACCACCAGCTCTCCGGATCCTGCTCCGCGCCCCCTTCCGGCAACAGCGCCAGCGGAAGCGGCTCCACCTCGCCCCCCAGGATGACGCCCCGCGTCGTGACGAGGGCCAGCTTGACGGCCGACGTCCCCAAATCGATGGCCAGGATGGTTGGATTCCCCGCGTTCGGCACCTGTCCCCCTCCCATGCGAGCGGCGCGGGGAGTCTACCCGAACCCACCTGGGGCCAACGGGAAACCCGCTCAAACGTTATTGGTGTAAAAAGCCAGCTATCGTGGAATAATGGGGTTCGTTCCCCTGAAGCTGGAAAGCGAGTCCCCCCATGTCGCTCGGAACCCTCCCCCGCCGGTCCCTCCTGCAAGGAGCGCTGGTGGCCACGGCCGCGGCATTCAACCCCATCAGCCGCAGTTGGGCGTCCAACGGCGAGCCCGGCACCCTGAGCGTGCCCACGTTCGATGGCCAACTGCTGCTGGACGCGGCGGTGCGGGAGCAGGCCGCGGACGACTTCGGCCACAGCGTGCACCGCACGCCCTGGGCGGTGCTCGTGCCGGGCTCGGTAGACGACATCGTGAAGGTGATTCGCTTCGCGCGGCTGCACCAGCTGAAGGTCTCCGGCACGCGCGGCATCGGCGAGAGCCACAGCACCCAGGGCCAGGCCCAGGTCGAGGCCGGCGTGCTCATCGACATGTCCGCCCTGGCCACCATCCACGAAGTCACCGCCAACAGCGCCTGGGTGGACGCGGGCGTGCGGTGGATTCAGCTGCTGCAGGCCACCGTGCCGGTGGGCCTGAGCCCCCCGGTGCTCACGGACTCCATCGATCTGAGCGTCGGCGGCACGCTGTCGGTGGGCGGCATTGGCGGGCAGGCGTTCCGCCATGGCCTCCAGGTGGACAACGTGCTGGAGCTGGAGGTGGTGACGGGCCGGGGCGAGCGGGTGAACTGCTCCCCGTTCCACCGCAAGCCGCTGTTCGACGCCGTGCGCAGCGGGCTGGGCCAGTTCGGCATCATCGTCCGGGCGAAGCTCCGGCTGGTGCCCGTGCCCCCCCTGGCCCGCACCTACACGGCGGCGTACGCGCAGCTCTCGGGGCTCGTGGCGGACCAGCGGAAGCTCATCGAGGATGGCCGCTTCGACTACGTGGAGGGCTCCATCTCGCTGGCGGGGGGCGTGCGCACCTACCACCTGGAGGCGGTGAAGTACTTCCGCCCGGAGGCCCCGCCGAACGATGCGGCGCTGCTCCAGGGCCTGTCCTTCCAGCCCGGCACGGTGGCGGTGCAGGACAGCACCTACTTCGACTTCACCAACCGCCTAGCCCCGATGGTGGAGCAGCTCAAGAGCCTGGGCGCGTGGCAGCTCCCCCACCCCTGGCTGAACGTGTTCGTCCCCGGGCGCTCCGTCACCGCCTATGTGGAGCAGGTGCTCAACCAGACGTCCGATGAGGAGCTGGGCCAGGGCCCCATCCTGCTCTACCCCTTCCACAACCGCGAGCTCACCGCGCCGTTCCTCCGCGTGCCGGCCGACCAGCACACCTTCCTGCTGTCCCTGCTGCGCACCGCCGTGCCCCCCACCCCGGAGAACGTGGAGGCGCTGCTCGCGAAGAACCGGCTGTTCCTCAAGCAGCTCGCGGACATCGGCGGCAAGGCCTACCCCATCAGCTCCGGCCCGCAGACGCCCGCCGAGTGGAGCGAGCACTTCCAGCCCCTGTGGGGCCTGTTCCAGTCCTCCAAGTGGGCGTTCGACCCGGACCTCGTCCTCACCCCGGGTCAGCGGATCTTCTGAGCGCCGGGGCCTCGTCTCCCCTCCAGGCCCGGAGGAAGTCCGAGCACAGATAGGCGTAGACCCCCGCGCCCACCGCCAGGGCGAAGGAGATTTTAAAGGCCACCGACAACCGGGGCGGATGAATCTGCGACACGGTGCCCTCGATGAAGCCCGCGAGCACGAAGAGCACCAGGGTGCCGAACAGCAGCTTCACCGCCGTCACTGCCTCCTGGCGCAGCGCCACGCCCCGGGGCAGCCCCTTGGGCGCCGCCATGCCCCGGGCGATGACGAGCCCCGCGGCGCCGGCGATGCAGATGGCGGTGAGTTCCGGAATGCCGTGCGGGAGGATCCACGCCCAGAACCAGCCCGCGAGCCCCTTGGCGGCGTACACCTGCGCGAGCGCCCCGAGCAGCAGGCCGTTCACGAAGAGCATCAGCGCGGTGCCAATCCCCACGGTGATGCCCAGCGCGAAGGCCAGGAACGCCACCTGGATGTTGTGGGTGAACAGAAAGGAGGAGAACGTCGCCTGAGCCTCCACCGACATGCCCGGCCCGTTGGCCTCCTGGGCGGCACGCTCGGAAGGGTCGATCTTCAGGTGGTCCTCCGGCACGAGGTAATGCGCCGCGTCCGGGTCCATCACCATGCCCAGGTAGCCAAAGCCCGCCCCCGCCATCAGCAGCAGCACCGAGGCCAGGTACATGCGCCACTCGCGCCGCAGCAGCGCCGGGAAGCCGCGCGAGACGAACGCCCACACGTCCGCGAGGCGGGGGCGCTTGCCCGGGTAGGTGAGCGCGTAGGCGCGGCCCACCAGGTCATTGAGGTAGGCGTTCACCTCGGCGGAGCCGCTGCGGGCGCGGACCCACAGCAAGTCACTGGAGACGGCCCGGTACAGCTTCCCGAGCGAGCGCGCCTCCTCCAGGCTCAGCTCCCGCAGGCCCCGGTTCTCCGCCTTGTCGAGCAGCGACTCCAGCTTCTCCCAGCGGGGGCGCCGCGCCTCGATGAACTCCGCCACGTCCATGGGCGCGGACTCTAGCCTGTCCGGGCACTGCGGCACCGCCTACTTCGGCAGCGCCTTCTCGAGCGGCTTGGCCTCGGTGAAGCCCTTCTGCTTCGTCCAGTCGATGACCGGCGTCTGCCAGGCCATGCCCGTCTCGGTCGGCTCGCCATCGAGCTTGTCGAACTCGAAGCCATCGCCGCCGAAGTACAGGTACTCCACGGTGGCCACGGTGTACTCGCGCTTGGGGTCCAGCGGCTTGCCCTTGCTGTCCTTGAACTTGTTCTTCCCGGCCGCCGTGAAGCCCGAGATGAGCGCCTCGGGGTTGGCGAGCTGCTTGGCCAGGTCCGCGCCCTTCACCTTGGCGATGACCAGCGAGTTCTCGAACGGCAGCACCGAGTAGATGGTGCCCAGGGTGATGGGCCCCGCGGGCAGGTCCTGGCGCAGGCCCTTCTTGTTGAGCACGGCCGCGTCGGTGCCGAGCACCTCGCGCATGGAGCCGGCAATCCAGCGCACCATCTCCTTGGAGTCCTGCTTCAGGCCCTTCTTGGAGAAGCCGATCTGCTCGCCCAGGCGCTGGTCCAGCTGCTCCTTGAAGCCGTTGATGATCTGCGCCGTCTGCGCGTCCGGCTCCGGGGCGCCCGCGCCCGCGGGCACCGCGATGAGCTTCGTGTCCAGCGCGGAGACCTTCTGCCCGGCGGGCTTCTTCGCATCAAAGGTGATGTGGGCGCGCAAGTACTTGTCGAGCCCGCGGCTGATGGAGACGATGGACGTGTCCCCCACCTTCGCCGTCTCGAACGGCTGGGCGCACCGGCCACCGCCCACCACGAGCGCCAGCTTCCAGTCCGCGTGCTTCTCCACGATGGGCTGCAGCTCCGAGGGGCACGCGTCGGCCACCACCACCAGCACGTCGGCGCCCGCCGCCTGGGCCTGGGGCACCACGGCCGTGAGCGCCTCCTCGTAGCCGATGAGCTCCAGGCCCTCGGCCCGGCCCGCCATCGCCGCGGACACCGTCTTGGTGGAGGCCAGGCCCACCACGCCCACCTTCAGGCCGCGCCGCTCGAACACCTGGAAGGCGGGGACCTTGAAGTCCTTGGCCAGCGCCTCGTCCTTCACGCGCAGGTTGGCCGCCAGGAACGGGAAGCCGCCGATGGTGGCGTTCTTGGTGAACTGCTCCCGTCCGAAGTCCAGCTCGTGGTTGCCCAGCGCGGAGGCCGCGTAGCCCAGCCGCCGCATGACCGCCGAGGTGGTCTCCCCCAGGAAGAAGGAGGAGATGGCCGGGCCGTTCCAGTTGTCGCCCGTGGAGAGCACCAGCGTGCCCGCGTCCTTACACTCGGGCTGGCCCTCGGCGAGCGGCGTGGGACAGTGCTTCTCCTCGGCCACCCAGCGGCCGAGAATTTCCGCCGCGCCGCCCTTGCGCTGCTCTCCCTCCCCCGTGGGCAGCAGCTGCCCACCCACACCGCCCGTCACCAGGAGCGTCACTTCCGGAGGCATCGCGGGCGCCGCGGCCCCCGCGTCCTGCGCCGCCGGGGCGGGCTTGGGCGCGGGCGGCTGGGGCTTGTCGCAGGCGGACAGCCCGCCGAGGAGCACGAGCGCCAGGGGCCCCGGGGTGAGGCGCCGCGAGAAGGAGAACGAGGAGGACGCTGGACGGAAGAAGGCTCGGAAAGAGATCGGGCTCACGAGCGCGCGTCTACCATAAATCAGGCCACCCGACAGGTTCCGAATGCACCCAGGGGCCTGTGCTACCGTGGGCGCGTGTCCCAGTGGAACGAGCAGGAGCCTGCGGCGCGGACGCCCTTCGCCGCGTGGGAAGATGTACGCAGCGGCGCGGCGCACTTCCAGCAGCGCCCCCTTCCGAGCCCCCAGCACCCCCTCCGCGCGTTCGTCCACGGCCTGTGCCTGCCCTACCACCTGCTCCGGGCGCTCTGGGCGGACGCGGCCGCCCGGCGGCGCTACCTGTGGGTGAGCATCCTCCAGGCCATCACCGTCCTCGTCCTGGGGGGACTCCTCATGGACGGGGGCACGAAGGCCGTGCACCGCTCCGCCTCGGACAAGCCCCCCGCCTCCGCACCGGAAGCCCCGGAAGAGGCCGAAGACAGCGAAGACGATGACATCCCGGGAAAGTCAGCCGCCACCCTGGAGAGCGAGGACCTGGCGGATGTCACCTCGCTGGAGTTCTGGGCCGCGCTGCTGGCGGCCCTGCATCTGGTCCAGTGGGGGGTCATCGCGCTGACCCGGGACTACCACGATGCCATCGCCCGGGAGGCCAGCCTGCTGACGGCGATCGAGCCGGAGGATGGGCCCCTCACCCCCCGCGTGCGCCTCAACGTCCGGTGGCTCCTCAAGGAGCTGCGCCACCGCTGGCGCTCGCTCGTGGTGTTCGTGCTGGGCACCGTCGTCCTCTCCTTCCTCACGCTGCCGCTGCCCGGCTCGAGGCTGCTGATGGGGGTGCTCGTGCCCCTGTGGAGCGCGTACTGGGTGGTGGTGTTCACCGCGAGCAAGAGCGCGCGGGCCTGGACGGACACCACCGCGGGCGCGCCCTGGTTCCTGCGCGGGTGGACCGTGCTCACCACGCAGGTGCCCGGCTTCCGCTGGAAGCTCTTGCAGGGCTACGGCCGGTTCTGGACGGAGCGCACCCGCTTCGCCTTCTCGCCCGCGGCCGAGGTGGAGCGCCAGCCGTGGGCCTTCGCCGGGCTGTCCGTGGTGCGCGCGCTGTCCATGCTGCCCGTGCTCAAGTGCTTCCTGCGCCCGCTCATCCCCGTGGCCTCCGCGCACCTGCTGGCCGCCCACCGGCACACGCTCGCCGCGCCCTCGCCCCACACGCCCGTCGCCGACCCGGACGCGCCCACCGCCCGGCCCGCCTGAGCCCTCGGGCTCAGGCCTTCTCGGTGGCGGCCGGCAGCAGCTTCGGCGGGTTGGGCAGGCTCCCCACCCCGGCCGCCTCCGCCTCGACGAACTGGCGCAGCTGCTGGCTCACCGCGCGGAAGAAGCCCGTGAGCAGCTCGGGGCGGTCGGCGAGCAGGTCGAGGAAGTCGCGCCGGTCGATGACGAGCACCCGGGTGTCCTGCAGGGCGACGACGTCGGTGGGGCGCGGGGCCCCATCCAGCAGGCTCACGTCCCCGAAGGTCTCCTTGGAGTGCTGCCGCAGCACGTGCTCGCCGTCGTGGAAGTGGTCCACCGCGCCCTCGACGATGACGTAGAGCGCGTCGCCCGGGTCGCCCTGGCTGAAGATGCGCTCGCCCGCGCGGAAGCGCACTTCGCGCGCCACGGCGGCCACCGCGGCGATGTCATCCACGTCGCTCTGGGAGAAGACGCTGACGCCTTCCAGGGCGAACATCTTCTGCACGGTCACTTCGCTCATGTCGGTCTCCTGCTCGGGCGGCACCACCAGCGAGCCCTGGCGCTGGGCCACGTAGCGCGCACAGGCGCGCAGCACGCTGTCCTCGCTCTGGATGAGCACCTCCAGGTGGGACTCCAGCCGCCCCGCGGCGCCCAGGGGCAGGTCCCGGTGGTGGGCCTCCACCTGCTCCAGCACCAGCTCGCGGTCCTCCTCCGCCACCACGTTGTCCAAGAGCTCCAGCGCGTAGGCGCGCCGGCGCGGATCCTTGCCCACCAGCAGCTGGTGCACGCGCCGCATCACCTGCGGCGGGTGGAACAGCCCCAGCAGGGAGAAGGACATCTCCAGGGCCTGGTCCAGCCGGTCCCCCACGGCCCGGGTGAGCAGCGAGCCATCGCCCAGCGCCGCGCGCAAGTCACGGAACGCCTCCACGTGCTCGCGGTACACGTCGCGCCGCCGGCCGAGCGCCTCGCGCACCCGCTCGACGTCCACGGGGAACTCCGGGTGCTCGTCGCGCAAGCGGGACATCGCCGAGCCGATGCGGAACTGCAGGAAGGCATCGTCGCGCACGTTGGAGAAGAGGAAGGCGTGCAGCGCATCCGAGGTGGCGATGCTGCGCATGACGCGCGTGAGCTGCAGGCGCATGGCCACGGGCGCCGCGCGGTTGTTGAGCGTCACCTCCAGGAGCGGCATCACCCGGTCCCCGAGCGCCGCCAGCGCCTCGCGCGCCTCCTTGCGCTCCTCGCGCCAGGTGAGGAACGTCAGCAGCCGGGGCGCCAGCTCCAGGTACTGCCCCACCCCCGCCGCGTCGATGGCCACCCGGCGCACCGAGGAGTCCGCGTCCGAGAGGTACTGCGCCAGGGGCGCCGCGAAGCGCGTGTCCCCCAGGCGGCCCAGCAGCCGCGCCACCTCGCGGCGCTCGGCCACCGGGGCCTGCATCCCCCGGGCGAGCAGCGCGCTGAGCGCGGCCAGGGCGGCGCTGTGGCCCTGCGAGTGAATCATCGCGCCGATGGCCGCGCAGCGCAGGCCAATGTCCGGGTGCTCCAGCAGCGACGGCAGCAGCCGCTCGGCCCGGCCCGGCGACAGGCGCGCCAGCGCCCACACGGCCTGGTCCCGGGGGCGCCGGGGGCCCTCCTCCACCAGCCGCTCCAGGGTGGGAGACGTCTCGTAGGCACCCAACTCCAGCGCCAGCTCCACGCCGCGCTCCACCACCCGCTCGTTCGAGTGGCCCAGGAGCGCGGGCAGGTGGGCCCGGAGCGGCACCTCGGCCTGGGCCAGCATGTCCACGGCGCGCAGGACGCGCTCCGGGGCGCTCGCCCCCAGCGCCTCCACCAGCAGCTTCTGCGTCTCCCCGCCCACCTCCACCTCGTCCTCGACGGAGGCGCCGACGCGCTCCTCCAGCGCCTCCACATAGGCGGGCTTGAGGCGCAGCAGGAGCACCACGAGCGCGATGCACAGCCCCACCACCGCCACCGCCATGGTGGCGCCCGTGGCGGTGCGGCCCGCGCCGATGAGCAGCAGGCCCGCCAGCACCACGCCCGCCTTGCGCAGCAGCCCATCCACCGCGCTGCGGACCGCCTCGCGCTGCTCGTCGGCCACCGCCGCGTAGAGCAGCTGGATGCCCACCGGGAGGATGGAGTAGTTCACCGCCGTCTCCACCAACCTCAGCAGGTGCACCGGCCACAAGAGGGGCGTGGCGAGCGTGGCGATGGCCAAGGGCGCGAGCACCAGGGGCACCAGCGCCAGGTAGCGCAAGAGCCCCAGCCGCCCCAGCAGCCGCTCGGCGAGCAGGAGCTGGAAGCCCACGCAGAACAGGCCAATCCACAGCTGCAGCGAGCCGAAGAGGGCCGCCAGGCTGTCCTCGCTCATGGTGCCCTCCACCCTCAGGCGGAACAGGTAGTCCACGAAGGAGGAGAGCACCGCGAAGGCGATGCCCAGCGCGCCCAGCACCTGGGCATAGGGGCTCTGGGCGAAGTAGAGCCAGGGCGCCGCGGTGGTGCTGGCATGCCGGGAGCGCGGCACGATGAGCACCGCGCGCATGTTGAAGTGAAAGACGATGCCGGCCGCGAGCAGCCCCAGCGCGCCGCTGGCCACCACCACCGAGGTGCCCAGCCGCACCGCCAGCGCCTGCACGAGCAGCCCGCCGATGATGCCGCCGCCCATGCCGAAGCCATTGAGGATGGTGAAGGCGCGGCGGGCCTCCCGCGCATCGAACGACGAGGCCATGCGGCCCCAGAAGCGCAGGGACACGAACGTGGTGAAGGTGTCCGCGAAGAGGTAGAGCGCGAGCGCGGGCAGCCGCTGGCCGGCCGACAACCCGGCCGCCAGCCCCAGGGCAATCACGCTGCCCATCACGGTGATGAGCCCCGGGGACTCCAGGCGGGAGTCCTGCCGCGCACGCGGCAGCACCGTCAGCACCGCGGTCATGAGCGCGCCCACCAGGTACAGGTAGGGCAGCGCGTGGGACTCGAAGCGCGACAGCACCAGGGCGTTCGCAGCCGTCTTGAGCTGCGTCACACCGGCGATGAGGGCGAACTGGAAGACCGCCGCGGGCCAAAGACGCTGGACCCAGGAGGTGGACGCGGTGTCTGACACGGGAGAATCCAGATTAACCGATCTGCGCGAGACTGCGGAATGACGCTCTCCTGTCCGCCCGGTCTCCTGGCTAGACTGGGCCGGTGACGTCCCCGCAAGCGACCCTGCTCGACGGCAGCCATAACGTTCTCACCCCTGAGTACGTGGAGTTCCGCTTCACGCTGGCGGGGCTCTGCTCGCGCTTTCTCGCTTGGCTGGTGGACACCCTCATCGTGGCCGTGGGCTGCTCGGCCATCTTGTTGGGGCTCAACCGGGCGTTGGCCTTCTTCCCAGGTTTCGCCAGCGCGCTGAGCATCGTCATCTACTTCCTGGTGGACTGGGGCTACGGCATCACCCTGGAGACGGTCTGGAGCGGCCAGACGGTGGGCAAGCGGCTGCTCTCCCTGCGCGTCATCCAGGAGAGCGGCGTGCGCATCGGCTTCTACCATGCGGCGCTGCGCAACCTGGCCCGGCCGGTGGACCGGCTGCCCTTCCTGTACCTCGTGGGGGGCGTCTCGGCCCTCCTGTCCGGCTCGCACCAGCGGCTGGGGGACATGCTGGCCGGCACCATCGTCGTCCGGGAGCGGCGCCTGAAGGTGCCCTCGGCGCTGGGCGTCCCCGCCGAGGAGGGGCTGCTGGCCGACAGCCTCTTCGTCTCCCGGGCGAAGAAGCTCTCCACGGAGGAGCGGGACGTCCTCTTCTCCGCGGCCCTGCGCCGGGACGAGCTGAGCCTGGAGGCCCGGCTGCGGCTCTTCGCCGCGCTGGGCGCGCGGCTTCAGGACGTGCTGGCCATGGAGAAGCCCGCCCACCTCTCCGACGAGAAGTGGTCGCTGCTGGTGGCCACCGCCCTGCTCCCCTCGCCTTCCGCCCGGGGCCGGGGGGCCAGTGCGCGGATGCGCCCGCCCACGGCCCGCTGAGCGGCGGCCCCCGTCAGTCGTGCTCCTCCAGCACGAGGCGGAAGGCGGCGGCCGGGGCTGGGCCAAAGCGGGCCCGCAGCTCCGGGTTGGCGGTGGAGCGGAAGGTGGCCATGTGCGTGAGCTCGTTGCAGGCGGGCGGCACGGGCTCCAGCGTCACCTCGAGCACCGCGCCGTTCGCCGCGTCCGTCACCTCCAGGGGCACCTCCCGGTTCAGGAAGGCGTGGTACAGCCGCTCGAAGCCCAGCCGCATCCGGGTGTAGCCCGTGAAGCTCCCGTTCCCGCCGGGAAGGGTCACGGTGTAGTGCCCGTGGAGCGCGTCCGTGCGCGGCGAGGCCCCCGAGAAGGTGGCGGTGGCCGTGACGGCCGTGGGGGCCACCGCGAGCGCGTGCGCGCACGCATGGTCGAGCCACGGCAGGTCCGCCAGCGTGAGGAAGCCAATCCGGCCATCCCCCCCGGGCCCCGGGAACGTCGTCTCCACGGTGTTGCCCGCGGCATCCTTCAGGCCGGTGAGGTCCATGTAATAGGCGCGCGTCTCGGCCACGGGGAGCTGCCCGGTGGCCACCGCGGTGACGGTGACGGTCAGCGTCCTCCGGTCGGTGGCCCAGGTGCCGTTGAAGCTGCGGAAGGTGCCCGGGGAGGCCGTCTCGTGCAGCGTGACGCGGCTCTCACGGGTGTCCATCGGCTCGCTGAACACGAAGGTGAAGCGCTTGCGCAGGCCCGTCGCGGGGGTGCCGCCGGTGAGGTACACCTCGGCCGGGTACACATCCTGGGCGTCATCCACGGGATTCGAGCTCTCCAGGTAGGGCCGCGTGGTGTCCAACACCGTCCGGAAGTCGAGCACCCCGTTGCCCAGGTAGGGCTTCGGGTCCAGCGCATTGCCCACCGCGTCCTGGAACCCGGTCAGGGCGATGCCCAGCGCCGCGTTGTGGCGCAGCAGGAACGTCACGTCATAGCTGACGCTGAAGCCATCCCCATTCCACTGGGGCGTGAGCACCGTGCGGGTGGAGCCGTCCACCAGCTCGGCCTTGCCCACGGTCTTCTTCATGGGCTCGCTGAAGGTGAGCACCACCCGGGTGGTGTACTCGGTCGCCACGTTGCTGGCGCCCTCGGCGGGGCTCGCGCTCACCACCGTGGGCGGGGTGAGGTCCGGGCCCGTGCCGAAGTCCAGCTTCCCATCGCCCAGGGTGGGCACCCCGCTGAACGCCTGGCCGTGGACGTTGCGGAACCCTTCGAGCCGCACGGCGTACTGCCCGTTGTTCACCAGGGTGCTGGTGATGGGCGCCGTGAGCACCCGGGCGTCCGCCCACGTGGCCGGGCCCAAGGTGAGCCCGCCCTGAGGCGCGAGCGAGCCCACGCGGGTATCCATGGGCTCATTGAAGGTGAAGGACACCTGCGCGGTGTTGAGGGGCACGCGGCTGGCGCCCTCGCCAGGGGAGGAGGCCGTCACCCGGGGGGGCTGGCCGTCGCTCACCGTGAAGCGGAAGGTGAAGGCCGCGGGCAGCGGGTTGCCGGCCACGTCCAGGAACTGCGAGGCGGTGACCGTGACTTCGGTCTCCAGCGGCAGCCCGCCCGGGAACGCGAAGGACACCTGGCGGCCCGAGGCATCCCAGTCCTGGGGACGGACCTTCACCCGGCCGTTGGCCGGAAAGGCCGCCTCCGGCAGGAGCTGCAGCAGGCCTTCCTGGGTCTGCATCGGCTCGCTGAAGACCAGTTCGAGCCGGCGATCCGGCGGTACGGCGACCGCGCCCGCGGCGGGCGCGTGCGACGTCACGATGGGGGGCACCCGGTCCAGGGGCCCCGCGTCGGGCGGGCCCGCATCCGGGGGCCCCGCGTCCGGCGGCGGAGGCCCTGCGTCCACCGCCGGAGACGTGTCCCCGCCCCCACACCCCACGAGGGGCCCCCAGAGCAAACCAACGGCGAGCAGCAAGGGACACGGCAGGCGGAGCATGCGGGCGAAACCTCGGAGATGGGGCGCTTAGAAGTAAGCGGCTGCTCCCGCGGAGAACGCCAGCGAATGCTGCGTCTCCTCGTTGAGCGCGATGTAGAAGATATACTGTCCGCGCACCCCGACGCTCACCGAGTCAGTGACGAACAGGTCCAGCCCCACGTTGGGCCCGATGCCCACGTACTGGCCGGTGGTCTCGGGCCGGAAGACGAACAGGTAGCTCAGGTCCGCCCCGGCGTAGGGCCGGATGGACTCCTCCAGGAAGAGGTAGCGAATACCGGCCGAGGGGGCGACGCCCACCACCCGCTTGTTGGAGATGGGGTCCTTGGGAAACGACAGCTTCGTGAGGGACACGAAGTCGAAGCCCCCCTCGATGTAGTAGCTGCCCTCGAGCCCCAGGAACACGCCGCCCTCCAGGCCGGCCGTCTTCTGGAAGTTCATGTAGCCCAGGGACACGCCGAGGCTGTGGTTGTCGAACTGGGCCTGGGCAGGAAGCGCGCCAAACAGGGCCGAAAGGAGGCCGAGGGTACAAAGGAGCGTACGCATGGTGCGCGGACTCTACAGGCGTAACCCTTGGAAAACAGCCTGGAATTCATGCCTCGGGGGCGTTGATCCCCTGGCGCCCGCTCCCCTACACTCGCCGCGCCATGCGTCTGAATCCCCTGCTCTGCGCACTGTCCCTGGTGGCCGCCACCGGCTGCATCTCCAAGCCCCCCATCCACGAGCGCGCCCTCTACAACAACGAGCTGTGCACCCAGCAGATCGCCGTCGGCGACCTCACGCGCGCCGAAGTCTACTGCGACCTGGGCCTGGAGTTCTCCCCCCACTACGCGGACCTGTGGGTGAACAAGGGGCTCATCAGCCTCCAGGCGGGCAAGAAGGAAGAGGCCAAGAAGCACTTCATCAAGGCCCTGCGCTTCAACCAGGAGCAGGCCCAGGCCTACCAGAACCTCGGCTTCATCTACCTGGAGGAGGGCGCGTACGGCAAAGCGCACGACAACTTCCAGCGCGCCCTGAAGGTCAACCCCGACTACCTCGAGGCCCGCTACAACCTGGGCCTGGCGCTGATGAAGATGGAGAAGGCGGAGGAGGCCAAGAAGGAGTTCCGCACCATCCTCGCGGTCAACCCCAACATCGCCAACGCCCACCACAACCTGGGCATCATCGCCTACAGCGAGGGCAAGTACGAGGAGGCCGTGGAGCACATCGGCCAGGCGGCGCAGCTCGCCCCGGACGTGCCCAACGTGTGGAACGACTACGGCGTGGCGCTCATGGAGCTCAGCCGCTTCGCCGAGGCCCGCGAGGCCTTCAGCACCTGCGTGCGCCTGGAGGCCAAGAACCCCCAGTGCCTCAACAACCTGACCATCGCCCAGCGCAAGGCGGCCCTCGTGGACTCGGCCGGCAAGGAGGAGCGCGAGACGCTGGCGGCGGAGAACACCGCCGAGGCGCTCTACACCATGGCGGTGCAGTACAGCGAGAAGGGGCTCGTCGCCGAGGAAGAGCGCACCTACAAGAAGTGCCTGCGGCTGGATGGCAAGTACGCCCGGTGCCACTACGGCCTGTTCCGGCTCTATTCGGAGGCCCAGAAGCGGGATGCCGCGGCCATTGCCTGCAAGAACTTCCTGAAGTACGGCGTGGCCGAGGAGTTCCCTTCCGAGACCGAGTCGTGCGAGAAGTTCCTGTCGAACGACAGCTATTGAGCCCTTTTCTCCTCTGACCCCATCTTTCTGGTGAAGTCCTCGCGATGAGCGTCCGGTTGACCGTCACGCAGCGCAGCGAGGCCGGCAGTGCCGCCAAGCCCACCGAGCTCGTCATCGACGAGGCGGTCATCACCCTGGGCCGCGACAAAGCCTGCCAGGTGGTGCTCGCGCAGCAAGCCGTCTCGCGCAACCATGCCCGTATCTCCCAGGAGGGCAACCTGCACTTCCTGGAGGATCTGGGCAGTGCCTACGGCACGCAGATCAATGGCAAACCCCTGCCCAAGGGCGAGAAGCACCGCCTGCGCAACGGGGACATCATCGGCATTGCCCAGTACGACGTGCGCTTCAGCCACGTGGCGGCCATGTCGCTCAACGTCGGCACGGACAAGACGTCCTTCGTGGCGCGCAGCCTGGTGAAGGACGTGATGCGCGGCCTCACCAGCGGCGAGGGGCCTTACTTCCGCATCATGAACGGCCCGCGCGAGGGCGAGCGCATCGAGCTCAACGACGCGCAGGAGATCATCATCGGCCGGGACGAGACGGCCGACGTCACCTTCGCCGAGGACCTGGTCTCCCGGCGCCACGCCAAGCTGCGCCGCGACTGGTCCGGCACGCACGTGGAGGACCTGGGCAGCCGCAACGGCATCAAGGTCAACAAGAAGAAGATCAACCGCAAGACGCTCAAGGACGGGGACGAGCTGGAGGTGGGCAACACCCGCCTCATCTACGTGGACCCCACGGACCTGCCCGAGCCCTCGGTGGTGATTCCCCACGAGCCCGTGGACGACGGGGGCGAGGAGGAGGAAGAGGAGCACACGCCCAACCAGCCCCTGCCGCGGGCCCCGCCGCCCAAGCGCCCGCCGAAGGCCGAGCCCCCGCCCGAGCCACCTCCACCCGAGCCGCCCCCGCCGGAGCCCGAGCCGGTCAAGGCCGAGGAACCCCCGCCCCCGCCGCCGGAGCCCCCGCGCCCCATCGTGAGGGAGCCGCCCCCGGAGCCCGTGGCCGCCGGAGGCTTCACGAAGCAGAAGCTGGTGCCGCTGGTGGTGATGGGCGTCTTCGCCCTGCTCGCCATTGGCCTCATCGTGGCGCTGATCGCCGGGGCGTGAGCTAAACTGGCGCGCCATGGAACTCACGCGCGCGCAAGAGATCTTCGACCAGCTCTACGGCAACCTCCCCGGCTACGAAATCGCCCGGTCGGAGAAGCAGCGGACGGGCCGGGGGGATGCCTCCACCACGTACGGGGAAGTCGTCCCGGCCCCGTTCCACGAGGTGGTGGCGGCCGTCTCCCCGCAGCCGGGCGAGCAGTTCATCGATCTCGGCTCGGGCACGGGCAAGGCGACGCTCCTGGCGGCCATGCTCTTTCCGTTCAGCCGCGTGGTGGGCGTGGAGCTGCTGCCCGGGCTGGGCGACGCGGCCCGGCAGGTGCTTCAGCGCTATGACGCGGAGGTGCGCCCGCAGCTGCCGCCCGAACAGCAGGCCCAGCGCATCGAGTTCATCGACGGGGACATGCTGGAGCTGGACTTCCGGGACTATGACGTCGTCTTCGCCCACGGCACCTGCTACGGCCCGCAGCTGATGCAGCAGCTCGCCGTGAAGCTGGAGGAGCTGAAGCCGGGGGCGCGGGCCGTCATTGCCGGGCAGACGATTCAGTCCCCGGCCTTCAGCGTGCTGGGCATGAAGGTGATGCGGGCCGACTGGGGCTCCAGCATCACCGCCCTGTACCAGCGGCGGTGAGCGAGCCCGGAGGGGGGCCCCGGAGGGCCCCCGGGGACTACCGGGTGGAGATGCGCGCCACGGGCTGGATGTTGAGGTCCGGCGCGAGCTCCTGGTAGCTGAGCACGGAGAACGGCGGGTTGAACTCGTACTCCAGCAGCTTGCGCACGTAGCGCCGGATGTCCATGGCCGTGAGGATGACGGGGCGCTGGGCGCTCGGAGGCAGGTGGCCGCACTCGGCCTTGACGGCCTGGACGATTTCCTGCGCCAGCTCCGGCTCCAGGGCCAGGTGCGTGCCCGCGGAGGTGCGCTTGATGGAGCCCCGGATGGCCTCCTCGATTTGCGGATCCAACAGGTAGACGACCAGGGTGCCGGTGCCGCGCGCGTACTTGTGGGAGATGTAGCGCCGCAGGGACGAGCGCACGTGCTCGGTGAGCATCACGTTGTCGGCTTCCACCTGGCCGTACTCGGACAGGGACTGGAGGACGCCGCGCAAGTCACGCACGGAGATCTCCTCCTCCACGAGCCGCTGGAGGATGTCCGTGAGCTTCAGCACGTTGACGACCTTGGGCACCACCTCCTTGATGATGGCGGGGAAGGCCTTCTCCAGCTGGTCCAGCATCGTCTGGGCTTCCTGCACGCCCACGAACTCGCGGGCATTGCGGCGCAGGACCGCGGCCAGGTGGAGAATCATGTACCCGGGCACATCCCAGGTGGTGAGCCCCGCGGCCTCGAGCGTCTCCCGGTACTGCTCGGGGACCCAGGCGGCGGGCTGGCGGGTGGCCGGGTTGATGGCCTCGAAGCCGGTGATGTTCATCAGCTTCAGCCGGTCCACGGTGTCGTTCACCAGCACGTGGCCGATGGTGGTCTGCCCGGTAACGACCGGCACCTCGTTGATCTGAATCTGGTAGGCGCCCTGGGGCAGGCTCGCGTTGCCGCGGGCGCGCACGCCGGGGAAGCGCACGCCCAGCTCCACGAAGAGGCCATCGCGCATGAACGGGATGAGCTCGAAGAGGAACCGGCCGTTGTCCTGCCGCGAGTCCACGAAGGACACCAGCGCGTCGGACACCTCCAGGACGATGGGGGTGACGACGGGGACGAACACCTCGGACTCGGGGTTGAGCTGCTCCTTGGGCGGCGGCTCGGTGGAGGCCGGCGTGCCGTTGGGAGACTCGGAGGGCACCAGACCGCCCGCCTCCTCCGCCACGGCGGCCGCCTCTTTCGTCCGGAGCATCTTCCAGGCGCCGAAGCCCGCGGCCCCGCCCAGGGCGAGGAAGGGCACGGTGGGAAGACCCGGGATGGCGGCCAGGACGCAGAGCATGCCGGCCGCGATGGCGATGGCCTTCGGGTAGGCGGTGAGCTGGATGCCCACGTCCTTGCCCAGGTGGTTGCCCTCCTCCTCGCCGCCCACGCGCGTCACGATGATACCGGCGCAGGTGGAGATGAGGATGGCGGGGATCATGCCCACCAGACCGTCACCGATGGTGAGCAGCGAGTACTTCTGGGCGGCGGCGCCCACCTCCATGCCCTTCTGCATCACGCCGATGATGAGGCCACCGACGATGTTGATGACGGTGATGATGATGGAGGCGATGGCGTCGCCCTTGACGAACTTCATGGCGCCGTCCATGGCGCCGAACAACTGGCTCTCGCGCTCCAGGTCGCGGCGCTTCTTCTTGCCCTGCTCCAGGTCGAGCGAGCCGGCGCGCAGGTCGGCGTCGATGGACATCTGCTTGCCGGGCATGGCGTCCAGGGTGAAGCGGGCGGCCACTTCGGCCACACGCTCGGAGCCCTTCGAAATCACGATGAAGTTCACCACCGTGAGGATGACGAAGATGATGGCACCGACGACGAAGTTGCCCTGGACCACGAACTTTCCGAACGCCACCACCACCTCGCCTGGGTCTCCGGTGAGCAGGATGAGCCGGGTGGTGGAGATGGTGAGCGACAGCCGGAACATGGTGGTGATGAGCAACAGCGTCGGGAACACCGACAGCTGGAGCGCTCCGGGCACGTAGAGCGAGATGAGCAGCAACACCACCGAGATGCTGATGTTCAGCGTCAGCAGCACGTCCAGCAGCAGGGTGGGCAGCGGGACGATCATCATCCCGACGATGGCGACCACCACCAGCGCGAGGACGATGTCGGAGTATTTGGAGAGAAAGCTGTTGGGATTGGATACCATCGGCGGGGGCCATCCTAGTCCGTGGGCGGTCTCGCGCCCAAGCCCCCTGGGCCCTGGGAGCCCCCCAGGCACGGTGGTAGGACACCCGAATGATGCTTGCCTCCCCTCCTTCCGGCGGTGCACACATCCAATATGACGGCTGGCGCATCGCGCTGTTGACCGTCTCGCCCCTGGTGGTGGCCTCCCTGAGCCAGCTGCTCCCGGCCCGGGGCCACACGCTGGCGGCGGTGATGACCACCGGCCCCGGAGGCCCCCGGCCCCGCACGGAGCTGGGCCGGTCGATGATGCACCAGGTGCTTCAGCAGATCCCCCCCAGCGCCGACATCCTCCTGCCCAGCCGGCGCGACCGGATCGCCCCCCTGCTGAAGGCCATCCAGCCAGACCTGATTCTGAGCTTCTTCTTCCCCTGGCGCATTCCACCGGAGGCCCTGGCGCTGCCGCCCCAAGGGGCCCTCAACGCCCACCCGGGCCGGCTGCCGCGCTACCGGGGCCCCAACCCGCTCGGCTGGACGCTGCTCAACGGCGAGCCGGAGCTGAGCCTGACGTTCCACCGGATGGACGCGCAGTTCGACACCGGGCCGCTGCTCGCTCACGGAAGCGCCCCCATCGAGGATGGGGACACGGCGGAGGCCCTGACGGACAAGATGATGAGCCTGGGCGAGCGGCTGCTGCCCGAGGTGTTCAGCCGCATCACCTGGGGAGACCGGGGCGAGCCCCAGACCGAGCAGGGCGCCGGGTACGCGGGCAACTTTGGCACCGCCGAGCGCGAGCTCGACTGGAGCCAGCCAGCCCTCGCCGTCCACCGGCGGGTGCGGGCGTGCCGGATGGCCTCATGGCAGGAGGGCCACCCGTACGCCGCGCTCGCGACCCTGGAGGGCCAGCGGCGGCAGGTACAGAGCACGCTCCTGACCCACGCCCCACAGGGTGTGCAGGCCGCGCCGGGCACCGTCCTGATGCGCGACGGCACGGCCCTGCTCATCCAGTGCGCGGACGCGCCCCTGTGGGTGGTGCAGAGCGAGCCCTGGCAGGGCTGAAGCGCGGGGGCGCTTACTTGCCCGACGCGGCCTTGTTCAGCTCGCTGAAGAGGCGCTCGGCCAGGAACTCCGAGCCATGCTGCGAGGCAAGCTCCTTGCCCCGGGCGCTCCACGCGGCCAGCTCATTCGCGGTGGGCTCACGCTTGCCGTTGAACTGCTGCTTGAAGGCGTCCTTCACCGCCGCTTCCAGGACGTGCTGGGCAGGGGTGGTTCGGCCAGGAACTCCGAGCCGTGCTTCGAGGCCAGCTCCTTGCCCCGCGCGCTCCAGTCGGCCAGCTCACCCGCGGTCGGCTCACGCTTGCCGTTGAACTGCTGCTTGAAGGCGTCCTTCACCGCTGCTTCCAGGATGTGCTGGGCAGGCGTGGTGGTGTTGACCGGGCCGCCGGTGGGGCGCGTGCCCTTGCCGTTGGACACCGAGTTATTCAGCTCGCTGAAAACGCGCTCGGCCAGGTACTCGGCACCGTGCTGCGAGGCCAGCTCCTTGGCCCGGGTGCTCCAGTCGGCCAGCTCGCCCGCGGTCGGCTCCCGCCGCCCGTTGAACTGCTGCTTGAAGGCATCCCGCACCGCCGCCTCGGCCTGCTGCTGGGTGACGGAATTTCCGGTGGCGGGCTTGCCTCCCGGCAGCACCTCGGCAGCGGCGGCCCGGAACTCGGGGTTCAACACTATGGGCCTTGCGGCGGCCGTCTGAAAACCATCCTTGGCCGCAGTTTGCCGTCCCGCAGTCCTCGTGGTCCCCTGCCCCTGAGGAGCGGTGGACGTCTTGACCGTTTGAGCAGGAGTGCTGCTGGACTTGATGACGGCAGGAGACGGCTGCTGGATACGGGTCACGGCGTTCCCCCAAGCAAAGACAAGGACACAGAAACCACGGCTTCAAAACATCGAAGGCTCGAGCGGGAGCACGTCCAGGTGCCCCCGCAGCGGGCCTGTCAGGCTCACCCGAAGCGATCGCTGGCGGCTTCCTTCATGTCGCTCATGATCTTGTCCTGCATCCGCTGGATGGACTTCTGCAGGTTGTTGTACGCCATGCCATCGCTCATGAGGGTCTTCTTGAGCTGATCCTTGAACGCCGCCGCATCCGCGCCGGGATGGGACTTGGCCCACTCCGCCATCTTCTTCTCGACGCCGCGGGTGAGGGACTGCTCGGCGGAGCCCAGGCCCTTCAGGAAGCCGCCCATGCCCGCCTCGTTCTTCAGCTCGTCGGTGAGCTTGAAGGAGCCGTCCGGCTGCAGCAGGTCCTTGGCGGTCTCCCGGGTGGAAGAGGCAGTGGTTGCCGCCGGGGTGGGAGCGGTTCTACCGACAGAGGAGGTCGTCATGGGCCAGAACTCCAAATAGGAAGTTTTCCCTATTGTCGCCGAAACGCGCTCCGAGTTGCGCTTCCCCTCCAAGCAGCGGAGCGTTCACCGCCCTCGCGCCCCCTATCCTTCTGAAATTATTGATTTTTTAGAAAAAGGGGCACTCGTCCTTCGACGGGTTCTGGGAGATTCAAGATTACCTTGAGCCCGTCCCATCAATGGCCGACGCTGGGATTTGGCATGACGGAATGCCTCCGGGAGTTCTTCCTCCGGCTCTCCCCTCTTACCCAACGAAGGTGCCCATGATGAGCATGCGTTCGACCCTCCTGTCCTCGTCCCTGGCGTGGGTGTGCTGCGCCGCGCTGCTGGCCACCGGCTGTGGCGATGACGAGCCCGAGACGCCCAGCAGCCCTCCGCCCAGCGAGCTCAAGGGCGACTGGAAGTACGGCACCGCCTCCTTCACCAACTTCTTCGGGGATCAGGGCGAGTACATCGGCAGCGGGGGCGGTACCGCCGTCTACTTCGACTTCAATGAGGACGGGACGTTCAAGCAGCAGGTCTACTTCAACATTCGCAATGGCTATTGCGTGACTCAGTCGTGGACCGAGATGACGGGCACCGCGACCTTCGATGCCACCACCTTCACGACCTACGTCACCAAGGGCCGGTATAAGGCGTCGGACACCTGCAACAGCTCGTTCAACTTCGACCGCTCCATGACCGAGCAGGAGCGGAAAACCAACAGCAGCGCCCACCTGTGGACGATCGGGAAGAATGAAATCAATCCCGACGACCCGAAGACCTATTTGAAGATCCGCAAGTCCCCCACCCAAAACTGGGACTACTTCCTGCGCCCCTGAGGGCCGCCCGGCGTCACCGCCGCTTGCGGTTGCGCAGCTCGCCGATGCGCTCCAGGAGCTGCCGGGCCTGCTCCACGAGCGGGCTGCCCGCCATGCCGGACTCCAGCACCGTCTGCAGATCCTCCTGAGCCCGGCGCAGCTCGCCCAGACTCAGGCGGACCTGCCCCCGGGACATCAGCGCGGCCAGATCCGAGGGGTCCCGCGCGAGCGCCTCCTCGAAGCACGCCAGCGCCCGGTCCATCGCCCCCTGGGCCAGGTAGATGCCGCCGAGCAGGGTCTGCACCGGTGCCCCCGCCACCCCCAGCGCCACGAGCCGCTCCAGGACACTGCGCGCCGCATCCAGCTTCCCCTCGGCGATGAGGCGGCGCGCGGAGGCCAGGCGCTCTGACACCCCAGAGGCCGAGGCCCCCTCCGCGGAGTCTTCCGCAGACTTCCCCTTCCGGGAACGGGTTTCAGAGGCCGCCGGGGCGCGCTTCCTGCGGGCCGGAGGGGCTTCCGGGGAAGGGCGCGGGGCCGGAGGCGGCGCGGCGGGGCTCTCGCCGGGCGGCTGCAGGGAGAACTCCGGCAGCGTGGGGGGCGCGTGCAGCGGAATCTCCGGCAGCGTGGGGCGCGTGTGCAGCGCCATCTCCGGCAGCGTGGGGTGCGCGTGCGAGGGCACCTCGGGCTCGCGCGGGGCGGAGGACGCACGCGGCGCGGAGCGCTTCTCGAAGTGGTGAATCTTCACGGGGCCAGGGGGTGATTTCCCTCGCCGCCCGGGCGAGCTGGTCATGGGCCTACGGGGAGAGAGCTACTTCCATTCGGCGTGGGCACTGCGCTGAGCGGCCTCGATGGTCTCCAGGGCCGCGGCCACCAGCAGGCGCGCACGCAAGGTGAGCGGATCCTTGTTCTCGGGATCCAAATCCACGGCCCGGGCAAAGTCCTGGGCCGCATCCACGATGTCTCCCAGCCGTAACCGCACCTCGCCACGGTTCACGAGCGCCGCGGCATCCTTGGCGTTGAGCGTCAGGGCCTGATTGAAGTTGTCCAGCGCCTGGTCGAGCTCATCCTCCGCGAGGCAGATGGCCCCCAGCGCCGTCCGGTAGTACGCCTCGCGAGGGTCCCTGGCGCAGAGTTCCTCGAAGATGGAGCGGGCGCTGGCGTAGTCCCCCTGCTCGTAGAACTCGAAGCCCTCCATGGCCCTCTCGAGCAATTCGGGCCCGGTGGTTCCATTGTCGGGGTTCGCCATCGATTGGAGGTCCTCAACTGGGGACTTAGCACCTACACCCATGTGGGCAAGCCGAGGTTAGCACGGCCCTCCGAAGACATGGAAGCAACCCAAACCCGGCAAGATCCGCACGAGGCCGGGAACCCCCAAAGCAGAACCGGCCTCGCGCCTGGCCACAGGGCCCACGCGAAGCCGGTCCAACTGCGACTTCAGGAGGGTGAATTACCCGCCGATGTTGCGGATGATGCTCATCGACATCTCGTGCATCGCCTTCATCATCTGC
>NZ_JAHXBH010000026.1:0-123057 GCF_020103775.1 Allostigmatella hybrida
GCCCCGCCGCCGGCGTACACGCGTGAGCCGCTGCGCCTCAACATGCCGGCCCACCCGGGCGTGGCCCCCACGCCGGCGCCCCGGCCCTCCGCGCCCCCGGCTCCCACGCCCACGGGCGGGCCCGGTCCCACGACGCTGGTGCCGCTGGCGTCCCCGCCGGCCACCCCGGTCCCCGCGCAGACGCTGCCCCGGCCCACCGAGCCCCAGTTCCTCGTCTTCAGCAACCCCACCCCCGCCGCGCCTGCGGGCCGCCCGCGGATGCTTCCCCCGGAGGCCCCCGCGGCCCCTGCCGCCGCCCCTGCGCAGCCCGGGGCCGTGGCGCAGGACGTGCCGGACTGGACGCTGGCCCAGGCCCGGGCGGCCCTGAAGGAAGCCACCCGGGAGCGGGAGAAGCTCATCGACGTGGCGCTGCGCTTTGGCCGCCGCACGTTCGACTACGTGGCCGCCTTCGCCGTGCTGCGGGGCACCGCCATGGGCTGGGAGTCCCGGGGCGACGGCCTGCAAGCCGAGGCGCTCTCGCAGGTGTCCATTCCGCTGGATGCGGGCAGCGTGTTCCGCACCATCGCCGTCACGCGCGGCAGCTATGCCGGTCCGCTGCCCCCGGACGCGCTGACGCGGCACTACCTGGAGCTGTTCGGGCGGCAGACGCCTCGCGCCGTGTTCCTCTACCCCGTGGAGGTGCGCGGCCGGCTCGTGGCGCTGCTGTACGGCGACTGCGGGCAGAAGCCCGTGAGCCAGCGGCGGCTCTCCGACTACATCCTCTTCTGCCAGGACCTGCCGAGCGCCTTCCAGGAGCTCATCCTCTTCCGCAAGCAGCGGCTCACGGAGCTGCGCGCCCCGGACACCGGCGGCGACGACCCCCTGCCCACGGGCGCCGCTGCGCCCGTGCCTGCCCCCGCGGTGGTGGCGGGGCTTGGCTGGAGCCCCTTCTTCGGCCGCGCGAGCGGCACCCTGGGCCGCGCGGCGACGATGCCACCGCGGGTAATGAGCGAGGAGCGTCCGCCGCCGGACTTCGCGCCGTTGCTGCGGCGCCTCACGGGCCCGGATGCCGCCCAGCGCGCCAACGCCATGGCGGAGCTGGCCCGCACGCCGGAGGCCAGCGCGCGGGTGCTCGCCGCGAGCTTCCCGGGCCCCTCGGCCTGGAGCCGCCTGCCCGTGGTGGAGCTGCCCGAGGCGGACGAGCTGGGGCCCATCCCCGCCGCGCTGTCGCGGCTCGGCCGGCCCGCGGCCCAGGCGCTCTCGCCGCTGCTGGACTCGCAGGACGCGGACACGCGCTACCTGGCGCTGCTCACGGCCGGCAACCTGCCCTACGTGGAGCTGGTGGACGGGGTGCTGCGGGGCCTGTTCGACCTCGAGCCGGACATCTCCAGCGCCGCGCGCGTGGCCGCCTCCGCCCTCAAGCACCTGCCCCGCTTCGACGGGGCGATGAAGGAGCTGCGCCAGGAGCTGAGCAACCGCGATCCGCTGCGGCGCTCGTTGGCGGCCCGGGCCCTGGGCGCGCTGCACGACCGGGATGCCATCGAGGGGCTCATCCACCTCACCGGGGGCGATGACGAGATGTGCGCCCAGGCGGCCGCCGAGGCACTGCGGGAAGTCACCCGCGCCACGTTCGGCCTCAACCCCCGCCAGTGGATGGCGTGGTGGGTGGAGAACCGCACCCGGCGCCGGGCGGACTGGCTCGTCGCGGCCCTGCGGCACCGGGAGCTGGACGTGCGGCTGGCCGCCATCGAGGAGCTGAGCCGCGCGCTCAACGACACGCTGGGCTACTACGCGGACGCGCCCGAGGCCGAGCGCGAGGCCGCCGTGCGCCGCTGGGAAGCCACGGCGGTGGATGCGGCGCGGGCCCGGCGGCTGGGCGTCCTCTAGCGGCTGGGCGTCCTCTAAAAGAGGGCCGCCTCAGGTGGTGGCGGGCGCGCGCACGCGCCCGAGCGCGACGGCCGCGGAGCAGAACACGGCCACCGTGCTGGCGAAGAACACCGCGCTCAGGCCGGCCTGGCTCGCCACCAGGCCCAGCACGGGGCTGGAGAGGCCGAGCGAGAGGTCGAGGAACGCGGTGTACGCGCCCATGGCGAGGCCCCGGCTCTGCGGCGGGGCGCGGCGCATGGCCTCCACACCGAAGCCCGGGAAGACGAGCGAGTAGCCGAGACCGGTGAGGGTGACACCGGCCAGCACCAGCGCGGACGAGTCCGCGAGCCAGATGAACGCCTGGCCCACCGCCTCGATGAGCACGCACACCAGCGCGACGCGGGCCCCGCCCAGCCGGTCCGGCAGGTGGCCGAAGAACAGGCGCCCGGCCATGAAGGAGGCACACAGGACGGTCAACGCGAGCCAGGCGGGGCTCCACCCCCGCTCCGCGAAGAGCAAGGCGATGAAGGTGGTGATGGCCCCAAAGCCGACGCCGCTCAGCGCGAGGCCAAAGCCCGGTCCCCAGACGATGCCGGCCACCTCCGTGAACGAAGCCCGGGCGCGGGCGGGGACGGGCTGAACGGCCCGGAGCGGCAACACCAGGGCCAGGGTGGCCAGGGGAAGCACCAGCGTCGCGAGCGCGATGGCCAGGAAGCCCTGGCGCGCGTAGAGGGCCGTGCCCGCCGGTGCACCGGCCGCGAACGCCGCGTAGAGCGCCGTGCCGATCCAGGCCATGACCTTGCCGGTGTGCTGCGGCCCGAGGATGGCGACTCCCCAGCTGAGCGCGCCCGTGACGATGAAGCTCCCCGCGACGCCCAGCAGGGCCCGGCCCAGCAGGAGAATCAAGACGGAGCGCTGCGGCTCATGGGCGAAGCGAAGCGAAAGCAGATGGAGCAGTCCTGAACCCGCGGCAAGCAGCAGGCCCGTGGCGACGGCGTGCTTGGGTCCCCGGCGGTCCGCGTGCTGGCCCGCGAACATCCGCGACAGGAGCGCCGCGGCGAATTGGATCCCGGCGACAAGGCCCACCACGAAGGTGCTCTGGTGCAGGCCTTCATGCACGTGAAGCGGGAGCACCGGCATCGCGAGGCCGATGACGAGGTAGGCGGTGAAGACCCCCGCGATGAGCGGCAACAGCACCACCGGGCCACGGGACGCTGCATCAGGCGGCGAGGAAGTCATAGACAGGGTCCATCCCTCTCGAACGAGGCCGTGGGACACCCAGAGGTAGGCCCCCGTGAGGCAGGGCACCAGCGGCCCAGCGGCTCAGGGGCTGTTCAGCAGCGTCCAACCGGATGTCCCTCCTTCCCCGGGCAGACAGGAGCCCTGCCCTGGAGCCCAGGGTGCGGCAGCGAGGGAAGGCCCCCAGGCGGTATATAGGGGCACGCCGCAACCCCTGGACCGATTGAGCTCCAAGACATGTCACCGCTCCCTTCCCTCCGAAGCGCGCCAGCCTCTGCCCGGGAGCACGGGACATGAGCGGATGGGCCTGGTTGAGCCTGGGGGCCTGCGCGGGGCAGCTCGCCCTGGCGGGGCTGGCGCTGGCCCGGGTGGGCCGAAGCCCGCTGGCCCTGCCGCTGTCGCTGCTGTCCATCGCCCTGTCCATGTGGAACTTCGCCAACTTCGCCTTCGCCGTCTCCGGCGAGGCCGGGTGGCGGCTCGTCAACCTCGGGGCCACCGTGCTGGCCGCTCCCTGCGCGGTGCACTTCATCCTGTCGTTCACCGGCCTGCGCCGCCGGTTCTCGGGCGGGCTCATCGCCGCGTACCTCGTCTACTGCGCCCTGGCCCTGCTGGCCTTCTCGGCGCTGGGCTCTGCCTGGGTTGCCTCGCGCGCCACCTCGCCCGCCTTCGCCCACCTCGCGCTGGCGCTCGTGGCCCTGTTGCTGGCCGCCGGGTGGGGGCTGCTGCTCTTGCACCTGCGGCGCGCGGTGCGGCTGGAGGAGCGCCTGCGCACGGGCCTCCTGCTGCTGGGCCTGGTGCTGCTGGTGGCCCTGCCCGGCACGGACCTGATGGCGGAGCTGGGGCTGAGCGTGCCCCGGCTGGGGACGCTGGGCACCCTGCTCGGCCTGCCGGTGATGGCCACCGTGGCCCTGCGCTTCCACCTCTTTGGCCGGGACATGTCCCTGAGCGCGGCCCTGTACGCGGCGGCACTCGCCGTCTTGGGAGTGCTCGCCTACCTCGTCGTCTTCCGCCTCTTCGCCGCCGAGCAGGGGGCGCTTATCGCGGCCACCACCGCCATCACCCTGGCGCTCCTGGCCGCCACGCGCCGGGCGGTGAGCACGTGGGTGCTCCAGCGCGAGCGCCTGGAGCAGCTCGCCACCCTGGGCCGCTTCTCGGCGCAGATGGCGCACGACCTGAAGAACCCCATCGCCGCGCTCAAGGGGGCCGCGCAGTTCCTCAAGGAGGAGCACGCGCAGGGCCACTCGTGGCAGGACAAGGGGGAGTTCCTGGACCTGCTGCTGGAGCAGGTGGAGCGGCTGGACCGGGTGGTGACCACCTACCAGCGGCTGGGCCGGGTGGAGCCGCTGAAGCACCCCCTGGACATGAACCGGCTGGTGGAGGATGTGCTGGGGCTCCAGGCCTTCGCGGGCTTCCCCCACGTGACGCTGGAGCGCGCCCTGGCGAGGGACTTGCCCCCATGCGAGGGGGACCACGACTTGCTGGCCAACGCGCTGGAGAACCTGGTGCGCAATGCGTACGAGGCCATGCCCCAGGGCGGCACCCTCACGGTGCGCACCCGGCGCGAGGAGCCCGGGGACCACAACGTGGTGCTGTGCGTGGAGGACACGGGCGAGGGCATGGACGCGCGCACGCGCGAGCGGGCCTTCGACGAGTTCTACACCACGAAGGCCTCGGGCAGCGGGCTGGGCCTGGCCTTCGTGCGCCGGGTGGTGGAGGCCCACGGCGGCGAGGTGTCCCTGGCGAGCCGCGAGGGGCACGGTACCATCATCCTCCTGCGCCTGCCCACGCGGCAGGAGTCCCCTGGAGCCAGAGCCCCGTGAGCGAGCCGCTGAAGGGAAACGTGTTGCTGGTGGATGACGACCGGGCCGTGGCCAAGGTGCTCGGGGCGCTGCTGGCGCAAGCGGGGCTCACGGTCCACACCGCCGGGAGCGGCGAGGAGGCGCTCACCCTGCTGCGGCGGATGCCCATCGACGTGGTGGTGAGCGACGTGCGGATGCCGGGCATGAGCGGCCTGGAGCTGCTCACCGAGGTGACGCGCCTGTGCCCGGAAGTCCCCGTCGTGCTGATGACGGCGCACGGCACGGTGCCCATGGCGGTGGAGGCCATGCGGGCGGGCGCGGCGGACTTCATCCTCAAGCCGTTCGACCGGCAGGAGATCCTCTTCACCCTGCGGAAGACCCTGCTGCGGACCCAGGATGAGCCGCTGCCCGTCCTGAGGACCGGGGCCTTCGTGGGCCGGAGCGCCGCGATGGCGCAGGTGGAGGCGCTGCTGACGCGCGCGGCGGCGGGCACCGCGACGGTGCTGCTCCGGGGCGAGTCCGGCACGGGCAAGGAGCTGGCGGCCCGGGCGCTGCACGACGCGAGCCCCCGCCGGAGCGGGCCCTTCGTGAAGCTGCACTGCGCGGCCCTGCCGGAGACGCTCCTGGAGAGCGAGCTGTTCGGCTACGAGAAGGGCGCCTTCACCGGCGCGGCGGCGCGCAAGCCCGGGCGGGTGGAGCTGGCCCAGGGCGGCACCCTCTTCCTGGACGAGATTGGCGACATCTCCCTCTCGGTGCAGGTGAAGCTCTTGCGGCTGCTCCAGGAGCGCGAGTTCGAACGGCTGGGCGGCACGCAGACGCTGAAGGTGGACGTGCGCTTCGTGGCGGCCACCCACCGCCCCCTGGAGGAGATGGTGAAGCGGGGCGAGTTCCGGGAGGACCTCTTCTACCGCCTCAACGTCGTGCCGGTGGGACTGCCCCCGCTCCGGGCACGCCCCGAGGACCTCGAACCGCTGGCGCGGCACTTCCTGGAGGTGCACGCCAAGACCAACGGACGGCCGCCCTTCACGCTGGCACCGGACGCGCTCCAGGCGCTCCAGGCGCAGCCCTGGCCGGGCAACGTGCGGCAGCTTCAGAACTTCATGGAGCGGCTGGTGGTGCTCTCGGATGGGCCGCTCCTCACGGCGGAGGACGTGGCGCGCGAGCTGGCACGCCAGACCGGGCTGATGCCCGCCCCAGCCCCGGTGAGTCCACCGCCTGCGCCCGCCGCGGCCCCCAGCGGCGAGCCCGGCACTCTGGACACGCAGCGCCGGGAAACCGAGCGGCAGGCCCTGCTGGATGCCCTCCAGCGAGCCGGGGACAACCGGACGCTCGCCGCGCGCCTGCTCGGCGTCAGCCGCCGCACCCTCTACAACAAGCTCGAGGAGCACGGCCTGCGCTGAGGGCCTACTCGTTCGCGGTGACGACGGAATGCGCGGCCGCCCGGACGGCGGCGGAGGGGTGCCGCCGCAAGGCGCGCAGGCGCAGCGCCGCGTCTTCCCGCCAGTGGAGGCGCTGGCCCGCGGCGGAGATGAGCTCCAGCGAGACCAGCGGAAGCGCGTTCCCCAATCGGTCCACGATGTCCAGCAGCAGCTCGGGCGTCCACTCCGCCTGAGGGTTGTTCACCGCCTCCGAAACCACGAAGGAAAAGCCGGAGGCGAACAGGGGCTCCGCGCGGATCTCCTCCCCCAGCGCGAGCAGCACTTCCGCGGCGCGGGGGGCCTCGTTCCACTCCAGGCTGGCCAGCCGGATCGAAGCACGCAGGGACCACAACGCGGCATCCTGGGACAGGACCTGGGCCACGTTCTCCAGCTCGGCCCGTAGCCGCAGGCGCACCGGCCGGGGCAGCTCGAGCAGCGCCTGAATGAGCCCCTTCAGCCGCTGGAGCGCGGGCACATCGCGCTCCGGCGTGGCGTCCTCCGCCACCGGGGCGGAGACGAGCTTCGAGACGCAGGCCACCACATGCTCGAAGGCCGTGCCCTCCCGGGTGGCCTCCACCAGCGCCTGGGTGGCCTCGCGCCACTCCGCCCCCGAGGCCAGGTCGAGAATCCTGCCCGAGGCCTCCCGCGCCACCGGCCCCTCCATCCCCACGGACCAGGCTGGGAGGGCCGTGAACGCCTGGCGGCGCACGGTGAGGTCCGGATGGCGGGAGACGTGCAACACGAGCGCCGCGTAGCGCGGCCGGAGCGTGACGGGAATCGCCGCGGAGTTCTGCTCGAGCAGGCTCGTGGCCACGGCGGTGTCGGGGCTCTGGGCCATCTCCTCCAGCAGCGTCCAGGCCTCCGGATCATCGAGCAGTTGGCGCGCGGCATGCCCCACGGCGATGCGCACATCCCGGTGCAGCTCGGGCCGGCGCCACTGCTGACGCAGCAGGGCCATGCTCTGGGGCGAGCGGAAGGCGCCCAGCAGCCGCAGGGCCTCCTTGGCGACCGTGACCTTGAGCCGCTCGCGCGACAGCAGCGAGCCGAGGGCCGCGGACAGCGTCTCCGGGGAGACGAACTTCGCCACCCGGGGAACGGCGTACATGGCCACCCGGGCCTGGTCCCCATCCAGGGACTCCAGGAGCAGCGGCAGGGAGGGCTCCGGACGGTCCAGCCACACCAGGGCGCCGAGCGCGGCCTCCCGGATGGGCACCTCGGGCGATTGGAGGAAGGGCCTCAAGGTCTCCACATCCACCACCTGAAGGGCGGGAAGGACGCGCAGCCCCCCCGCCCGCTCCCAGGCACTGCGGGAGGTGTCCTGGGCGATGTGCAGCAGCACGTCCCGGAAGGTGCGCTGCTGGCGCGGCAGCCAGCGGTGGAACCCGCGCTGGACCGGAGGCACCCAGCCCGTCTTGCCCGTGGTGAAGCGGCCCCGGAACGCCCGGCCCTGAATGTACGGGTCCAGCCACTCCTGCCTGCGCCGGTGCAGGTGCTCGAAGACCCACGGAAGCGTGACGGCGCTCTCGTCGCGGTCGAGCAGCTTGCGGACCCGCGCATCCCGGGTCCGGGGCGGGGCCAGCCAGAGCTGGAGGGCGGTCTGCGCGAGCCAGTCGGGCTTGGCCTCGGTGATGGGCTCCAGCATCTGCTGGAGCATGTCCATGTCCCACGCGCGCCGCCCCAGCGCCTTCGCCAGGGCGAGGATGAGGCCATACCCCTCGCGCTGGCCCGCGGCGCGGATCATCGGAAGCAGGGCCGCGAAGATGGAGTGCTCGGCGCCTCGCGGGAGGTCCTTCTCCAGGGACGGGATGACGAGCGTGCCGGACTGCCCCGCGAGCCGCTTCAGCGTGGCCAGGGCGAAGCGGAAGAAGGGCCCCTCGGGCTCCGTGGCATGGGCCTGGATGAACCGGAAGGCCAGTTGCTGGAACGCCCCCTGCGTCCCCATGGAGGTATCCCGGGCCTCGACGGCATAGGTCAACAGCGCTTCGAGGGCGGGCAGGTGCTCGGGCTTGAAGACGGCCACGGGCACCTGGACCAGGGCGTTCATCACCGCGAGGCGGACGGGGTCCTGCTCGTTCTTCAGCCGGGACAGGTGCGCGAGCGTCTCGGTCATGCCCCGGCGGGACAGCCCCGTGCAGGACACGAGCAGCACGAGCGCCCGGGCGCGATCCTCGGCCTTGCTGGCGAAGGCCGCCTTCTGGAGCGGCTCGCGCGCAGCGTCGATGGAGCGAAGGGCCTGCAGGGCGAGCTGTTGATTCCGGTCCTCCTGCACCTCGCGCAGCTCCAGCTGGCGCGACGCCTCGGCATCCCGCGCGGCGTGGGGCAGCGCGGAGACCAGCGCCCCGGGCAGCACCCGGGGCGAGGTGCCCACGAAGGCCACGGTGAAGAGCGGGCCCCGCTCGGAGGGCGCAAAGGCCTCCAGGAAGCGGGCCAGCTGGTACGGCGCCTCCGCCAGGGCCTGGGCCAGGGAGAGCCGCTGCTCCAAGGTGAAGACTTTGACTTGCCGCAACAGGCCGTTGGACAGCCCCTGGGCGTGCAGGTTCGCCCGGAAGGCCGGGCGCAGCAGGAGCGCGAGCACCGGGCCCGGATGGCGCCGCACGAGGCTCGGCAGGAACTGCACGAAGAAGCCCGGCAGGACCTCCGGCGCACTGAACTCCTGGACCAGCCGGAGCAGGGCATCGGGCCGCAGGGGCGTCAGCGCCGCCAGCGGGCTCGCATAGAGGGAAAAGAGCCAGGCGCGCTGGCGCTCCGGGGCCTGGAGAAACCGCGCGTGGAGGAACGCCAGCACCACATCCGGATGGCGATGCACCAGCGTGCGCCAGGAGCGCACGGCGTGCTCCAGCGCCGGAAGAAACCGGGCCACCCCGGCCGTATCGAGCGCGGACAGGAGCAGGGCGGCCTCCGCGGCCCCGTGGCGGGTGAACACGGTGGGCAGCAACCGGGCCGCGAGCGCGCCCCGCCGGGCCTTCGCCACGCTCTTGAGGACGAGGCGGCGCGTGGCGGGCGCCAGCCGGGGCAGCACTGCCTCGATGGCGCCGTCGTCCGGAACGAAGCGGCCCACGGCGGAGGCCGCGTGCCCGCGCACGAGCCCGGAGGGATGGGTCAGCCCCCGGAGGACGAGCTCCCCGGCCCCCGCGCCCTGGGCCAGCTCGATGGCCAGCAAGCCCTCGTACGCATCCCCGGCGAAGAGCGTGTCCATGAGCGGCCGCAGACCGGGCTGATCCCGTCCGCCCCGTCCCAGCGCCGCCGCCCGGGCCACGCGGGCCCCATACCCCAGGGGCTCCAGCTCCGAGAGGAACGCTTCGCGGGACGGTATCTTCATGAGGGCAGGCTCCAGGAGGGCGATGGCCGAGTGTGCAGGGGAAGGCCACGCCCGGCAACGGAGGCCGGGCGAATGTCCCCTGGGACGGCCTCCGCCGGCCTACCTGACAGCCGGGGGCACGTCCTCGCGGGCCAGCGCCCGGAGCTCGTCGTGGAAGGCCTCCACCATCCGGTGCGGGTCGGGCACGAGCGCCGCGTCCACGGACACCCCCACCGTCACCTGCCCCGCGTAGCTGAAGATGCTCACCCCCAGGCCCAGCTGGCCCGCCTGCGGCACCCAGAACATCAACCCCGCGAGCTGCGTGCCCGCCAGGAACACCGGGTGCCGGGGGCCCGGCACGTTCGTCATGACGAGCGTGGCCCGCCGCGTCACCACATCCATGGCCCGCCGCTCCACCGCGGAGGGCGCCATGCCCAGCACGTTCAGCGCGCCGAACGTCACCACCGCCTCGGGCGAGCGCTTCAGCACATCCATGCGCCGCTTGAGCTCCTGCAGCCGCCGCAGGGGCTCCTCCCGGCGCACCGGCAGCTCCAGGAACACGATCCCGAAGCGGTTGCCCAGCTCCCGGGGAAGCGGCTCGTCCATGGGCCGCAGGTTCACCGGCACCAGGGCCCGCAGGTCCTCCACGGGCCCGCCCCGCGACACCAGGTAGCGGCGCAGCGCGCCGGTGAGCGCCGTGAGCAACACATCGTTCACGGTGCTGCCGGTGGCCTCGCTGAGGGCCTTCACCTCGTCCAAGGGAATGGGCTTCGACCACACGGCCCGCTTCTGCGTGCCCAGCTCCCCGCGCAGCACCGTCGGCGGCTCGGAGGTCATCACCGTCAGCCGGCCCACGGCGCTCACCCCCCGCGCGCCCGCGCGCACCAGGTCTCCCACCTGGATGGGCTCGGAGATCAGCTCCGCGCCGCGCTTCAACGCCGCGCGCGAGCCCATCACCACGGCGCGAGCCCCCCGCAGCAGCCTCATCCACCCGGGAACCGCCCCGCCCGGGGAGGGCTCGGCCTCCGGCAGGAAGTGGTCCTCGGCGCCCTCGTCCATGAGCGAGAGCAGCACCCGCGCCAGCGAGATGCCATCCGCCAGCGAGTGGTGGATGCGCACCAGCAGCGCGCTGCCCTGGCCGAACCCCTCCAGCACGTGGAGCTGCCACAGCGGACGCGAGCGCTCCAGCGGCGTGCTCATCCACTGGCTCACCAGCGCCTCCAGCGCGGCGTGGTCCCCGGGTGCGCCAAGCACCAGGTGCCCCACGTGCGCCTCCAGGTCGAAGGCCGGGTCGTCCTGCCAGTGCAGCGAGGCCCACTCGCCACGAGGCTCCGCCACGCGCTGCCGGAAGCGCGGGAAGCGCTCCACCAGCCGCTCCCGCACCACCTGCCTCAGCCGGGCGGTGTCCAGCGGTGCGTCGAACCAGAGCACCGCCGTAATCATCATCAGGTTGGTGGGCGTCTCCATTCGGAGCCACGCCGCATCCACACTCGACATCCGTTCCATCGTCCCGCCCGGTGTAGCAGAGCCCTCCCCCGCCGGGGGCTATTCCTTCGGCGGCTCGGGGGTCTCCACGCGCTGGAACTGGAAGGCGCGCTTGGACGGGTCATCGAGCGTGAGGGTGAGCGTGTCGCCCTCCACCTGGTACTTGTAGCGCGGCCCGCGGAACTTCCCCTTGGACAGCGGAATGACGCGGGGCTTGCCGCAGACGGGGCCCGTGGCCTGCCCGTCCTTGGCCTGCAAGGTCACCTTGTCGTCCTTGGCCACCGCGAAGAGGCCCCAGGCGCGCACCTCCAACTGGTTGCCGCGCCCCAGCGTGGCGTCCTTGAGCTGCGTGGACAGCACGAAACAGCCGTTGGGTTGAACCTCCAGGCTCCGCACGAAGTCGGGCCGGGGCTGAGGGTCGGCCCGCGCGGGCGTGCCGGGGGGCTCCGGCTTCAAGGTGGCGGCGGCCAGCTCCCACCGGCCCACCACATCCTTGGGAACTTCGGCACCCGACGCCTGGACGCTCGCACAGGGATCCTGCTGTTCCTTCTCGGGACTGGGCGGCGCGGGCTCGAAGGCCTTCTGGCACACCTGTCCACAGGTGCGCGTGGGGCACGAGGTGTCGTCCGGAGCACACCCAGCCTTCTCCGTGCAGGACTGGAGCTTGTCAAGCGACGTCTCACAGCCCTGCCGGAGACATTGGTCCACGCACGCCGCGTCGATGCACTCGGCGACACAGACCCAGTTGGCCGCCCCACACACGCCCGCGACGGTGCGGGGACGGCGGGACGGCGCCTGGGCCGAGGCGGACAAGGCCCCCCCCAGGAGCATCACAGCGGCGAGAAGAGCACGAGAGGACATGGCCCGGCAGAAGTTAGTCCTCGTCCCCCGAAGCGCCAGCGCAGGCCACGCCAGCCGGGACCGTTGACAGTTCGATGACGCCCCCCTCCCCACACGGAGGGAGTGCATCCTCCCGATCACTCCCGAGCTTCCCTGAAATCACCGGTATTCATTGGATAAATCCAATCCCGTACCCAGGAGGCACCGATGCCGTCCCGCCTTCTATCGGTGCCCAGCGCGCGGGCTCGGGCGGGACGAGGGGGGCTGCCATGTCACTCCAGCTTCACGCAGGGTTGAAGAAGGGGCGGCGATGACGGCCCTCCTCCCGCCGGATTCGCAGCGGCCCCCGGCCGATGACGCCCTCCGCCCCAGCGGACTGCGGACCGTGAGCGAGCGGCCCCGGAGCCCCTGGGGACGCCCCCCAGGCATGCGCGTGCGGCACCGGCCGGCCCAGGAGCGGAAGGGCCCGCATGAGCGGCGGCTGCCGCGGTGGTTCATCCGCCGGGGCAAATGACGGGCGCGCTGCTAGCCTGAGGCCTCACCCTCGTTGCCGTGGAGCGCGCCATGCCGGTCCTCATCCCCACCCCCACCCGCGTGGAAGCCGCGGGGAACAAGCCGAAGCTCATCGACGAGTACGTGGGGAGGGTGAACTCGAAGACGGGGGAGCTCAGCGTGGCCCACATGCGCAGCCCCGGGGGCTGGGTCGAGCCCGGGCAGACGCCCGCCTTCCGCGAGTACACGGTGGTGCTCAAGGGATGGCTGCGCGTGGAGCACCACGGCGGCGCACTGGACGTTCGCGCGGGCCAGGGCGTGGTGTGCGAGCCCGGAGAATGGGTGCGCTACAGCACCCCCGGCGAGGAGGGAGCCGAATACATCGCCATCTGCCTGCCGGCCTTCTCCCCCGAGACAGTCCACCGCGATCCCTAAACGCGGCCCCCCCTCCACGTGGGCCAGTTCCTGGATGGCGGCGCCAATGTCCCCAGCTCCGCGCCATGGCGTACCACCGCCATGCCCGCGTCCCGGCACCGCCTCGCCACGTCCACCACGTGCCGGGCCTCCGGCGACACCTCGCCAATGAAGAACGTGGAGGAGGTGTCTCAATGGAGCCCATTCAGACACGTCGTCACGTCCACGTTGACGATGTCCCCGGGCGCTAGGCGCTCGTCCGGCAGGGGGATGCCGTGGCAGACCACCTGCTTGAGCTTCAACCCCCGCAGCCTGGGGGGGTCCTCGCGTCGGGGCCAGCCTTACACCCCACTCGCGGCGTCCTCTGCTTCATCGGTTCCTTGCTCGCCGCTGCCCTAATCCTCGCGCTCGCTTCCTCCGCACCCGCTTGGGGGAGCGTCCAGCTCGTGCAGGTTCGCGTCGAGCAAGATTCAGCCGTGCAGACGCTTCGTGTGCAATTACGCGAGCATCACGCTGACACCATTGTGGAAATCGCCCCACCCGACTTCTAGTGCGGTGTTCTCGTGGCCTCATGTACCCTGCGGCGAGGTTGGCGCTCTCGATTTTTGCTGAACAAGGGAGCAGTATTGGTGCATGGCACGTGAGCGAGCGACATCCAAGGGCAAGGCCCACCGCTTCGGAGGGGACTGGACCCAGAAGAAGCTGGACGTGCTCAAGGAATATCTTGCGGCATACACGAAGGCGCTTAAGGACAAGCCGTCTGCCGACAACACGTTCCGCAAGGCGTACATCGACGCGTTCGCGGGTACCGGCACGCGCACAGCGCGTGAGCGCGACACGAGCAGCGCGCCGGGCACGTTGCTCTTCCCCGACCTCAACGAGCCCGCGCCACGAAAGCTCCTCGAAGGTTCAGCGAAGCTAGCGCTGCAGGTCGAGCCTCGGTTTGAGAGGTACATCTTCATTGAGCGAAGCCCAGAGCGCTGTCAGCAACTCGAGTCCCTGAAGCAGGAGTTCCCCGCGCTCGCCGACGACATTGACGTTCGGCAGGGCGAAGCGAACGAAGTGATCCAAAAACTTTGCGCACCGCTCGACAAGTGGAAGTCGCGACGCGCGGTGCTGTTCCTCGATCCCTACGGCATGCAGGTCGAGTGGAAGACGATTGAGGCCGTCGCGGCGACAAAGGCCATCGATCTATGGCTGCTCGTACCGCTGGGCATGGGGATGAACCGGCTTGCGCCGAAGTCGGGCAAGCTCCCCGACTCGTGGCGCCAGCGCATGGACGCCTTCCTCGGCACGACGGACTGGTACGACGAGTTCTACAAGGTTGAGACAAAGCCTACGCTATTCGGTGACTCCCAAGTCCAGGTCAAGGCGTCGATGGACGTCATGGCCCGCTACTTCAACAACCGATTGAAGCAGGTATTCGCGGGCGTTGCGGAGGAACCGGGCGTGCTCTGGAACTCGGCGAACAATCCGCTGTACCTCCTCTGCTTCGCGGTCGGCAATGAGCGCGGCAAGGACATCGCGTTGCGCATTGCCAATCACCTACTCAAGGAGGTGCGCTGATGGCACTCGGATCCGGCATCGAGTGGACCGAGTCCACATGGAACCCTGTGACGGGGTGTAACAAGATCAGCCCCGGCTGCAAGTACTGCTACGCGGAGCGCATGGCAAAAAGGCTGCAAGCGATGGGGCAGCCAAACTACAAGGACGGATTCAAGCTCACGCTGCAACCGAAGATGCTGGAGCTGCCTCTCCGGTGGAAGAAGCCGCAAACGATCTTCGTGAACTCGATGAGCGACTTGTTCCACAAGGACGTGCCGATTGAGTACATCCAGCGCGTCTTCGACGTCATGCGCCGCGCCTACTGGCATCGCTTCCAGGTGCTCACAAAGCGTGCCGATCGCCTAGCGGAGCTGAGCCCAGAGATCGACTGGCCCAAGAACGTGTGGATGGGCGTGAGCGTCGAGAACGCGACTTATGTCGATCGCATCGACGACCTGCGCTCGACAGGAGCACATGTGAAGTTCCTGTCACTCGAACCGCTTCTTGGTCCGCTGCCGAAGCTGAAACTCAAGAACATCGATTGGGTCATCGTCGGCGGCGAGTCGGGCCAGAGCGCGCGTCCGATGGACCCAGCGTGGGCAATAGACATTCGCGACCAGTGCGCTCACGCGGATGTCGCGTTCTTCTTCAAGCAGTGGGGTGGCAAGAATAAGAAGAAGGCGGGGCGCATACTCGACGGTCGCACCTACGACGAGATGCCGGAGACGACTCCGCTTTCCGTTGTGCGAGTACCACGCGCCGCGCGCTCCTTACTAGTTATGGGCTGATACGACTCGGTCAGTTCCCCAGGGGCGCTGCGGATCTCCGAGGAGAAATCCTCCTCGGAGGGCGCCCGAAGTGACCGGGTGGAACTAGTGGCATTCCATCGCAGCGGGGCTGCGCATCCAGTCGAGGATCTCCTTGTGGGAGCGGACCCGGACTTCTGGCTTGCTGAGCGCGTAATCGAGGAACTCCTCGATCGCGGCCCGGCGCTCAGCGTTGGTGATGCGGGGCGCATACGTAAACTCGGGCGAGTAGTAGTCCGAGTGCAAGGTGATGAGGAAGGGCGCGCGGTTGCCCCGGAGCCTCTGATCCAGCGTGTATTTGAGCGTCGCCAGGAACTCTGCCTTGTTCATCTGGAACATGGCGTGGGTGAGCAGGTTGAAGTCGAAGCCAGTGATCTTTCCGCTCCTCTCGTCGAACCAGTTCACGCGGTATTTGAGCGCCGCCCGGATCTCCGGCGGGGTGATGACGGTGTAGACCGGCAGCTCCCAGAGGCCCGCATGCCGGGTGATGGGGGCCTTCGAGTCCTGGGCGCCCCGCGCCGCCAGGAACGCGTCCCCCGGAGAGCCGCTGTCCAGCGTGTAGGGCCAGAGGAAGTTGGTCCCGTCCTGGTCGTCCTGGAAGCCTTCCTCCAGGCTGGAGTCGTACCAGATCCCGTGGGCCTTCAGGACGGGCATGAGCAGATCGTTCGTCGCGAGCAACGGCGTGCGCCAGCCGACCAGCTGCTCTCTCGGGAGCCCCGGGCCGCTCTTCAGCGACGTGTCCCAGCGCTCCTCGTTCGCGTCGTAGGCCTTCGTGAGCGCGTCAAGGGTGCCGGTGAGCTCTTCGGTCCAGCGTTTCGTGTCCGCGCTCTTGCTCGTCTCGTGGGTCACGCTGTGGAGCGCCACCTCGTGGCCCGCGGCCAGGGCCTCGCGCCAGCTCTTCTTGAGCGCCCTCGGATCGGTGATGGCGTCCCAAGCGATGAACTTCGTGGTCATGAAGAACGTCATGTTCACGGGAGTCCCATCCCGGTTCTTCCGCGCCGCGGCCAGCTCGAGCGCCCACGCCATGCCATCCTCGCGGCTGTTGTCGTCCCAGCTGATGCCCACGAACTGTGGCACCTGGCTGGGCTGGAGCCCTCGCGGCGGGTTGGCGGAAGGTGCCACGTTGTCGGTGAAGGCATAGGCCGTGGTGGGAGGGGCGAGCGTGTTCCCGCACCGGGTGCCGTCTTGGGAGCCGCTGCTGCACGCCAGGAGCAGGGCGGGAGCCAGGAGGAACAGGGCAAGCGAGTACGGCGCTCCAGGGGTGGAGGTCATGGGACAGGGTCCTTGGGGGAGGCTGCGGGCCCACGCTGTTCGCGGGCGCAGCGGCAGGTGAGCGTCATCGATGCATCCAGTGGATGTGATGCTACCCGAGGGGAAGACGATCCAGGTTGGACGGGGAGGGGGAGCATGTTCCCACCGTCCACTCGCGGCGTCCTCTCCTGCCCGAGGGTGCTGGCGTATCGCGAGAGTGATGGCTCCCGGCGCGAGGGCGCCATGGCGAGGAGGCTCCACGCTTGCCAGGCCGCCCTCCCATCAGGTGAGCGGCAGGAGTCTAGGCGCTAGTCTCGCCGCCGCTCCACGCGCCGCTTGATGCGGCTGTAACCGCCCAGGCTGGGGCGCATGACGAAGTTCCAAAGCGTCGCCGTCCACGATCGGTGCGACATAAGACCGTCGTAAAATTCCGGCGCCATCGCTCGTAGCTTCGGCAGGCGCGAGCCAGGAACGTAGGGGAAGTCGTGGTGCTCGTTGTGGTAGCCGACATTGAACGCGAGCACGTTGAGCGGCCCGTAGTACGAGTAGGTCTCCTGCCCTTCGCGGAAGACGTAGTGCTCCGAGATGTAGTGTCCGGCAATGGGATGGAGCCCCATGACGATCAGTGAACTGATCGGCAGGTAGGCAAGCGCTTTGCCGCCCCAGAAATGGAACACGGCCACGCTGAACGCGACCTGCACGAGGAGGTTCGCGATCTCAGAAGCTGCCGGCTTCTTGGGATCCACGAACAGCGGGCGGAGCGCGTAGGCAAAGCCTTGGCAAGAGAGCCAGAGCAGTTTGCTGACGCGATGGCGCAGCAAGCGCGCCTCGAACTCCGTCGGTATATCCGTGTCGAGCCGCTCGTCACCCTGATGGCTGTGATGGCGCAGGTGGTAGTAGCGGAATGTTTCTGAGACCGGCACACCCACGGGCAGATTGATGAAGACGCCGAACACGCGATTGTGCCAGGGCTTGCGGAACGCAAGATTGTGAGAGATCTCGTGAATGGCCAGGAGTAGCGCCTGGTTGATCACTCCGCCCACCGCATAGGCGACCAGAACAATCAGCCACCAGGGCGCGTCACGCAGCAGGAAGGCGAGCGACAGCTGCAGCCCGACGAGCAGCGTGCAGACGTACTTCGTGCGCGAGCACGGGCCGTAGAGTTCCTTGATCTCGGGATGCGTGCGAAGCAGCTCGCGCCGCCGCGCGGCGTGCGGTTCGTCCGCGCTGGACCAGATGAAGCCGTTGGACATGGCGCCAACGGTACCTCAGCACCCAGGGGATAGGCACATATACCGCGCTGTGCGCTCGGGTGCGCTACCGCCGCCCCCTTGCCGACCGGGCGAAGTCCCGCTCCACGTACCGGGCAGGCCGCACCCCACCTCGCTCGCCTCCAAGCAGAATGAGCCGGTAACAGCGCGTCCTGGAAGGGGCCCCGTGGTCCGCGGGGCTCAGACCAGGGCGTAGGCGCCGCGCAGGGCCCTGCCGTAGCCTTCAATTTCCAGGCCGCTGCGCGTCGTGCTGGGCCGCTTCTTCCCGTAATGGTCGACGAACCCGTCCGAGGCGAAGACCGCGTGGCGGCTCGAGGCACCGACCACGGCCGTGTAGCGGTGGATGTCGTTGGGGTTGATCTTCCGGACGTGCTTCTGGAGCCCCAGCCAGCGAGGCCCCTCCAGGTAGCTCTCCCCATCATTCAAGGATTGGCACGCCCGCTCGAACGACATGTTCTTCCGGCCGTCGTTCCCTTCGAGCTGAGCGCGGTTGGCCATCGCCGCGTACATCAACACCGCATCGCGGACCAGCTTGGGGTCACGCCCGGAAATGCGAGAGAGGCGGCTGGCGGTGGCCAGTTCCGCGTCACTGACCCGCACCTTCACGCCATCGCGCATCGTGACGTCGTAGCCCTGACCGGAGCGCTTCACGCTCTTGAAGACCTGGTCAGGGCCGAACTTGGCCATCGCCGCCTTGATGGCGGCAACGCTCACGCAGTTGCCAGTTCCGCCTTGCTTGAAACCTGTGAAGTAGCGGTCGCGGGCAGGCAGGGACGGCGCAGGGCTGGGGGCGGCTCGGAGTGAACCCGGCGAAGCGCGGGTGACAGGCGGCATAGAGAGGGCTTCCCGTGGACGAAGGCACTCGGCGCGGAGGGCCGTGTCTTCATTCTCGGGAGTGTCCGGGAAATGTTTCGAGGGAGGAGGGGAAAGGTCCCCTCCTCACGCGCGTTTCCCTCCGAGGGTCACTCGGGCAGAGGGGACATCGGGGAGCGTCGCCGGCGGCTCAGCAGCGCGCCCCCCAGCAGCAGCAGCGGCATCAGCGGGCCCGCGGCCGAGCGCCCCGACGAGCAGCCACAGCCGCCCCCGGGGTCTTCTGGGTGCTGCTTCTCCGTCACCGTGATCGACACGGTGTCTTCGGCGCTCAGCGCCGTTGCCTCCATTCCCTGCGGCCTGGAGCGGCGGAACGACGCCGGGAAGGTTCCTTCCCCCTTCACGTCTGTCACCGTCAGCGTGAAGGTCAGCACGGTGTCCTGCCGCACGTGCGGCGCTTGGAACGAGGGCTTCTCGGCCGTGGCGCTGCTGAGTGCCACCGTGGGTCCCGCCGTCTGGGTCCACGCATAGGTCAGCGCATCTCCGTCTGGATCCGTCCCGCTGCCGTCCAGCACGACCGTCGAGTGCTCAGCCACCGTCTGGTCTTCACCCGCGTGGGCCGTGGGCTCCCGGTTCACGTCGCGGACAGTGACGTTCACCGTGCCCGAGGCGGCCCCCTCGTTGGCCACGGGCCCGAGATTCCGGTTCTTGACCGTGATGTTCATCGAGTCCGAGACGGTGTTGACACCGTCGCTCGCCGTGAGCATGAACGTGAACACCGTGGTCTCTGTGACCTCTGGCAGGAAGAAGATGTAAGGCTGTGGATGACCGGTGGGGTTGATCCGCGCAGGGGGCCCCACCGTCTGTGTCCACTGATACATCAACCGTGTTCCGTCCGGATCATACCCTCCTGAGTCAAACAGGAGGACGGTGCTGCCTTCCTCGACGAACAGGTCATTGCCCGCGCTGATGATCGGCGGCCGGTTCAGGCGCACGGTGATGCTCGTGATGGCCCCTTCGCTGAGGGTTGTCCCGTCGCTCACCGTGAGCTGGAAGCGGAGAAGCGTGAAGGGGGTGTAAGCCGTGGGAGCCGTGAAGGTGATCTGGGCCGTGTTGGCTCCGGTGAGTTCTTCCTGCGGGCCGGCTAACTGCACCCACGAGAACGTCAGCGGATCGCCATCCGGATCCATTGATTCGCTGCCGTCCAGCGTCACCAGTTGCCCCGCCGACACTTCCTCCGGTTCCGGATCCGCGATGATGGCGACAGGGGAGCCCGGGTGGTTCCGGACAATGACAGTCACTTTGTCCGAGGCAGTGAATTCGCCATCGCTCACCGTGACGGTATACACGACATACTGCTCATAGCTTGTACTCGGTGCATGGAGGATAGGCTTTGCGGTCGTGGCGCCGATCAGATCAAGGGATGAGTGATAGGTCTGCGTCCACAAGTATGTCAGCGCATCTCCGTCGGGATCCGAGGACAGCGTGCCGTCCAGTTCCAAAGAGGAGAGCTCGAGCACGGCCGCGTCCTCGCCCGCCTGGGCCACGGGCGGCTGGTTCACGGCTTTTTCCGTGATGCCCTCGAAGTGGAGCGCGTCGATGTCCCAGCCGCAGAGGGCCGTGTCATCCTCGGAGCTGACGCGGAAGCGCACCCACACGGTCTGCCCCTGGTACGCCGTCCCCAGGTCGACGGTCACGGGTATCCAAGAGGGATATCCCTCGCTCACGTCACCATAGGCGCGCCGGTCCTGCAGAGGGTTCGCTTCCCCTGCGGAGATCGTCGTGTTGTAGCCCGGCAACGCGGTGGCGCCGATGTCTTCCCACGTCTGGCCCCGGTCCGAGGAGAGCTCCATGACGCCGCCCTCCGGGCCGGAGGGGCCGCCAGGGGTGAGCGCCTGCTCGAAGGTGAAGCGGTGAAGGAAGGTGAAGCCAAAGCGCCCCGTGGGCGCCACCTGCACCACCGGCGTGTGGAGGCAGATGTTTTCCAGGGCGGGCGCGTTCTCTCCCGCCTCTGCCGCCGAGACGACCCCTACGAGACTTATAAAGACCCAGACCCATCGGTTCACGGTGCCCCCTCTATAGAGAAGACGGGGCGCCACCTTCCTCCCCCTCCCCGCCAAGCGGCCCGGCCTGGATGTCCAAGCGCTGGGACTCTACCTACACAAAGAGAGGTATTTCTGGGAGGAATTGAGACAAGACAGACCGATGGGCGTTGCCCACCGTGGCTGTCCCATGCTCACACCGCGAGCGTGGATGTCATTCCTTGACTACGCGCCCGGCTCTTCAGCCAGAGCGAATGTGGTGAGCGTATAGGCGAGGAGATAGAGGCCATGTGGAGGGTGAGGGCTGGAGCGGAGGTGCCGAGGAGGGCCGCCGACGGGGGCCGCCCGAGCCGTGAGCCAAGCGGGTGGAGAAGCCGCGCGCTACGAGCACTTCGCCGCACTGGCCAACCACCTGACGATGACGCGCTTCAGCGAGCACCAGTTGCGCAACGTGCTCAACCTCGTGCTGCCGCTTCCGCAGGACGACGCCGAGCACCCGAAGCTGCTCACGGCTCGCGGCAAGGTCATCGAACTGTTCCATTCCGGCACTGGCATCGAAGGGCCCATCCGCAGTACCGCCTGGGGAGCGCTCCAGGCGTTCAGCGAGTACGCCGACCACCACAAGGGTATCCGGGCCACCAAGGGCAAGTCCGCTGGCGCTGCCCGCCTTGAGTCCATCTGGATGGGTAGCGCGGCCAGCCTGAAGCACCTGGCACTCACCGCCATCGCGGACCAAGCCCAGGTGCAGCTGGCAGCGGCGTAGGGGGACTTCACCATGGACTGGTTCCTGAGGACCTTCCGTTCACGCGCCATCCAGGAAGCGCTGGCCGCCTTCCTGGCAGCATTGGCCGCAGTCCTGGGACGGCGTGAGCGCCACGCGCGCTGATTCCAAGAAGCGGGCGTCGCTACACGTGGCGTCCGCTTTTTTTTGAATGGTACTGTCTGAGGCCTCGCGGAGCTGACTTCTCCACAGGCACGGGTACCATTAGGTCAAAGATTCGAGTCTCCATTCCCGAGCTACTTGGGCCTGCGCGCGAGCATGCATCCGGCCGTACAGCTGAACGCCGACAGACAGAAGCTTGTCCCCATGATCAAGGTTGTCTAAGCTTGGCCAGTGGGCGCAACCGACAGTGGCGACGATGAGGTCCTGACCATCAAGGCGGCCGCCGAGGTCCTCCACGTGAGCGAGCAGACCCTCCGGCGGTGGGACAAGGCCGGCAAACTGCGGGCGAAACGTCACCCGATGAACGGCTACCGGCTGTACCCTCGCCGCCAAGTTCTGGAACTACGGAGGCAGATCTTCTCGGGATCCGAATCAGCGTCATGAAGGCCGACATCCTCAAGCTGCTGCTGCAGTCTCACGCCGAGGGCGACGAGTCGTCGTTCCGCAAGGCGGCGCTGCAGCTTGCGGCGGCCGAGAGCAGCGCCGGCCACGTGCGCGTCGCCGAGGAGATCCGGTCGATCATCGCGAAGATGCCGGCAACGAGCATTCGCAAGCAGGGACCCGTCGTCGACATCGCTACGCCCCGCGGCGAGCTCGCGGACATGCTTGAGGGTGGTCACCGCGACGAGCGCCTCCGCGACATCGTCTTGCGCCCCGAGACTCACGAGACGCTCTTGCGGGTGATCTCCGAGAACCGGTCGCGTGCACGGCTCGAGCGGTTCGGCGTTTCGCCGCGCCGTCGCTTGCTCTTCCACGGTCCGCCAGGATGCGGAAAAACCCTCGCTGCGGCTGTGCTCGCGGGCGAGATGGGGCTTCCGCTGATGACGGTGCGCTTCGACGCGCTCTTCTCGCGATTCCTTGGCGCGACGGCAGTGCAGCTCCGAGCGATCTTCTCGGAGATGCCTCGCCGGCCGGGCGTGTACTTGTTCGACGAGTTCGACTCGGTGGCAAAGGCGCGTGGCGACTCGCAGGACGTTGGCGAGATGAACCGCGTCGTCACGGCGTTCCTTCAGCTCGTCGACGCCGACATGAGCGGCAGCATCCTCGTCGCCGCGACGAATCACGTCGAGCTCTTGGACCGCGCCGTGTTCCGTCGCTTCGACGTGATCGTGCCGTTCGACAAGCCCTCGCGCGAGCAGCTCGCCGACCTCCTGAAGCTCCGGCTCTCAACCGTGGGGCTCATTTCGGAGGCCGCCGAGCAGCTCGCCGGGCATGCCGAGGGCTGGAGCTTTGCGGACGTGGCTCGCGCCTGTGATGATGCGGTGCGTACGATGGCGCTCGATGATCGCGAAGAGATCTCCGAGCGTGATGTTGTCCTGGCGTTGGAGGAGCTAAAGCGACGCAACGTACCGGTCAGGAGCTAATCAAATGGCCGACAAGCGGCTCCCCCTTCTCCGAGGACGAATCACCTCGGTGGACACCTACGAAGCGCCACAGGGCGGCGGCACGCCGCCCAAGATGCCGTCGCTCGATCCGAAGACGCACCGAACGACCCTCCTGCAACAGCTCGATGCCATCACGCAGCAGGTGAAGGCTCGCGCCGAAACTGCGCGTGACGAACTGGCGAAGCGCGAGATCGTCGCCGTGCGACCTGCCGCCAATGCGCAGCTTGCCCTAGACCAGCTCGACGACGCCCGTAGTGATGCTCGGCTTGTCGGCGTAATGCCAGAGGGCACTGTGGTTCTCGACGTTGCCAACGCGGATCTCGAGTACCTGCGGAAGAAGCTCGACGCGTTCGCTGACGACGCGAAGGTGGAGACGAAGACCACAAAGGATGGGACGGTCACAACCCACCGGGACAAGGAGCGAGCGATCGCACCGGTGGGGAGCATTGGCCTCGCGGAGCTCAAGGACCTCGGCGGTGCGCAGCTTCGTGCTGATGCGCTGCCCGACGATCGCCCGTTCTGGTTCGAGATCGGCTGCCGTGGCGGCTATCGCAACCCCGTCGACGACACAACCAGGAGTCGGGCACAGATTGCTCGGCAACTCCACCGCCTCGGAGTGAACCAGAAGCTCGACGAGTTCCTTGGCCCCGAGCAAGTCTACTTCTTTGTGCGCGTGACCCGCGCCCAGCTCGATGCGCTTCGCGCCGCGACCGACTGCATCTATGAGGTCGAGCTGGCTCCACAGCCGCTGCGCGATCTCAAGCTGCTCGACGACGTGTCGATGAAAGACCTCGCCGAATTTGCACTCGTCCAACCACACGAAGATGCGCCGTCAGTCGTGGTGCTGGACACGGGCATCGCCACCGGGCACCCGCTCCTCAAGTCGGCGATCCTTACCGCGACGACAGCCGGTCCTGAGATCCCGTCGCCTGAGGACACCTACGGCCACGGCACGAAGATGGCGGGCTTGGCGCTGTACCACGACGTCGGCGCAGCCATAGAACGCGGAAGCGCCGAGGCTCAGCACTGGCTGCAGAGCAGTCGCCTCCTGATCGCGCCGGGCTACGGCACCGCTGCCGATGAGAACTACGAGAAGTGGCCGGTGCTCACGGAGCGCGCTGTTCGCTCCGCAGAAGAAGCCGACGCTCGGATACGAAACCGCGCTTTCGTGCTCGCGATCACACGGACGATGCAGGACCCGCCGCTCGAAGGGCTCGCGCCGACGCTTTGGAGTCAGGCGGTTGACCAGCTCTCGTTCCGCGACGGGCACGGTCGACTGATGATCGTTTCGGCAGGCAACGCGCGTGATAACCAGTGGCTCAAGCTTGCGGAGCTACACCCGCAGCTACAGCTCTCGGAGAAGATTCACCAGCCTGCACAGGCCTCCAATGCGCTCACCGTTGGTGCGTTCACTGCGCGCGTCGAGTTGCCGAACGACAAGGACTACGCCGAGGCCCGTGTTGTTGCGACAAAGCTGGGCGGGATCTCGCCGTACACCAGCACCGGCCTCGTCGGGAACGAGTGGCCCATCAAGCCCGACGTGGTGCTCGAGGGGGGCAACCTGGCGATCTCCGGCACGCTCACCGACCCGACCGTGCCCACGTTGTCGGCGCTCACGACGAGCCATCGTCACGCGCATGGGCGCCCGATGGGGCTGATGTCGATGACCAGCGAGGCCAGCGCGCGCGCTGCGCATCTCGCCGCTCGCATTTGGACGCTTGAGCCGAAGCTTCATCCCGAGACCGTGCGCGGATTGATCGTCCACTCCGCAAGCTGGTCGAAAGCAATGCTCAAGGACTTCCCCGGCCTGAGCGACCGGCTCCAAGCCTGTGGCTATGGCGTACCGAACGAACGGCTCGCCTCGGAATGCGCGCAAGGTGTCGCGACGATCGTCGTCGAGGACAGGATGCCGAACGCGGTCATCGAGGAGGAGCCGAAGAAGACGCCGCCCAAGAAGGCCACGACGAAGGCGACGGAACCGAAGGTTCGCCGCAAGACGAAGCTCTACCGGCTGCCGCTGCCCGAGAGTCTACTGAGCGTCTTCGACCCCGACGTCGAGCTGCGCGTGACGCTCTCGTACTTTGCCGAGCCCAACAAGTTCGGCCGGCGCACGTACCACGGGCTCGATCTGAAGTGGGACATGCAGGGCCCGCAGGAGTCAAACGACGCGTTCCTTCAGCGCATCAACGTGCTGAAGCGCACGCTGGGCGCCGACGGCAAGCGCGTGAAGCCCAATAAGACCAAGTCGTTCGACTGGGACGTCGGCATCCAGGCTCGAAGCCGAGGTACCGTCCAGAGCGACCGCTGGCGCGGGAAGATGTCTGAGCTAGTCGGCGACAAGCTCATCGCGATCGTCCCGGTACTTGGCTGGTGGGACCAGCGCAAGCCGCTGCGGACGCAGGAAATGAATTTCTCGCTCGTCGTCTCCGTGTTTGGGCCGGGTGTCTACGCGGCCATCAAGCTGCGGGTCGAGGCCGAAGCGACGATCACGATCGACGTGTAAGCGTCCCCCACGCTGCCCGCTGCTCGACCCACGTCCCGGCGTGCGCAGCGGCGCGGAGCGTCCGATTGGCCATCGGTTCGGCGCCGACGGCGGCTTCGAGCGCCAGGACGGCAACTTGGAGGTCTAGCGCGAGCAGCAACAGGTCGAGCAACTGCGTCACCCGCTCTCGTGTCAGCCCAGCCGCCAAGCCACCATGGCTCGGTTCGGCACGAGCCCCGGTCGATGGCACCTTGGAGGTGGTGCGCCAAAGCGAGCATCCGGGCCATGTGCGCCAACCGAGAGATGGGGCCCAAGAGGGACTTGAGAAGTCTCGCGGCAGACCTTGCTACGATGCCGGCCCTACATCCCCCCTACGCAAGCTGAAGTCCGTCTACCGCAACAGAGACTATGCGATGGCCCGCTCACCGTCGCGGCCGGTTCGAATACCGATGGCTCAGTTCGTCGGCGACGTCCTTCTCGTACCTTCCATCAAGCCTGCCGCTCGTGTCCAAGTATGTAACGAGTTCGAAGAACGAACGTCGCGACTCGAGCCCAAGCAGTACCGCGGATTGGTGGTCATGGAACAACGCCTCCAGCTGGAGCTCCGCGCCATGTATTCGTTCGGAGAAATTTAACCCGTGCTCCAGTAACTCCGCACCCTCCTTCATCATCTGTTCTCGATCTGCACGATGAACGGGCGCCCATGCAGCGTCACACGCCTGGAGGTAGCGTCGGTGATAGCCACGGTGCTCGCGTGCTTCGTCTGGCTCATCCTTCGAATAATGAAAATCATATATTCGACAGCGCCCGTACCAGCTCGTGATTTCGATGAAATTGCTAGGCATGAGCGTCGCCTCCGTTAACTACTGGTGCCAGCTCAGTGCAATGCTTATTCCTGCCTCGCCAGCGCAGGCATTTAGAGCAGCCCCAGCCCAGCCACATCCCCACGCCGAGGGTGTTCACCCGTGCGCCACAGCCAAGCCGCGGGCAGCGGAAGAAGACGCGTTCTCCGCCATGGCAGGTAGGGCTGGGCCGAGTTGACTGGGACGGCGAAGGTCGCCACCACCTTCGAGGAGATCCGTGAGGCAGGCGAGCGCTTCGGGAGGACCATCGGGCGAGAGTCCGCGCGCGCATTCGCCCTACTGCTGGTGGCGGCCATTGGCGCGACGGTGCAACGGTTCGCGGCGAAGGTGCCGACGCTGCCCGGTTCAGCACAGGTGGCCATGCAGGCCGAGGGTGAGGCAGGAATCTGGCTGCCCGCGCTGGGGACGGTGGAGGAGATCGCAGTCAGTGCCGAGGGCGTCAGCATCACGCTTCCCGCAAACGCGGTGGCCATGGCGGCACGTCCCAGTCGCGGTAAAGGCCCCTGCGTCGAGACGCACCACATCGCCACCATCTGCAACGACAAGGACACCAAGCGCGGTGGCCCGTGGACGCCGAGGTTCCGGGAGATCTTCGCCAAGGCGGGCATGTCGATGGAGGACCCGGCGAACAAGATGCCTCTGCCGGGGCATTACGGACCACACCCAGAGCGGTATCACCAGATCGTCATGGACGCGCTCAGCGATGCAACGGCGACCTGTCGCAGCGTCGTCGAGTGCCGCGCGGCCCTGACCGACGAACTCCGCAGACTGGCCAAGCAGATCGCCACCCCGGGAACAAAACTGAACCAACTCGTCACCCGGTAGCAACCGCGCTAAGTGGAGTCCATGTCCCACCGTTTCTTCAGACTCTCCGACGATGTGAACGTCCCGCACCGCTGGCATCTGGCGATGCCCAGGGACCGCCAGGGCGTCAAAGTGGATGACGGGCAGTTCAGGCTTGGGCTTCCCGTCTCCACCACGGGCCGTTTGAGAATCCCCGTCGAGGTTGCGGGCAAGCCGCTGGACTACACGGAGGCCGGCATCATGATCCCGGTGGTCCATGTCCGGGTCGCGTCCATGTTCGCAGAACTGGCCCCGGATGATGCGCAACTCATCCCTATAGACGTGGAGGGCCAATCGGATCAGTACCTCATCCTCGTGGCCACACGCCTCATCAACTGCATCGACGAAAATGCTTCCCAGTTCGATCGTTGGACACCCGAGGAGGGAGTGCTTCACAGGCTCAGGCGGTATTCCATCATGTACGAACTGCACATCGACAAGGCCAAGGTGGGCAGCGCCAAAGTGTTGCGGTGCGAGGGATGGACGGGCCCGCTGATCATCTCCGGGGAAATCAAGGACGCATTGGAGCGCATGGGGGCCACAGGCACAAGATTCGAAGAGGTCTAGCGGGTGTCCGGCAACATCGAGCGGGAAACGTGGTGTGGAGCCCAGTTTGTGAGCGCCTAGACGACGGGCGGACACACGGGGGTAAGCACCTCACAGCCCTCGCGCGTGACGACCACGGTGTGCTCGAACTGGGCCGAGAGGCTGCCGTCTGCCGTCACCACCGTCCACCCATCCGGCAGGAGGCGGATCTCGGGGCGTCCCAGGTTCACCATGGGCTCGACGGTGAGCACCATGCCCGAGCGCAGGGTGATGCCCGTGCCCTTGCGCCCCACGTGGGGCACATGCGGCGGCCCGTGCATGCTGCGGCCGATGCCATGGCCTCCGAACTCCTCCACCACGCTGCACCCCTCCGCGTGGGCCAGTTCCTGGATGGCGGCGCCAATGTCCCCCAGCTTCGCGCCATGCCGCACCACCGCGATGCCCGCGTCCCTGCACCGCCGAGCCACGTCCACCACGTGCCGGGCCTCTGGCGACACCTCGCCAATGAAGAACGTGGCGGAGGTGTCCCCATGGAACCCATTCAGACACGTCGTCACGTCCACGTTGACGATGTCCCCGGGCGCCAGGCGCTCGTCCGGCCGGGGGATGCCGTGGCAGACCACCTGATTGCGGCTGGTGCACACCGTGGCGGGGAAGCCCTTGTAGCCCAGCTGGCTGGGCGTGCCCCCGCGCCGCGCCGTGTCCTCCCTCACCCACGCATCGATGTCCGCCGTGGAGATGCCCGCGGTCAGGCGCGAGGCGATGTGTGCCAGCGTGCCCGCCGCCGCCTGCCCCGCCAGGCGGAGGCGATCGATTTCGGTGCCCTTCAGCAATGGAATGCCCATGGCGGGCAAGGTGGCACCCGGGTTCGGGGAGCGTCCAATGCTGTCTTGGCATAACGCCCACCACACGGGATGCGGTAGACTCACGCACCGTGAGTCTCACGCACATCCAGTCCTTCGTCGCAGTGGCCGAGGAAGGCCACGTGGGCCGGGCCGCCCGCCGGCTGCACCTCACCCAACCGCCCTTGAGCCGCCACATCCTCGCGCTGGAGGATGAGCTCGGCACGCCGCTCTTCGAGCGGACGGCACGGGGCATGCGCCTGCTGCCCGCGGGCGAGGCCTTCCTGAGCCACGCCCGGCGCATCCTCGCCGAGGTGGACGCCGCGGTGCACACCGTGCGCGGCGTTACCCCCAGGCACTGAAGCCGCTCAGAAGATGCGCTGGCCCGGCGTGAGGACGTTGTCCGGGTCGAAGAGCACCTTGGCCGCCTGGAAGGCGGGCCACAGCGGCTCGAAGTGCTCGCGCCAGCCCCCAGGGCCCGGGGGCGCGGAGCCGATGGCATACCGCCGCCCGCCCACCCGCATGAGCTGCTCCACGAAGAGCTGATTCTTGGCCACCAGCGCCGCCACGTTCTCCTCGGTGGGAGGCACGGCGGTGCGCAGCAGCGAGAACAGGAACGCATGCCGGCCGGGGGGCACGCGCACGAACGGGGCCGTGAGCTTGTCGAGCCGGAAAGGGTACAAGAGGATGGGTCCGCCACCCGTCTCGGCCTCGGGCGTCTGGTCCAGCACCTGCTTCACGAACGGGGCCGCCGCGGTGCCCGGCACGAACATGTCCAGCCACGGGTGCGGGTACTCCCAGAGCCCACTGCTCTGCAGGAACGCGATCAGCGGGGCCAGCCGGTTGGTGAAGTCGTAGTAGCTGCTGTCCGCCACCTGCAGCGTGCCGGGCTGATACGACAGCCCCGCCAGCAGGGCCGCGTCGCTGGGCTCCGCGCCGGGCGTGAAATACTTCACCGCCTCGAGCTGGAAGCTCCGGCCCCCATTGGCGATGGAGACCGAGCCCTCGACATAATCGAACCGGCCACTCTCGATGAGCAGGATCTGATCCGCCAGGAAGCGGGGCAGATCCGTGTACACGGCCGTATAGGTCCGGGCCCGGGGCGGCACCGCCACGAGCCGGATCCGCGCGCGCACGATGATGCCGAACTGGCCCAGCCCGCCCCGGACGGCATCGAACAGCGGCCGGTGAATCAGGCGGGAGCACCGCACGAGCTCGCCCCGTCCGGTGACGACGTCCAGTTCCAGGACATTGTCCACCTGCAGGCCATGGCGGAACACCTGGCCGCCAATGCCTCCCACCGACAGCGTGCCGCCCACGCTCAAATCAATGTAGTCGGTGAGGGTCGGCGGGCTCTTGCCCAGCGGCACCGTGGCTTGCAGCAAGGCATTCCACCGCACGCCCGCATCCACCCAGACGCTCGCGGCGCCAATCTCGTGAATGGTGGACAGGGCGGACATGTCGATGACGATGCCGCCCTCCACCTGCGCCTGGCCGTGGGTGCTGTGGCTCTCGCCGATTCCGCGGGTGCCCGCCACCTTCAGGTGGTGCGCCCGCGCGAAGCGGACCCCCTTCACGATGTCCTCCACCGAGCCCGGGACGAGCACGGCCCAGGGGGTGCGGTGGACGATGTGGCCGAAGTCATCCGCCGCCGAGGCGCGCGTCCCGGCATCCAGCAGCAACTGCCCATCGAAGTCCGGAAGGTGCAACGTCCCCGGCTCGGCGGTGGCGGCCCAGCTCCGGCTCAGGGGATTGAACGCCACCGCGGCCACCGCCAACGCTCCCTGGAGCATCTTTCGGCGGGGGTGAACCGGGCTCGACATGGGCATCTCGCTTTCATGTGAACGGATGAGACATCTGTTCACTTTTTTGCAGAACTCTCGGCCAGCGCCGTTGCCCTTGTCGATGACCTTTCGTGAGAAAAAGATCAGGTCTGTTTTCACCCTTCAGGTCTGTTTTCACCCGCCCCCTTCCAGCGCGCGCTGCGCCAGGACCAGCGCGCCCGCGGCCCCGGACAAACCTCCCAGCGCCGGCGGAACGATGTACGCGTCCATCCGCTCCAGGATGGAGGGCGCCTGGATATAGCCATTGAGCAGGCGACGCACCTCGTCACGAACCAACGGGTAGAGGTGCTTTTGTTCCATCACCCCGCCGCCCAGGATGATCCGCTGAGGTGACAGCGTGGCGATGAAGTTGGAGATCGCCAGCGAGATGTAGTGCGCCTCCAGCGCCCAGGCCGGGTGGTGCTCGGGCAGGGTCTCGGCCTGCCCCCCCCAACGGCGGTGGAGCGCGGGCCCCGAGGCCAGGCCCTCGAAACACCCGCCGTGGTAGGGGCACACGCCCTGGAACGAGGGCACCTCGTCCGGACTGCGCGGCAGCCAGATGTGGCCCATCTCCGGGTGAATCAGGCCGTGCATCCGCTGGTGGTTGATGACGCCGCCCCCGCCGATGCCCGTGCCCACCGTGAGGTAGACGAACGTGTCCAGCCCCCGGGCCGCGCCCCAGCGCCCCTCGCCCAGGGCCGCCCCGTTCACGTCCGTGTCGAAACCTACGGGGATGTCCAGCGCCCGCCGGAACGCGCCCACCACATCCACGTTCTTCCAGCCCGGCTTGGCGGTGGTGGTGATGAAGCCATACGTGGGCGAGTCCGGGTGCAGGTCCAGGGGACCGAAGGACGCGATGCCCAGCGCCCCGAGCCGCCCGCCCTGGAGGCCCTGCTCCTGGAAGAACGCCTGGGCCGCGCCCAGCGTGGCCTCCGGCGTCGTGGTGGGGATGCGCACCTGGGCGTGGATGTCCTCCGGCCCGGTGCCCACCACGCAGACAAACTTGGTTCCTCCAGCCTCGATACCGCCCACCCGTGTCGTCATCGCGTCTTCCTGCCCGAACCCGCCCCAAAGCGGAAGCGGTCCGGCTTGACAGGGTATAGGAGACGGGCTGCTGTCTGGTGCCTCATGCTCCCGTTCCTTCTGGCCACCGCGCTCGCCGCAACCCCCGCCCCCCGTGCCGCGCCCAGCGCGGACACCGTTGTCCACATTCCCCGCCTGGATGCCCTCAAGGGCCTGTACGGCTTCATGGCCCGCGCGGGCATGCAGTCCGTCATGATGCGGCCCGCCAACTGGAACGCCGAGCTGCACCCCTTTCTCACCGTGGACCCCTCACGGCCCGAGACGCTCACCTCCGTGGGCATGGACCCGGCGGGCGCCGCCACCGTCTCCTTTGTCCGGCGGGGCAAGGTGTCCTGCACCCGGCTCGCCGAGCCCAAGGCCTTCCAGGCCCGGGCCGACGAGGCCCTGAAGACCGAGGGGGAGCTGAAGACCGCCACCACACAGGGCATGACGACGGTGATGGCCCCTCGCGGCCCCGGCCGGGCGGGCTATGTCCTCAAAGGCTCCGAGGCGTGTGCCTTCGCCTCGCTCTATGACGATGACGACCTGCTCAAGGCCACGGTGAAGCTGATGGCCAAGGCCCCCACGCCGGATGCGCGGCTGGGCAAGCTGCCCGGAGTGGTCTTCATCCTCCAGGGCGGAAACGTGGTGGGCCTGCAGGGCACGCACAACGGGCTCCAGGCCGAGGGCACCGCCGCGAAGCTGCCCCTGCCCCCCTTCAAGGCCGCGGGCACCAGCCCCTACGGCGCGATGAAGCCCGAGGGGCTCCTCTTCTCCCGGGCCCAGGTGGCGCCCGCGGGCCTGTCCCAGGCCGTGAACTCCGTGCGGAGCACTCTCCAGCAACTGTGCACCGGCTGTCCGCCCGCGCAGGTGGAGGCGGTGACCCGGGCCCTCACCCCGCAGCTCACCGGCCAGGTGGTGCTCCAGGTGGACAGCGTGAAGGTGACGGGCTCCCTGCGCACGCCCGAGGGGCGCTTCTTCGCGCCCCGCCAGGCGCTCGCCGCGGAGGTGAAAGATGCGGCGGCGGTGAAGGCCGCGCTCGCCCCCCTGGCCCAGTTCCCCGGCGCCCAGGTACTGCCGGATGGCCACGCGCTGACGCTCAAGGGCGGCCGTGTCTTCCTCCGCCAGAAGGGCTCGCAGCTCGTGGTGGGCAATGACGAGGCGGTGGTGCAGCACCTGCTCGCCGCGCTGCCCACGCAGGGCGCGAAGCTGCCGCGCGCGGTGGACTTCACGGCGGATCCGAAGCGGATGGCGGCGGCGCTCTCCCAGGTCTCGCTGATGGACATCGTGTCGGATCAGCAGCTCGCCGCCCTCTTCGCCGTGAGCACGGAGCTGGGCCCCCTGCTCGCGGGCAGCGAGCGCCTCACGGGGTGGCTCGACAGCGCCACGGGAGGCACCCACCGCTTCGCGCTCTCCTGGGAGCTACCCGCCATGGCCGAGAGCCCCCTGCCCCCGTAAGCCCGTCTGAAACACATGTTTCAGCTTCGCGCGGCTCTTGGTCTCCCTATTGTAATTTTCCAAAATCCCTTCAACACTTTGTCCCTCCAGGACTGGGCAACACCGCGTTCTCCCTTTCCCATCGAGTGAGACAACAGGAGTGCTGCACCTACCTCCACCTATTTAATCCCACGAAGCAACACCTTCACCTCCACCCCGATAATACATGTATCTCATCCCCCATTAATCACCGAGGCACCCCGTGAGCATTCGCCGCCTGGATGGCCAGCCCCCCGCTGCTTCCGCGTCCCGCACCGCCGCCACCCCCGCCGCTGCCCCGGCGGCCCCCAACACGCTGAAGACGCCCGTGGCGTCCGCGCGCCCGGGCGCCTCGGAACAGTCCTCCTTCACCCCCGCCCGCCGCGCCCCCACCGAGCTGACGGGAGCCTCCGCGCGCGAGACGCCCATCCCCGGCCCGGTCGCCGTGAACAGCCGCGAGGGCCAGGCCGCCGTCCAGTCCACGCTGAGCTTCATCTCCCAGCAGAAGAGCCCCCCGGGCGCGAGCCTCATCGGCCCCCGGTTCGACGCCTCCAAGGCCTTCACCCCTCGCGCCATCGAGCGCGACGAGCTGGGCATGACGCACGTGCGCATGGACCGCGTCCACGAGGGTGTGAAGGTCTTCGGCGAGCAGGTGATTGGCCACCTGGACGCAGACGGGAAGTTCGCGGGCCTCACCGGTGAGACGTCCTCCCTGCCCACGGGGCTCGGCACCACCCAGCCGAAGCTCACCGAGAAGGACGCGCTGGCCATCGCCCAGAAGCAGTTCGGCGGCCCGGCGGACCGCGCCCCCCAGGTGGAGCGCGTGCTCTACCAGGACGCCAAGGGCGAGTATCAGTCCGCGTACCGCGTGGAGCTGTCCAACCTCGGCGGCGACGCGCAGCCGCGCCGGATGAACTACCTGCTCGACGCGAACAGCGGCAAGCTCTTCGAGTCCTTCAACCAGCTCGGCGGCATCGAGCGTCCCCACGCCCAGCCCGGCACCTCCACGCCCAAGGCCGAGAAGCCCCAGCCCCCCGCCCCGCCCACGAGCGGCACGGTGGATGACACCACGCTCTACAGCGGCAAGGTGGACCTCGCCACGAAGAAGAACGCGGACGGCACCTACAGCCTGGAGGACAGCACGCGCGGCAAGGGCGTGGTGACGCTGGACGCCCAGGGCAAGGAGGAGGCGCAGAACCCCGTGGCCATCCAGGACAACAACAACGTCTGGGGCGAGGCCACGGACCCGTCGCGCAACAAGGCCGCGGTGGACGCGCACTACGGCGCGCAGATGACCTACGACATGCTCAAGAACGTCCTCGGCCGCGACTCGCTGGACGGCAAGGGCGAGAAGCTCATCTCCAACATCCACATCGGCAAGGACTTCGTGAACGCGTACTGGGACGGCACCCAGATGAACTACGGCGACGGAAACGGCAAGGACGCAGGCCCCCTCACCACGCTGGACATCGCCGGCCATGAAATCGCCCACGGCCTCACCGAGCGCACCGCGGGCCTGCTCTACCGCAACGAGTCCGGCGGCCTGAACGAGGCCTTCAGCGACATCATCGGCACCGGCGTGGAGTGGTACGCCTCGCAGCAGAACCAGGCGGTGCAGTTCGACTGGGCCGTGGGCGAGGACGCCTGGACGCCCACCAATGGCGACGCCACTGACGCGCTGCGCTACATGGACGACCCGACGAAGGACGGCTACTCGGTCGACCACTACAAGAACTACCCGAAGCAGACCGAGGTGCACGGCTCCAGCGGCATCGCCAACAACGCCTTCTACCTGCTGGCCAACGGAGGCACCAACCGCACCTCCAAGGCCACGGTGCAGGACGGCATCGGCATGGAGAAGGGCTTGAAGATCTACTACCGCGCCCTGGCCCACTACATGACGCCGAGCACCACCTTCGCCCAGGCCCGCGAGGCCACGGTGAAGGCGGCCACGGACCTGTACGGCGCAGGCTCCACCGAGGCCAAGAAGGTCGCCGAGAGCTGGGCGGCGGTGGGCGTGGGCAAGTAGCCCCGCTTCCCCCCGCCTGAAGGCGGGCGTCCACCGCTGGACGCCGGATGCCCGCCCCCGCACCGCGGCCCCCCGTCCCGCCCTCGATCGTGCTAGAGGGCGGCCCCATGTCCATGGACGGAACCTCCGAGAAAGATCCTTTGCGCGCACGGCTCCAGCAGATGGAAAAGCAGGCGGAGCTCGGTGGCGGCGCGGACCGCATCGCCAAGCAGCACGAGGCGGGCAAGCTCACCGCGCGCGAGCGCATCGACTTGCTGCTGGACCCCGGCTCCTTCTGCGAGCTGGACAAGTTCGTCACCCACCGCTCGAGCGACTTCGGCATGGGGGACAAGAAGATCCTCGGCGACGGCGTCGTCACCGGCTACGGCACCGTGGAGGGCCGGCAGGTGTTCGTCTTCGCCCAGGACTTCACCGTCTTCGGTGGCTCGCTGTCCGGCGCGTACGCGCAGAAGATCTGCAAGATCATGGACATGGCCACCCGCGTGGGCGCGCCCGTCATCGGCCTGAACGATTCGGGCGGCGCGCGCATCCAGGAGGGCGTGGAGAGCCTCGCCGGCTACGCGGACATCTTCCTGCGCAATACCCTGGCCTCGGGCGTGGTGCCCCAGCTGTCGCTCATCCTGGGCCCGTGCGCGGGCGGCGCCGTGTACTCGCCGGCCATCACCGACTTCATCCTCATGGTGAAGGACACCTCCTACATGTTCATCACCGGCCCGGACGTCATCAAGACGGTGACGCACGAGGAGGTGACGAAGGAGGCGCTGGGTGGCGCGCTCGCGCACAACCAGAAGTCCGGCGTGGCGCACTTCGCCGCGGACAACGAGCAGGCCGCCATCCTGATGACGCGCGAGCTGCTCTCGTTCCTGCCCTCCAACAACCAGGAGGATCCGCCCGCCCAGCCGTGTGAAGACGACGTGTTCCGCGCCGAGGAGAGCCTCAAGACGCTCGTCCCCAGCAACCCCAACAAGCCCTACGACATCAAGGAAATCATCCGGGCCATCGTCGACCACAAGCACTTCTTCGAGGTGCAGGAGCACTTCGCCCGGAACATCGTCATCGGCTTCGCGCGCATGAACGGCCGGCCCGTGGGCATCGTCGCCAACCAGCCCGCGGTGCTCGCCGGCTGCCTGGACATCGACGCCTCGGTGAAGGCGGCGCGCTTCGTGCGCTTCTGCGACTGCTTCAACATCCCGCTCGTCACGCTGGTGGACGTGCCCGGCTTCCTGCCCGGCACCGAGCAGGAGTGGGGCGGCATCATCACCCACGGCGCCAAGCTGCTCTACGCCTTCGCCGAGGCCACGGTACCCAAGGTGACGCTCATCACCCGCAAGGCGTACGGCGGGGCGTATGACGTCATGGCCTCCAAGCACATCCGCGCGGACATCAACTACGCCTACCCCACCGCGGAGATCGCCGTGATGGGCCCCGAGGGCGCGGTGAACATCATCTTCCGCAACGAGCTGGCCAAGGCATCGGACGCCAACGCCGAGCGCACCCGCCAGGTGAACGAGTACCGCGAGAAGTTCGCCAACCCCTTCAAGGCGGCGGAGCTGGGCTACATCGACGAGGTGATCCGCCCCGAGGAGACGCGCGCCAAGGTCATCCGGGCGCTGGAGATGCTCAAGAACAAGCGGCAGGAGAACCCGCCCCGCAAGCACGGGAACATCCCCCTGTAAGGCCGGCTGCTCTCCAGCGGGACAGGCAGGCGCGCGGCGAAACGGAAATTATGGATCGCCGCGCGGCCTTTGAAAGAGGCTCACTTTTAGGAGACCTGCTTGTCCCACCCGCGCCTCATCCTCTTCCTCTCCGACGTCGAAGGAAACCTCACCGCGCTGCGCCAGACGCTGCGTCGCGTCTGTGAGGAGGTAGGTCAGCCCACGCCAGAAGTGAAGTGGTCGCAGTCCGCCAGCGCGCTGACCGACGCGGGCTGGCATGTCGCCGAGGTGCAGGGAATGCAGCCCTCCGCGGGCCGCAAGGGCAAGGAGGGCCTGCTGGAGGAGCACCTGGACAAGGTGGTGCAGGCGCTCGCGCAGGACTTCCGGGACCGCGTGCTGGGCCTCTTCGCGGACCGGGACAACAGCTATGCCCGCGTCTGCTTCAGCGGCCCGGGCCGCCCCCCCAAGGCGCTGGAGGGTGAGTTCCTCGATGTGCTGCGCCAGTCGGCGAAGTGGCTCGAGGTGGAGACCACGGTGCTGGCCCGCCTGCTGGGCAACAACCCCGCGCGCAACCTGCTGGCCGCCGCGGTGGACTTCGGTGACGAGGTGGGCAAGGGCACCGAGAAGCCCGCCCCCCCGCCGGAGCCGGACGAGGATGACCGCTTCGTCGAGGCCAAGCTCAGCGAGGCGCGCGCGCTGATGCAGCAGTACCTCAGCCTCCAGCGCAAGTAAGCCCCCCGAAGGCAGAGGCCCCCCGAGGGGCCTCCCACCCCGGGCGAGCGGGCCCGGGGGCTCAGCCGATCTGCAGCTCGGCGATCTTGTGCTTCTTGTCGCTGATGAGGTCCATCAGCTTGCCGAAGCCGAAGGTCAACAGCCCCACCCCGAGCCCTACCGCCATGCCCAGGGGGCCGCCGATGGCACCCGCCGCGATGGCGCCGCCGAGGCTGCCCGCGACCCCCACGGCGCCCTTGGCGATCTGCGCGCCGTCCTTGCTCTGGGCGCCGCCGACGATGTCCATGATGCCCAGGCCCGTGCCCACCGCCGCGCCGGCCACGTTCATGAAGCCGCCCATGCTCTTGAGCGCGCTCAGCCCCTTGGCGCCCAGCTCCGCCGCGGCGCCGGCCACCTTGCCCAGGCCGCCCATGCCCTTCACGGAGTTGAGCACGGTGGAGCTCACCGCCCCGGCCACCTTCGCGTTGCCCAGCACGCTGGCCCAGTTGCCCATGCCCTTGGCCACGGTGCCCGACGCGTCCGCGGCCGTGTCCGTGACGCCCTTGATGGCATCGAAGAAGGCCTTGCCGCCCTGGTACATGTTGGTGAGGCCCATGCCGGTGTCGAACAGGCCCTTGAAGATGTCCGGCACGTTCTTCTTGCGGATGCCCTCGGCCAGCTCCATGCCGCCGGCCACCGCGCCCGCCACGCCTCCCAGCGCGGCCATGCCCCCGCGCGCGCCCTCCAGCCCCTTCAGGAGCGTATCGTTGCCGAGCACCTTCGAGGCCAGCGCCGGCAGCCGGTGCGCGTCCTGGCCCAGGTTGCTCAGCATCTCCAGCGAGCGGGCCCCGCCGTTGTTCAGGTACGAGCTGACGGTGCTGGAGGTGGAGATGCCCGCCTGGAGCAGCAGTTCCTTGCCGGTGGGGTCATCGCCGAGCGTCTCTGGATCCGCGATGTCGCGCGGGTCCGCGCCCCCGGGGCCGGAGAGCGACATCCGCTCGCCACCCTGGCCCAGCTCGTGGACGGCCTGGCGCCCGTCGGCGTCGGTCACGGTGTTGCGGGAGTTGACGAGCTGCGCGCCCTGGCCGGACAGCAGCGAGATGTCCTCGCGCAGCGATGCGCTCGTCTTGCCGTCCACGGTGCGCTGGGTCTCCAGGGACTCGCTCAGCTCCAGCCCCGCGCCGGTGGCCTGGCGGCTGCTGTTGTAGTGCTGCTCCGTCGTGGAGCCGTCCGCCTCGGTGCTCGTGGCGTCCATCTTCTCCAGGGAGCCATCCTGCGCGTACGTGCGGGCGGACTCGCCCTTCACGTCCGCCAGCTTCCCCGACTCGTCGGGCTTGAAGGTCTTCCCCTCGTAGCTCTCGCGCACGGTGCTGCCCTCGCGCGACTTCGTCGTCTTGATGGTGGCCGCAGGCGTGCCCTCGATGAAGGTCTGCGACTGCATCTGATCCGGGCCCTTCTGGATCTCCATCAACCAGCGCTTGGGCGGCTTGCCCTCGTTGGCGTCATAGTCCTCGCCGCCGTGCTTGCCGTACTCATCCCGCACGCGGTCCGCGTCCTCGCGGTTGTGGGGCCCCTCTCCCGCGTACTGCGTGTGCCCGTCCAGCTCACGGTCCACGTAGGAGGTGGCCTGCACGCCGTCCTGGGAGAACGTCTGCGTGCGGTTGTACTGGGGGTGGCCCTGGGAGCCATCCTCGCCCGGGGGCGGAATCTTGTACGTATAGGTATCGGTCCGCTCCACCGGCTTGTCGTAGTCAAAGGGCTTGTCCAGCTTGTTGTCGATGCCCTTGTCGCCCTTCTGCTCGTAGAAGCTCGTGCGGCTGCCGGTAATCCCGCCATCGGCCTGGGCGTACTCGTCCACCTTGAGCCGGCCGTCCTCGTAGCGCACGTCATTGCTCGTGTAGGTGAGGTTGCGGTCGCGCGCCTTCTCGATGTCCTCGAAGGACTTGGGCTGGGCCACCTCGTTCGTCTCGGACGCCCACTCGGCGCGCTGCACGCGCGAGCTGCCATCGGGCTTGGTGGCCACCCGGTCCCGCCGGTTGACGCCATCCTCATAAGAGGACGTGTCCAGGGCCACCGCCCCATCCGCGCCCCGGCTGGCCACGGTGCGCTCGACCATGCCGCCGTTGTCATCGCGGCGCACCAGCTCCGCCTCGGAGTCGGAGAGCTTGTTCACCTCGGTGTTCAAGTCCACCGGCGCCGTGCCCTCGGCCTGGGCGAAGAGCTCCTCCGTCTTCTTCGTGGTCTCCTCGTGCAGCTTGCGCTGCGTGTCCTCGATGTCCTTGCGGCGGTCCCCCACCGTCTTCACGTCCACTTCCTGCTTCGCGAACTCCTCCCCGGAGACGCTCTCCGGCTGGACCGGCTGAGGAGGAGGGTTTGCGCGGGTGGCCTCCAACAGCTCCGCCCCGGCGGCCATCGTCCCCTGGATGCGCTCGACGTCCGCCGCGGGGGTGTCCTTGGGAAGGACGATCATACTGTGCGCCTTCGCCGCTACCGCCCCCGCCGGCTCGAACGCGTCCCCCGCCGGATTCAGCGGGGCCTGGGCCTGCTTCGGCGCGGGAGGGGGAACCACCGGCTCCAGCTTCTTCTCGTTCTTCTCGACAGCGCTCGCGCGCTCAACGGGGGGCTGAGGGACAACCGGCTTCCGGGACGAGATGGGGGCAAGGGCCATGAAAGCCCCTTCCTGCGATGGCCGTGCCATGTACGCAGAAATCAAGAAACGTGCGTGCCCCTCGGTTTTCAGGGGTTTATCTCCCCCTCAAACCTTCAGTGCCCTTCATCTCCGGGGGGCGAGGGGTGGTGACCGTGGTCACCAGGATGACAACAGTTGTCATCACCCCTGGCGCAGCAGGCGCTCCAGCACCGCGTGGAAGTGCGTGTCCGCCACGGACTCGAATCCTCCCAGGAGCAGTTCCCGGTTGGCGCCCGAACCGAATCCCGCCTGGATGCTCTCGGTGACCGAGATGTCCTCCAGGATGGTGGCCCAGTACTGGCCGTACTCCTGCTGGAGCGCGGCTTGGGCCTCCGCGTCGACGGGGCCGTCCAACCGGAGCGAGGCGCCCTGGACCCGGCAGTGGCCCTCGTCCAGGGGGAACATCGACAGGAAGTGAGCGAACGCGCCCGAGAAGAGAATCACGCTGTTGGGGAACATCCAGTAGAGCGGGCTCGCGTACTGAAGGAGGCTGCCCGGCGCCACCTCCTCCGGCCGCTGGAGGCCTCGCAGCGGCAGCACGAAGCGGCCGTGGGGAGGCGTGGACTCATCGAACAGCACCAGGTTCTCCTCGAAGGCGAGCCCCCCGGTTTTCCGGTGCAACACCGAGATGTGGTACGCCTCAAGCACCGTCTCCACCATCAGCTTCCAGTTGCAGGCCACGGTCCGCACCGAGGACTCGAAGACCACGCGGCGCGAGAAGCCATACGACTCCAGCTCCTCGAACACCGGCCCCAGGAACGCTTCCAGCTCCAGCGGCTCCCCGGGCGTGGGCCGGACGAAGACGAGGCCATGCCGCTCGGCCACCGGAAGCGGCACGAGCCCCCGCTCCTCCCGGTTGAGGTCCGGGAAACTCTTCAGGCCCGGCACGGCGCGCAGCTTGCCATCCAGCCCGTAGCGCCAGCCGTGATACCGGCACGCGAGCACGGTGCGGCCCGAGCCGCACGCCTCCCCGGCCAGCTTCGCGCCCCGGTGCCTGCACACGTTGAGGAAGGCCCGGAGGACCCCCGAGGTATCGCGCGTCACCACGATGGGGACACCCGAGGCGTCGTGGGTGAAGAAGCTCCCGGGCTCACGGACCTGGGTGCTGAAACCGGCCACCAGGGGGAAGCGCTCGAACACGTGGCGCCGCTCCAATTCCAATCGTTCGCGCGAGCGGTAGTGCTCCACCGGGATGGGCGCCATGCGCGCGGCCAGGGGCTGAGCGCGGGTCTCCACCAGGGTCACGAGCCGCTCAACGACATCCTTCTCCCAGCCGTTTCGATTGCTCATGTCATCAAGACATAGCGCGGACGTCTGACAGACCTGTGCCGCCTGTCTGGTTTTTCGAGCATGTCAGACCCCTCCCTCACAGTGCTCGAATCACAACACAGACACCATTCCCGGGGGGCATTGCCTCCCACGCGAGGCTTGCCCCATGAAAATCCAACCCCTCTCACCGGGTCAGATTGGCGCGGAGATCTCTCAATTGGATCTCCGGGCCACGACCGCCGAGGATGCCAAGCGCATCCGCCAGGCGATCTACGAACACAAGCTCGTCATCTTCCATGGGCAGAGCCCCTCGCCCGAGGAATACATCGAGTTCTCCCGGAAGATCGGCAGGCCCCAGGTCTATTTTCAGCAGAACTACCACCACCCCAAGTACCCCGAACTCTTCGTCTCCTCCAACGTGCTTGAGGATGGCAAGAAGGTGGGCGTCTCGGGAACGGGCCGCTACTGGCACACGGACTACCAGTTCTTCCAGGAGCCGCTGCCGCTCGTCATGGTCTATCCGCAGGTCCTGCCCAAGGCGAAGCGGGAGACCTACTTCATCGACATGCAGCGCGTGTACGAAGCGCTGCCCGCCGAACTGAGAAACCTGGTGGAGGGCCGCCGCGCCATCCAGGAGGGCAAGTGGCGCTACAAAATCACGCCCGAGGACATCGACAAGGCGCTCGTCGACATCGTCGCCGCGGTGGAGAAGCAGGTGCCCGCCATCACCCACCCGGCGGTCATCGAGCACCCGCTGACGGGCCGCAAGAGCCTCTATGTGAGCAGTGGTTTCACCACGGGCCTCGAAGGCCTGTCTCACGAGGAGAACCGCGCGCTGATGGCGAAACTGTTTGCCTTCATCGAGCAGGATGCCCACGTGCAGAGTTATTCCTACCAGCCCGGTGACGTCCTGCTCTGGGAGAACCGGGCCTTGTTGCACAAGGCCTCCGACAACCCGCTGGGGGAGCCGAGCAAGAGCTACCGCATCGGCATCTACGACGAGCTGCCCTTCTACAAGAGCCAACCATGAGCGCCATCGAGCCCAAGGCCTCCCCCCTCATCGTGGAAGATCCGGCCCTGCTCCAGCAGGTGCTGCTCCCCTACAAAACACACTGCCGCTACCTGCTGCGCGCGCACCTGGAGCACGAAGGTGCGCTGCCGCCGGAGAGCCGCTCCCGGGCCGTCCGGGCGGCGGCCGTGGGAGAGTTCTCCATTCCGGAGTCCTGCTACATCGCGGACACGGGGCACTTCAACGCCGTTGAATTCAACATTTGTTACAACCAGCTCGCCTACTACCTGCTGGCCACCTGCGCGCACCGCCAGCTGGAGCCCCTGGCCTCCTGGAACATCGAGGAGTACCGCCGCCGGCAGCTCTCGGACTTCCTCATCGTCCAGTTCTCCAGCTCGTTCCGCCGGCAGATGAAGTCCGCGCACTTCACCGGGCGGGTGGAGATCAGCAAGGTGATGAGCCGGGGCAAGTCCATGTTCCTCAAGACGTACTGCCGCTTCGAGGATGACCACGGGGGCATGAGCGAAGGCGAGCCGCTGATTGCCATCACGGGCGAGTCCGACGCCCCGCCCGCCGCTTCCCCCGGGGCCTGAGCGCCCGCCGTTCCCCTTCAAGGAGAATCCCGTGACACACCCACAAGGCCTGCCCCCCGGGGCAGGCAAGGAACGTCTCATTGCCTCGCTGCGGGCCGCCTCCCCCCAGCGCCGGGCCCGGCTGCTCATGGACTTCCTCCAGGAGCAGCTCGGTCCCCGGCTGGGCATGGAGCCCGCGGAGATTGGCCCGCGCGACAACCTCATGGAGCTGGGCGTGGACTCGCTCAAGGCCGTCGAACTCAAGGGCCTGCTGGAGCAGGAGCTGGAGCTGGAGCTCAACAGCTCCCTCGCCTTTGATCAGCCCAACCTCGAGGCCCTGACGGGCTTCCTGCTGGAAGCCGCGCGGCTCAAGGCCCCCGGGCCCGCGGCGCCCCCGCCCCCGGCGCCCCGCCCTCCCCCTCCCCCCTCCGGCGAAGAGCCAGCCCTGTCCGAGGAGCAGCTCGCGGAGCTGCTCGCGGCGGAGCTGCAGGCGCTGAAAAACCCTTAATCCCGAGAACCGGCCATGCCCCCCCCCTCCCCGCCCAACTATCCCAAGCTGCTCAACGAGGCGCTCCTCGCCCTCAAGGCCATGCGCCTCAAACTGGAGGCGGCGGAGGCCGCGAAGACGGCGAACGGCGAGCCCATCGCCGTGGTGGGCATGGCGTGCCGCTTGCCCGGAGGCATCCAGACGCCGGAGGAGTTCTGGGCGCTGCTGGAGTCCGGCCGCGACGCCATCTCCCCCATCCCCGGGGACCGCTGGGATTCGGACAAGTACTATGATCCGGATCCCGACGCGCCCGGGAAGATCTGCACCCGCGAGGGCGGCTTCATGAGCGGGCACACGGTCTTCGACGCGCAGTTCTTCCGCATCTCGCCGCGCGAGGCCATGTACATGGACCCGCAGCAGCGGCTGATTCTGGAAGTGGCGTGGGAGGCGCTGGAGCGGGCCTGCATTCCGCCCAGCTCGCTGTACGGCAGCGAGACGGGCGTCTACGTGGGGCTCACCTGCACGGACTACGCGGCGCTCATGGCCCAGTGCGTGCCGGAAGAGGAGGCCGACCCCACCGCCAGCACGGGCAGCGCCCACAGCCCCGCCTCGGGGCGGCTGTCCTATGTGCTGGGCCTGCATGGCCCCAGCATGACGCTCGACACGGCGTGCTCGTCCGCGCTCGTCGCCGTGCACCTGGCCTGCGAGAGCCTGCGGCGGCGGGAGACGGACGCGGCGCTGGCCGGCGGCGTCAACCTCATGCTCGCGCCGCTGGGCCACGTGCTGCTGTCGCGTGCGCACATGCTCTCGCCCGAGGGCCGCTGCAAGACCTTCGATGATTCCGCCAATGGGTACGTGCGCAGCGAGGGCGTGGGCATGGTCGTCCTCAAGCGCCTGGCCGACGCGAAGCGGGACAAGGACCCCATCCTCGCGGTCATCCGCGGCAGCGCCGTCAACCAGGACGGGCCGAGCGGCGGGCTGACCGCGCCCAGCGGGCCCGCCCAGCGCCAGGTCATCCGCAAGGCCCTGGAGAACGCCGGCCTGGAGCCCTCCGCCGTGGACTACATCGAGGCGCACGGCACCGGGACCGCCCTGGGAGACCCCATCGAGATGAACGCCCTGGGCGAAGTCTTCGCCGGCAACCACGGCGCGGACCGGCCGCTGTGGGTGGGCTCGGCCAAGACGAACATCGGGCACATGGAGTCCGCGGCCGGCATCGGCGGGCTCATCAAGGTCATCCTGCAGCTCACCCACGGCGCCATCGCGCCAAACCTGCACCTGCAGAAGCCCAGCTCCCGCATCCCCTGGAACAAGCTGCCCTTCCGGGTGCCCACAAGCCTCACGCCGTGGCCGGCGTCCGAGCGCAAGCGCGTGGCCGGCGTCAGCTCCTTCGGCTTCAGCGGGACCAACTCGCACCTGGTGGTGGAAGAGCCGCCCCGGCAGGAGCCGGCTTCCCAGCCGGTGGAGCGGCCCCGGCACCTGCTCGCGCTCTCGGCGAAGACCGAAGGCGCGCTGGAGGCGCTGGTGGAGGCCTATGTGGCGCTGCTGGAGAAGCACCCGGAACTGCCGCTGGCGGACGTGTGCCACTCGGCGAACGCGGGGCGCTCGCACTTCTCGCACCGGTTGGCCCTTCAGGCGGGCTCACAGCAGGAGCTGCTCGCGCGGCTGAAGGCCGCACGCCAGGGCCAGACGCCGCCTGGAAGCTCGCGGGGGCTGGTGCGCAACCGTCCCCCCAGCGTGGGCTTCCTCTTCACCGGCCAGGGCTCCCAGCTCCTGGGCATGGGGCGAGAGCTGTACGCCACCCAACCCACTTTCCAGAAGACCCTGGACGCGTGCGACGCCCTCCTCGCCGCCGAGGTGGGCTGGTCTTTGAAGGAGGTGCTGTATGGCCCGGAGGCCGAGGCCGCGCGGATCCACCGGACGGAGTACGCGCAGCCCTTGCTCTTCGCGCTCGAGTACGCGCTGGCCATGCTCTGGCAGTCCTGGGGCGTGCAGCCCGCGGCCGTGATGGGCCACAGCCTGGGCGAGTATGTCGCGGCGTGTATCGCCGGTGTCTTCAGCCTGGAGGATGGGCTGAAGCTCGTCGCGGCGCGGGGCCGGTTGATGGGCGTCCTCCCGGAGGGCGGGGCCATGATGGCCTTCGCGGCCGATGAGGAGATCGTCCGGCAGCTCATCGCCCCCTTCCCGGACGAGGTCTCCCTGGCCGCCGTCAACGGTCCCCGGCAGGTGATCCTCTCGGGCTCCCGGCAGCGGCTGCAGGCGCTGGCCGCGGCGTTCGCCCAGAACAGCCCCGCCCCGAAGGCGCTGGAAGTCTCCCACGCCTTCCACTCGCCCCTGATGCGGCCGATGCTGGAGGCCTTTGCCCAGGTGGCCCAGCGGGTGCACTACGCCCCGCCGAAGCTGGAGTTCATCTCCAACCTCACCGGCACCTCGCTCTCGGAGGAGGTGGCCCAGGCGGACTATTGGGTCCGCCACGTGAGCGAGCCGGTGCGCTTCCACGCCGGCCTCGAGGCGATGCACCGCCTGGGTTGCCGCCACTTCCTGGAGATCGGCCCCCGGCCTACGCTGGTGGCCCTGGGCCGCCACGGCCTTTCGGATCCCGAGCTGAAGTGGTTGCCCAGCCTCACCGCGGTGCCGCGCGACTGGGAGCAGATGCTGGCCAGCCTGGCCGAGCTGTACACTGCGGGAGCCCCCGTGGACTGGGTGGCGGTGGACCGGGATTACCCCGGGCGCAAGCTGGACGTGCTGCCCACCTATCCCTTCCAGCGGGAGCACTACTGGTTCCCGGCCTACGCCGTCGCGCAGCCGGGCGCGCAGCCCTCGGCGGCCCCCGTTCACCCGCTGCTCGGGCGCCGCGTGGCGGCCCGAAGCTCCCGGGATGAGGCCTATGTCTTCGAGGCCGAGCTGGATGAGGCCCACCCCGGCTACCTCACGGATCACCGGGTGTTTGGCCACGCGCTCGTCCCGGCCGCGGGCTTCCTGGAACTGGCTCTCGCCGCGGGGACGATTGCCCTGCCGAACGCCCGGCCCACCGTGAAGAACGTGGCCATCCGCGCCGCCCTGGCCTTGTCCGCGGACACGAAGACGCGCGTCCGCACCACCCTCAAACCGCACACCTCCGGCGGGTTCGCGTTTCAGATCACCAGTCAGAGCGCCGCGAGCGAAGGCGACTCGGTTCCCTGGAAGCTCCACGTGCAGGGACTGATCGCCGGGGAGCCACTGGACGCCCCGGTGCCGCCGCTCCCCGAGTCCTTCTCGCAGGAGCTGCCCCTGGGTCTGGAGCCCCAGGCGTTCTACGAGCGCATGCGCCAGCGCGGGCTGGCCTATGGGCCCACCTTCCAGGGGCTGAAGGAACTCCGGGCCCGTGACGGGCAGGTGCTCGGCCGCGTGGAGCTGACCGAGGCCCTCCGCGACGCGAGCGCCCCGTATTGCCTGCACCCCGCGCTCCTGGACTCGGCCTTCCAGGCGATGGCGCTCGCGTTCCTCGACGGCAACACCACCTACCTGCCCACGGGCATCGAGGCACTGCACTGGTGGAAGAAGCCCGAGGGCCGGTGCCAGGCCTATATCGTCCGGCGTCCCTCCGAGGGCGAGGACTCCCGGGTCGCCCGGGCCGATGTCCACCTGCTGGACGGCACCGGCCAGCGCATCGCGCTCGTCCTGGGCTTGCAGGTGCTGCAAACCCATGAAGCCTCCCTGCGGCGCATCCTCGAAGGCGACCCGGCGGAGTTCCTCTATTCCTTCCTGTGGCCCCAGCGAGCCCTCGGGACGGGAGGCGCCGCCGTCTCCAACGCCTCCACCGCCCCGAACCGGTGGCTGATCTTCGCGGACCAGGCGGGCGTGGGGCTCGCGGTGGCGCGCGCCCTGGAAGAGGCCCAGGCCGGGTGCATCCTCGTGCATCCCGCCCCGGGCAGCCAGGCGCTGCGCCAGGACAGCGGGCACTACCATCTGGACCCCGCCCACCCCGAGCACTTCACCGCCTTGATGGAAGCGGTGTGTGCCCCGGCCGCCCCCGGCGCGGCACGCCGCGACCCGCCCGGGGTGCTCTACTTCTGGGGGTTGGATCTCGTGGGGGACACCCCCGAGCCCGCCCAGGCGTTGGAGTCCGCGCAAGCGCTCGGCTGCGGCCCGCTGCTGCGCCTCATCCAGGCCCTGGGCCCGTTCCGGGAGCTGACGGTGCACCTCGTCACCCGGGGCGCCTTCTCGCCCGGTGAGCGCCCCGCCCCCGTCCACGTCGAGCAGTCCGCCCTGCTGGGCCTGTTCAACACGTTCCGGATGGAGCGCCCCGCCTTCCGCTGCCTCCACATGGACCTGGAGCCCGGCGTCCGGCGCGCTCCGCTGGAGCTGGAGGTGCGGCAGCTCGCGCAAGAGGTGCTCGCCCACGAGGCCGAGGAGCAGGTCGCCTTCCGGCGGGGCCTGCGGTTCATCGCCCGCTGGGAGCGGATGAAGGACGCGCTGCCTTCCGGCGAGCCCTCCCAGGCCCCGTCCTTCCAGTTGACCTTGGATCCCTCCGGGGCCCTGGAGCGCCTGAGCCAAGCCCCGGTGGAGCGCCGCCCGCCCGGACCCGGAGAGGCCGAGGTGGAGGTGCGAGCCTCCGCCCTCAACTTCAAGGACGTGCTCTTCGCCCTGGCCATGCTGAAGAAACCCGACGGCTCGCGGACGCTGGGCCTGGAGTGCGCGGGCACCATCACCCGCGTGGGCCCGGGCGTCCCGGCGTCGCGGATCGGCGAGCGCGTGGTGGCCATCGGCGACGCGTGTCTGGCCAGCCACGTCACGCTTCCCATCGAGGATCTCATTCCGATGCCGGAAGGGCTGAGCTTCCTGGATGCCTCGGCGGCACCCTCGGTGTTCATGACCGCGTGGCACTCGCTCGTCTCGCTGGCGCGAATCCGCCCGGGAGACCGGGTGCTGATCCACGCGGCGGCGGGGGGCGTGGGCCAGGCGGCGCTGCGGCTCTGCCAGCGCCTGGGCGCCGAGGTGCTGGCCACCGCCAGTCCTCCCAAGTGGTCCTTCCTCCAGGCCCAGGGCGTGCGCCACGTCATGAACTCGCGCTCGCTGCACTTCCAGGAGCAGGTGCTGGAAGCCACCGGAGGGCGCGGCGTCGACGTGGTGCTCAACTCGCTCAACGGTGACTTCATCCCCGCGAACCTGAAGGTCCTCGCCCAGGGGGGGCGCTTCATCGAGATTGGCAAGCTGGGCATCTGGACGCCCGAGCAGGTCGCCGCCGTGCGGCCGGACATCACCTACCACGCGTTCGACCTGAGCGAGGCCTCCGCCGAGGTCCGCAGTGGGCTGAGGAAGTCGCTGGCCGAGGTGCTCGGGTGGATGGCCCTGGGAAGCGTGGAGCCCCTGCCCGTCGAGCGCTACCCGCTGAGCAATGTGCAGACGGCGTTCCGGCACCTTTCGCAGGCGAAGAACATCGGAAAGGTCGTCATCGAGCTGCCGCGCCGGGAGGCGGCGGACGAGCGGCCGGTGATTCGCCCCGAGGGCACCTACCTGCTCACGGGCGGACTGGGCGCGCTTGGCCTGGAAGTCACACAGTGGCTCGTGAGGCAGGGCGCGCGCTCGCTGATCCTGCTGGGCCGCCGGGGCCCAGGCGCCGAGGCCCAGGCCCTCTTGGAGCGCCTGCGCGCCACGGGGGTGCGCGTGGAGGTGCTCCAGGCGGATGTCACCGAGCTGGCGCAGCTCACCCAGGTGATGGAGCACCTCCGCACCGCGGGCTTCGCCCCACTCGCGGGCGTCATCCACGCCGCGGGACTGCTGGATGACGGAACCCTGCAGGAGCTGACCGAAGAGCGCTTCCGGAAGGTGATGAAGCCCAAGGTGCAGGGGACGTGGAACCTGCACCTCGTGACGAAGGACCTGCCCCTGGACTTCTTCGTCTGCTTCTCCTCCATGTCCTCCGCGCTGGGCTCGCTGGGCCAGGCCAACTACGCGGCGGCCAACGCCTTCATGGATGCGCTCATGCACCAGCGCAGGGCCCAGGGCCTGCCGGGCCTGAGCATCAACTGGGGCTCCTGGGCCTCGGTGGGCATGGCGGCCACCTTGGATCCGCAGCAGCGCAAGCAGGCCGCGGCGCGTGGCATCCACACGCTGCCCACCCCGCTGGCGCTGGCGGCCCTGGGCCTCCTGCTGCGCGGGGACCTGCCCCAGGCGGGCGTGGCGGCCATCGACTGGGAGCGGTTCATCCGCCAGGTGCGCCTGGGCACGCCCCTGAAGCTCGTCGAGTCCCTGATGACCGGCGCCGCACGCGGGAAGAGCACCACCCCCGCCGAGCCCCCCGAGCTCTTCCGGGCCCGGCTGCGCGAGGCCTCGCCCCTCCAGCGCCGGGAGCTGCTGCTGGGCTTCTCGCGTGGCCTGCTGGCACGCATGCTGGGCTTCTCCTCACCCGAGAAGATCGATCCCCACCACCGGCTGGTGGAGCTGGGCATCGACTCGCTCTCGTCCGTCGAGCTGAAGAACCACCTGGAAATCACCCTCGGCTGCTCCCTGCCCGCGGCGCTGCTGTTCGACTTCCCCACCCTGGACGCCCTCACCCAGCACCTGCACGACGAGGTGCTGGGCTACGGGCGGGCGGACGTGGGGCCCACGAAGGCCACGGGATGAGCGGCCAGGAGATGAACGCCATGAGCGGGATTCGCGAAGTCACCACGCTCGCCACGCTGCCGGCCCTCCGCAGCCAGCGCCTGGGGCCGAAGGCCGCCCTCATCGTGAGGAACGAGCCCTTGAGCTACGACGCGCTGGAGCGCCGCTCCAACCAGGCGGCGCATGCCCTGCGCCGGGAGGGCATCCACCCGGGAGCACGGGTGGCGGTGCTTGGCCGGGAGTCGCTCGACTCGCTCGTGCTGCTGTTCGGGGTGGCCAAGGCCCGCGCCGTCTACGTGGGCCTGAACTGGCGGCTCGCCCCGGAGGAGCTGGCCTACATCCTCGAGGATTCGGGGGCCCAGCTGCTCTTCGTGGACGAGGAGTCTGCGGCCCTGGTGCCGCGGGTGTTCGAGAAGATGCGAGGCCCGCTGCCCGTGGTCCGGGTGGGCGCGCCCCTGAGCGCCCCGGGAGCGTTCGCCCGCTGGTGCGAAGGGGCGGCCCCCACGCCCCTGGACATGGCCTATGACCCGGAGGAGGTCGTGGTGCAGCTCTACACCAGCGGCACCACGGGCAGGCCCAAGGGGGTGCTGCTGCCCCACCGCAGCTTCCTGGCCATCTCCCACGCGCTGGAGGCCCACGGCGAGTGCTGGATTGGCTGGACGGAGGCCAGCGTCAGCATGCTCTTCGTGCCCACCTTCCACATCGGAGGCCTGTGGTGGCTGGTGCGGGGGCTGGCCCTGGGCAGCACGCAAGTCGTCCTCCGGGGCTTCGAGCCCGCCACGATTCTCTCCAGCCTTGCCCGCTACCGCGTTACCCACACGTGCATGGTGCCCGCGATGATGCAGATCCTCCTGGGCGAGCCGGGCATCCACCAGGCGGACCTGTCGTCCCTGAAGGCCGTCGTGTACGGGGGCGCGCCCATCTCCACGGCGCTGCTGGAGAAGGGGCGGCGCCTGCTGGGCTGCGACTTCGCGCAGATCTACGGCATGACCGAGACGGGCAACTGCGCCGTCTGTCTGCGGCCCGAGGACCACCAGAACGCCCCAGCCTCCCGGCTGCGCGCCGCGGGCCGCCCCTTTCCCGGGGTGCAGGTGCGCGTCCTGAACGAGCAGGGGCACGAGGTGCCCCCGGGAACCATCGGGCAGATCTGCCTGAACTCCCCTGCCCGGATGGCCGGCTACTGGCACCAGCCGGAGGAGACCCAGAAGACGCTCGTGGGCGAGTGGGTGATGACGGGAGACGCCGGGTACGTGGATGCGGAGGGCTTCGTCTACATCTGCGACCGGGTGAAGGACATGATCATCTCCGCGGGGGAGAACATCTACCCGGCGGAGATCGAAAACGTCATCCGCAGCCACCCCGAGGTGGCGGACGTGGCCGTCATCGGGGTGCCGGACGAGCTGTGGGGCGAGGCCGTCAAGGCGCTGGTGGTGAAGCAGCCCGGCTCCACGCTGCGGGCCGGGGACATCCTGCGCCACACACGCGGGGCGCTCGCGGAGTTCAAGGTCCCCAAGTCCGTGGAGTTCACCGAGGGGCTCCCGCGCAACGCCGCCGGCAAGTTGCTCAAGGGCGTGCTGCGCGAGCCGTACTGGAAGGGGCGTGAGCGCCGCGTGAACTGATGGGGGCTAGAGAAACCGCTCCCGCAGCTCCGGGGTGGGCATGCGGCAGGCGTCCGACTTGCCGAACCAGCGGTACCGGTGGCTCGCGATGAAGCGGTAGACGGCATCGCGCACCGGCGCCGGCACCACGATGAAGGCATAGAGCCCCTTCCAGGCCCCGCCCATGCGCCGGGCAATCTTCAGCGCCGCCGTGGACCGCTCGTAGAGCTTCCCGTCCTCGAGCAGGAAGATGCTCTGGGGCTCCCCCTGGGGCACGCGCCCCAGCGGGGCCAGCAGCTCCGCAGCCTGGGGGGACTGCAGGGCGGCAAAGCGGAAGTGGGCGCTGGGGTCCCGGTCGATGATGAAATTGACGGTGCTGTTGCAGAGGTTGCAGACCCCGTCGAAGAGCACCACGGCACGGCCCTCTCCGGCGGCCTTCGTCTTCGTGTCCATCGCGAACCTCCCTCCTAAAGATACTTGCCTCCTGCCCAAGCGCTTTCCAGTGGCGCGGGGGGGGGGCCCGCCCGGAGGGCGGTGGATGTGTCCACCCGTGTACCCCTCCCGGGCCGGCCCGGCGACACCGGCCCGGCTCAGGACTTCTCGGTGGAGAGCGGCGCCGGGGACGGGCTCTGCAGGGCCTCGGCGAACCGCACACGGTCGATGCCCCCCTCCCAGTTGGCGACGACGATGGTCGCCACGGCGTTGCCGATGACGTTGGTGAGGGCGCGGCACTCCGACATGAAGCGGTCCACGCCGAGAATCAACGCGATGCCAGCCACGGGCACGGTGGGAACGACGGACAGCGTGGCCGCCAGGGTGATGAACCCGGCCCCCGTCACCCCCGCCGCCCCCTTGGAGCTGAGCATGGCCACGAGCAACAGGAGGATCTGGTTGCCCACGGACACGTGCGTGTCGGTGGCCTGGGCGATGAACAGCGCCGCCAGCGTCATATAGATGTTGGTGCCATCCAGGTTGAAGGAGTAGCCGGTGGGCACTACCAGGCCGACGATCTGCTTCGCGCAGCCTGCGCGCTCCAGCTTCTCCATGAGGCTGGGCAGCGCAGCCTCGGACGAGCTGGTGCCCAGCACGAGGAACAGCTCCGCCTTCAGGTAGCGCAGCAGGCGCAGGATGGAGAAGCCGTTCAAGCGGGCCACCGCCCCCAGCACCACGAGCACGAAGAGCAACGATGTCACATAGAAGGTCGCGACGAGCTCCGCCAGGTTGATGATGGAGCCCACGCCGTACCGGCCGATGGTGAAGGCGAACGCCCCGAAGGCGCCGATGGGGGCGGCCTTCATCAGGATGCCCACCAGGCGGAAGAAGGCGGCGCTGAGCGACTGGAGCAGCTCCAGCACCGGCCGGCCCCGCTCGCCCACGAGCGCCAGGGCGATGCCGAACAGGATGGAGACGAACAGCACCTGCAGAATCTCGCCGTCGGCGAAGGCGCTCACCACCGTCATGGGGATGATGCCCAGCAGGAAGCCCACGAGGCTCTGGTCGTGCGCCTTGGAGGCGTAGATGGAGACGGTGCCCGCATCGAGCGTCTTCGGATCGATGTGCATGCCGTCACCCGGCCGCACCACGTTGGCGACGATGAGCCCGATGATGAGCGCGGCCGTCGAGAACGTGAGGAAGTAGGCGAACGCCTTGAGGGCGATGCGGCCCACCTTGTCGAGATCCTTCGAGCCCGCGAGGCCCGTCACCACGGTGAGGAAGATGACCGGCGCGATGATCATCTTGACGAGCTTGATGAAGGCATCGCCCAGGGGCTTCATGGACTCGCCCAGGCTGGGAAAGAAGTGGCCGAGCAGGGCCCCGGCGGCAATGGCCACCAGCACCTGCACATAGAGCAGGCGGTGCAGGCCGGGCTTGGCCGGGGGAGCGCCCGTGTCGATGGGGGCGGCCATGTCAGGGCGTACGGGCCTGGGGCCAGAAGGCGGCGGCCACGGCGTCCTCGAGGGTCAACAGGCGCTCCTTCGTCCGCGTGTCCCAGATCTGGGCCGCGCGGGCGTTCGCGTGGATGCCCACCAGCAGGAAGCCGTCCTGGAGCCGCAGGTCCAGGAAGTCCCCGTTCTTGGCCAGCAGCCCCTCCAGGTCCACCAGCTTCCCGTCCTGCTCGAAGCCCACCGGCGGCGAGGGATAGAGGAACTCCCCCCCCTGCTCCCCCCGGTAGTAGAACGGGCCCCCCGGCGTGGGCATCGCCCGCCACTCGCCCGAGTCGTCCAGGCCCGGGAAGGCGGCGTTCAGCTTCGCCACTTCGCCCTCTGGGGCGCTGTCTCCGGGCATCTCGTGCGACGGAGAGGCCTTGACGAGGGACGACAGCGTCCGCACGGCGTCCAGGGCATCCGTGCCCTGGGAGATGTCCGTGTCGAAGGTGCTGGCCTTCGTCTCGATGCGCTTCCAGCCCCCGTCCTCCAGCCGGTAGGCCAGGGCGAGCCCGGGCACCCCTTCCCCTTCCGCCACGGGGTACCGGTCCTTCTCGAAGAGGAGGAACGCCTTGCCGTCCGCCCCCTTCTTCGGCGTCCGCGAGACATAGACATCGGAGATGATCGCCACCGGGCGGCCCTGCGCATCGAAGCCAATCGCCTCGATGGAGGGCTTGTCCGGAGCGCCCGCGCCCGTGCCCCCCGGCAGCCCCTTCAAGTCCAACGGCTTGCCGCTGTGCGCCACGAAGTCCACCCGCCACGCCCGGGGCACCTCTCCCTCGCCCGAGGGCCAGGTGAAGACGAGCCCCTCCTTCGCCCCGGGGCCCCAGGACACCATGGACCGGTCACACGGGGCGTTGAAGGTGAAGAGCGCGGTGGGCTCGCCCTCGGGCAGCGTACGACGCACCCAGTCACAGCGCTCGGGGTCCTGCGGCAGGAGGTACGCCACCATCGTCCCGGGCGCCGCGGCCGCGGGGGCCTCCGGGGGCGCCGGGGCCGGGGTGGGCGGCGCGGGGCGGGCCTGGCCGGCGGGGGGCGCCGCGGGGATGGGGGGCGCCGCGGCGGGTTCTTCCTTCTTGCAGGCGGTCAGGGCCAGGAGGGCAAGCAACGCACGGTTCCAGCGACGCAAGGGCATGGGGGAGCGCTCGGGTGTCCAGGTGAGAACAGGTGCGGACTATCCTCTCATGAGCGGGGAAGAGTCACTCTCCTCGTAGAAAGGGCCTTCACCGGAGCACCGCCTGCCTGTGCTAAAGGGCGCCCATGCCCAAGATCCGCAAGATCCTTATTGCCAACCGGGGAGAGATCGCCATCCGGGTGATGCGTACCTGCAAGGAGCTCGGCATCGCCACCGTGGCGGTCTACTCGGAGGCGGACCGCTCCGCGCTGCACGTGCGCATGGCGGACCAGGCCTACTTCGTGGGCCCGCCCCCCTCGCGTGAGAGCTACCTCGTCCAGGAGCGCATCCTGGAGGCCGCCAAGCAGTCGGGCGCGGACGCCATCCACCCGGGCTATGGCTTCCTGTCGGAGAACGCCTCCTTCGTGCGCGCGTGCGAGAAGGCGGGCATCACCTTCATCGGCCCGCCCGCCTCGGCCATGGACGCCATGGGCGAGAAGACGCGGGCCCGTCAGAACATGATCAAGGCCGGGGTGCCCGTGGTGCCCGGCTCCACCGAGCCCATCGCCACCCAGGAGGAGGCCCGGGCGTACGCGGAGAAGATCGGCTTCCCCGTCATGCTCAAGGCGGCCGGCGGCGGCGGTGGCAAGGGCATGCGCAAGGTGGAGCAGGGCGCCGAGTTCGACTCCGCGTGGCGCTCGGCCAAGAGCGAGGCGCTCAACGCCTTCGGCAATGACGCCGTCTACATCGAGAAGTACCTGGAGAAGCCCCACCACGTGGAGATCCAGGTGTTCGCCGACCAGCACGGCACGACGGTGCACCTGGGCGAGCGCGAGTGCTCGGCGCAGCGGCGGCACCAGAAGGTGGTGGAGGAGACGCCCAGCCCCATCCTCACCCCGGAGCTGCGCGCGCAGATGGGCGAGGTGGCGGTGAAGGCGGCCAAGGCGGTGAACTACGTGGGCGCCGGGACGGTGGAGTTCCTGGTGGACGCGCACCGCAACTTCTACTTCCTGGAGATGAACACGCGCCTGCAGGTGGAGCACCCGGTGACCGAGTGGGTGACGGGGCTGGACCTGGTGGCGCTGCAAATCAAGGTCGCCGAGGGCGAGAAGCTGCCCTTCACGGACACGGTGCCCCCGCGGGGCCACGCCATCGAGGTGCGCATCTACGCGGAGGACCCGGCGCGCAACTTCATGCCCAGCCCCGGCAAGATTCAGTACCTGCGCGTGCCGGGCGGCCCCAGCGTCCGGGACGACTCGGGCGTGTTCGCGGGCTACACGGTGCCCAACTTCTACGACCCCATGATTTCCAAGCTGTCGGTGTGGGCCCCCACGCGGGCGGAGGCCATCGCGCGGGCGCAGCGGGCGCTGAGCGAGTACGTGGTGAAGGGCATCACGACGAACACGCGCTACCTGAAGGCCATCCTGGCGCACCCGGAGTTCACCGGCGGCGACTACGACACGAGCTTCCTCACCCGCGAGCACACGGCGCTGCTGGGCGGGGAGGACCCGAAGCTGCAGGAGGTGGCGCTGCTGGCGAGCGCGGTGTTCGCGCACCAGCGGGACCAGAAGCGGGCCAAGGCGCTGCCGCAGCAGGCGGGCCCGGGCACGGGGGGCGTGTCGGCCTGGCGGTTGGGCCTGCGCACCCGGTAAGCGCCGGCCACGGCTCCTCTCACGAGTTCAAAAGGGACCCATGCGTTACTTCGCGAAGCTGCAAGGGCAGAAGGAAGCAGTGCCGGTGGACATCGAGCCGCTGGAGGGCTCGCGCTACCGGCTGACGCTCAACGGGCAGACGCACACGGTGGACGCGCTGACGCTGGACCACGGGGCGGTGTCCCTGCTGGTGGACGGCGACTCGTACCACGTCGAGTTCGAGGAGAACGGCGACGAGGTAGGCGTGATGGTGCGCGGCCAGGTGAGCCGGGTGGACGTGGCGGACGAGCGGCGGCTGCGCCTGCGGGTGGGCACGGCGGGCTTCTCGGTGGAGGGCAAGCAGGTCATCACCGCCCCCATGCCCGGCAAGGTGGTGAAGGTGCTGGTGAAGGTGGGCGAGGAGGTGAAGGAGGGCCAGGGCCTCGTGGTGGTGGAGGCGATGAAGATGGAGAACGAGCTGAAGAGCCCCAAGGCCGGCAAGGTGACAGAGCTGCTCGCCAAGGAGGGCACGGCCGTGGAGAACAACGCCAAGCTGGTGGTGGTGGAATAGGGAGGCACGCCCATGGCAGACCTCAAGGACGAGAAGGCCCGCTGGCGCAAGCAGGTGTACGAGAAGGCCAAGGGCAAGGGCGGCGAGCGCCACCCGGCCTTCGCCACCTCCAGCGGCATCGACGTGAAGCCCGTGTACACGCCGGATGACGTGCGGGACGACTACCTGGCGAAGCTGGGCTTTCCCGGCGAGTACCCCTTCACCCGCGGCGTGCAGCCCACCATGTACCGGGGCCGCTTCTGGACGATGCGCCAGTACGCGGGCTTCGGCACGGCGGAGGATGCCAACCAGCGCTACCACTACCTGCTGAAGTCCGGGCAGACGGGGCTCTCGGTGGCGTTTGACTTGCCCACGCAGATGGGGCGCGACGCGGACCATGCGCGCGCCAAGGGCGAGGTGGGCAAGGTGGGCGTCTCCATCTCCTCCTTGAAGGACATGGAGGTGCTGCTCCAGGGCATTCCCCTGGGGGAGGTGTCCACCTCCATGACGATCAACGCCACGGCCCCCATCCTGCTGTGCCTCTACGCGGCGGTGGGCGAGAAGAACGGCGTGGCGCTGGAGCAGTTGTCGGGCACGGTGCAGAACGACATCCTCAAGGAGTACATGGCGCGCGGCACGTACATCTACCCGCCCGCCCCCTCGCTGCGCCTCATCACGAACATGTTCGCGTTCTGCGCGAAGCACGTGCCCAAGTGGAACCCCATCTCCATCAGCGGCTACCACATCCGCGAGGCGGGCTCGACGGCGGCCCAGGAGATTGGCTTCACGCTGGCCGACGGCATCGCCTACGTGGAGGCGGCGCTGAAGGCGGGCCTGCAGGTGGACGAGTTCGCCGGGCGGCTGTCGTTCTTCTTCAACGTGCACAACCACTTCCTGGAGGAGGTGGCGAAGTTCCGCGCCGCGCGCAGGCTCTGGGCCCGCATCATGAAGGAGCGCTTCCACGCGAAGGATCCGCGCTCGATGATGCTGCGCTTCCACGCGCAGACGGCCGGCAGCACGCTCACGGCGCAGCAGGTGGACAACAACGTGGTGCGCGTGGCGCTGCAGGCCCTGGCCTCGGTGATGGGCGGCGCGCAGTCGCTGCACACCAACAGCCGGGACGAGGCGCTGGCGCTGCCCACCGAGGAGGCCGCCCGGCTGGCGCTGCGCACCCAGCAGGTGATTGCCTACGAGTCCGGCGTCGCGGACATCATTGACCCGTTGGGCGGCGCCTACGCCATCGAGGCGATGACGGACGAGCTGGAGGCCAAGGCGGAGGACTACATCCGGCGCATCGATGACATGGGGGGCATGGTGGCGGCCATCGCCAAGGGCTACCCCCAGGGCGAGATTCAGGAAGCGGCGTACCAGGCCCAGCGGGACATGGAGCAGAACCGGCAGGTGGTGGTGGGCGTGAACCAGTTCGCCATCAAGGAGCCGCCCCCCTCCGGCCTGCTCCGGGTGGACGAGAGGGTGGAGCGGGTCCAGGTCGAGCGCATGAAGCAGCTCCGGGCGGAGCGCGGCAACGCGGCGGCCACGCGCGCGGTCGACACGCTCCGCAAGGCCGCCGCGACGGAGGACGAGAACCTCATTCCGCTCATCCTCGAGGCCGTGAAGGCCTACGCGACGCTGGGTGAAATCTCCGACGCCATGCGTGACGTCTTCGGGGAGCACAAGGAACATGTGGTGCTTTGACGCACCGCACAAACCCTTGGCGGGAACCGCTGAAGCATGTCATGAGCCTTTGTTATCAACCGGTCATCCGGTGATTCCTTTGGGAGGGGTGCATGAGCTTCTCGTCGTTGCGTGCCGTGGGGATGTGGTCGTTGTTCCTTCTGTCGACGCCTGTGCTCGCCAACAGCACGGGCATCAGCGGACAGTCGGGCAAGCAGAACACCACGTGCGTCTCGTGCCACGTGGATGGCACGGCGGGCGCGACCGTGGAGATCTCCGGCCCGGCCTCGCTCGCCGCGGGGGAGACTGGCCAGTACAAGCTCATCATCCGCGGCGGCCCCGCGGTGGTCGGTGGCTACAACGTAGCCGTCAACAGCACTTCGGCGGTGCTCCAGCCCAGCGAGGGCTCGCGGAAGGTCGGCGACGAGCTCACCCACTCGGCCCCCAAGGCCTTCGTGGCCAGTGAGGTCAGCTTCGACTTCTCGCTGGTGGCCCCCTCGACGCCCTCCACCCTGACGATCTACGGCGCGGGCAACTCCGCCAACGGCGACAAGAACTCCACGCTGGACCGGGCCGTGGCCTCCACGTTCACGGTGACCGTCGCCGGGGGCACGGGCACGCCGGACGCGGGAACTCCCGACGCGGGCACGCCGGACGCGGGTACCCCGGACGCGGGCAATGGGGATGAGCCCGGAGACGATGAGGATGACAAGGGGGGCTGCTCCGCCGGTGGTGGCACGGCAGTGCTGTCCTTCGCTGTGACCGCCGCGGGCCTGCTCCTGTCGCGCCGCCGCCGCCGCTAAGCCTTCCAACGGCCCTCCCCGCTCACCGCGGGGAGGGCTGTGACGCTCCGCTCCAGGAGCCCGTTCGAGGTCGACACCATGGAGATGCTCTGTACCCTGCGCAGCGCGACGGAAGCCCAGCGGAAGGCCCTGCTGAGCGCCCCGGAGCGCCTGGAGGACTTCCTGGATGACGAGGAGGACTTCGGGGATACGGACGGCACCCGGTTCCAGGAGCTGGACATCGGAGAGAGCTGGCACGGGCTCCAGTACCTGCTGACGGGCTCGGCCTGGGAAGGCCAGGCGCCCCTGGACTTCCTGGTGCGGGGCGGCGAGGACGTGGGCCACATCCCGTCCGATGAGGGCACCGCGCGCATCTTCACGCCCGCCCAGGTGAAGCAGCTCGCGGAGGCCTTGCAGGCACTGAGCCCGGACACGCCCCGGAACCGCTTCGATGCCGCGGCCATGCAGCAGCTCGACATCTACCCGGGCCTGTGGGACGAGCCGCCGGATGACGTGGACCCCCTGGACGAGCTGCTGAGCTACTTCGAGGAGCTGCGCAAGTTCGTGCGGCAGGTGGCCAAGCGCGGCCACGCCCTGCTCGTCCACATCGGCTGAGCGCGCCCCGGCCTACCGCCGCAACAAGTCCCACGCGAGCTTCAGCACGAGCGCCACCACCACGGCGAGCACCACCTTGCGCACGAGCCGATCCCCGCCCTTCACCGTGAGGTGAACGCCAATCCACCCGCCGGCGAACTGGGCCACGGCCATGGGCAGCACCACCTGCCACATCACCGCGCCGCGCGAGGCGAAGAGCGCCACCGCGGCCAGGTTGGAGGCGAAGTTGACCACCTTGGCATCCGCGGACGCGCGCAGCAGGCCATGCCCCAGCAGGCTGGAGAAGGCCACGATGAGGAAGGTGCCCGTGCCCGGGCCGAAGAACCCGTCATAGGCGCCGATGAAGAAGGCGGCGAGGCCCCCCAGGAGCCGCAGCCGGGCCAGGGGCGGCTCGGGCCGGTCCCCCGGGGGCGGCCCCCGGCGGAAGGCCAGGAAGACGGCCACCGCCACCAGCAGCACGAGCACCATCGGCTTGAGCACCTCGGGCTTCAGCCACAACACCAGCCGCGCCCCCGCGAGCGCGCCCAGCAGCCCAAGCGGAAACGTCACCACCGCCAGGTGCCCCTTCACCAGCCCCGCCCGGGAGAAGCGGAAGAGCGCCGCGCCCGAGCCAAACATGGACTGGCCCTTGTTGGTCCCCAGCGCCACGTGCGGCGGCATGCCGGTGGCCAGCAAGGCGGGCAACGTGAGCAGCCCTCCGCCCCCCGCGATGGCGTCCACGCCTCCCGCACACAGGGCCACGAGGCACAGCAACGCGATATCGAAGCCGCTCATCTCCATGCCGGATCCCCCTTCCACGCGGGCGCCCCTCCCCTACCACGCCTGCCTGGCCGGCGCTGGACTTGCGCCCCGCCCACTCCTGAGCGTCAATCCCGGGACGCTTCCACCGAGGTCCTCCGTGCTCGCTCCGCTCGTTTCCCTGATGCTCGTGTTGTTGACCCAGGAGCCCAGCGCCGCGGGGCCCACCTGCCGCTCCGTCGACACCCACGTGGCCTGCGGCTACGCCTGTAAGTCCGATGGACGCACGGTGAAGTGCGCGCAGACACCCCAGGGGCGCTGCCAGCTGGTGGACGGCCGGGCCATGTGCTTCGACCCGCCCGCCTACGTCGTCCGGGCCTATGGCGGCTCCCCCCCGGAGTCCGAGTGCAAGACGCTCGAAGGGGAATCGGCCTGCGGCTACAACTGCGCCACCTACTTCGGGAAGGTGCAGTGCGCCAAGACGCCCGCCGGGGTCTGCCGGGGCCGCGGCGGGGAGGTGGAGTGCTTTGATCCGCCCGCCTCGGTGTTCGCCGTGCTCGGCAAGGAGACCCCCAAGGCCGAGTGCCGGACCCAGGGCATGGACTTCGCGTGCGGCTACCGCTGCCAGGCCAGCTCTGAAGGGGTGAAGTGCGCCTCCACGCCCATGGGCATCTGCAAGACCGAGAGCGGCCGGGTGACGTGCTTCGATCCGTCGCCCGGGGCCATGTGCGCCTACGGCCGCGCCCTGCCCGCCGCCCAGTGCCGCAGCAACGAGGGCTCCGCCGTCTGCGGCTATGCGTGCGCGACGGCCTTCTCCCGGTCCGCCTGTGCTTCGACCCCCAAGGGAATCTGCAAAGTCTTTGACAGCCAGGTGTATTGCTTCGACCCACCCACCACCCTCGAGGCCGAGACGGCCTGCCTGTCCCTGCTGGGCCTGGCCGCGCTCGAAGGGGCCCGGCCCTGAGCTGGGCCGTCACCTTGTTTGGCGCATCCCGGGGTTGGCGGTAGGGTGTTCTCTCAAGGAGAGAGCACGCGCATGGCGGAGGGAGAAGTCCGGCAGTACTTCGTCCGCAACGACAAGGGCATGATCTGGGGCCCCCTGGCCCTGCCGACGATCGAGTTGCTCATCGACAACGGCGCCATCCAGGGACGGCTGCAAGTGTCTGAGGATGGGATTCACTTCGCCTTCCCGGGGCGCTTTCCGCACATCCGGGACGCCTTCCCCCGCGAGCTGTGGGGGGACGTGGTGACCCCGGCCACGGCTGCACCGGCGGCTCCGGCCCCCAGCGCGGCCCCGGCTCCGGCCCGGGTCTCGAGCGCTCCCGTGCTGACGCCCGCGGGCCCCCCTGGTGCGCCCGCGGCTCCGGTGGCCACGCCCGGTGCCGCCTCCAGCACGGGGATTCCCGCGGTGGGCGGTGTTCCCCTGACGCCCCTGTCCGTGCCCGAGGCGCCTCCCGCGCAGGGCACGCTGGAGCAGCTGTCCCCCATCTCCCTCTACGGCCGGATCGCCGCCGGGGGACTCACGGGACTGCTCACGCTGGGGCTCGCCGATCGCACCCTGCAGATCCACTTCCGCAAGGGCAACCCCGAGTTCGTGGACTCCTCGCACGCCGAGGATGCACTGGGCACGGTGCTCGTCCAGGCCCGGCTGCTGTCCGCCGAGCAGATTCAGCAGGCCGAGGCCGCCCGTCCCCGCTTCGGGGGAGACCTGCTCGTCGCCCTCTTCAGCCTGGGCCTGCTCCAGCCCGCGACCGCCTTCACCCAGCTGTCCCAGCGCGCCCTGTCCATCCTCCACAAGGGCCTGAGCGCGGAGTCGGGCACCTTCACCTATGTGACCAAGGACCTGCCCGCCTCCCAGGCCATGCCGCTGGGGAACCGCTGGGCGGTGCTGAGCGACCAGGTCCGCCGCATCCCCTCGGTGGAGCTCAAGCGGCGGCTTCAGCCGGCCTTGAACCTGCCCATCATGAAGTCCGTGGGGATGGTGGCCGCTGGCGACCTTCGCCTCACGCCGCACGAGGTGCGCGTCCTCGCCACCATTGATGGGGTCCGCTCGCTCGCGCAGCTGCTCACGGACTTTCCGCAGGACGCGGACCACATCCTGCGGCTCGCGTTCCTCCTGAAAGGGCTGGACGCGGTCTCCTTCGCAGCCCCCGCGCCGCGCGTGCCGCCCTCCGCCACGGCCCCTCGGCCGGGAGCCACTGCGGCCCCGGCCTCGCCCACCGCCGCGAACCCGGCTCCGGCCGCGGCGCCCCGGCCCACGGGTTCCCACCCCGCCGCTGCCGCCCCAGCCACTGCCCCCCGGCCCGCTGGACCGCCCCCGGCCGCCGCGGCCCCTGCGGCTGCGGCCCGGCCCACGGGCTCCCACCCGGCGGCCCCCGCACCGGCCACTGCGGCCCGGCCCACGGGCTCTCACCCGGCGGCCGCTGCACCGGCCGCTGCGGCCCGGCCCACGGGCTCTCACCCGGCGGCCGCTCCCGCCTCGGCTGCTGCGCCAAGGCCTACGGGCTCCCACCCGGCCGCGCCTGCCCCGGCTGCGGCCCGGCCTACGGGCTCCCATCCGGCGGCTCCCGCCCCGGCCACTGCGGCCCGGCCCACGGGTTCCCATCCGGCGGCTCCCGCCCCGGCCGCGGCTCCTGCCGCTGCGCCCCGGCCCACGGGCTCCCACCCTACAGCCGCTCCTGCTGCCACCGCCCCTCGGCCCGCCGCGCCCAGCCCGGCCGCCGCCGCCCCGAGACCCGCCGCTCCCGCCGCCCCAGGGCCTGCCGTGCCTGGAAAGCCCGCAGCGCCAGTGCTCAAACCCTCCGCTCCTGCCGCCCCAGTGGCCCCCGCCGCCCCGGCCGCCGCAGCACCGCCGAGCGCGTCCGCCGCCCCCGCGGCAAATCCCTCGGGGACCGATGAGCTCGCCCAGCTCCGGCAGCTGGCCCCGGTCATGAAGGCGCAAAACTTCTTCGAGCGGCTGGGCCTCACCGAGCAAGCCGACGCCGGCGCGGCGAAGATCGCCTACATCAAGCTCGCCCGGCTGTACCACCCGGACACGCTGCCGCCCGGGGCGCCTCCGGAGCTGGAGAAGCTCAAGGCCGAGGTGTTCGGCTACATCGGCGACGCCTACCGCACGCTCACGGATGACAAGGCCCGCCAGCAGTACCTGGAGGAGCTCAAGGCCGGGGATGCCGGGAAGGAGGAGGTGGACGTGGTGGCCATCCTCCAGGCCGAGGAGCGCTTCCGCAAAGGGTGCATCTTCGTGAAGTCCCGCAAGTACGCCGAGGCGGTGGCCATCTTCGACGAGGCCATCCAGCTCAACGCGGCGGAAGCCGAGTTCCACGCCTGGCGCGCCTATGCCCGCTTCTGCGCCGCCCCGGACAAGAAGGCCATCCAACCCGAGATATTCCGGGAACTTCAGGGGGCCATCAAACAGAACGAGCGCTGCGCCCCGGCGCACTACTTCCTGGGCGTCGTAGCGAAGACCCTGGGAGATGCCTCCGGGGCCCTGAAGCACTTCAAACGGACCGTGGAGCTTCAGCCAGACCACATCGACGCGCAGCGAGAGGTCCGCATGGCGGCCCAGAAGAAGTAGGGTGCGCCTCCCGCCCGGGGAGCCCTGAAGGCCCCCCTGCCATTTCGAGGAGAAACCGTGCCGCTCACTGGGAAGCAACGCCGCGCCCTGCGCGCCGAAGGACACCACCTGGAGCCGGTGGTCATCGTGGGACAATCCGGCGTCACCGAGGGCATCCTGGGCGCCATCACCGAGGCGCTGAACGACCACGAGCTCATCAAGGTCAAGATCAACGAGGGCCCGGGCACGCGCCAGGAGGCCGCCACGAGCCTGGCGGAGGGCACCGGCTCCGAGCTCGTCCAGCTCCTGGGGCGCACCGTGCTGCTCTTCAAGAAGCGCAAAGAGGACTCGAAGTACGAGAAGCTGTGAGGCGCGTCAGGGCCCGCGGGTGAACCCCGCGGACTCGGCGGCCACCTGCGCCGCGGCCCCCAGCCGGTCGAGCAACGTGGGGCCGTAGTACTGGCGCCGAGCCTCCCCCGCGGGCTGCGCCACCAGCGACGGAATCTCCACGTAGCCCAGGTAGTCCGCTGACAGCCCCAGCACGCGGGAGGCCCCCGTGCGCTGGCTCAGCACCTGGCCCGCGCCCACCGAGGGCTCTCCAGGAAGGGTGAGCAGCTGCAGCGGCCCCAGCGCGAGCGCGCTCACCTCGGCCACGTGCGCGGCCGACTGGCACAGGAAGTTGTCCCCGGCGGCCCGGGTCAGCCGGGGCACCAGCCGCGAGGCATCCGGCCGCGGCAGCGCCACCTCCGCGCGCGCCAGCGCCAGCCGCACCGTGCCGGGAACGGCCACGGGCGAGGCCCGGTCCACCAACCCGGACAGGGCCTGGGCGAAGGCCGCGGCCCGCTCCTCGCCCTTGCCCGCCTTGAACGCCACCGAGGCATTGCCCCCGGCGCCCTGGAGGAAGAGCGTCACCCCGCCCTGTGCCTCCCGCAGCTCGCTCAACCGGCCGGGGTAGTCCGGATCCACATAGGCGCGCTGCCGGCCCACCATCGTGGGGTGCGCGGCGAAGATGAGCAGTTCGGCGACGGGGCCCACCGCCCCCTGGAGCACCACGCGGGTCAACGCCCCGTCCGGGGGCTCGCCCGCCGAGCGCGAGTAGACGAAGTCCGGCTCGCGCGCCTCTCCCAGCGCCAGCGTCACCTCCGCCAGGGAGCCTGCGGCCTTGTGCAGCGCATCGCTGGCGGCGGAGACCACCGCGTTCACGGCGGCCTCCCGGTAGCGCCCGGTTCCCACGAGCTGGGCCACCATGCGCGTGTCATACCCTCCAAAGGACGAATGGGTGTGGGTAGCGAACACCAGCACGGCGCCCAGGCCCAGGTCCGCGGCGCGCTCGCGAATCTGCCGCACCAGGGGCTCCGTCACCGACATCAGCTCCAGCGAGACGAGCCCTACCCGGGCCTCGCCCGCCTGCAACACGAGCGCGCGGGCATGAACCGGCGGGTTGGCCTGCGCCGCCTCCGGGCGGGGCGGTGGATAACCGGCCACCACCACGGGGAAGGGGGGATGGAGGGGCACCTTCGCAGCCCCTGCCCGCAAGGGGCCCTCGCCCTGGAACTGCTCCCGCAGCACCGGGGCGCGCTCCTCCCAGCGCCCGCACCAGTTCCAGGAGGCCAGGGCGTAGGCCGCGCCCACGGTCAAAACAATGAAGGGAAGAAAGGAGCGTAAAAGCTGGCGTCGCGTCGCCATGGGCAGGCCAGACTAACCCCTCCCCCACCCCAACGGGGGCCGCCCGTCACGGGAATCGACACGGGCCCGGCTGTCTGCCCGCCTGCCCACAGAGGCCGGCTTTGGCGCCGGGTGGAATACCTGGAAACGCGGCGTGCGTTCGTGATTCCTCTGAGTGCTCAAAAAGGGGTAAGGCCCGTTCCATGTGCGGCATCTTCGGAATCATCGGTCATCCTGAGGCCTCCAACCTGGCCTACCTGGGCCTGCATGCGCTGCAGCACCGCGGGCAGGAGTCGGCGGGCATCGTCTCCTCGGACGGGGACAAGCTGCGCTTCCACCGCGAGATGGGGCTGGTGGCGGACATCTTCACCGCGCCCACCCTGGAGAAGCTCGTGGGCAGCGCGGCCATCGGCCACGTGCGCTACTCCACCGCGGGCGGCAGCCAGCTGAAGAACGCGCAGCCCCTGTGCGTGGAGTACGCGGACGGGCAGATGTCCGTCGCCCACAACGGCAACCTGGTGAACGCGCACGAGCTGCGCCAGCAGCTCGTGGCCGAGGGCGCCATCTTCCAGTCGGACGCGGACACGGAGATCGTCATCCACCTCATCGCCCGCTCGCGGCAGCCCACCTTCGAGAAGAAGGTGACGGAGGCGCTGAGCAAGGTGAAGGGGGCCTTCAGCCTGCTGTTCCTCACCCAGAACCAGCTCGTGGCGGTGAGGGATCCGTACGGCTTCCGGCCCCTGGTGCTGGGGCGGCTGCGCAACAGCTACGTGCTGGCCAGCGAGACGACGGCGTTGGATCTCATCGAGGCGGAGTTCATCCGGGAGATCGAAGCCGGCGAGATGGTCGTCATCGACGAGCAGGGCCTGCGCACCAGCCAGCCCTTCGCGCCCACGCGGCTGGGCCGCTGCATCTTCGAGCAGGTGTACTTCGCCAAGCCGGACTCGGTGCTGTTCGGCATGAGCGTGTACGAGGCGCGCAAGGAGCTGGGCCGGCAACTGGCGCGCGAGCAGCCCGCGGTGGGGGCGGACCTGGTCATCGCGGTGCCAGACTCCGGCGTGCCGGCGGCGATCGGCTTCTCGCAGGTGAGCGGGATTCCCTATGACGTGGGGCTCATCCGCAGCCACTACGTGGGGCGCACGTTCATCGAGCCCCAGCAGTCCATCCGCCACTTCGGCGTGAAGCTGAAGCTGTCCGCGGTGCGCCAGGTGCTCAAGGGCAAGCGCGTGGTGGTGGTGGATGACTCCATCGTGCGCGGCACCACGAGCCGGAAGATCGTCAAGATGCTGAAGGCGGCCGGCGCGGTGGAGGTCCACCTGCGCATCTCGTCTCCGCCGACGGCGTGGCCCTGCTACTACGGCATCGACACGCCGAGCCGGCAGGAGCTCATCGCCTCCAGCCACACGACGGAGGAGATCGCCCGCTACGTGACGGCGGACTCGCTGGGCTACCTCTCCCAGGAAGGGCTGGGGGCGGCGGTCGGGGACCGGGAGCGCAACACCTTCTGCACCGCGTGCTTCTCGGGCAAGTACCTCACCGGAGACCTGACCGCCCAGGTGGCCGCGGCCGAGGCCTCCGCGCAGCACACCAACCCCGGCATCACCCTGCTCTCCACACCGGAAGAGCTGCCGGGCAAGCAGCTCCTGGCCTGAGCCCCTCACGCCGCGCTCGCGGCGTCCTCCGGGCCCGGCGCCAGCGGCTTGCCGGCCATGAAGTCCACGAGGTCCGCCGGCAGCGGTGAGTCGAACGACACCGGCTGCCGGGTTCCCGGGTGCGGAAAGGCGATGTGGGCGGCGTGGAGCGCGTGGCGGGGCAGCCGCAAGCGCGCCCAGGCCTCGGGCTCCAGCGCGTGCTTGCTGAAGCGGTCGAAGTAGCCCGGATCCGGGCCGTACATCTTGTCGCCCACCAGGGGAAAGCCCGCCTCGTGCAGGTGGATGCGGATCTGGTGCTGGCGGCCCGTCTCCGGGTAGCAGCGCAGCAGGGCGAACGGGGCCCCGTCCCGGACGAAGCGCTGGAGCACCTGGAACCGGGTGCGGCTCTCCTTGCCCTCGGTCCGGTCGATGCGCACGGCGATCCGGATAAGCGCCGTGCCCTCGGCGATGGGCGCATCCACGGTGAAGGTGTCCTCGGGCGGGTGCCCCTCGCACACGGCGAGGTACTCCTTGTGCACATCGCGGGAGAGGAAGAGCCGGCCCAGCACGCGGCAGGCCTCCGTGGTGCGCCCGCAGACGACCAGGCCACTGGTCTCCCGGTCCAGCCGGTGGGCCGGCTCGGCGAAACGCTCTCCGAAGCGCTCCCGCAGCAACGAGACGAGGGTGCCTTTCTGGTAGCGCGCCGTGGGGTGGATGGGCAGCCCCGCGGGCTTGTCGAGCACCAGCAGCCAGTCATCCTGGAAGACGGTGGGCAGCTCCGTCGGGGTCTCCGGCTCGGCGCTCATGTTGCGGCGGATGCGGAAGGTCAGCCCCGGATACACCAGCGTGGAGGGCTTGAGCCGGTGCTCACAGAAGAGCCCCCGCTGGATGATGCGCTGGATCCGGGCGTGCGACAGGCGGCGGAGCTTCTCTCCCAGGTAGCGGTCCAGCCTCCAACCTGCATAGTTGGGTTCGACGGTGTATTCGATCTCGACATACCTCTCGGGGAGCCCGGAGGCGGGAGGAGGATCCAAGGGGCTTTCGGCGCTCTTCTCGTTCATGCGTCCCGCGGGGCATGTTTCATTCAGGGGATTTCGGAATTCCGTGAGGGACTGCCCCACCCTGAATCTCACTCATGGATGCCCTCTCGGGCAACTGGCCCTGCCGGGCCAGGAGTGGCTTGATAGGGAGGTGAGTGTTCAGGAGAACGAGAAGTCCCCGGCCCATCCGTCCTTGATCCAAGCACTCCTCGACGTCCACCTGGACTTCACCCGGAGCCGCGACTCACAGCGGCTTCTCGAAGGGCTGCTGGGCGTCCTGCTGGCGCAGACGGGCAGTGAGTACGGCTTCATTGGCGAGGTGTTTCCCACGGCGCCCGCGCCGCAGCGGGTGCAGGTCCTCGTCAGCCATCCTCCCGCCTGGAAGGAAGCCCTTCCCGTGAGGGAGCTGCTGGACTCGGCGCTCGTGACGGGGGAGCCCACCGTGGGCCAGAGCACCCCGGGCGCGGTCCTCGACGCGGTTCCCCCCGTCCAGGCGTTCCTGGCGCTGCCCCTGCGCGTGGGGCCGGACACCGTGGGCATGGTGGGCATCGCCAACCGCCCCGGGGGCTACGACGCCGGGCTTGCCTGCTTCCTGCAACCCGTGCGGGCCGCCCTCGAGAGCTTCCTGATGGGCGAGCAGGACACGCGCCGGAAGAACCAGGCCCTGCCCGAGGATCCGGAGCTGCGGCGGATGCTGCTGGGCGTGGAGCAGAGCGTCTGGAGCCTGCACATCCCCTCGCGCGAGCTGCACATGAGCCGCCGCCTGCTGGAGATTCTCGGCTATGCCGAGAGCGAGGTGGAGCCGACGGCCAACGCCTGGTGGTCGATGTGCCATCCCGACGACCGGTCCCGGCTCCAGCGGCTCTTCGCGGACATCTCCGTGAACCCCGCCACCCCGCTCATCGAGTTCGAGTACCGCGCACGGCGCAAGGACGGCTCCTGGGCGCACATCCTCAACCGGGCCCGGGCGGGCTCCCCGGACGAGCGTGGCCGGCCCACGCGGGTGATGGGCATCGACGTGGACATCACCACCACCAAGCGGGGCGAGGAGCGCATGAGCGCGCTGCTCCGGGCGCTCCCGGACCTCATCTTCCGCATGCGCAGCGACGGCACCTACCTCGACTTCTCCTGCAGCACCCCGGAGGAGACCCTCGTCCCGGCGGAGTACTTCCTCGGCCGGAACATCCGGGACCTGCAGATGCCCCGGGAAATCATCGACCTGACGATGGCGCACCTGGAGCACGCCATCCGGGAGGGCGGGCTGGACATCTACGAGTACGAGATGGACATGCCCCGGGGCCGGCAGAGCTACGAGACGCGCCTGGTCCGCAGCGGCCCGGACGAGGCCGTGGCCATCGTGCGCAACGTCACCGAGCGCAAGCTCGCCGAGCACCGCCAGACCCAGCTCATCCGCGCCGAGAAGCTGGCCTCCCTGGGGCAGCTCGCCGCGGGCGTGGCGCACGAGGTCACCAACCCCGTCAGCTACGTCATCAGCAACCTCTCCACCCTGAGCCAGTACGTCTCGACCCTCATGCCGGTGCTGCGGCTCCAGGAAGAGCTCTCCCGGGAGCACGCGCCGGATGCGGCCCTGCTCTCCAGCCAGTTCGCGCGCCTGCGCGAGCTGTGGAGCCACGAGGACCTGGAGTACCTCCTCCAGGACATGCCCGAGATGATCGAGGAGTCCCTGGTGGGGGCCCAGCGCATCAAGGAGATCATCCAGTCCCTGCGTACCTTCTCCCGCGCGGACGACGCGAAGCCCCAGCGGGCGGACCTCAACGAGGAACTCGAGTCCAGCCTGCGCATGGTGTGGAGCGAGCTCAAGTACAAGTGCGAGGTGAAGCGTGACTTCGCGCCCCTGCCCCCGGTCACCTGCTACCCCACCCAGCTCAACCAGGTCTTCACCAACCTGCTGGTCAACGCCGCCCACGCCATCGAGTCGCGGGGAGAAATCCGTGTGCGGACCTGGCAGGAGGGGGACGAGGTGGTGGTGCAGATCTCCGACACGGGCCGGGGCATGTCGGCCGACACGCTCGCGCGCATCTTCACGCCCTTCTTCACCACCAAGCCCCGCGGCCAGGGCACCGGCCTGGGGCTGTCCATCAGCTACGACATCATCAGCCGCCACGAGGGGCGCATCGACGTGAAGAGCGAGGTGAACCGGGGCACCACGTTCACCATCCACCTGCCCATCTCGCCCCCGTGAGGCCTCCCGGAGCCCCTCCGCCTCAGGCGGAGGCGCGCAGGGCGCCCGTGTCCACGCCGAGCACCCGGGCGTACAGGTCCGCGATGCGCTCGGCGGAGCGCCCGTCCCACAGCTCCGGCACCCGGCCCTTCTTGCCCTGGCCGTTGAGGATGGCCGTGGCGGCCTCGCGGATGCGCTCCGGATCCACGCCCACCACGAGGTTGGTGCCCTGCTCCACGGTGATGGGACGCTCGGTGTTCTCGCGCAGGGTGAGGCATGGCACGCCCAGCGCGGTGGACTCCTCCTGGAGGCCGCCCGAGTCGGTGAGGATGAGCTTCGCCTGGGACGTGAGCGCCAGGAACTCCAGGTAGCCCATGGGCTCCACGAGGCGCAGCCCCGGGGCCTTCTCCAGCAGGCCGCCCAGCCCCTTGTCCGCGAGCATCTTCCGCGTGCGCGGGTGCACCGGGAAGATGATGGGCAGGCGCGTGGAGACGTGGGCCAGCGCGGAAATCAGCCCGCCCAGTATCTTCGCGTCATCCACGTTGGAGGCGCGGTGCAGCGTGCACACCGCGTAGCCCTGCGGGGTGAGCCCCAGGTCCTTGAGCGTGGGGAGCGTGTCGGCGCGGGCCTTGGAGGCCAGCAGCGAGTCGATCATCACGTTGCCCACGAAGTGGATGCGCGAGGCGGCGGCGCCCTCCTTCTGGAGGTTGACGTCCGCGTCGGGCGAGGGCGTGAGCAGCAGGTCGGCGATCCGGTCGGTGACGATGCGGTTGATCTCCTCCGGCATGCGGTTGTCGAAGCTGCGCAGGCCCGCTTCGACGTGGGAGATGAGGATGCCCATCTTCGAGGCCACCAGCGCGGCAGCCAGCGTGCTGTTCACGTCGCCCACCACGGAGACGAGGTCCGGCTTCTCGCTCAGGAAGACCTTCTCCAGTTCCAGCATGACGCGGGCGGTCTGCTCCGCGTGGCTGCCCGAGCCGATGCCCAGGTGGATGTCCGGAGCGGGCATGCCCAGGTCCGTGAAGAACACGTCACTCATCTTCACGTCGTAGTGCTGGCCGGTGTGGACGAGCACCTGCGAGAGCTGACCGCGGGCGGCGATGGCCTTGTGAATGGGCGCCACCTTCATGAAGTTGGGGCGCGCGCCGACAATGTGGAGAACCTTCTTCATGGCTCGGCAAGCTAGGCACGCTTCGTCCCATGGCCAGGGGAAGCGGCCCCGCTGGACCCAGGAGGCGTTGTGAATCTGATAGACGGGCACGCCATGCCCTTGCCCCGCACCGCCGCCGTCATCCCCGCCCGCTACGCCAGCACCCGCTTTCCCGGAAAACCGCTTGCCCGGATCGCAGGCAAGACCATGGTGGAGCACGTGTGGCGTCGCTGCCAGGAAGCCCAGGTCTTCTCCGAGGTGCTGGTGGCCACCGAGGACGTCCGCATCCAGGAGGAAGTGGCCCGCTTCGGGGGCACGGCGGTGATGACCAGTCCCACCTGCCCCACCGGCACGGACCGGGTGGCCGAGGTGGCACGGGGCCGCTCAGGTGTGGAGGTGTGGGTGAACGTCCAGGGGGACGAGCCGCTGCTGGACCCGGAAGCGCTGAAGGTGCTGGCGGGGCTGTTCGAGGACCCATCGGTACGGATGGGGACGCTGGTGCGCCCGCTGGAGGCGGCGGAGGTGCCCAGCCCCCACGTGGTGAAGGCGGTGCTGGCGCGCAACGGGGATGCGCTCTACTTCAGCCGGGCCGCCCTGCCCTTCATCCGGGAGGCGGGCCACGAGGGCAGCGTGCAGCGCTGGGCCCACATCGGCCTGTACGGCTACCGGCACGAGACGCTGCTGGAGCTGGCCACGCTGCCGCCCACGCCGCTGGAAGAGGCCGAGAAGCTGGAGCAGCTCCGGGCGCTGGAGCACGGCCTGCGCATCCGCTGCGGCCAGGTGAAGGGCAGGACGGTGGCGGTGGACGTGCCCGAGGACGTGGCCCGGGTGGAAGAGGTGCTGCGCGCCCGGGGCCTCAGTCGTTGACGTTGCTGCTGTAGAGCTTGCCGCCGCCCACACGGACATCGTCGTAAGCCGTGGTCCCCTGGGTCGCGCTGGTGGCGAACACCACATACCCCGTGGAGGCATCCAGGTTCACGGTGTTGCCGTAGAAGGTGTTGTTGACGCCCGTCGCGTACCCGGTGCCGTGGGTGCGCACCTGGAAGGCATCGAGGACAAGGGTGTTGCCGTTCCGGAACCCCTGGTTGTAACGGACGGTGGTGTTGACGCCCTTGACGTCCACGAAGCTGTCGGCGCTGTTCTGTCCCGAGATGCCCGTGCCGTTGAAGGTGCAGTACTCCACGAGGGTCCCGTCCGCGCCTTCCTTGATGTCGAGGTGCTCGGCGGTGATGCCCCCGTCGAAGTTCGTGTAGCGAATCACGTTGCCAATCACGACATGCTCATAGGGCGAGCTGGCATCGGAGCCGACGTAAGCGCCTTCCCCGTACCCCGGCTGATACTTGCCCGTGTTGTAGATCTTCGAGTGCTCCAGCGTGTTGTAGGAGCTGCCGTCGCGGAAGTGCACCCCTTCATCGCCCACGTTGTGCACCGTGACGTTGCTCAGCACGTTGCGGTTGCCATGGTCGATGATGATGCCCTTCTGCGCGGTGGTGACGATGAGGTCGCGCACCTGCCAGTAATCCCCGGTGAGGTGGAGGCCATACGAGCCGTCGTTGACCGCCGTTCCGCGCAGGGTGGCCGGGTTGCTGGGGTCACAGCTCTTCAGGACGATGGGACTGGACGCGGTGCCACTCGCGCCCGCGTAGAACAGTCCCTGGCCACCGGGGTCCCCGCTGGTGGAGCGGCTCCCCGTATAGGTGCCGGGCGCGAGGAGCAGGGTGGCGCCCGGGGCGGCGCTCTTCAGGGCGTTCTGGATGGCGGCGGTGGTCGCCAGCGCGCCCGAACAGGAGCCCGAGCCACCCCCGGAGGTGGTGGCGCTGACCGTGCTGCTGCCCGTGGAGGCATTGCCCGCCGCGTCCTTGGCCTTCACGAAGTACGCATAGGCCGTCGCGGCCGCCAGCCCCGTATCGCTCGCCGACGTGCCGGTGACGCTCTTCAGGAAGGCGCCATTCCGGTAGACGTCGTAGCCCGTGACCCCGACGTTGTCGGACGAGGCGCTCCAGCTCAGGTTGATCTGACTGCTGGACGCCGCGGTGGCCGTGAGGTTCGTGGGCACCGACGGGGCCTGGGTGTCCCCGCCCCCGGAGCCGCTCGCGGTGACTTCCAGCTGCGGCGGGTTGGAGGCGTTCTCGCTGCTATTCAGCGTGGTGTACTTGCCGACGCTCTCCTGCAGCACGAACGAGACCGTGCCATCCCCGGCCGCCTGAGCGCTCACATAGGCCGTCACATCGATGTCGTTGTACTTCGCCGTGGTGTTGATGGGCACGCTGCCGGCCAGGCTCCCCACGGCGGGCTTGTTGCTCCAGGTGAGGGAGGACTCCGACCAGGCATCCCCCGTCTGGTAGGCCATCAGGGCCGTGTTCGACGACGCACTGCCATACACCCGCAGCCTGGCGCTCGTGACCCCGGACAGGCCGCTGACATTGAACTTCAAATAGGCATACCGGCTCACCCCCGATTCATTCTTCACATAAATCGACGTGCTGGAGCCGTAATTGGAAGAGGCATTGCCCTCGTGCGCATAGGAATCCTCCGAGGCACTCAGGACGGAGAGTGCCCGGGGCGCCTCGCCCCACCGCTCCTGCGGCTCCTCGACGTCCCCACCACAGGCCGCCAGCGTGGTGGCCAGGCCCGCCAGGGCCCATGAACGGCGTGTCTTCCTTCGCATTGGATTCGCTCCCATTACCTGGTTTTTCACCATTATTCGGTTAAAACCGTTTCCATGACCATTGAATCTCGCAAGCTCGTCTATGACGGCCCCGGGGGGCCCTTCGAGGGCGTCGTGGCGTGGGATACGGCCAGCCCCCAGCGGCGGCCTGGCATCCTGGTGGCGCCCTCGTGGCACGGCCAATCCGAGTACGAGGCGCAGAAGGCGGTGGCACTGGCGGAGCTGGGCTACGTCGGGTTCGCGATCGACATCTACGGCCAGGGCCGGCGCGGCGACACCACCGAGCGGGCCCGGGCGCTCATGCTGGAGCTCGACAGCGACCGGAAGGTGCTCCAGGCGCGCATGGCCTCGGCGTTGGCCTTGCTGCGCACGTTCGACACGGTTGACCCGGCCCGGACGGGCGCCATCGGTTTCTGTCTGGGTGGCAAATGTGTGCTGGATCTCGCGCGCATGGGCGCGGATGTTTCAGGCGTTGTCAGCTTTCACGGTGTTTTCGACCCGCCGCCCTATCCGAACGCGGAGCGCATCCCCGCCAAAGTGCTCGTATGTCACGGCTGGGATGACGGGTTCGCCAAACCCGAACACGTGATGGCGCTGGCCCAGGAGCTGACACGCTCCCAGGTGGACTGGCAGCTCCATGCATATGGAAATACGAAGCATGCCTTCACGGTGCCGGGTCTTAATGATCCCAGCCTGGGTCTTGCTTACCACCCCGATGCAGACCGGAGATCCTGGCAAGCCATGCAAGACTTCTTCCGGGAATTGTTTGGCTGATTCACCGGCGGCGGGAAAGGGTTTAAGCTCATGGGGCCACCATGAGCGACTTTCTCCGCCGCGTTCTTCAATTCAAACCGCACCTGCGCGCGGAATGGCTCGACACGGACCGGTTCTTCCTGATCGGCGAGCGCGAGCAATTCATGCTGACCGGCAAGGTCCAGGTGCTCGTGGCCTCGCTGCTCGATGGACGCCGCGCCGTGGGCGACATCGTCTCCGCGCTCGACGGGCAAGCCTCAGCGCCCGAGGTCCTCTACACCCTCTCCCTGCTGGAGAAGCGGGGCCATGCCGTGGACGCGGCGCCCGGGCTGGCCCCGGAGATGGCGGCCTTCTGGCAGTCCCTGGGCGTGGCCCCCGCCGATGCGGCCGCACGGCTTGGCGCCTCGCCCGTGTCCGTGCGCGCCCTGGATGGCCTGGAGACAGCCCCCTTTATCGAGGCCCTGAGGGGCATGGGCCTGACCGTTCAGGACGAGGGCGCACTCCAGGCCGTCCTGGTCCGTGACTACCTCTCGCCCGGGCTGGAGGCGTTCAATCAGCAGGCGCTGACGCAGCGCACGTCCTGGCTCCTGGTGAAGCCCACGGGCGCCTCGCCCTGGGTGGGCCCCGTGGTCCGGCCCGGGGAAGGGCCGTGCTGGGCCTGCCTCGCCCACCGGCTGCGGTGGAACCGTCCCGTGGAGGCCTATCTGAATGGGCGCACGGGCCACACGGGCCCCCGGCTGCCACCGCGCGCGGAGCTGCCCACGAGCCTTCAGGCGGGCCTCCACCTGGCGGCGACGGCCCTGGCCCGGTGGATCGTCACCGGCAAGAAGGGCCCCCTGGGCCAGTCGCTGCTGGCGCTGGAGTATCCCCAGTTCCAGTTCACCGAGCACACGGTGGTGCGCAGGCCCCAGTGTCCGGCGTGTGGCGACCCCGAGCTGCTGAAGACCCGGGGCGCCCAGCCCGTGGTGCTGGAGGCCCGGCCCCGGGGGTTCACCGAGGACAACGGGTTCCGCAGCGTCTCGCCCGAGGAGACCTTCGCGCGCCTCCGGCACCAGATCAGCCCCCTCACCGGGGTGCTCAGCAACCTGGGCCCTCTCGAATCACGCAACCACCCGCTGCGGCCCACCTTCGCGGCCTCGTACTTCACGCCCGTGAGGAGCGAGTCGCCCGACTTCAGCGAGTTCCACGCGCTGAGCCTCGGCAAGGGCCGCACCCCGCTCCAGTCCCGCGCCAGCGCCCTCGGCGAGGGCATCGAGCGCTGGAGCGCGCTCTTCCAGGGAGACGAGCCCCGCCACCGCGCGCCCTGGGCCGCCATGAGCGCCGAGGCCTTTCACCCCAAGGAGCTCTTGCTGTTCAGCGACGCCCAGTACCGCGACCGCGCCGCGCTCAACGCGAAGTACGCCTTTCCCCGGGGCGAGGTGCCGGTGCCGTTCAACGAGGCGCTGGAGGTGGACTGGACGCCCGTCTGGTCGCTCACGCACGAGCGCCGCCGCTACCTTCCCACCTCCTATTGCTACACCCGCTACCCGGCCCCGCCGGAGGCCCGCTTCAGCCCCGCGGACTCCAACGGCCACGCGGCGGGCAATTGCGTGGAAGAGGCCATCCTCCAGGGCTTCCTGGAGCTGGCCGAGCGCGATGCCACGGCCATCTGGTGGTACAACCGCCTGCGCCGCCCCGGCGTGGATCTCTCCAGCTTCCAGGAGCCCTACTTCGACGCGCTCCGGGAGCACCACCGCGCCCACGGCTGGCGGCTCTGGGCGTTGGACCTCACGCACGACTTGGGCATCCCCACCTTCGTCGCGCTGGGGCACAACGCGCGGGGGGACCGGCACTGCGTGGGGTTCGGGGCCCACCTCGACGCGCGCATCGCGCTCCAGCGCGCGCTCACGGAGTTCAACCAGATCTTCGATCCCCAGGAGAAGCTCCCCCCGCCCTGGAACGTGGCCGGGCTGGAGGACCCCTCCTTCCTCTTCCCGGATGAGACCCAGCCCTTGCGGACCCCCGGCGACTACCCCGTCCCGTCCCAGGAGGACATCCGCGAGGACGTGCGCACGTGCGTCGCGCGCGCGGCCCGCGCGGGCCTGGAGACCCTGGTCCTGGATCTGACGCGGCCCGATGTGGGCCTGAACGTGGTGAAGGTGGTGGTGCCCGGTCTGCGCCACTTCTGGCCGCGCTTCGCCGCGGGCCGCCTCTATGACGTGCCGGTGCGCCTGGGCTGGCGGGAGCACCCGCTGGACGAAACCCAGCTCAACCCGGTTCCCCTCTTCGTCTAAAGGAGCACCCCATGCGCGAAGGACTCCGGCTGATGGATGCGGACCGACATGTCCTGGAGCCCCCCGGGCTGTGGCGGGACTACCTGCCCCCCGAGTACCGGGAGGGCGCGCCGTACTACCAGGTACTCGCCCCCCAAGAGTCCCTGGAGCAGCGCGTGGCACGGCTGGGCCCCAAGGGGCTGCTGCCGCCCATGCAGACGCTGATGCTCGACGGCCAGCCCGTGTGGAACAAGCTCTCGGAGCGGGCCATGGTGGAGGTGGCCTGGAGCCTCTCCCAGCGCCCCGGAGGCGCCGCCATGGGGGCCACCGCCGCCAACCACCTACGCTCCATGGACGGCTCGGGCGTGGACCTGGCCTTCCTCTACCCCACCTCCGCCTCGTTCCTGCTGCGCATCGATGGGATGGCGCCCGCGCGGGCCGCGGCGTTCGCCCACGCCTACAACAGCTGGCTGCGCGACTTCTGCCAGCCGGACCCCGCGCGCCTGCGCGGCGTGGGCGTGCTCAGCCTGCATGAGCCCTCGGGAATGGTGGCCGAGCTGGAGCGCGTGGCGGGCTTCGGCTGGAAGGCCGTGGTGCTTCCTCCCAATCCGGTGGGAAACCGGACGCTGTCCCATCCGGACTACGAGCCGTTCTGGTCCGCCTGCGAGCGCCTGTCCATGGCGGTCACCCTCCACGAGGGAAGCCATGCCCGGCTGCCCACGGCCGGCGCGGACCGCTTCCACACCCGCTTCGCGCTCAATGCCTCCTCGCACCCGCTGGAGCAGATGCTCGCCCTGCTGAGCCTCATCGAGGGCGGCGTGCTGGAGCGGCACCCGCGCTTGCGCGTGGGCATCCTGGAGGCGGGCTGCGGGTGGCTGCCTTACTGGCTCTGGCGCATGGATGCCACATGGCAATACATGGCCGGCGAGGTGGCGGAGAATGTCCGGATGAAGCCCTCGGAGTACTTCCGGCGCCAGTGTTTCGCGTCCATCGAACCGGAGGAGCCTGGCATCGCGGAGGTGGTCCGGTTCCTGGGCACGGACAACCTCATGTTTGGCAGCGATTACCCTCACGCCGACCACGGCGAGGACATCGTGGACCACCTCATGAAGCTACGGGCGGTGTTGTCCGAGGAAGCCATACACAAGCTTCTGTGGGACAACGCCGCCCGCTTCTACGGCATGACGTGAACGGCGGGGTGCGTCAGCAGAAACACGCCATGGGCAGCGTCCGGGGCTCCTCGGAGCCCGCGTGCGCCTCGGCGCCCACCAGCGCCACTTCGCGCATGTCCAGCGACGGCGCGGGGGGGATGACCATGCGCAGGGTCTGCGCCTTCATCTCGCGCGGGGCGTCATCGCTCTCGATGACCTGGAGTTCCACGCCGGCCGGCAGGGTGAACTGATACGACTCGAGCAGGGTGGCCGCCGGGTCCTGCTTCAAGGCCGCGCGGAATTGTGCATCTTGCCAAGCACGCGCCACGCACTGCGGCCACACCGATCCAAACTGCTGAATGTCAGAAGCGTTGGCATTATTCATGGAGTGTCTCCCTGGGAATGCAGTGGCGATGCGGGTGAGCCGTGAATGCCTCACATCCGCATTCTCAGTTTAACAAAACGCTTTCCTGCTCGCTTGCCTGCTTTTGAAAAAGATTACGTGGCAAGTTGGTCCAAAAGGACCCGGGCGCGCATGACATCAGGGGACTGGAAACCCTCGGTGAACCATCCCAGCAGCGGCGCGAGCAGGGCTTGGGCCTGAGGGGCCTGCCCGCGCTCCTGCAACAGCTCACACAGCGCATGGGCTGCCTTCAATTCCAGCATTTTCGCGGCTTGCTGCTGGGCCACCGCCATGGCCTCCCGGAAACACCGCTCTGCCGCCGCAATGTCTCCCTGGGCCCGGAGACAGCGGCCTTTAAGACAGAGCAAGTCTGCCACGTAATAGCGCTCTCCCGGGCTTTTCTCGCCGCTCAGGAAGGTGTCGATTAGGGTCAGCGCCGCCTCATACTGCTGAGCGTCAAACTCCAGCTCCGCCAGCAGATAGTTGTAATAGGTCATCGCGAGCCCCACTCCCAGTTTCTCCTGGAGCTCGTTGATTTCATGTTTCAAACCCTGGCGGTCCCTCACGGCCCAGTTGCGCACCATGCGGCAATACACCGCATTGGCGGGCAGGCCATAGCGCTGGGTGATGTCCAGTGCCTTGTCCGCCAGGGTGATGACCTGGGCCCGGTCCCCCTGGGCTTGCAGGAAGGTGAGGTGGAAGAAATACGCCAGCGCGAGGCTGCCGGGGTGCTTCGTCTCCTCGGCCCAGGCCAGGGCGGAGTGGGCATAGGTGGCCGCCAGGTCCGCGTAGCCCATCATCCACCCCAGGAAGCCCATCGCCATCTGGGCATAGGCGCGCGGATCCAACCCGAGGTAGACGCCCAGCGTCGCGTGGCGTGAGGCGTCATAGAGCGAGAGCCCCCGCTCGAAGCACGCCCGGGCCTCGGGCATCTGCCCATCGACCGTGAGGCAATGGCCCAGCCCGCACAGCGCCATGACCACCAGCGAGTCGTTTCCGGAGTGCTCGCCCATGGCCAGCAACCGCTCCATCACGGCCCGGGCCGCCGGGCGGTGGCCCCGGTTGTGGTGGTAGAGCCCCAGCGCCCACAGGCTGGGGGCCACCTGGGGGCTGTCTCCCAGCTCATCGATGAGCTGCTGGGACCGGTCGGTGCGCAGCTTGATGTGCTCGTCCGCCCAGCCATGGGTGCTCATGCGGGCCGGAATGAGGATGCCGTTGAGCCCCAGCTCGAGCTGCGCGCGTTCCCGTGTGTCCTCCACCACCTCCAACCACTCCAGCGCCTCGGTGACATGGGCCACGGCCTCGGCGTTGGCCGAGCGCATCAGCGCCCCGAGCGCCGCCTTCTGGGCATAGTCCAACGCCTGGCGCTTCTGGTCCGCCGCGGCATGGTGCAGGGCAAGCAGGTCCGCGCGCGTGGCCACCATCTCCGGAAAGTGCTGCTCCAGCGTGGCCGCGATGCGCGCATGCACCTCCCGGCGCAGGGGCCGGAGCATGGACTCATAGGCCGTGTCCCGGATGAGCGCGTGCTTGAAGAGATAGGTGGGGCTGCGCACGCCCCGCCGGCGGTGAACGAGGTCCGCGTCCGCCAGCGCCCGCAAGTCCCGCTGCAGCTCCGCGTCCGGACGGGAGGAGACGGCCTTGAGCACCTCGTAGCTGAACTCCCGGCCCAGCGCGGCGGCCAGCTGCGCCGTCTCCCGCGCGGCCCCCAGCCGGTCCAGCCGCGCCATCAGGGAGTCGCGCAGGGTGCTGGGAATGGCCAGCCGCGTGGGCGTCCAGGTCCGGTCGCCGGCGCGCGCGGGCAGCGCGTCCATCACCATGCGCGTCAGCTCTTCCAGGAAGAGCGGCACCCCGTCCGTGCGGCTCACCAGCTGCTCCAAGAGCTCGCGCGGCAGCGAGACCTGCTGGGTGAGCCCCTTCACCATCTCCTCCGCGCGCTGCCGGTCCAGCCGGCTCAGCTGCACCTGGAGCACCCGCGCCATGGCCCCCTGGGGGACGAACTCCGAGCGCGCGGTGAGCACCAGGCACAGCCGCGTGGTGGAGCAGTCCGCCACGAGCTGCGCGAGCAGCTCCAGCGTCGTTGGATCCGCCCAGTGCAGATCCTCGACGAGCAGCAACAGGGGCTGCTGATGGGCCATCTCGAAGAAGAGCGACACCAGCAGCTCCAGCGTCAGCTCCTTGGCGCGCTGGGGAGACACCTCCGGGACCGGGTACTGGCCCGAGCTGCCCCGCACCGCCAGCAGGCCCGCGAACAGCGGCATCGCCTCGGCGAGCACGAAGCCATGCTGGGTTAGCAGCGCCTCGATCGCCGCCAGGGCCTGCCCGGGCTCCGAGTGGCGGCCGACGCCCAGCAGCACCTCCAGCAGATCCACCACCGGGGACAGGGCGTTGTTGCGGCCCTCCGGCGCGCAGCGGCACTCCAGGAAGGCGTGCGGCGTGCCGCGCACCTTGCGGACCAGCTCATGCACCAGCCGGGACTTGCCGATGCCCGGCTCGCCGGACAGCAGGATGCTCTGGCCGGTCCCCTGCACCGTCTGCGCCCAGCGCTGCCGCAGCAGATCCAGCTCCTCGGCGCGGCCATACAGCGGCAGGGTGATGACCCCATCGAGGCTGGTGGGGGAGATGCGGTTCTCGTGCAGCAACCGGAAGGCCCCCTCCTCCCGGCGGCCCTGCTCGTCGAGCGTGAAGTGCCCGCGCAGCAGCTTGGAGGTGGCGTCGCTGACCAGGATGGTGCCCGGCTCGGCCCGCGCCTGCATCCGCACCGCCCGGTTGGGCGTGGTGCCCACCAGGGAGGGCAGGTCCACGCGCTGGTGCGAGTACGGGTCCTGGCTGATGACGAGGCCCGTGTGGATGCCCGCCCGGAACTCCAGGCGGCGCGGCCCTTCGGCCTTCAGCTCCGCGCCCTTGCGCTCCATCTGCGCGGCCATCTCCAGCGCGGCCCGGGCCGCCCGGCGCGCATCGTCCTCCTCCGCCCGGGGATAGCCGAAGTAGAACAGCATCCACTCGCCGAGCACGCTGCCCACATGGGCGCCATGGCGGCGGGCGATGTACGAGCACGAGGCGTGCAAGGCGCGCAGCGACAGGTCCAGATCCTCGTCGTCCTCTTCGCCGGGGGAGAAGAGGCCCACGTGGCAGCAGACGGCGGTGAGCTGGCGGCGCTCCCCGCGTGCCTGGCCCTCGAGGAGGCCCGGGGCCTGCAGCGGCGCGGAGCCGGGCTCCATGCCCTTGCCCCCCTCCATCGGCCAGCCTTCCAGGACGCACAGCTCCAGCTCCCGCACCACGCGCTGGGCGGAGAGCTCGCGCGCCTTCACGTCCTTGCTCGTCACCTTGCGCAGGAGCTGTCCCAGCCGGTGGTTTTCGAGCCATTCCGGAATGGCGATCGGGTCCGGGCCGAGCTGCTTGAAAATCACCTGCTGCACGGTGGCGCCGTCCACCATGCGCTGCCCGGTGAGGCACTCCAGGAAGATGAGCCCCCAGGAGTAGAGGTCCGAGCCCGCGGTGACGGGCTCGCCCCGAAGCTGCTCGGGCGCCGCGTAGGTGGGCGTCCCCAGCATCTCGTGGGTCCGGGTGATGCGCGCCAGGTCCTCCTTCACGCCCGTGGCCAGGGTGCCCAGCCCGAAGTCGAGCACCATCGCGTTGCGGCGCGCCCCCGTGTGGGAGAGCATGATGTTCTGGGGCTTGAGGTCCCGGTGGATGACGCCCTGGTTGTGCGCGCAGCTCAGCGCGTCGAGCACCTGGAGCATCAGGTGCACGGACTCCGCGGGGGACAGGGCTCCTTCGGCGGCCAGCACCTCGGCCAGGGTGCGGCCCGGCACGTATTCGAAGACGGTGTAGAGCAGATCCGGCTCGGCCTTCCCCGAGTCGATCAGCCGCACGATGTTGGGGTGATGGAGCTGGGCACACACCTGCATCTCGCGCTGGAAGCGCGCGACCTGGTGCTCCTCCGAGGAGTGGAAGGTCCGCAGGACCTTGATGGCCACCTCGTGCTGCGTCACCTGCTGACGCGCCCGGTAGACCTCGCCAAATCCCCCTTCGCCCAGCTTCGAGAGAATCTCGTAGCGATCCTGGAAAACCATGCCCGCTGAGATCGAAGCCAAGATAGAAACCCTTCAGCCGCCGCGTGAGAGCCGTCCGGAAAGATTCAAACCCACGGGCGGGGACCTGTCGAGACACGTGCCGCCAACAGGGCTTCCCTAGACCTGGGACGTGGCGGCGTGATGGGGAGGCCGGCGGTGGGCCCAGGGCTGGGCCCGCTCGAGCTGGCCGGCCAGCCGCAACAGCGTGGCCTCATCGCCCCAGCGGCCGACGAAGTGGGCCCCGACGGGAAACCCTTGCGCGCTCCAGAAGAGCGGCACGCTCATGGCGGGCTGTCCGGTGGCATTGGCCTGGGTGGTGAACGGACAGACGGACTGGAGCTGCCGCATCCACTGGGGGAAGGTCAGCGGCGCGTTGGCATCCAACAGGCCGAGCGGCAGGGCGGGCAGCGCATAGGTGGGGGTGAGCAGCAAGTCATGGTCCACGAAGAAGCGCCCTGACTCACGGCTGAACTGGTTGAGCATCGCCAGGCCCGCCTGGACCTCCCCCCCCGTGACGCGGCGCCCATACTCCAGCGTCGCCCAGGTCGTCCGCTCGAAGTTCTCCTCCAGGAGGGGCCGCCCGCTCATGGCGGCCAGCCCGTTGGCCCAGCCCAGCAGGGCGGTGCTCCAGAGCGGCAGGAGGATCTGCTCCAGCAACGCGCCATTGAAGGGCGGGGACACCTCGACGAGCTCGTGCCCCAGGGAGGCGCACAGCCGGACCGCCTCGTCCAGGGCCTGCAGACACTCGGGGCTGACCGGGTCTCCCTTGGGCGCCGCCCGGCACACGCCGATGCGCAACCGCCCGGGCTCCCGCTCCACTTCCTCCAGAAACGGCCGCACAGGGGGGGGAATCCCATAGGGGTCCCCCACCTCGGACCCGGCGGAGACATCCAGCATCGCCGCGCTGTCGCGCACCGAACGGGTCAGGACGTGCTCGGTCCCGAAGCCGTTCAGGAGTTCCCCGGCCCCGGGCCCGGAGCTGATGCGGCCCCGGGTGGGCTTCAACCCAAAGAGGCCACACAGCCCGGCCGGCACGCGGATGGAGCCGCCCCCATCGTTGCCGTAGGCCATGGGCACCATGCCGGCGCTCACCGCCGCCGCCGAGCCGCCGCTGGAGCCCCCGGGGCTGAACGCCAGGTGCCAGGGATTGCGGGACGGCCCCCAGGCCAGGGGCTCGGTGGAGATGTTCAGCCCCAGCTCGGGCGCATTGGTCCTGCCCACGAGCACCAGGCCCGCGCGGCGGTAGCGCGCCATCAGGGCGCTGTCGTGGGGAAACACCAAGTCCTTGAAGGTCCGGGTTCCCTGAGAGGACGGAATCTGGGCCGCATGCACTCCCAGATCCTTGATGAGGAAAGGCACCCCGGTGAACGGCCCAGCGGGCAAGCCTCGCTTCAGGGCGGCCTGGGCCTCCTCCTCCAGCGTGGCGATGACGGCGTTGAGCGAGGGATTCACAGCCGCGATGGCCTGGAAGGCCACCCGGACCAGCTCGGCGGGGGACACCTCCTTGCGCTGAACCAGAGAGGCCAGTCCCATGCCATCGAACCGGATGTATTCGCCCAGGTGCATGATCCCCTCTTGGTGTCGAGGTGCGCGATGTCCTACAATTGGGACAAACATCAAACATCACCTGTGACCAGAATCAAAACCTGTGTCCATCCGGAGGGCGGTGGGACACACCGCCCTGGCCAGATGCACATCATTTCCGGGCACGGGCACATGTCACGAGGCGATACAACGCTCGCCCGTGACGCACTCCCGGCAGGATGAACGGCCATGATCCGCTCGGTCCATTTCGAGAATTTCCGGTGTCTCAAAGACGTGGAGTTGCAACTCCAGCCCCTCACGGTCCTGGTGGGCTCCAGCTCTTCCGGCAAGACGTCGGTGCTGGAGGGCATGCACTACCGGCTGGCCTGCGAACCGTCGGACTACTGGCGCATGGACACGACGCTGCGCATGTCGCTCCAGTGGACGTTCGAGGACGGAAAGCAGGTGCGCCGCATCTTCCCGCTGTCGGCGTTCGATTCCATGTCCCTGCATGGACACTCGGTCCAGAGCCTGGCGCTGGACATTGGCGCACTGCGCAATGACAGCCTCATGGGGCGCGTCACGATGCTGCACCCCACCGGGGAGAACCTCGCCAGCGTCTTCGCCTCGCTCGAGCCCGCCCAGCGCGAGGCGGTGGTGAGCCAGCTGAGCCTGCTGGTCCCCTCCATCAAGGCGGTGAGCCTGCACCAGACGGGGCCGCGCACCCACCAGCTGCGCTTCCAGGACCGCTGGCAGCCGGGCCTCTGGTTCACCCCGGCCCAGGTGGCCGAGAGCGTGATGTACCTCATGGCCTTCCTGGTGCTGCCGTACCAGAAGCCGCTGCCGGATGTGCTCACGCTGGACGAGCCCGAGCGCGGACTGCACTCGCGCCTGCTGCGGCAAGTGGTGGCGATGCTGCGCCGGATGACCGTGGGCTCGCCGGGCGTCCGGCCCGTCCAGGTCGTCATCGCCACGCACTCGTTCGACCTGCTCGAGCACATCCCGCCGGAGGATTTGCGCCTGCTGTCGCGCTCCCTCGAGGACGGCTCCGTGCAGGTCAGCTACCCGAAGCAGCACCTCCAGGAGTGGAAGAGCCGCTCCATCGAGCCGCTCTGAATCAGATGACGGGCAGTTCCCCCGTGTCGGGTCCCCGCGGGAACGCGGCATCGAGCCGGGCCAGCTCCTCCGGGGAGAGCCGCAGCCCGGCCGCGGCGGCATTGTCGCGGACATGCGGCTCGCGGCTGGCCTTGGGGATGGTGAACAGGCCGGGGCGGCGCACCAGGAACTGAAGGGCCACCTGGTAGGGGGAAGCCCCATGCGCCTGGGCCACCGAGGCCAGCACCCTGCCGCCCGCGCTGTCCGGCCGGGGAAAGCGGCCGTTGCCAAAGGGGCTGTAGCCCACCACGGCGATGTTCGCGCGCTCGCACCAGGGCAGGACCTTGTGCTCGATGGCGCGCTCCTCCAGGTGGTAGAGCACCTGGTTGCAGGCAATGCGGCCCGGGCCCGCGATGCGCACCGCCTCCTCCAGCTCCTCGACGCCGAAGTTGCTCACCCCCCAGGAGCGGATCTTCCCATCTCGTACCAGCACCTCGAAGGCACGCACGGTGTGCTCCAGGGGGTGGGAGCCCGGCCAGTGCAGCAGGTAGCAGTCCAGCCGGTCGGTCTTCAGGCGTTGGAGGCTGCGCTCGCACGCCTTCACGGTGCCCTCATAGGTTGCGTTCGAGGGCATCACCTTGGAGACGAGGAACACCGAGTCGCGCCGTCCGGCGATGGCCGGGGCCACGATGGCCTCCTCCACCCGGCCACGCCCGTACAGCTCCGCCGTGTCCAGGTGGATGAGCCCCAGGTCCATGCCTGCCTGGAGGGCCCGGATGGCCCCATCCCGGTCGTCGTTCTCCATCTGCCAAGTCCCCTGCCCGATGACCGGCACCGACACTCCCGCCGTTCCAAAGACGCGCCGTTCCATGGTTCCCACCTCGTGAGAAAGGGCTCCTGACTTAGCACCCTGCCAGGCAGGAGCCAGCAGAGGGTGTTCATCGATGGACGCTGCGTCTGGGGCATACCCGCGTTAGGCTGGGCCGGTGGAAAAGCCTCCCTTGAAACCCCGCCTTCCCTCCCGGCTGACGCTGCGCCGGCTCGCCAGCCTGGCCCGTCCGGAAACCCGGACCCTGCTGGCGGGCACCTTCTTCCTCGCCGTGGGCAGCGGCATGAGCCTGCTGTACCCCCAGGCGATGCGCCTCATCATCGACGAGGCGCTGGGCTCACGGGACCGGTCCCTGATTGACCGGGCCGCGCTGGGGATGACGTTCATCCTCGCCATCCAGGCCTTGGCGGTGGCGCTGCGCTACTACCTCTTCACCACCGCGGGCGAGCGCGTGGTGACGCGCCTGCGGCAGAAGCTCTTCGCCAACATCATGGGCCAGGAGGTGGCCTTCTTCGACGAGCGCAAGACGGGCGAACTCACCAACCGCCTCGCCTCGGACACCACCGTGCTCCAGAACACCGTGAGCTCGAACGTGTCCATGGTGCTGCGCAACCTGGCCACCGCGGTGGGCGGCGTGGCGCTGCTCTTCTACACCTCTCCCACCCTCACGCTGCTGATGCTCTCGGTGGTGCCCGCGGTGGCGGTGAGCGCGGTGGTGTACGGGCGGCGGGTGCGCAAGCTCTCCAAGGAAGTGCAGGACGCGCTGGCCGCCTCCAACGAGGTGGCCGAGGAGAGCCTGTCGGGCGTGCGCACCGTGCGCGCCTTCGCGGCGGAGAAGCACGAGGTGGCACGCTACCGCAGCGCCATGGACAAGGCGTTCGAGCTGGCGCGCCGCCGCATCCGCCACTCCTCCACCTTCATGGCCGTGGCCTCCTTCGGAGGCTTCGCGGCCGCCGTGGTGGTGCTCTGGTACGGCGGACGGTTGGTGGTGGAGGACAAGCTGTCGGTGGGCGGCCTCACCTCCTTTCTCGTCTACTCGCTCTTCGTGGCCTTCTCGCTGGGCGCCCTGGCGGAGCTGTGGGCGGACTTCATGCGCGCCTCGGGGGCCGCCGAGCGCGTCTTCGAGCTGATGGACCGCCTGCCTACCATCCCCACCTCCGGGGGCGAGCGGCCCGCCCGCATCGAGGGCCGCATCGAGCTGCGCGAGGTGAACTTCGCCTACCCCACGCGCCCGGACACCCAGGTGCTGCAGGGCATCGATCTCACCATCGCCCCGGGCGAAATCGTCGCCATCGTCGGCCCCTCGGGGGCGGGCAAGTCCACCATCGCGAGCCTGCTGACGCGGCTCTATGATCCGCAGGAAGGCCGCATCCTGCTGGATGGCCAGGACCTGAGGACGCTGGACCCGGAGTGGCTCCGGCAGCAGATCGGCGTGGTGGCGCAGGAGCCGCTGCTGTTCTCCTCCTCCATCGCGGAGAACATCCGCTACGGCCGGATGGATGCCAGCGACGCGGAGGTGGAGGCGGCCGCGCGTGCCGCCAACGCGCACGACTTCATCAGCCGGTTCCCGGAGGGCTACCGGACCCCGGTGGGCGAGCGCGGCGTGCAGCTCTCCGGAGGCCAGAAGCAGCGCGTGGCCATCGCCCGGGCGGTGCTGAAGGATCCGCGCCTGCTCATCCTGGACGAGGCCACGAGCGCGCTGGACGCGGAGAGCGAGCACCTGGTGAAGGACGCGCTGGAGCGGCTCATGCAGGGGCGCACCACGCTCATCATCGCCCACCGCCTCTCCACGGTGATGGGCGCCAACCGGGTGCTGGTGCTGGAGGGCGGCAACGTAGTGCAGAGCGGAAGCCACGCGGCGCTGATGAGCCAGGAGGGCCTCTACCGCCGGCTGGTGGAAAAGCAGTTCGTGGCGGCCTGAGGAGCAGCCAGGCAGTCCGCTGGCCTACACCGCGCCCACCGGCCGCTGGCGCGAAAAACCCCTCCCGGTTAATACTGAGGCCGCAGACGAAAGGAGGTGATGCCTTGAACGACAGTAAGCGTCAGGCATCCACCTCCGTCGGCATGGCTCTTTAGCCACCCGGCGGAAGTGTGATGCCAGCGGTTTGGAGCCTGCTCTCCTCGCGCGTGCCGTACCCGAAAGGGACACGCGGGGAAGGCAGGCTCTTTTTTTGTCCCAGAGGGCCCCACCCGGGGCTCGGGAATGCGTGGACCCTCTCCCTGTTGCAGGCCCTCAGGGGGGGGAGCCGTTTCGTTTTCTGGGAGAAGCCCTGACGTGTCCATCACACCCTGCCCCACGCCCTTGCCCTGCGCCCTCCGTGAGGAGGAGGCGGTCGAATCCCAGCGCAACCTGTTTTGTCTTCATTACGATGGCTGCCTGCACCAGGCCGTGAGGCGCGGCTGGGACGGCTGGAGCTGCCGCCAGTGTCCGCTGCGGAACTGGCGTGCCGGCAAGCCCGTGGCCAAGGACTACGCCCACGCCCGGCCAGGAAGCCCTGACGGCACCTGAGCCCGTCAGAAACGTTGACGCACCCCCTCCTCCTTGGCAGGAAGGGTCATGCGCTCCAAGAAGACCAAGTACATCTTCGTGACCGGCGGCGTGGTCAGCTCTCTGGGCAAGGGGCTCGCATCGGCGTCCATTGGCGCCCTGCTGGAGAACCGCGGGCTCAACATCACGCTGCTCAAGCTGGATCCGTACATCAACGTGGATCCCGGCACGATGAGCCCCTTCCAGCACGGCGAGGTCTACGTCACCGAGGATGGCGGCGAGACCGACATGGATCTCGGCCACTACGAGCGGTTCACCCACGCGCGGATGAGCCGCACGAACAACTTCACCACCGGCCGCATCTACCACTCCGTCATCATGAAGGAGCGGCGCGGCGAGTACCTGGGCAAGACGGTCCAGGTGATTCCCCACATCACCGATGAAATCAAGGCCAACATCCGCCAGGCCTCCCAGGACGTGGACGTCGTCATCGTGGAGGTGGGCGGCACGGTGGGCGACATCGAGTCCCTGCCGTTCCTCGAGGCCATCCGGCAGATGCGCTACGACGTGGGCAGCCAGAACGCCGTCTACGTGCACCTGACGCTGCTGCCCTACATCGGCGCGGCCGGCGAGGTGAAGACCAAGCCCACCCAGCACTCGGTGATGAAGCTGCGGGAGATTGGCATCCAGCCGGACTTCCTCCTGTGCCGCACGGACCGGGAAATCTCCCGGGAGCTGAAGGACAAGATCGCCATGTTCTGCAACGTGGACACGGGCAACGTGTTCACCTCGCCGGACGTGCGGAGCGTGTACGAGCTGCCGCTGGAGCTGCACCGCCAGGGGCTCGACGAGCGGCTGGCGGAGGTGCTCAACATCTGGAGCCGCGCGCCGCACCTGGAGCGCTGGGAGACCATCACCCGCCGCATCTACGAGCCTGCGCGCGGCGAGGTGAAGATCGGCATCGTCGGCAAGTACGTGGACCTGAAGGAGAGCTACAAGAGCCTCAACGAGGCCCTGCTCCATGGCGGCATCGCCAACGACGTGCGGGTGAACCTGCACTTCGTGGACTCCCAGGAAGTGGAGGCCCAGGGGCCCGAGAAACTTCTGGCCGGGGTGGACGCCATCCTGGTGCCGGGCGGCTTCGGGGTGCGCGGCACGGAGGGCAAGATTGCCGCCGTGCGCCATGCCCGCGAGAAGAAGATCCCCTTCTTTGGCATCTGCCTGGGCCTGCAGATGGCGGTGGTGGAGTTCAGCCGCGGCGTGCTGGGCATCAAGGACGCCGACTCGCTGGAGTTCAACGCGCACACCCCGAACCCGGTGGTGACGCTCATGGAGAGCCAGGTCCACGTGCAGGACAAGGGCGGCACCATGCGCCTGGGCAGCTACGCGTGCGCCCTCCAGCCGGGAACCCTGGCCCACAAGCTCTACGGCCAGGAGCTCATCCAGGAGCGCCACCGCCACCGCTACGAGGTGAACAACACCTACCGCGGGCGGCTCCAGGAGGCCGGGCTCATCATCTCCGGCCACAATCCCGACCTGAATCTGGTGGAGATGATCGAACTGAAGGAACATCCCTACTTCGTCGGCTGCCAGTTCCACCCCGAGTTCAAGAGCAAGCCTTTCGCCCCCCATCCCCTCTTCTCCGGCTTCATCAAGGCGGCGCTCACCCAGCGTGACACCCCCCGTGGAGCCTCGCAGGTGCAGGCATGATCACCCTCGCGGGCCACTCCGTGGGCCCTGGCCAGAAGCTGTTCGTCATCGCCGGACCGGATGTCATCGAGTCCGAGGAGCTGGCGCTGCGCCATGCGCACCTGCTCAAGGGCATCACCGCCCGGCTCGGGGTGCCCTATGCCTTCAAGTGCTCCTACGACAAGGCCAACCGCACCAGCGGCAAGTCCTTCCGCGGCCCGGGCCTGAAGGAAGGCCTGCGGGTGCTGCGGCGCATCCGCGAGGAGGTGGGCGTGCCCATCCTCACGGACGTCCACGAAATCAGTCACGTGGCCCCCGCCGCCGAGGTGGTGGACATCATCCAGATTCCCGCCTTCCTGTGCCGGCAGACGGACCTGGTGGAGGCCGTGGCCCGCTCCGGCCGGGGCGTCAACCTCAAGAAGGGCCAGTTCGTGGCCCCCAAGGACATCGTCCACTCGGCGCGCAAGGCCATGGAGTGTGGCAATCCCAACGTGCTGGTGACCGAGCGCGGGGCCTCCTTCGGCTACAACAACCTCGTGGTGGACATGCGCGGCTTCCTCCAGATGCGCGAGGCGGGCCTGTCCGTGTGCTTCGACGCCACGCACTCGGTGCAGCTGCCCTCGGCCGGCAACGGCGAGACGGCCGGGGAGCGCAAGTTCGTGCCGCTGCTGTCCCGCTCCGCGGCCGCGGCCGGCATTGACGCACTGTTCACCGAAGTGCACGAGGACCCGGACCGTGCCCTGTGTGACGGTCCGTGCTCACTCACACCCCAGATGTTTGAAGACGTGGTACAAAGTGTGCTGTCGATTCGCCGGGCCCTGGGCCACGAACCGGCGGTGTGACGTGCTGTCTCGGGAGGGGAGCAGCCAGGCCATGACGGAGACACAGCCCAAGCCGACCAAGGAGGAGTTGTCCGCCCGGGCCGCGCGGGTGCGCCTGCTTGTGTTCGACGTGGATGGCGTGCTCACTGACGGCGGGCTGTACTACGGCGGCGACGGCGAGCTGATGAAGCGCTTCGACGTGAAGGACGGCCACGCGCTGGTGATGGCCCGGCTGATGGGCCTGCCCGCGGCCCTGCTCACGGCCCGGACCTCCACCATTGTCGAAGTCCGCGGGCGGGAACTCGGGCTTGCCGCTATCCTCCAGGGGAAGAAGGAAAAAACCCCTGCCCTCGAAGAACTGCTCACCCAGTTCTCCATACCTCCTGAGTCCTGTGCTTATATGGGGGACGACCTGAACGATCTGGGTCCGATGTCACACGTAGGACTTTCATCCTGTCCTGCGGACGCCGTACCCGAAGTGCGCCAAGAAGCCCACTTCGTGGCCCAGAACCGCGGAGGACATGGCGCCGCCAGGGAGTTGGTGGAGCTGTGTCTCAAGGCCAGTGGACGGTGGGAAGAGGCGGTAGGTTTGATGAGACGGTCGGAGAAGAAGAGCGGTCGAGTAGGTTGAAGTCACCTCGGTTTCAAGGTAGGTGTTGAATTCCATGAGCACCGGATCTGGTCAGCAAAAAGAAGAGTTGCTGCCGTCGGGAACGACGGACCAGCTGTACACCACCCACGACATCAGCCGTCTGCTGCAGGTGGATCCCTCGACCGTCAGCAAGTGGATTGACCGGGGTATCCTGATGGCGTTCCGCACGCCCGGAGGACACCGCCGCGTCCGCTCGACGGACCTGCGCTCCTTCCTCATCGCCCACCAGATGCCGGTGCCGGATGAGCTGGGCAGTGGGACGGTGAAGCTGCTGGTGGTGGACGACGAGCGCCCCGTGCTGGACGCCATCAAGCGCGCGTTCAAGCCCTACACGGCCCAGGTGGAGCTGCAGAGCACCAGCAGCGGCGTGGAAGCGCTGCTGCTCGTCTCCGAGCAGAAGCCCCACGGCATGCTCATCGACCTGAACATGCCGGACATCGACGGTCTGGAAGTATGCCGTCGCATCCGCGCCCGCAAGCAGATGGAGAGCGTGCGGCTCATCACCATGACGTCCAACCACTCGCCTGACGTGGTGGAGCAGTCGAAGCAGGCCGGCGCCATCGCCTGCCTGGCCAAGCCGCTGGACGTGCAGCAGGTGCTGGAGCTGTTCCGCATCCCGCTGGCGCTCGGCGTCAAGAAGTAGCACCGGGGCCCCGCCTCCCGGCGGAGCCCCGTGTGTTTCAACCCCTCTCGGTTGGAGAGGGGCAGGCGAGAGGTGTCTCTTCAGCCCTGCACCTTCACCTCGATGACGCGGGGCTTGGACTCTTCCTTGCGCGGCAGCGTCAAGGTGAGTACGCCGTGCTCGTAGCGCGCCTCCACCTGGGTGGCGTCCACGGTGTCCGGCAGCGAGAACGAGCGGGTGTACACCCCGAACCCGCGCTCCAGCCGGCGGGCGTTCTCCTTCGCGTTGGGGTCGGCCTTGCGCTCGGAGCGGAACGTCAGCACGCCCTGCTCCACCTTCACCTCGATGGACTTCGCGTCATGCCCTGGCAGGTCGACCTGCAGGGTGAGCCCCGCCTCGGTCTCGAAGATGTCGGTGGGAGGCGCGAAGCTGGTGCCGCGGCGTGCCGTGGGGCCCGCCGAGTCCTGGAACAGGAAGTCGAAGTCCCTCATCAGGGGGCTCACGACGGTGGCCCCATTGCGCAACGTGAACGGATTGAAACGGGTCTGCATGGTCTTCTCCCTTCCGTGCCGCTGAACGCAGCGGACGGCACTCGAGTCATGGAAAGTGTTTCGTGTCGTGAACGGTCCCCCGTGGCCCCGGGGCTCACCGGCTCACAGACTCAAGAGAACCATGGTTCGAGACGTGTCAAGCACGGGCTCAATCATCGTCCCGGCCCAGGCTCACCCAGACGTCCTCCCCCTCCCGGGTGACGGAGACGGCCCAGGGGCGGCAGCACACGGAGCAGTCCTCCACGTACCGCTCCGAGGAGGGCCCGGCCACGTCCACCTGCACCTCCACCTCTTCACCGCAGTAGGGACAGCTCAGCACCTGGGCGTCCGCGAAGGGCTGCATGGCTCACGCCTCCTCGGGGAGCAGGCGGGCAACCGGAGGACAGGCCGTGGGGCGAGGGCCCGGGCGGCCTGGGAGCGCGCTGGCGCGGTCCGGCTTGCCGGGGAGCCCTCCAATGTGGAAGCCAGAATGCATCGCTCTCCCCCTCCTGACGGTACACTGTCCTCATGGCCGCCCCTCAACGCAACCGCATTGGAGAACTCCTCATCAAGGCCCGCGTCATCGACGAGCTGCAGCTGCGCAGCGCGCTCGCCCAGCATGATCAATGGGGCGGCCGCCTGTCGCGCATCATCGCGGACATGGGCATCGCCAACGAGGAGACCATCATCAACGCCATCTGCCAGGGCATGGGCATCCAGCGCATGCACCTGGGCAACGTCACGAGGGATCCGGGCGCCCTGGCCAAGGTGGATGTCGTCATGGCCGAGCAGAAGGGCATCTTCCCGGTCGCCCTCAAGGACAATGGCAAGACGCTGGTGCTCGCCATGGCCGATCCCACGGACCTGAACACCGTGGATCAGGTGGTGGCCAGGAGCCGCACCCGCGTCACGGTGGTGATTGCCGGCGACAAGGAAATCCAGAACGCCATCCTGCGCCACTACCGCGGCCAGGAGCCCAACGTCTCCACGCGCTACACCGAGGCCGACACGGCCGCCCCGGACAGCTCCGGCGAGGAGGAGTTCAAGGTCGTCGACATGAGCGGCAAGACGGTGGTGAAGCGCATCGCCGACGTCGCCCCGTCCCAGGCCGCGCCCTCCTCCAGTGGAGGGGGAAGCAGCGGCGCCAGTGCCGCGGACCTCCTCGATGAGATTCTCTCCGGGGGGGCTCCGTCCACGAGCCTGACGCCCGAGGAGATGCAGCGGCTCCAAGCGGTGCAGCAGAACCAGGAGAAGAGCTCGAAGATCCTCCGGGCCCTGCTCGAGCTGCTCCTGGAGAAGGGCGCCCTCTCCCAGAAGGAGCTGGCGTCCCGGATGCGCTCCTGAGGCCGCGGGCGGGGGCATCCCCCGCCGGGCCCTTGGGCCGCGCTAGCCCTCGTGCGGCTCCGAGGAGAGCACGAGGTCCCCCTTCTCGAGGAACTCGCGCTCCGGGAAGGCCTTGTAGAGGTCCTCCAGCATCGCGTCGATGTCCGGGTAGCGCTGCTCCTTCTTGTCCTGCGTCATCTTGTCGAAGATGGCGTCCAGCCCCGAGGGCACCTCGGCGTTGACCTCGGAGGGCAGCGGCGAGCGGCGGCCGGGAATCTGCCCGGTGAACATCTCGTACATGAGGATGCCCAGCCCGTACACGTCCGCCGAGGCGCCCGGATCCTTCGTGCGGTGGATGAGCTCCGGCGCCATGTAGACCATGCCCCCGGTGCCCATGAAGAACTGGGGCATGCCCTTGGTGGCGTCCATCTCGATGACCCGCCCCATGCCGAAGTCCGCCAGCCGCGCGTTGCCGCAGCCGTCGAACAGGACGTTCTCCGGCTTGAGGTTGTGGTGGAACAGCCCCGCGGCGTGGGAGGCGCGCAGCCCGTAGGCCAGCTGCAGGAAGCAGCGCAGCGCCAGGGGCACGGCGATCCCCTTGCCGCCCCCCGCCTCCAGCTTCTCCCGGAGGCTGGTGCGCATCAGCTCCAGGACGAAGTAGGGCCGGGCCGAGTCCACGTTTTGATCCAGGACGCCCACGATGGAGGGGTGGCGCACCTGGGCCTGGGCGCACAGCTCCTTCTTCAGCCGCTTGAGCACCTCGCCCCGCTGCAGGAAGGAGAAGTAGCCGAAGATGTCCTTCAGCTCCTTGATGCAGACATCCAGCCCGAGCGCGTTGAAGCGTCCCTTGAAGACCGTGCCCAGGGGGCCGGAGCCGAGGGGATCGAACTTCTGGTAGCGCATGTCCAGATCGGAGCCCTTGGACGCGGCCGCCGGGGGTGCGGAAGACGAGGCAGGAGGAGGCATGGGGCTCGCGAAGGAGGAGGCCGCGGGGACGGAGGGAGGCGGAAGCGGGGCCACGGGCACCGGGGACGCTTCGCGGCGGGCCTCCGGCACGGGCGGCTCGGTGCGGGGGCCCACCGGGGCGGCGTAGGACGGCAGGGGAGCATCCACCGAGGGCAGCGCCGTGCGCGACGCCCGGACCGGGGGCAAGGGCACCGCGGCGGGCGGCAGCGGCACCGCCGCTTGCTGCGGGGGCAGCGGCGGCGGGGTGCCGGTGCGCTCCACTTCCGAGTCATCCAGCGTGAGCTCCGGCGGGGGCGGGGGCACCAGCATCCCCAGGTCGTCGGGGTTCACGGACATGGTGGACTCTTCTTCGCCCGCGAGCTGATCGGCGAAGAACTCGCCCACCTCCAGGGTGAACCGGTCCTGCAGCTCCCCACTCACCACCCGCTCCCCTTGCTCGGTGAGCTTGAGCTGGGCCTCGCGGTCCATGGCGATGTAGTGAAACTTGCGCAGGAAGAAGAAGTAGCTGTCGAACTCGAGCGAGACGGACGGTTCGAGCGCGGCCTTCACATCGGCCAGCTTGTTCGAGCGTCCCAAGCGCCCGTTCTCCCTCAGGTTCCGAAGGATGAACAGCGCTTCGCCGCTGACGATGTCGCGGTTGATAGCGGGCTTGAGCATGGGTGGACGACTTTAAGACCGTCTCGCGCCCCGCCGTCAATTTTCGTGGACGCGGGCAGCCTACTTCCCGATGCGCAGCAGCTGCTTCACCGTCTCCAGCACTTCCACGAAGCGCACCGGCTTGCGCAGGAAGATGTCCACGCCCAGCTGCATGGCCCGGTCCTGCGCCTCCTTGCCGCCCGCGGAGATGGCGATGATGGGGATGTTGCGCAGTTCTTCTTCGGCGCGGATGCGCTCCACCAGCGCGAACCCATCCATCACCGGCATGTACAGGTCCGTCATCACCAGGCTGAAGCGGCGCTCGCGCAGGAGGGTCAGCGCGTGGTGCCCGTCCGGAGCGAAGTGCACCTCCAGGGGCACCTTGCCCGCCAGGTCTCCGCTCGCCAGCTTCTTGAGGACGTAGGCGTACATCTCGATGATGTGCGGATTGTCCTCGACGATGAGCACACGGTAGCCCTCGGGATCGACGCCCGGGGGGTTCTGCGCGTCGCTGTGAGGTCCTGCCGCACTCAAGAGTTCACCATCGCCGCCAGGCCCGCGAGGGTCTGTCCACAGGACATGGCCCCCCAGGCAAAACCGGGCCTGCCTGACCGCCCAGGCCCGCGCCCGGCCGATTCTGTACCGGATCCGCAAGTCCTGGAAAAGAAAGTGCCAGCCTTATCGGCCCCGGGACAGATTCCGCAAGCCGCTTCCGGCCGTCCGCCAGGTGCCCTGTGGCCCCCCATAACCGGGGCTTGGAATCGCTCGGACTAACGCTGATGAAGGTTCCAAGGAACTTCGGGGGTTTATGTTGACAAGGCAGCCATGGGGGCCATACGAACCGCCCGCCATGGCGGAGCCCCTGTTCACCCCTGAAGAGCAGAAGAAGTTCGACGCGGGGATCTCAGAAATCCTCTCGCATTACCCGCCCGACCGGAAAAGCGCCGGCATGCTGCCCGCGCTCCGGCTCCTGCAGGACTTGAAGGGCTGGTGTCCCCCCGAGGGCATCCGCCTGGTGGCCAAGAATCTGGAGGTCACCCCCGAGCGCGCCTATGAGGTGGCGAGCTTCTACGTCATGTACCACCTGAAGAAGCCAGGGAAGTACACCGTCGACGTGTGCACCAACCTCTCCTGCTCGCTGCGGGGCGCCGAGAAGATGCTCGCCTACCTGGAGGACAAGCTGGGCCTGAAGGCGGGCGAGGCCAACGAGAAGTTCACCCTGCGGGAGACCGAGTGTCTGGCGTCCTGCGGCACCGCGCCATGCCTCCAGGTGAATGAAGACCACCACGAGAACCTGACGAAGGCCCGGGTGGACGAGCTGCTCGCCAAGCTGACCTGATCCGCGGCCCCTCTTTCAACGAAAGCGTCTTTCCATCATGACGACCGCATCCGCCTTTGAACCGCTCATCTCCTCGGCGTGGGGGCAGCCTCAGTCGTGGACGATGGAGCACTACCGCAAGCGCGGGGGCTATGAATCGCTGAAGAAGGTGCTGGAGATGGCGCCCGCGGCGATCATCGACGAGGTGAAGAAGTCCAACCTGCGCGGCCGCGGCGGCGCGGGCTTCCCCACCGGGCTCAAGTGGAGCTTCGTCCCCAAGGACAACCCCAAGCCCAAGTACCTGGCCGTCAACGCGGACGAGTCCGAGCCGGGCACCTTCAAGGACCGCTACGTCCTGTCGCTGGATCCGCACATGCTGCTGGAGGGCATCGCCATCGCGGCGTACGCGCTGGGGGTACACACCTGCTACATCTACATGCGCGGCGAGTTCAAACACCCGGCCCAGCGCACCCAGGCCGCGATCGATGAGGCCTACCAGGCGGGCATCTTCGGCAAGACGCTCCTGGGCAAGGACTACGAGCTGAACTGCTACCTGGTGCGCGGCGCGGGCGCGTACATCTGCGGCGAGGAGACGGCGCTGCTCGAGAGCCTGGAGGGCAAGAAGGGCTGGCCCCGGCTCAAGCCGCCCTTCCCCGCGGTGGTGGGCCTGTTCGGCTCCCCCACGGTCATCAACAACGTGGAGACGCTGGCCAACGTCCCGCACATCTTCGCGCGCGGCGCGGACTGGTACTCGAAGCTGGGCACCGAGAAGTCCGGCGGCACGCGCCTGGTGTGCCTGTCGGGCACGGTGAACAAGCCGGGCGTCTACGAAATCCCGCTGCAGACGACGGTCTCCGAGCTCATCTTCGGCGACAAGTACGGCCAGGGGCTGCCCGCGGGGCGCTCGGTGAAGGCCGTCATCCCCGGCGGCTCCTCGGCGCCGGTGCTCAGCCCCAACGAGCTGGACGTGGCGCTGGAGTTCGAGGCGCTGCGCATGAAGCAGACGATGGCCGGCTCTGGCGGCGTCATCGTCATGGACGACACCTCGTGCATGGTGCGCTGCCTGTGGCGCGTGGCGCGCTTCTACGCCGAGGAGTCCTGCGGCCAGTGCACCCCGTGCCGCGAGGGCACGCCGTGGCAGACGCGGCTGCTGCGCAAAATCGAGGAGGGCCGCGGCGAGATGGCGGACATCGAAATGCTCAGCCACGTGGCCTCGTCCATCGCGCCCTACCCGCCCATGGGCCTGGGCAACACCATCTGCGCGCTGGGCGACGCGGCCGCGCTGCCCACGCATTCGTTCCTCATGCGGTTCCGCGCCGAGTTCGAGGCGCACATCCACGAGAAGCGCTGCCCGTTCGGCGACAAGCCCTGGGGCGCGTTCGGAGACTGGTCGTGAACATCGAGCAGGCCCTCTTCGGAGCGTTCGCGTTCCTGACGCTGTTTTCCGCAGGCGTGGTCATCTTCGCCAAGAGCCCCATCAACTCGGCCATGGCGCTGGTCTCCACGTTCTTCTTCCTGGCCGGCATCTACGTGCTGCTCTGGGCGCACACCCTGGCCGCCATGCAGGTGCTGGTGTACGCGGGCGCCATCATGGTGCTCTTCCTGTTCGTCATCATGCTGCTGAACCTGGGCGAGGAATCCCAGGGCGTGCGGCTGACGTTCACACGCATCATCGGCGGCGCCACGGCGCTGGGGCTGTTCGCGGCCCTAGTGGTGGTGCTCTTGCGGCTGCCCAACACGGTGGCGGACCTGGGGCCTCAGACCGAGAGCTTCGGGACGCTGAAGACGATTGGCCAGGCCATCTTCAGCACCTGGCTGTTCCCCTTCGAAGCGGTGAGCCTGCTGCTGCTGGTGTCGATGGTCGGCTCAGTGGTCGTCGCCAAGTCACGGATCTGAAGCCGCGCCGCGGCAAAGGGCACCATGGTTCCCATCTCGTACTACCTCATCCTCGCCGCGGCCCTGTTCTGCCTGGGCATGTTCGGCGTGCTGGTGCGCCGCAACGCGCTCGTCGTCTTCATGTGCGTGGAGTTGATGCTCAACGCGGCGAACCTGACGTTCCTGGCGTTCGCGCGGATGCGCGGTGACAGCATCGGCCACGTGTCGGCCTTCTTCGTCATCGCGGTGGCGGCGGCGGAGGCGGCCATGGGGCTGGCCATCGTCATCGCCGTCTTCCGCAGCCGAGGCAGCGTCAACATCGACGAAATCAAGACGATGAAGCACTGACGCGGTCCCCTCCCGCCGAAAGCTTTCGCATGGCTCTCAACGACTTCTTCAGCAGTGCTCCCATCGCCCCGGCGCTCCTGGCGCCCTCCCTGTGGATGATCATCGCGCTGCCCCTGCTGGGCGCGCTGGTGTGCGGCCTGTTCGGCCGGCGGCTGGGCCGCGAGAACGTGCACCTGGTGGCGTGTGCCTCGGTGGCGGGCTCCTTCGTGCTGTCGGTGCTGGCCTTCTGGGCCACGAGCAGCGGCGCGCCCTCGGTGCCGGACACCTTTGGCGGCTTCCGCACCAGCCACGCCATCTGGACGGACCTGGGCACGTGGTTCAGCGCGGGCAGCTTCCGGGTGAACTTCGGGCTCCTGGTGGACCACCTGTCCGGCACGCTGATGCTGGTCATCACCGGGGTGGGCTTCCTCATCCACCTCTACTCCACCGCGTACATGGCGCACGATGACGGGTACTGGCGGTACTTCGCGTACCTCAACCTGTTCGTCGCGATGATGCTGACGCTGGTGATGGCCGACAACCTCGTGCTGCTGTTCGTGGGCTGGGAGGGCGTGGGCATGGCCAGCTACCTGCTCATCGGCTTCTGGTACACGGATTCGGCCAAGGCGTGGGCCGGGCGCAAGGCCTTCATCACCAACCGCATCGGCGATTTCGCGTTCCTCATCGCCACCTTCCTGCTCGTGACGCTGGTGAGCGCCTTCTCCCAGCAGGCCTCGGCGGAGGACTTCCGCTTCGTGCGCACCTTCCGCAACGGCCAGAGCACGGAGACGGGCCGGGGAGACCCCGCCCGGTTCCAGGCGGGCGTGGCCATGCGGGGCCCCGTCACCTTCCAGGGCCTGGAGACGCTGGCCCGGGCCCTGCCGGAGCAGCAGAGCAACGGCGCGGTGACGCTGACGACGCCCATCGCCGAGGGGCCGCTGAAGGGCCGCACCTTCGGTGGGGTGCTCACGGTGGCGCTGCTGCTGTTCCTCCTGGGCGCCGCGGGCAAGAGCGCCCAGCTGCCGCTGTACGTGTGGCTGCCGGACGCCATGGCGGGCCCGACGCCCGTCTCCGCCCTCATCCACGCGGCGACGATGGTCACCGCGGGCATCTACCTGTTCGCGCGCATGAGCTCGCTGCTGGTACTCAGCCCCGTGGTGATGGCGACCATCGCCTGCATCGGCGCGGCGACGGCGCTGCTCGCGGCGCTCATCGCCTTCGCGCAGGACGACATCAAGAAGGTGCTCGCCTACTCCACCGTGTCCCAGCTGGGCATCATGTTCATGGGCCTGGGCACGGGCATCTTCTGGGCGGCGGTGCTGCACCTGGTCACCCACGCCTTCTTCAAGGCGTGCCTGTTCCTGGGCGCCGGCAGCGTGATGCACGGCAACGGGGACGAGACAGACATCAAGAAGCTGGGCGGGCTGCGCCACGAGATGCGCTGGACGTGGGTGACCTTCGCCATCGCCACGCTGGCCATCACAGGCATCGTCCCGCTGTCGGGCTTCTTCTCCAAGGACGCCATCTTCCACGGCGTCCACCACAACCTCCTCACGGGCTACGCCTGGGTCAACCACCTGCTCTACCCCGTGGGCCTGCTCATCACCGCGTGCACGGCCTTCTACATGTCGCGCCTGTACCTGCTGACGTTCGAGGGCAAGCGTTCGTCCGAGGCGAAGCTCGCGCACGCGCACGAGAGCTCCTGGGCCATGACGCTGCCGCTGGTGCTGCTCGCGGTGCTCAGCGTCGTGTCCGCGGTGTATGCCTTCCCCCTGCTGAAGGGACGTCCCGAGGCGCTGATGGACAACTTCCTCAGCTCGGTGTTCGGCCCCACGCGGGACATCGTGCGCAGCGCCGGCACCCTTGTCCTCGATGACAGCCAGCCCAAGATGGTGGACTACCTGGTGGCCTGGGTGGTGTCGCTGGTGGGTGGCGGCGCGGCGGCCTTCCTGTACCTGTCGTTCTTCCCGGCGCGCCGCGGCCAGCCGGTCCCCGCCTTCGCGCTGCAGACCCGCCGGGTGGCGCAGAACAAGTTCTACGTGGATGAGCTGTACGAGCTGACCATCATCCGCCCGGTGAAGTTCCTCAGCTTCCTGCTGTACCGCGTGGTGGACTCGTTCCTCATCGACACGGTGCTGGTGCGCGGCTCCGCCTGGCTCACCGTGCGCGCCGGCAGCGCGCTGCGCTACCTGCAGACCGGGGATGCGCAGGCCTATGCTGCGGTCATGGCCCTGGCGCTGCTGGGCGGCGTCGTCTACGCGCTCTTCCAGGTGCTCTGATGGGCTTCTCCGACACTCTTGCCTCCCCCTGCCGTAAGGGCCCGCTCCTGCCATGACTCCCAATCTCACCTCGGCAGACTTCCTCCCGGTGCTGCCCGCCATCATCCTGGTGGTGGGAGCCTGCGTCCTGCTGCTGTCGGAGGTCTTCCTCTCCGCCAACTCCTCGCGCGGCTACCAGACGGTGCTGGCCACGGCGACGGCGGTGGTGGCCGCCGCCGTCTCCATCGCGCTGATGTTCCAGCCCCCGCAGCAGGTGTTCCTCGGCTACGCGGTGCTGGACCCCTTCTCCAGCTTCCTGTCCTTCGTCGTGTGCGTGGCCCTGGCGCTGGCGGCGCTGAGCGCGGCGGGCTTCCTGCGCCGGCGCGGCGCGGAGCGCGGTGAGTTCTACGCGCTGATGCTCTTCGCCTCGGCGGGCATGAGCCTGCTGGCCGTGTCGGCCGAGCTCATCACCATCTTCGTCAACATCGAGGTACTCTCTATCGGCACCTACGCCCTCACCTCCTATCTGCGCCGGGGCACGCGGCCGAGCGAGGCGGGCTTCAAGTACTTCATCCTGGGGGCCTTCTCCTCGGCGGTGCTGCTGTACGGCGCGGCGCTGCTGTACGGGGCCACCGGGCACACCCGGCTGTCGGAGCTGAGCGCGGCGCTGCCGGGCGCGCTCGTGGACCACCGGGCGCTCGTCTACAGCGGCGTCATCCTGGTGGCGGCCGGCTTTGCCTTCAAGGTGGCCGCGGTGCCCTTCCACATGTGGACCCCGGACGTGTACGAGGGCGCGCCCACCCCCGTCACCGCGCTGATGAGCGCGGGCGTGAAGGCGGCTGCCTTCGCGGCGCTGGTGCGCGTGTTCCTGTCAGTGTCCCAGGGCATGGATCCGCAGCTGCCCTTCGTCATCTTCTCCGTGCTCGCGTTCCTGTCGATGATCATCGGCAACCTGCTGGCCCTGCCCCAGCGCAACGTGAAGCGCATGCTGGCGTACTCGTCCATCGCCCACGCCGGGTACCTGCTGGTGGGCGTGGCGTCGCTGTTCGTCAACCGGCCGGGGGAGCAGTTCCGGCTGCTGGCCCCGACCCTGCTGGGGGCGGGCTCGCCGCTGGAGATCGCCCGCGCGGACGCGCTGCGCGGCATCCTCTTCTACCTGCTGGCCTACACCGTCACCGCGGTGGGCGCCTTCGCGCTCGTCTCCTCGCTGGAGCGCCGCGAGGACGAGGAGAAGGGAACCGCGTGGGACCTGGACCGCTTCAGCGGCCTGGCCCAGCGGCGGCCGGGCTGGGCCGTGGCGATGGCGGTGTTCATGCTGTCGCTGAGTGGCATCCCGCCCACCATCGGCTTCATGGGCAAGCTGCTCCTCTTCCGCAGCGCGGTGGACACGGGCCTCATCGGCCTGGCCATCGTGGGCATGCTGACCAGCGCCGTGGGCGTGTACTACTACCTGCGCGTCATCGTTTACATGTTCATGCGGCCGGTGCCCGAGGGCGCGCACACGCTGGAGCGCACCTGGACCACCGAGCTCACCCTGGTGCTGTCCACCGCCGCCGTGGTGGTGCTGGGCATTCTGCCGGGGCCCGTGACGGGCTGGCTCGCGCAGGCCGGGACGATCCTCATCGGCCCGTAGTGCCTTCATGTGCGGCCGTGGTGCACGCCCGTCCTGGCTTCGCCGGGGCGGGCGTTTCCATGTGAGGGGGATTTCTCCCCAGCAAGCGGCCAGTCAGGCCCCGGGCACGGCCTCTTCTCTCCCCACCCCTCCCGCTCCACCTTTGGGCTCGGAGGGAATCACATGTCGCTGTCGGAAAACCTGGGCCGTTTCGTCGGCGCGCTGTGGGGCCCCGCCGTACGCGTGGGGGCGAAGATCCGTCACGCCCGCCTGCTCCACCCAGAGGGCATCACCTTCCGGGGCGAGGTGAAGGCGCTCGATACGCACGCAGGCCTCCAGCCCCTGGCCGTGAACCTGCCCGGCCCGGCCCTCGTGCGGCTGTCGGCCGCGCTGTGGCGTGGCCACCGGGAGTGGCCGGATGTGCTCGGGCTCGCGGTGCGCTTGCGCGCCACGGGGACCGTCACCGAGGCGCCCGCCGAGGGGGACCAGGATCTCCTCTTCGCCACCCTGCGTTCGGCCTGGACGTTGGGGCTGGCGCCCCTCACCACGGACACCCACGACTGGCGGAAGAACGATTACTACGCCGTCTCCCCGTTCGAAGTGACGGGGCTGGGCCGGGTGAAGCTGCGCCTCGTCTCCCACCGGGACGAGGTTCCGGGCAAAAGCCGCGTGGAGCGAATCCAGGCCGCCGTCCAGGCGGGACGCGCCCTGTTCACCTTCGAGGCGCGGCCCCTGCGCGGTGAGCTCGCGGGACAGTGGTGGCCGCTCGCGGAGCTGCGGCTGGTGGAGGAAGTCACCCTGGAGCCCGCGCTCTTGCGCTTCTGGCCCTTCCGCACCGGCCGGGGCATCCAGCCCGTGGGCTTCCTTCACTCCACGCGCATTCCCACGTACCGGCAGAGTCAAAAGGCACGGGCGCCGCACTGATCCATGGGCTAGAAAAGAAGGCGGCCCGATACCCCAAGAGGGTACCGGGCCGCGGGTTCTTCTAAAGGTGACTCACCGGAAGTGCTGAAGGGGTGGGGGGGAACCACCTTCAGCCTCGCTTCGATGCGTCCCGGGTATCTCTATAGCAGTCCTCGTGCCAGCCGCCCCAAAGGGCTAAATCTCAATCTTTTCAAGGGGTTGAGTCTTGGCACCGCTTGCAGCCCCCCGGGAACTCCATTTCACCTCTGAAATCGGTTTCAGATCTGAAATGACTCCGAGATTGTCCTCAGGTACCAAGAAAAAAACCCCAATCATTTCAACCAGTTGGGCTTTTAGCGGTGTCCGTTCCCGGCTTTTCCATCCACTGTGGCCGGAAATCGACTTTCAACTCTGAAAAATTCCAGCCATTTCAGGCCCTTGGTATTTCCATCACCGAACGCTCTCCCTGCCGGAGAGGGAGGGGTTCCGGCCCTGTGACGGCGAGCCCCGGGGAGATCATTCGCGGCCCACATCTCCGGGCGGCCGGAGGTTGAGGCGCTTCATCTTGCGCCACAGGGTGGTGGAGGAGATGCCCAGCTCCTCCGCGACCTGGGCCAGGTCCGTCCCGTTGCGTTCCAAGGATTGGGCGATGGCCCGGCGCTCGGCGTCATCGACCGTCTCGGCCAGGGTGGGAATCCGCGCCCCGGGGGACTCCACCACGGAGAGGGGGCCATTGCCCGCCGGGGGGGCCGCCCGGGTCTGAGGACGGATCGGAAAGTCCTCCGCTTGCAGCTCATCGCCCTCGGCCAGGGCCGCGGCCTGTTCGATGAGGTTCTCCAACTCGCGGACGTTGCCCGGGAACGCGTAGCCCATCAGGTGCGCCACCGCCGAGGCCGAGAGCTGCCGGGGCCGGTGGCTCCGCGCATTGGAGCGCTCCAGGAAGTGCTTGGCGAGCGCGGGCACATCCTCCAGCCGCTCCCTCAGGGGCGGCACCCGCAGCGTCACCACGTTGAGCCGGTAGTACAGGTCCTGCCGGAAGCGCTTCTCCTGCACCTCCAGCTCGATGTCCCGGTTGGTGGCGGCCGCGGTGCGCACATCCACGCGCAGCGAGGTGGACTCGCCCACCCGGCGCACTTCTCCCTCCTGGAGCGTGCGCAGCAGCTTGGACTGGAAGGCGGGGCTCGTCTCCGTCACCTCGTCGATGAAGAGCGTGCCCCCATCGGCCTCCTCGAACAGGCCTCGCCGGGTCTTCACCGCGCCGGTGAAGGCGCCCTTGGCATGGCCGAACAGCTCGCTCTCCAGCAGCGTCTCGGAGATGGCGGCGCAGTTGACGGGAACGAAGGGCTTGGTACTGCGGCGGCTCTGGGCGTGCAGCGCCCGGGCCACCAGCTCCTTGCCGGTGCCGCTCTCGCCCTGGATGAGGACGGTGGCGTCGCTCTGCGCCACGCGCACCAGCCGCGTCTTCAGCTCCAGCATCGCCGGGCTGCTGCCCACCAGCGCGGACAGGCCGTGGCGCTGGTTGAACTCGCCGGAGAACATGTTCACCGCGGACAGCAGCCCCGCGCGCTCCAGGGCCCGCTCCACGCGGTAGCGGACCTCGCTCTCCTTGAAGGGCTTCGTCACATAGTCGTACGCGCCCAGCCGCATGGCCTCCACGGCGCTCTCGATGGAGCCGAAGGCCGTCATCAAGATGACCTGAAGCCGCGGCGCCACCTCCAGGGCCCGCTTGAGCAGCGTGAGCCCATCCATGGGCTCCATCTTGAGGTCGGTGAGGAGCAGGTCCACGCCGCCGCCCGCCAGCAGGCCCAGGGCCTCCTCGCCGGTGGCGGCCTCGGACACGGTGTGGCCTGCGGCGCGCAGGAGAAGCGCGGTGGTGGCGCGCATGTTGCGCTGGTCATCCACCACGAGGATGCGTCCACGAAGGGGAAGAGAGCTGGCGTCGTTCACGGGAGCGTCGGCGGTTGGAAGGGAAGCCGGAGGGTGAAGGTGGTGCCCTGGCCCTGGGTGCCTTCCACGGCAATCTCCCCGCGGTGCTCTTCCAGGATGCGCTTCACCACGGCCAGGCCCAGGCCGGTGCCCTGGGCCTTGGTGGTGAAGAAGGGTTCGAAGACACGGTGCAAGAGTTCCGCGGGAATGCCCATGCCCTGGTCCGTCACGTCGATGCGCAGGGACTCACGGCCCGCGTGGGGTTCGCGGCGGGCATTCACCCGCACCACGCCCCCCTGGGGCATGGCCTGGATGGCGTTGACGAAGATGTTGATGAGCGCCTGGCGGATGAGCCGCCGGTCCATGGGCACCGGCGGCAGCGCGGGCTCCACCTCCATCTGCACGGAGACCGTCTGGCCGCCAGGGCCGCCCTGAAGCCGGGCCGCGTCCAGCGCATCCTGAATCACGCGGTCCAGGTGCTCCGGATGGAGGATGGGCTCTCGAGGCCGTGTGTAGTCCAGCAAGTCCGCCACCATGCGATTGAGGCGATCGCTCTCCTCGGCCAGGATGTCCAGCAACATGGAGGCGTCCCCCTGGGGAGGAACCAGGCGGCGCAGCGATGCCACGGCGTTGAAGATGACCCCCAGGGGATTGCGGACCTCGTGGGCGACGATGGCGGACAGCTCGCCCAGGGCCGCGAGCCGCTCCCGTTTGACCATCTCCGCGCGCGTGGCCGCCAGCTCCGCGTACGAGGCCCAGAGCGACTCGTAGAGCCGCGCGTTGGCGATGGCCATGGAGAGCTGGCCACAGGTGGCCTCCGCCAGCTCGATGAGCGAGGGGCCGAAGACGCGCGGCCCCTGGGTGTCATCCACCAGCACCACGCCGATGAGCTCGTCACGCGAGGTGAGGGGCAGGGCCAGCAGCGCCTTCTCTCCCAGGGTCTGGACGAACGCGGGAATGCCATCCCCCGCGGCCTTCTCCACGTCCTCCACGGCGATGGACCGGCGCTCGCGGGCCGCGCGGGCCGCCACGTCATCGCTGGTGAGCGGGAGCGTCACCTCGCGGAAGAAGTCCCGGTGGGCCGACGAGGCCGCCGCGCCGCGCAGCACCTTGGCCTGGTCGTCGTAGAGCAGGATGGCGCAGTTGGACACCCCCAGCAGGCGCACGAGGAAGTCCGCCGCCAGGTCCAGGATGCTGGCCGTGTCGAGCACCGCCGAGGTGGTGCGGGCCAGGTCCAGCAGCAGGCGCGTCTCGGAGAGCTGCCGCGCGGACTCGGCGCGAAGGCGGTGCTGCTCCAGCAGCGTCACCAGCAGCTCGGCCACCGTGCCCAGCAGCCGCAGGTCCGCGCGCTGAAAGGGGCGGTCCGGCCCGCGCAGCACCTGGAGCGTGCCGTACACCGCGCCTCCCCGCGTGAGGCGCACCGCGGCCCCACAGCCCAGCTTCCCGCCCGAGGCCTCCCGCAGGGCCTGGCCCTCGGCCTCGCCCGACAGGACGCCCGGCTCACTTCCCAGCACCGCCTCGCTCAACACGCGGCCCAGGCGCCCCAGGTCCCGGGAGGGGTCCACCGCCGTCAGCCCCACGCTGGCCTTGGGCACCGGCGGCGCGCCCTCCTCTTCCCGGACATGCAGCAGGACGGCGTCGGCGGACAGCAGCCCCTGAAGCCGCTCGAGGAACGCCCCGGCGCTGGGAGGCTCCACCCGCGCCACGAAGCGCGCCACCTCCGCCAGGGCCTCCATCTCCCACTTGCCCCGGGCGCTCTCGGCCTGCAGGCGCGCCTCGGACAGCGCCGCCCCCACCATCTTGGCGAAGAGCATCAGCACCGAGCCATGCGTCAGCGCCAGCTCCGAGCCCCCCACCCACAACACCTCCTGAAGCGCCTCGCCCAGGGGCACATAGACGTGGAACGCGGTGCCATGCCCCGTGGCCCCGAAGACGGGGTGCCCCTGGGAGAGCGCCTCCTTCACCCGCGGCCCATCCTCCGGCAGCGGCCGCTCCTCACTGGGCCCCACGCACTCCCCGTCGCGCGAGAGGAACCGCGCCAGGAAGCCCGCCGAGGCCAGCATCTCCAGGGTCACCTGGCGCACCGCCTGCTCCGAGCGCGCCGTCACCAGCCGGGCCGAGCGCTCCATCAAACGCTCGGCCACGCTCAACAGCGGCATCAGCTCCGTCAGCGGGATGAGGTTGAGCAGCCAGCCCTTGGAGCCGTCCTCCAGCGCCACCTCCTGGGGCTGAATGGCCATCTTGAGCATCCGCCCCCCCGCCGCGGGGACCAGGTGCCGGACGGAGCCGGTGGGCGGCGGTGCCCCCTCCAGGAGCCGTTGCAGCGAGGCGCCCAGCAGGCTGCGCTCGTGCGGGCTGATGAACCTCAGGGCCGACTCGCCTTCGACTTCCTCACGCGGCAAGCCCAGCATGCGCAGGTAGGCCTCGTTCACCAGCCACAGCGAATGCTCCTTGAGCACCACCATCGGGTTCTCGAGGGCTTCGATCAAGGCGCGCAGTTGCGCCGGGCTGTAACGCGTCGTGCTCATCCTCGCCGCAGTACCCGCTTGTCGCCCACCCGCAGCGTGACCCGCTCCCGGTCGAAATACTCCGAGAGCGGGATGACGAACTTGCGGCTCTGGCCGACCATGTCCTTGAACGCCTGCGTGGAGATCTCCTTGTGCTCTCGCAGATACGCCACCAGCTGCTCGCGAAGCCCCGCCAACGCTTCCGCATCGAAGTGTAGCGCTTCGTTCACACGCACCAGAAGTCCCTCCCTGACCATCACCGCCAGTAACTCCTGCAGCCGGGCGGGGGGGAGCTGGAGTTTCCCGGCGAGTTCGCCGAGCGTGGGGGGCGCCAGGGCCGCCTGAGACAGCTCCGCCGCCAGCCGGGCACGCGCGCCCTCGTCCGCCAAGGTGAGCACCCGGCCCCGGCCCTGGAGCCGGATGGTGTCCTTGTCCAGCGTGGCCTGGCCCTGCTCCACCAAGGCCTGTGTCACCTTCTGGAAGATGCGCGGGTCCAGCTCGGGGGACAGCCGCTGGCGAAGCTCCTCCCGGGAGAGCCCCTCGCGCATGGGCTCGCGCTCGTGAAAGGCGGCCAGCATCGCCACCGTGCGCCGCTGCAGCGCCTCGAAGACTTCTCCCGCGAGGTAGAGCCGCCGGTCGCGGTCCACCAGCAGCGCCCCTCCCCGGCTCCCCAGCAGCTCCAGGGCCCGGGTGAGGGTTTTCGGCGGAAGACCCGCACGGCCGAACAGCTCCGCCTGGGTCAGCCCCCGGTAGCCGGCCTGCCGCAGCAGCCACGCGGCCTGTCCGCCCGCGTCGGCCTCCAGCAATTGCCCCACCACGGCGGAGGCGCCCTTGCGGCGGCGCGGTGGGGTGAGCGAGAGCACCCGTCCCCCAGCCACCGTGGCCCCCCGGCCCGGCAGGGCCCGCGAGCCGCGAAGGATGAACCGCTGCCCCACCAGCGCGGCCACGGGGGCATCCAGACGCAACTGGGCCAGCCCCGCCGCCCCGGGCTCCAGGCGCTCCTGATCCAGCAGGGCCACCGTGGCCTCCACCTGCGCGGTGCCCAGGTGCAGCAGCAGCTTGCGGCGCCGGGGGAGCGCCTGCTCCACGGCGGGCAACAGGCTCAGCTCCACATCCAGCATCCGCGTCTCGGGCAGCTCCCCGGCGCGCACCAGCACCATGCCCCGGTGGAGCTGTCCGGCCTCGACGCCCGCGAGGTTCACCGCCGTCCGCTGCCCCGCGAGCACCTTCTTCCGGGCCTCGCCATGCACCTGGAGCCCCCGCACGCGGAGGGGTCCCGGCAGGCCCGGCAGCAGCGAGACGCTCTCCTCTTCCTCCAGCGCCCCCGACAGCAGCGTGCCCGTCACCACCGTGCCGAAGCCCTTGAGCGAAAAGACGCGGTCCACCGGCAGGAAGGCGGGGCCCTCCGCGGGGCGCGCGGGCGACGCCCGGGCCGCCTGGGACAGGGCCGCGCGCAGCTCCGGGAGCCCCGCACCGGTCCTCGCGGAGCACGGCACCACCGGGGCTCCCTCCAGGAAGGTCCCCACGGTGAGCGCCACCAGGTCCGCCTTCACCAGCGAGAGCCACTCCTCGCCCAGGTCCGCCAGCAGGTCCGCCTTGGTGAGCGCGATGACCCCGGCCTTCACGCCCAGCAAGCGGCAGATGTCCAGGTGCTCGCGCGTCTGGGGCATGACGCCCTCGTCCGCGGCCACCACCAGCACCGCCAGGTCCACGCCCCCCGCGCCCGCGGCCATCGCCTTGATGAAGCGCTCGTGGCCGGGCACATCCACCACGCCCGCCACGGCGCCACCTTCCAGCGCCAGGTGGGCAAAGCCCAACTCCAGGGTGATGCCCCGGCGCTTCTCTTCCTTGAGCCGGTCCGTGTCGATGCCGGTCAGGGCCTTCACCAGGGACGTCTTGCCGTGGTCGATGTGGCCCGCCGTCCCGATGATCATCGTACCGGCCCGCGCTTTACGCGCCCGCCTTGTCCGGGTCCACGTCGTCCCCGGTGGACGAAGCGCCCGCCAGCGCGGGCTCATAGTCCCAGGGGAAGACCACCACCTCGGAGCTCTTCAGCGAGCAGAAGCTGGGCACGTACCCTTCCGGGCGGGACACCAGGGCGGCGGTCTTCACGTCCTTGGCCCCGACCTCGCGCGCCCGCGTGGAGGCCAGCTCCAGCGTGTCGCCACTGGAGGCCACGTCATCGACGATGAGCACGCGCAGCCCCTTCAGCTCGCGCGGCATCTCCCCGAACATCTGGGGCTTGGCGCCGCCCTGCCGGTCCCGGCTCCGGCGGCTGATGCGCACGGGGAAGAACTCGCAGTTGAGCGCGCTGGCCAGCGCCCCGCCCACGAACACCCCGCCGTGGGCCACGCCCACGATGGCCTGCGGCGCGTACGCCTTGCGGATGGCGCGCGCCAGGCCCTGCACCGCGCGGTCGAAGTCCGCCCACGACAGCTCCCGCACCGCGGAGCGCTGCCGGGACAGGTCCCGTCCCGCCTGCTGCCGCGGCGCTTCAACCTGAGGGGCCAGGACGACATCATCGGGAATGGAGACGAGCTTCTCGACCTTCCGCTTGGAAGGCACGTTCGAGGGCTTGGCGTTCCGGGGAGCTGCCCGCTTCGTAGCCACGGTTTCGAACTCCGGCTGAGGTGCGTGCCGCGTCTTACTACGCGGCCCCTCTCTGCGTTAGTTCGACGCGGCCGTTAGCAACTCCCGGATTTCCGGTCCGGGGATAACGTAGTGTGTCGTACAAAATTGGCACGTCGCCTCGGCCTGTCCGTCCTTTTCCAGAAGGTCCATCAGCTCCTCCTTGCCCATGGCCAGCAGGGCGCGCTTCACCCGGTCCCGGCTGCACGAGCAGCCGAAGCTCAGGGGGTAGCGGGACATGATTTCCAGCGAGGGCTGGTCGGGCAGCAGGGCCTTGAGCACCGCGGGGGCCCCTTCCGTCCCATGGGCCTCCAGCACCTCGCGGAACCGCTGCCGGAGCTGGCCGCCAATGGCCAGGAAGGCGTCCCGGTCCCCGTCGGGCAACGGTTGGAGAATCAAACCCGCCACCGTGCCCAGCGGCTCGGAGGTGCCCCCCTCCTCGCGGGGGACCTGCTCCAGCAGGAACTGGGTGGCCACCTGGTCGGAGATGCCGAAGTAGCGCTCCAGGTCTTCCGTGAAATCGAAGCGCTCCAGCTCCACCGAGGAGCGGTAGTGCTCGCCCCCGCCGATGTCGCGCAGCACGGAGATGTAGCCCTTGTTGCCGAACACCGGACGCCAGCGGTACCGGCCCTCGGCGCCCACGTGGGCCACGTAGGGGTTCTTGACGTAGCCGCGCACCAGCCCCGAGGCGTCCCCGTCCACGAAGAAGCCGCGCAGCGGCCCATCGCACTCGAGCTGGATGTTGATGCGCGACTCGCTCTTCTGGAGGGCCCCCATCAGGGCCGCGGCCGTGAGCCCCTGGGACAGCAGGGCGGCGGAGGCGGGCTCACTCTTGTGCGTGGTGCGGGCCTGGCGCGACAGCCCCGAGGTGAGGGCGAGCACCACCCGGAGATCCACGTCCTTCAACAGGGCACTGACGAGTTCGTCGGACATAAGGTGTGGCTGTAGCGTGCCCAAGGACGGGGCGCTCGCCAATGGAAAGAAGGGCCTGGCCCCCCGCCCCCCCTCGAAGGCAGGGGCCGGGGGAGGCATCGGCCCGGCTTATGCTTCCGAGCGCACCGGCTGGCTTGTCCCCCCCAAAGGATTCCTCGCGGTCCGCCGGGGACAGGCTATAAACCCCGGCCCGACCCACCCTGCGGGCGCCCGCCCGCGCGTTGCCGGAGTCCCGATGAGCACCGAAGCCGCAGCCCTGCCTCGCAAGACGCCGCTCTTTCAGTCCCGCCTGGGCTCGTTCCTCGCGGTGGTTCCCCTGACTTTCTGGGTCGTCAACCACCTCTGGGACAACCTCGCCGCCTTCGCCGGCGCCGAAGCCTGGCAGACGGCCGTCACCGGGCAGAGAGACCCCTTCACGCAGGCCCTCACCTTCCTCTTCGTCCTGGTGCCGCTGCTGATGCACACCGGGTGGGGCATCGTCCGGTTGTTCAGCTTCAAGCCCAACAACCTGGCCTACAACAACTACGGCAACCTCAAGTACATCCTGCAGCGCATCACCGCCGCGGGCGTGCTGGCCTTCCTCGGCGCCCACCTGTGGCTGGCCTTCCTGCGCCCCCACCTGTTCCACGGTGGCCCGGAGCCCTTCGCGGACATCGCCCGGGAGATGCGCTTCCACGGCCCCACGCTCGTCGTCTACATCCTGGGCACCCTGGGCACCGCGTACCACCTGGCCAACGGCCTGCAGAACTTCGGCATGTCCTGGGGCATCTTCGCCAGCGAGCGCTCCATGCGCCGCTTCGAGCCCTTCGTCATCATCATCTTCCTGGTGCTCCTGGCCATGGCCTGGGGCAGCCTCTACGCGCTCTACCAGGCGGGCGGCGCGCTCGGCCCCGCCCCCACCCCGTAGGCACCTGCCGCCCTCCCCCACGTCACGAAGGCTTGGGGGAGCGCAGGGCCTGAAGCAGGCGCACCAACCGGCCACTGGCCAGGTACGGGGCGGCCTGATCCTCCCAGATGTAGGCGATGCCTTGGCCGCTCACGGCCGCCGCCTCGATCAAGTCACCCTCGTTGAACACCGCGGCGGCCCTGTTCACGGCGCGGGCCGCTGGGCCAGATAGGCCGGGGAGGCGACCACCGCCGCCCGGAGGTCCGGGCCCACGCGGACCGAGACCATGTCCTTGGCCACCTTCTGGCCAAAGCGGATGCCCGCGTCGAACCGGCCCGTGACGATGTCGGTGAAGCGATCATCGACAAAGAGCTCCACCTAGATGTCGGGATAGGCGGCCAGAAAGCCGGGCAGCATCGGTTGAATCACGGACCGGGCGGCCTGCTTGATCATGGTGAGGCGGACCTTCCCCGCGGGCACGGCCCGCTTCGTGCCCAGCTGGGCCAGGCCCGCGTCAATGCCCTCGAAGGAGGGGCGCAGCGTCTTGAGCAGCTCCTCCCCCGCTTCCGTGGCCGCCACGCTCCGGGTGGTCCGTGACAGCAGCCGCACGCCGAGCCGCTGCTCCAGCGCCTTCATGGCGTGGCTGAGCGCGGATTGGGACATGCCCAGCTTGATGGCCGCCCGCGTGAAGCTGCCCTCAGCTCGAAAGTCTGGTTCATCACGGGCGCCACGCGCGGCATTGGCGCCGAGCTCGCCCGGGCGGCACTCGCGGCCGGTGACTCGGTCGTCGCCACGGGCCGCAAGGCCGAAGCCGTCGTGAAGGCCCTTGGTACCTCCGGGCGGCTGCTCGCCACCGCGCTCGATGTCACGCAGCCAGGGCAACCCGAGGCAGCCGCGCGGGCCGCTGTCGAGAAGTTCGGCCGCCGCATCGATGTCCTCGCCAACAACGCCGAGTACGGGCTGGTGGGCGCGCTGGAGGAATGCAGCGCCGAGGAGCTCGCCGCGCAGTTCGCGACCAACGTGCTCGGCCTTGCCGCAGTAACGCGGGCAGTGCTGCCGGTGATGCGCGCACAGAAGTCAGGCCACATCTTCAACGTGTCCTCGGCGGCGGGCTTTGCCGGCTACCCCGGTGCCTCGAGCTATTGCGCGACCAAGTTCGCCGTGGAGGGCTTGAGCGAAGGCCTCGCGCACGAAGTCGCCCCGCTGGGAGTCAAGGTGACGATCGTCGAGCCAGGCTACTTCCGCACCGGGTTCCTGACGGACAACTCCGCCGTCTACGCGAAGACGGTCATCGGCGACTACGACGCGACGGCGGGTACGATGCGCCGGGGCTCCCAGGCCATGAATGGCAACCAGGAGGGAGACCCCCGCAAGCTGGCCCAGGCGTTTGCTGCCGCACCGAAGCCTCCCCTTCGCTTCACCGCTGGAAGGGACGCCGTGGAGCAGTTGGAGCAAACCCTCGCAACCAGGCGTGAGGAGATGAAGCCCTGGCACGAGCTTGCGGTCTCGCTTGCCCACGACGGCTCGCAAAAAGGCTCACTCCGGTAACAGGCGCTTCACCTCGGCCACAAAGCGGTGAGCCACGACGTCTGTCGGCATTTGCTTGAATTGTGCATAACTCGACCTCAGGGGGTCTCTTGGGGGCTGTATGGGCTTGTCATTTCCCAAGCAGCTCAAAGGAGGCCCTGTGCGGCTGGCCGAGAGAAGAAACACGTGGGCACTGATTACGGCGCTGTCAGCCTTTTCCATCTCTTGCGGAAACGGGGCCAGTGAGCCGCCGAAGGCGCCAGCCCCAACGGCAACGCGCAGCACCCAGCAAGAGGTCAACTCCACCAAGAAGGTGCTGATTCTCGGCACCACCGTCACCGGGGGCCAATCCAGCCGTGAGGCGCAGGCTGCGGCGAACCTTGGCTATCCGGCAACGGTGGTCACCCCCGAGCAGTGGCGCGCGATGACGCCGGAGCAGTTCCAGGAGTACGCCGGCATCATCATCGGCGACGCGGCGTGCCAGGGCGGCGAGAGCGCCTTCCAGGCCGCAGTCGACAACCGCAACATCTGGGGCGCCGCGGTCGACGGCAACGTGGTCATCAGCGGCTCGGACGCGACGAACAACGGCACGCCTCAGTTCATTGAGAACGTCGTCTCGTCCATTGTCGCCAGTCATTCATATTTGCGGACCGGTATGTACGTCTCGCTAGGCTGTGCCTATCAGGACGCGACCCCGGGAACGCCAGTGCCGCTGCTGGAGCCCTTCGGTTCGTTCACCGTGGCCGGCACCGGCTGCCACGCCAATGGCGCGCACATCTTCCGGATGTTCCCGGAAGCGCTGTCGGACGGCCTCTACGGCAATGACGGCGCGCTGAACGGGACCAGAGGCTGTGCCACGCGTGTGGTGTTCAGCGGCTACCCAGACAAGACGTTCGTGCCAGTGGCCATCGCCGTGGACGAGAGTGGCTTCTTGCCCAACTCGCGTGAGTACTGGGACTTCCTCATGGAGGACCCGGACTCCTTCAAGACCTTCATCGGCACGCCCTATGTCCTGACGCAGAGCGCCATGGCGTACACCTCAGGCTGTGGTCAGGGCTCTGAGCCAACAGCCATGTGCGATCAAAGTTCTGAGGGCAACGGCAAGCCGGCGACGCCGGGAACCCCCGCCGATTTTACCTGCTCGTTCTCCTGCCAGCAGCAGTGGTGCGGTGACGGCCATGTGGATGCGGAGCACGGCGAAGAGTGCGATGACGGCCTCTTCAACGGCCGCACCCGGGACCATACCGGCGCTATCGGTAGCTGCACCACGTTCTGCAAGATCCCCAACTTCGACACCGAGTCGCCTCCTGACGCCCTTTGCAAGAACCTGGAGTTGGTCGCCGACCTGACATGCGGCGCGGACGGCAACGTCAACAATGGCTCGTGGGATCCGGATGAGGATTTGGTGGGCTGCCAGCAGAGCCCCATCGGTCCGTATGGACCTGGAACGACTACCGTCACCCTGACATGCACGGACCTCAAGGGAAACACCGACTCGTGCACCGCCACCATCACAGTGCTCGACCAGAACAAGCCGTCACTGACCTTGGTGGGCAGCAACGAGCAGATCGAGTGCTCCCCGGGGCCCTACACGGATCCGGGCGCCACGGCGGCCGATGTCTGCGAGGGGGACCTGACCGGCGCGATCGCCGTGAGCGGCACGGTGAACCCGGGCGCGGTGGGCCAGTACGAGCTGACCTACAACGTGGAGGACTCCTCGGGCAACGCGGCCACGCCGGTCAAGCGCACCGTGACAGTGTCCGACACTCTGCCGCCCACACTGGCGCTGAATGGGACTGCTCCCCAAGCGCTGGAGTGCGGTTCGCCGTACGTGGATCCGGGCGCCACGGCGCTGGACGCCTGCGCCAGCGACCTGACAGGCGCCATCACCCGCTCGGGTGAGGTCAACCCGAACGTGCCCAACGCCTACACGGTCATCTACAACGTGTTGGATCCGTCCGGTCAGAGCGCGCCGTCGGTCACCCGCCAGGTGAACGTCAGCGACACGTTGGCCCCGGTCATCACCGTCCAGGGCCCCACCTCCGACACCTTCGAGTGCGGCGGCGAGTACACGGACCCGGGCGCCACAGCCAATGACCAGTGCTACGGCAACCTGACGAGCGCCGTCATTGCCACGCGCACCACGGTCCCGGGCCAGCCCGGCAACTTCACCATCACCTACAGCGTGCAGGATCCGGCCGGTAACGTGGCCACCTCGCCCGTGACCCGTACGGTGAAGGTGAACGACGACCTCCCCCCAAGCATCGCCCTCAATGGCGAGGTGTATGTGACGGTCGAGTGCTCGGAGCCCTTCGTGGATCCGGGTGCCAAGGCGGTTGACCTGTGCGCCGGCGACGTGCCGGTGACGGTGTCTGGCACGGTGGACACGACCCGGGCGGGCAACTACGTGCTGAGCTACAGCGCTCAGGACAGGACCGGCAACACCTCGGCCACGGTCACCCGCACGGTGCAGGTGAACGACTCGCTGCCCCCGGCCATCACCCTGCTGGGTGAGAACCCGATGAGCCTGGAGTGCAAGCGCGACACGTACGTGGAGCCGGGCGCTACGGCCTTCGACCTGTGCTCGGGTTCCTCGACCGTCGTCTCGTCCGAGAACATCGACGAGTCGGTTCCGGGGTACTACGCGGTCAACTACACCGCCACGGACAAGAGCGGCCGGCAGAGCACCGCCATCCGCGACGTGAACGTGGTGGACACGCTGCCGCCCGCCTTCGAGACGCCGGCCCCGCTGACGCTCGAGTGCGCCATTGACGCGCTCAACGAGCCGCTGCCCAAGCTCATCGACCTGTGCAAGGGCGATATCACCGCCAACGTCATCCGCGAGCACCACAACGTCGACCTGATGCACGTGGGAAACTACTCCATCCGGTACCAGGGTAACGACTTCCGGGATGGGGGCGCGCCGGTCTACGTTGACCGCGATGTGCAAGTGCGTGACACCGTGGCCCCGGTCATCACGCTCAAGGGCCCGCCCTCCGACACGTACGAGTGTGGGGGCCAGTACATCGACCCGGGCGCCACCGCCGCCGATGCCTGCGCTGGAGACCTGACCGGCCACATCGTGGCCACCCGCTCTCCGGTCCCCGGTCAGCCCGGCTCCTTCACCATCACCTACAGCGTCCAGGACCCCTCCGGTAACAAGGCCGTGGCTCCCGCCACCCGCATGGTGCGTGAGGGCGGCATCCAGGTCCGCCTCAGCGACTTCAACGTCTTCCTCTTCGAGGACTACACCCTGGGCTCCGATGTCGAGGGCCGCGTGGCCGCGGGCGGCAACATCTCCATGAAGCACTTCTCCGTAGGCTGGGAGCTGCCCTCCTCCGACACCGCTCCGGTGCTCGTAGCTGGCGGCAACCTCTCCCTCACCCAGGGCGGCGTCTGGGGCGACGCCGCTTACGGCGGCACCTACTCCGCCTCCAACGTCACCTATGTCCGCGGCGCTCCCTCCAAGAGCACCCCCGTGGACTTCCCCACCCGCGCAGCCGAGGTGCGCAAGCTCTCCACACAGCTGGACTCCCTGCCCACCAACGGCCTCACCCGCCGCGAGGCCTGGGGTGGACTCATGCTCACCGGCTCCTCGGCTGACGTGAACGTCTTCAGCGTCAACGCCAGCGACCTGTCCTCCACCGTGCTGCTGTCCATCGATGCGCCCGCAGGCTCCCTGGCGGTGCTCAACATCCATGGCACCTCCGCCAAGCTCGCAGGTGGCCATGTCTTCAGCGGTGGCATCGACCAGCAGGGTGTCCTCTTCAACTTCGTGGACGCCACCTCCATCAACGCCCAGGGCTACGGCTTGTGGGGCACCCTGCTGGCTCCCAACGCTCACGTGAACTTCACCAATGGCAGCTTCGACGGCGGCATCTATGCCAAGTCGCTGTCGGGCAACGCCGAGGGACACCTCAACCCCTTGCGCGAGCGCGTCATCTGCAACGGCCCCTCCTTCATCGCTCAGCTCGGCGGGGAGTAGGCTGTTCGAACACGCTACCGCGTGAGCGCTTTGACGGGACACATGTCCACTGGCGCGTGAGCGCTTTTGCTGCTGTCTCTCCGCGCCAGCCCATCCCACGACCAGCGTCCCCGTCCTGACCGATGCGTCTTGCCGGGAAGAGTCAGCATTGACTCGGCCAAGGTGCTGGGCCGCACCAGCCTCCCCTACGCTCATGCGGCCAAGGAAATTTGCCTGAACTGTGCATAGCTCGACTTCAAGGGGTCTCCTGGGGGCTGTATGGGTTTGTCATTTTCCAAGCATTTCAAAGGAGGCCCTGTGCGGCTGGCCGAGAGAAGAAGCACGTGGGCACTGATTACGGCGCTGTCAGCCTTTTCCATCTCTTGTGAAAAGGAGCCGCTTGAGCCTCCACAAGAACCCGCCTTGGGGGCAACACGCACCGCTCAGCAAGAGGTCAACTCCACCAAGAAGGTGCTGATTCTCGGCACCACCGTCACCGGGGGCGCATCCAGCCGTGAGGCGCAGGCCGCAGCGAACATCGGCTATCCAGCGACGGTGGTCACTCCCGCGCAGTGGAGCGCGATGACGCCGGAGCAGTTCCAGGAGTACGCCGGCATCATCATCAGCGACGCGGCGTGCCAGGGCGGCGAGAGCGCCTTCCAGGCCGCGGTCGACAACCGCAACATCTGGGGTGCCGCAATCGACGGCGACGTGGTCATCAGCGGCTCGGACGCGACGAACAACGGCACGCCTCAGTTCATCGAGAACATCGTCTCAACCATCGTCTCCAAGCAGATCAACTCGCGGACCGGTATGTACATCTCGCTGGGCTGCGCCTATCAGGACGCGGCCCCGGGAACGCCGGTGCCCCTGCTGGAGCCCTTCGGGTCGTTCGCCGTGGCTGGCACGGGCTGCTATGCCAATGGTGGACACATCTTCCGGATGTACCCGGAGACTCTGTCTGACGGCCTCTACGGCAACGATGGCGAACTGAACGGGACGGGAGGCTGTACCACGCGCGTGGTGTTCAGCAGCTACCCGGACAAGACGTTTGCGCCGGTAGCCATCGCCGTGGACGAGAGCTACTCGCTGCCCGGCGCGCGTGACTACTATGACTACCTCCTGGAGGACCCGGATTCCTTCAAGACTTTCATCGGCGCGCCCTATGTCCTGACGCAGAGCGCCATGGCGTACACCTCGGGCTGTGGTCAGGGCTATGAGCCGACCGCCACGTGCGATCATAGTCCTGAGGGCAACGGCAAGTCGGCGCAGCCGGGATACCCCGCCGATTTTACCTGCTCGTTCTCCTGTCAGCAGCAGTGGTGCGGTGACGGCCAAGTGGACGCGGCTCAGGGCGAAGAGTGCGATGACGGCTTCTTCAACGGCCGTACCCGTGACGCCAGCGGCACCATCGGTGCCTGCACCGCGTTCTGCAAGATCCCCAGCCTCGACACCGAGTCGCCTCCTGAAGCCGTCTGCAAGAACTTGGAGCTGGTCGCCGACCTGACGTGCGGCGCGGACGGCAACGTCAACAATGGTTCGTGGGATCCGGATGAGAATTTAGTGGGCTGCAAGCAGAGCCCCATCGGTCCGTATGGGCCTGGCACCACCACCGTCACGCTGACGTGCACGGATACCGAGGGCAACACCGACTCGTGCACCGGCACCATCACGGTGCTCGACCAGAACAAGCCCACGCTGACCCTGGTGGGCAACAACGAGCAGCTTGAGTGCGCTCCGGGCACCTACACGGATCCGGGCGCCACAGCGGCCGATGTCTGCGAGGGGGACCTGACCGGCGCGATCGCCGTGAGCGGCACGGTGAACCCGGGCGCGGTGGGCCAGTACGAGCTGACCTATAACGTAGAGGACTCCTCGGGCAACGCGGCTACGCCGGTCAAGCGCACCGTGGCGGTGTCCGACACGACGGCGCCGACGCTGGCGCTCAAGGGGCTCGCCAACGACATCGCCGAGTGCGCCTCGCCGTACGCCGACCCGGGCGCTACGGCCAGCGACGTGTGCGCGGGCAACCTCGACGCAGCCATCACCCAGACTGGCTCGGTAGATACCGCCGCGCTGGGCACCTACGCGGTGAAGTACAACGTGCAGGACCCCGAGGGGAACAAGGCCCCGGAAATCAGCCGCATCGTGCAGGTGAAGGACACGCTCAAGCCGGTGGTCACGGTGAACGGTCTGCTCACCCAGAAGTTCGAGTGCGGCAGCGGCGAGTTCAATGACGAGGGCGCCACGGCCAACGATGCGTGTGCCGGACAGTTGGCGACGGATCAGAACGCCGTCGTGAATCCGAACCAGCCGGGCGCGGTGACCATCACCTACAGCGCCACGGACCCGTCCGGGAACACGGGCGTGTCGGCTACTGGCCGCACCGTCACGGTGGAGGACACCCTTCCCCCGACATTGACGCTTGCCCCAGGGACCCAGGGCTTGGAGTGCGGCGATGCGTACACGGACCCGGGCGCCACGGCCAACGACCAGTGCGCGGGCAACCTGACCGCTTCCATCCAGAAGACCGGTTCCATCAACAACAAGCAGCTCGGTGCGCAGAAGCTCACCTACAAGGTGTCGGATGCGAGCGGCCACAGCATCTCGGCCGACCGCACGGTCACGGTCAGCGACTCGCTCAAGCCGGTCGTCACGGTGTCTGGCGCGCTGAACGCGAAGATCGAGTGCGGCAGCGGTCCGTTCAACGACCCGGGCGCCACCGCCAATGACGCCTGCGAGGGCGTGCTGCCTGCGGTGCCCAGCGAGACGGTGGATCCGAGCGTGCCGGGGGCGGTGACGGTCAGCTACACGACCACCGACTCCTCGGGCAACGTGGGCGTGTCGGCCACGGGCCGAACCGTCACGGTGGAGGACACCCTGGCGCCGACGCTGGCCCTGAAGTCGGGGGCGTCGACCCTGGAGTGCGGCAATCCGTACGCCGACCCGGGCGCCACGGCCAACGACCAGTGCTACGGCGACCTGACGGGCGCCATCCAGAAGACGGGCACCATCAACCCCAAGCAGCTGGGTGACCAGTCCCTCACGTACACCGTGCAGGATCCGGGCGGCCGCACCGCGGGCCCTGTCACCCGCACGGTGAAGGTGAATGACACCCTGGCTCCGGCCCTCACGGTCCAGGGGCCTGCCAACCAGACGTTCGAGTGCGGCTCCACCTATGTGGATCCGGGCGCCACCGCCAACGACGCGTGCGAGGATGATCTGACGGGTGAGATTGTCTCCACGCGCACGCAGGTGCCGGGCCAGCCGGGCACCTTCACCATCAGCTACAGCGTGAAGGACTCCTCGGGCAACGAGGCCACCGCGCCCGCGGCCCGCACGGTGAAGTCCGATGACAGCACTCCGCCGGTGCTGGCCCTCCAGGGCCCCGCCGTTCAGGCTCTTGAGTGCGCCACACCGTACGCGGACCCCGGAGCCATCGCCAGCGACGTCTGCACCGATGACATCAACGACCGCATCACCGTAACGGGCACCGTCAACCCGAACGTGCCCAACAGCTACACGGTCACCTACAACGTGACGGACATCGCGGGCCTGAGCGCGCCTGCCGTCACCCGCCAGGTGAACGTCTCCGACACCCTGAAGCCGGTGGTGACGATGATGGGCCCGGGCACCGTGAACATCGAGTGCGGCGGCGACGGGTTCAACGATCCGGGCGCCACGGCGAACGATGCGTGCGCCGGTGTGCTGCCCGCCGTGCCCAGCACGGTGGTGAACCCCAACCAGCCGGGCGCGGTGACGGTCACCTACAGCGCCACAGACCCGTCGGGCAACACGGGCACCTCGGCCACGGGCCGCACGGTCAACGTGCAGGACACCCTGCCGCCGATCCTGGCCCTGAATCCGGGCGCTTCGACCCTGGAGTGCGCCAGTCCGTACATGGACCCGGGCGCCACCGCCAACGACCGGTGCGCGGGCGACCTGACCGGTGCCATCGTCACCACGGGGACGGTGAACAACAAGCAGCTGGGTAGCCACGTGCTGGGCTACAGCGTGACGGACCCCTCGGGCCGCACCGCTTCCGCCAGCCGCACGGTGGACGTGTCCGACACCCTGGCCCCGGTCATCAACGTCACGGGACCGCTGGAGACCACCTTCGAGTGCGGCTCGCCCTACGTGGACCAGGGCGCGACGGCCGAGGACGCCTGTGCCGGCGCCGTGCCGGTCACCTCCAACCAGGTGGGGGACACCAGCTCGCCGGGCTCCTTCATCATCAGCTACAG
>NZ_JAHXBH010000027.1:0-120657 GCF_020103775.1 Allostigmatella hybrida
CCTCCCACGTAGGTGCTCCGAGGCAGGTAGCTCATGAGGTGGGTCCTCCGCCAGTCACTTTTTCAGCAGCCTGCTAGAAGGCGCCTGCAACTCTTTACCGGGGGAACCTGCATGAACGCATCTCCACGTCTGTTATTGGCTGCCGTGGCCACCCTGCTGTGCACCGCCGCCGAGGCCCACATCTCTGTCCTCTCGGGGCCCTTCATCGCCGGCAACTCCCAGGAACTCACGTTCAACATCGCCCATGGCTGCTCGGGCGCGGACACGTTCCGCATCGAGATCCACCTGCCCGAAAGCGTGACGTCGGTGCGTCCCCTGGACTCGGTGTTTGGCAAGGCCGCCCTCTCCAAGGACGCCAACGGCGCCGTGAAGTCCGTGGTCTGGACCAAGCCCGCCGCGGAGGTGCTCCCCGGGGACACCCACCTGTACCGCGTGGGCCTGAGCGCGATGCTGCCCAACAAACCCTTCACCACGTTGTACTTCCCCACCTTTCAGTCCTGCCGCGCCGCGGATGGCACCGAGTCCACCGTCGAGTGGAGCGCCACCCGTGGAGGCCATGACCACGGCGGGGGAACCGGCCCCTCGGCGAATCCCGCCCCTGCGGTGTTCCTGCTTCCCGAGCGCGCCCCCGGCTGGAACAAGTACACCGTGGATCAGCACGTCCACGACATGGGTGTCTTCAAGGATGCGCAGATCGTCTGGGCAGGAAAGACCGCCTACAGCCCCAACCCCCTCGTCCGGAGCCTCATCGAGCGGGAGCCGGACACCCAGATGCTCCAGGAGATTCATCCCGGCACCGAGATCTGGATCAAATACTGAGAGGCTTTCATGCGCCCTTTGCTCATCCTGACCGCCCTGTCGTGGCTGTGCGCGTGCTCCAGTGACAGCAGCACTCCAGCCCCCGCCCCCGGAGGGCCGCCGCCAGAGGTGCCTCCGGGCTCCTCCGTGGAGGCACCGCCCGCCGCCCAGCTCGATGCGGAGCTGAAGCCCTCCGCCTTCCAGGCCGGGGCGGGCCTGCCGGCCTCCCTCAAGCCGCCCCGGTGAAGCCCGGCCGTGCCGGGGGAGAAGGGTTGAGGTCCCCCGGCCTGGTCACTAGCTTGCCCCCATGAGCCCTGCTCGCCCTGTTCGCCCTCCTTGGAAAGCTGGCGTGGTGCTGGTGTGCCGGAAGTGTTCCGGCAACAAGACGCTGGATTTGCGCGGCTGGCTCAAGGACCGGCTCAAGGAGGACGGCCACAAGGGGCAGATCCGCATCCTCCGCGTGGGCTGCCTGGACATCTGTCCCAAGAAGCGCGTGATGGCCCTGGTGCAGCCGCTCCCAGGCCATGCCGGGGGCGGCTGTTTCGCGGTGGAGCCGAAAGAGGAGGGGGAGGACTTCTACCGCCAGGTGCTCAAGCTCCTGGAGGACACCCCCTCCCCGCGCTAAGCCCCTGAACACGAATGAACAAGAGGCGGCTCGCTCAGGAGCACGGCGGAAGGTGCCGCCAGCGCATCATGGCCGCCCTGCTGGCGCTCCGGCATGTGGCCTCTCCACGTCCAGCGCAAAGCCCCTGATCACGGCAGCCGCGCGAGCAGGTTCGTCCCGCAGCATTTCATGACCTGCGTCGAACCGCACCTCTGTGCACGGAGCCCGCAGGTGCTCCTTCAATTCCGCGACATCGGCGGGGGTGGCGATGACATCGTCGGCCGCGGAAAGGATGAGCACCGGAGCAGTAATCCTCGCGAGCCGGTCCCGAAGGTCGAAGGTTTGCATCTCGCCGCCCACGAAACTGTCGGCGACCTGCATGTTCATCACCATACGCGCTACCATCTGCGGGCCGGGAGCCGTGCGGCCATAGAGCGGGTAGCAACGCTCCATGTACTCGGGGAAATGCTCAGCGGGACGCCGGAAGAACCGGGACGCCGTATCCGCCGCCGCCGCGCCGCCAAGGCGCTCGAACGCTGCCAGCGCACGCTCCAGGACGAAGCGAGGCGCGGTTCCCGCCAGAATCAACCCTCCTGGCTGATCAGGATGGGCGGCGGCGTAGGCCTGGGCCACATACCCACCAAAGGAGTGGCCAAGGACGATGGGGCGATGCAAGCCCAAAGCTGCAACGAACCCATGGATGTCTTCCGCCCACCCGTCGAGCGTCAAACCCCGCCGGTCTCCTGTCTCACTTCGCCCATTCGCACGATGATCCAGATAGACGACGTGCAGGCGATCCGACACGGCTCTTCCCAGCTGCCGGTATGGCGAATGGTCGATTCCCGGACCCCCGTGCAGAATGAGCAGCGTCGGCCTGCGCCGCAGCTCGGGCCCACTCTCCTCCCATTCCGGCCCTTCTGTATCAAAGAACAAGCGCGCGCCGCTCACCTCAGCGTACATTTGCGTCTCCAAGAGCATGGCCACTGCAGCGGTCCACGAGCGTGGGGGTGATGGGCTCGCGGTGATTGCCAGCGCTCATTCCATCAACCTTCCGCTGCGCCATACCCCAGGTATACACCCGTCATGTCCGGGGGATGAGGCCTCAGCGGCCCTGCTGCTGGAAGGTGTTACACGCCTCAAGCGTGCCCTGCTCCAGGCCCCGGCGGAACCATTCCACCCGCTGCGCCGCGGAGCCGTGGGTGAAGGACTCGGGCACCACGTGCCCTCCCGCCCGGCGCTGAAGGGTGTCATCCCCGATGGCCGAGGCCGCGTTCAGCCCCTCCTCCACATCCCCCTGCTCCAGCACCTGGCGCTGCTGCTGGGCGTGGTGGGCCCAGATGCCGGCGTAGCAGTCCGCCTGCAGTTCCTGGAGCACGGACAGGGCGTTGGCGTCCCCCCGGCTCCGGGCCCGCATCTGCTGCACCCGCTGCGAGGTGCCCATTAGGTTCTGCACGTGGTGTCCCACCTCATGCGCCACCACGTACGCCTGCGCGAAGTCCCCGGAGGCGCCCAGCCGCCGGTCCAGCTCTCCGAAGAAGGTCAGGTCCAGGTACACCCGCTGGTCCCCTGGACAATAGAAGGGGCCCACCGCGCTCTCCTGGAAGCCGCAGGCGGACTCCACCGCGTCCGAGAAGAGGACCAGGCGCGGCTCCTCATAGGTGACGCCCACCTCGGAGAGCAGCGCGGGCCAGGTGTCCTCGGTGTCCGCCAGGATGACGGAGACGAACTCCTTGAGGGGCTCCTGGGCCGGGTCCACCGGTGCCCCCGAGCCTCCCATCCCGGAGGAGGGGGACTGGGGCGCCTGGGACACGAAGTCCCCCGGGTCTCCGCCCAGCAGGTACACCAGCACCGCGATGACCAGCGTCGCCGCCCCGCCTCCCACCGCCAGCGGGCGCCCCGCGCCCATGCCCCGGCGATCCTCGATGTTCGAGCTGCGACGGCCTCCTTGCCACCTCATGGGACACCCCTCCTGTCCCGTCCCAAGGTAGGCAGCCCCCTTGCCTCCATCGACCCGCCCCGCCCCCTTTCCAGAGCGGGCCTGAGCGGGGGGCAAGCCGCCAGGCGGGCGCCTGATTTCATCGGAGGTGATGATTTCCCGGCTGGCCATTTTCAAGCATCGCCCTCATGCCGGTGAAACCGAGACAGGCCCGTGAAACAAACTCACACCTTCACCGCATGTTTTCCAGGCGCGGCGGAGCATTAAGTCCCGCCTGTTGTGTAGCGCAATCCGTCACAGTTCCGGCGCAAGGCTTTGAAAACAATCTTCATATCCCTCTCAAATAAGCTGTTGCTTGCAGTTCCAGGCCTGTATCATCCGCCCCGCCGGACCGACGACGACAGGAGCCCCCATCCATGCGCCCTCTCCCCTTGTCTCTTGGCTTTCCCTCTCTGCGTTCGAAAGACAGTCTTTCCAAGCTGCTGCTGGCCGTGAGCCTTTGCGGTCCCCTGGCCGCGGGTGCCACTCAGGTGCAGGCCGAGGCAGACCATGACAACTTTTTGAGCCTGCGGTTGAGCGCGCCAGGGTATGCCGATGCCACCCGGCGCCCCAAGCTGCGGAGCCGCTCCGAAGCGTCCTCGTGCGAGGACACCACGCCCCCGCCCACCCTCACCGTCAACGGCAGCCTGGAGATGGCGCTGGAGTGCGGCGCGAGCACCTGGCAGGACCCGGGCGCCTCGGCCACGGATGCCTGCGGCCCCGTGACGGTGGATCGCTATAACTCGGGCGAGGATGCCTACGGCCCCGGCCCCAACCCGAGCGCCGAGGGCACCTACTCGGTGCAGTACATCGCCCGGAACAACACAGGTGAAGCGAGCGCCGTGCGTACCGTCACCGTGGAGGACACCCTGGCACCCCTCCTCGCGTTGAACGGCGAGCCGGAGATGACGCACACGTGCGGCACCCCGTTTGTGGATCCCGGCGTCACGGCCGAGGACGTGTGCTACGGCAACCTCACGCAGTCGGTCCAGGTCTTCGGGTATGTGAATGGCTGGGTCCCTGGCACCTACACGCTCGAGTACATGGTCACCGACGGCGGCGGCAACGCGGCCGCGCCCGTGCAGCGCACGGTGACCGTGGCGAACTGCCCCTGGTAAGCCGCCCCCTGGACGGCGCCCCCCAGGGCAACCGGGCAGGCAAGCCGCCGTCCCTCGTGGGTCGGGCAAGCAGGACGTAGGGGCAATTCCTACGTTGTAGGTGAATGTTCCGAGCCCTGCTGGCCCGTTGGAAGAACTCCCTCCAGCACCTGCGTCCCACGCGGGTGCCCGCCGAGCGCGCCAAGATCGCCGTGGCGCAGGTGGACTACGCCTACGCCAACAAGGTCGTGGCGCTGAAGAACGTGAACCTCAACGTTCACTCAGGAGAGTTCGTCTGTCTGCTCGGCCCCTCGGGCTGTGGCAAGTCCACGCTCCTGTATGCGCTGGCCGGGCAGCTCGTGCCCACCGGCGGCACCGTCTCCATCGATGACCAGCGGATTCGCGGGCCAGGGCCCGACCGGCTCCTCATGTTCCAGGAGGCCGCGCTGTTTCCGTGGATGACGGTGCAGGGCAACCTCCAGTTCGCCCTCGCCGCGCGCGGGGTGCCCCGGGCCGAGCGCAAGGCGCGGGCGCTCGAGTTCATCCAGCGCGTGCAGCTGTCCGGCTTCGAGAACACCCTGCCCCACCAGCTCTCGGGTGGCATGAAGATGCGCGTGAGCCTGGCACGGGCGCTCGCCACGGACCCGGCCGTGCTGCTGATGGACGAGCCCTTCGGTGCGCTGGATGCCCAAACGCGCATCCACATGCAGGAGCTGCTGCAGTCCATCTGGCTGCGCACCCGCAAGACGGTGGTGTTCGTCACCCACGACGTGCACGAGGCGCTGATGCTGAGCACCCGGGTGGTGCTCATGGCGCCGCGCCCCGGCCGCATCGTGAAGGACCTGGAAGTCCACCTGCCCATGCCCCGCTCGCTGGAGGACCGCCGGCTCAACGAGATGGCCCGGTACCTGCGCATGCTGATGCGCCAGGTGGATGGCTCCACCCCGGCCGCCGAGGCCGCGCCCGTGGACGCAGGCAAGACGGCGGCCCTGCACCATTAAAGGAGAGGGCACATGAAGCGCTGGGCACAGAAGCTGGGAATGCTGGTGCTGCTGCTGGGCGTCTGGGAGCTGCTGGCGCGCTCCGGCCTCTGGTCCCCTCACCTCTTCCCGGGGCCGGTGACGGTGGTGCAGAGCCTCGTCCGCATGGTGGCCACCGGGCAGATGGGCAGCGCGGTGCTGCGCTCCCTGGGGCGGCTGGGGCGCGCGTACCTCATCTCGGTGGGCATCGGCGTGCCCCTGGGCCTGGCCATCGCCCGGCTGTCGTTCTTCCGCGAGGCGGTGAAGCCCATCGTGGCGGGCTTGCAGGCCCTGCCCTCCATCTGCTGGCTGCCCCTGGCCCTGCTGTGGTTTGGCCTCAATGACTCGGCCATCCTCTTCGTCGTCGTCATGGGCAGCGTGCTCGCCATCGCCATCGCCGTGGAGGATGGGGTGAAGAGCATCGACCCGCAGCTCATCCGCGTGGCCCACACGCTGGGGGTCCGGGGCGCCCGCTTCTCGTTCGGCGTGCTGCTGCCCGCGGCCCTGCCCGGCATCATCACCGGGCTGAAGCTGGGGTGGAGCTTCGCCTGGCGCGCGCTGCTCGCGGGCGAGCTGCTCTTTGTCTCGGGCGGCCTGGGGCAGCTGCTCACCCTGGGCCGGGAGCTGATGGACGTGCCCCAGGTGATGGCGGTGATGCTGGCCATCATCGCCCTGGGCATGCTCGTGGACCGGCTGCTCTTCCAGACGGTGGAGAACCGGGTGCGGCGGCGCTGGGGCCTGCAACCCCAGCTGTGAGGTGGCCGACGCCCGGCGCCCAGAGCGGTTGCCTCCCGCGCCCGGCAAGGCGATGTGCACGGCGATGGACGTGCATCGCCGCCGCTGTCTCGTGGGCCTGTTGGCCCTGTCCGCCACCCCCTGGCTGGGCTGCAAGAAGGCCCCGAAGGACGGGGGCCCGCTGCGCCTGGGCTTCTTTCCCAACATCACCCATGCGCAGGCGCTCGTGGGCAACGCCGAGGGCGCCTTCTCCTCCGAGCCCGGCGTGGGGCCCCTGGAGGTGAAGCAGTTCAACGCGGGGCCCGCCGCCATGGAGGCCCTGGTGGCCGGCTCCCTGGACGTCTCGTACGTGGGCACCGGCCCCGCCATCAACACTTTCCTCAAGGCGGGCCGGGAGCTGCGCATCATCGCCGGCGCGGTGAACGGGGGCGCGGTGTTCGTCACCCGCACGGTGAAGACGCCCGAGGGGCTCAAGGGCCAGAAGCTGGCCTCGCCCCAGATTGGCAACACCCAGGACATCGCGCTGCGCTACTGGCTAAAGCAGCAGGGGCTGCGCGCCACCGGGGGCCCGGATGACGACGTGCAGGTGTTTCCCCTGACCAACCCGGACATCCTCGGCCAGTACCTCCATGGCGGAATCGAAGGGGCCTGGGTGCCCGAGCCCTGGGCCTCGCGCATGCTCACCGAGGGCGGCGGCCACATCCTCGTGGACGAGCGGGACTTGTGGCCCGGGGGAAGCTTTCCCACCACGGTGGTGGTGGCCACGAAGCGCGCCCTGGAGACGCGCAGGCCCCAGCTCGTGGCCCTGCTGCGCGCGCACGTGCGGCTGACGGAGCGCTGGCGCGCCAATCCCGGGCGGTTCCAGAACGAGGTGAATGCGGCCTTTGGCCAGCTCACCCACAAGCCCCTGCGCGAGGAGGTGCTGAAGGCGGCGTTCTCGCGGCTGGAGCCCGCGCTGGAGCCGGGCGGCGCGGCCCTGGCCGCCGCGGCACGGCATGCCCGGGAGCTGAACTACCTCACCAACGATGACATCTCGGGGCTGGTGGACCTCAGCCTGCTCGTCGAGGCGCGCGCCCCAGCCCCCTGAGGGGCGTCACCACAGGCCCTGCGTTACTCCGCGCGGGGCGTGGTGGCCTCGCACAGGTGCTCCAGGAACTCCGGCAGCAGGCCGGAGGAGATGATCCACAGCACGCCCTCGCCCAGGTCCGCCAGCGCCGCGCGCTCGGCGTACTCCACGTTGGTGCACTCCACGTAGTGGATGAAGAGGCGGCGGTTGCGCTCGCGGAACCACTCGGCCGCGCGCGTGAGCAGGCCGAACATGCCCTTCTGCGCCTCGGGCCGCGTGTCCTCGATGAGCGGGATGATGCGCACGCTGTCGAGGATCTGGAACAGGTTGAAGCCCGGGGTGGCCGTCTCGGCGATGCCGATCGCCACTGGCTTGCCGTCGATGCGGGCGACGAACGCCTCGCGCTCACGCGACAGCTGGGCGCTGTTCCACAGCTCGCGCGTGGCCTGCATGTCGAAGCGCTCGGGGACCAGGTCCAACGCCTCGCGGAACGCCAGGGGCTTGGTCTGCTCCACGTGCTTGAAGAACACCGCGAGCTCTTCGGGCGTGGGCGTGCCCACCTCCACCCCGGCCGGGATGGGCTCCCAGGCGCGGTCCGTCTCGCCCTCCATCAGGCGGAAGTCGATGGCGGCCGACTGCCCGGTGTGCTCGTACCACGAGGCGAAGTCGAACATCGCGTAGCGCGACCAGCGGACCCGGGCCTCGAAGTACCCGAAGAACCACTTCACGTCCGGGTCGAGCTGCGCTGGCTCGTAGCCGCGCAGGTAGATGTCGCGCAGCGCCTCGCGCGCGGAGACCTTCTTGCCCTCCAGGCCGGTGGGGTGCTGGCGCGCCACCATGTGCGTCATCCAGCTGGTGCCGTAGGGCTTGGCCACCGAGATGGAGGCCTCCACCTTGGCACCATCCAGCGGCTTGACGATGCGGAAGCCCAGGCGCGGCCGGCCCACCAGCTTGTTCTGCGTCTCGTAGAACTCGCGCTTGAAGGCGTCGAACTTCGTCGGGTCCTTGCCCGAGAGCCGGAAGTACCCGGACTTCTCGTACATGTCCCACACCGCGTCGTTCCAGTCGCCCGCGGTGCGGGTGCGCGGGTGGATCTGCTCCTCCACCATGGCGCGCCAAGCCAGGCCGTGCTCCTCGTTGATGGGGCACACCCACATGCCGCAGCGGCGGCCCTTGGGGGTGGTGGAGATGTTGCGCACCTCGGCCAGAAGCTTCACCGGGGCGCGGTTGGGCATCTCCACCTCCATCACCGGCACGCGCATGCCCGGGTAGAGCAGGTCCTCGCCCGGCTCGGTCATGAAGGACAGCCCCTCGTAGGAGATGTCCATCAGCGAGCGGCGCACGCTCACCTGCGGCCAGAGCGGGTGGTTGAAGGAGAGGAAGCAGTCGATGGTGATGGGGGCGCGGCGCAGCCAGCGGTGGCGGAAGCGCGTGAGCTCCACCGGCAGCGGCATCACCCACAGCCCGCCCTCTTCGTGCGCCCGGTCCACGCGGAAGTGCAGCACCGAGCTGTAGCCGAAGGCCTCCATCGTGAAGGGGCGCCGGGGCACCGGCACCTCGGCCGCCCAGCCAATGGTTCCGTCGTACTTGTCGAACAGCGCCGCGCGGACCTCCACGCGGGTGCCATCCTCCAGCCGCGCCACGCCGCGGGTGCTGCGCGCGGCCAGCGCCTCGCTGATGCGGAGGATGCGGTCCTCGCGGGTGATGACTTCCTTCCACACCGGGCGGGCCTCGGGCACCACCAGGTGGCCACTCTCGCGCAGCAACTCCAGCGCGGAGACGATCTGCCGGCCCGTGTCCAGCGGGGGCGCCACGAAGCGCAGGCTCAGCTCGGGCGACATCTCCGGCCCGCCCATGGACACGTCCATCACCTCGGCCTGCAGCGACGGGGTGCAGCGGTTGCCCAGCCCCAGCACCACGGAGGCCGCCTGGCCCGGGCGCAGGGAGGTGCACGAGGCCATGTGCAGCGTCAGGTGCTCCAGCGACAGCTGCACCAACCGGCCCTCGGAGCCCTGCTCATCGCCGAAGGAGGCGACCGCCGACAGCGCCGTGCCCATCCGGTAGCCCAGAATTGACTCGCGGGTCGACATCCGGTTGTCCGACTGCATGGGAGCTCCGTCGCCGGGTGAATTGGCTTTTTCGTTATAGCAGAACAATTTCATAGCACGGTTCTGCGGTATTCCCCTAAGGGAATTTTTTTCCCTATCAGGGTTAGCAGCTTTTGTGCGGGGCGCATCTGCCTCGGACCCAAGGGCAAGGTCCACTGCTTTTTGGGTGTGCGGAACTCCGCAGATGGTCAGGAAGCCGATCGTCCTCCAGGGGGGTTAAACTGTCTACTGCCGGACCCTGAGGGCCGCTTCCTCCCTCGCTTGCCTCCCCCGGAACCAGCGCGGTTGCAGCCTGTTCGCGGAATTCTCGTTCGTTGCCCGGGGGCTGACCATCCCCCAGAAAATCCATGGTTTACGGATTCAGCACGTTCAGATCCAATTGAAGAAGGCCGTTTCTGCTGGATCTGCCCCCGGGGGAGGGGGGGGTGTTCGCCGCACTGCGTCCCATCGAATGGGCGCGTGTTGCGGTATACACTCCCCTTCCTCACATGGGCGGTTCCACGCTGCAGCTCACGACGGACGCGTTCAGCGGCCGGAAGCTGGGCAAATACGAGGTGCTCTGCCGCCTGTCCACGGGCGGAATGGCGGAGATTTTCCTCGCGTCGCAGCGGGGCCTGGCCGGCTTCCGCAAGCTCGTGGTGCTCAAGCAGATCCTCCCGGACATCAAGGGCGAGGAGGAGTTCGTCCGGATGTTCCTGGACGAGGCGAAGGTGACGGCGGCCTTCAACCACCCGCACATCGCCCAGGTGTTCGACCTGGACATCGCCGAGGGCGAGCTGTTCCTGGCCATGGAGTTCGTGCCGGGCGCCACGCTGGTGGAGGTGGCCAAGGCGTGCCGGCTGGCGGGCGAGGCCATCCCCATGGGCCTGTCGCTGGCCGCGGCGCGCGACACGGCGCTGGCGCTGCACTACGCGCACACCTTCACGGACCCGCTGGGCCGGCCCTCGCCCGTCATCCACCGGGACGTGGCCGAGAAGAACATCATGGTGACGTACGAGGGCGTCACCAAGCTCCTGGACTTCGGCATCGCCAAGAACCTGGCGCGGCGGGGCCGCACCCAGGTGGGCATGGTGAAGGGCACCAGCGGCTACATGTCCCCGGAGCAGCTGCTCGGCGAGCCGCTGGACTCGCGCAGTGACTTGTTCAGCCTGGGCGTGGTGCTGCACGAGTGCCTCACGGGCCTGCGCCTGTTCCACGCGAAGACGCCCGAGGCGGGCGCCGGCGCGGTGCTGCACGGCCAGGTGCCGCCCCCCTCGCGCGGCAACAAGGCGGTGCCCCCGGAGCTGGACGCCATCGTGCTCAAGGCGCTCGCGCGCAAGCGCGAGGACCGGTACGCCTCCACGCTGGAGTTCGCGCGCGCGCTGGAGCGCGCCGTGGGCCCCCTCATCTGGCACCCGGAGCAGAACGGCGAGCTGATGCAGCGGCTGTTCGCCGACCGGCGCGAGCAGACCCGGCAGCTCCTGGTGTCCGGGCAGGACCTGAGCGGCGACACCACCGGCGAGGTGCGCCTGTCCCAGATTTTCGCCCTGCCCGTGCCCCCGCCGCCCGAGCCGCAGGGCCCCTCGGGCCTGCCGCAGATCACCCCCGCCCTGCCCAGCCCTTCGCCTCGCATGGCCTCGGCCTCGGCGCTCACCGTGCCCTCCGCCATCCTGCCCTCCCCTTCCGAGGAGACGCGGGTCGCCTCCAAGGCCCCGGCCCCGGAGCCCGCGCACCGGCCCCCCACTCCTCCCGTGCCGCGCAGGCCCACGAGCAGCACGCTCCCGCCGGTGACACCTTCGGAGCCTCCCCGCAGGCGCACGAACGGCTCGCTCCCGCCGGTGGCGCCCAAGCGCGCCGTCCCCGCGGAGCCCGCCTCCCCGGAGCCCTCCGCCCGCCCGCAGGCCCCGGACGAGGGCGCCCGCAGGGGACCTCCCACACGGCCGCGCTCAGCCTCCAGCGAGCGGATTCCCCGCGCGACGGGCCACCCTCCGGCCCGGCCCTCGCAGTCCCGCCTTCCCACGCCCCCGGCCCCGGAGCCGTCCGAGGATGAGTCTGATTCCTCGGAGTTCATCACCCGTCCCTACCAGGTGCTTCCACCCGGCGGGGACGAGGAACCGGCCGACACCAACGAGACGGCCCTCCCCGAGGACGAGCTCCCCGAGAGCGATGAGACGAACATCATCACGGACTCGTACGGAGGGCCCGGCACGAGACCCAAGGGCCGTGGGCTGCTCTTCCTGGGCGTGGCCGCGCTCCTGGTGGTGGGCGGTGGCATCGCCGCGGCGGTGACGCTCGGGTGGAACATGATTCATGTGGAGGCGCTCTGGGCGGAGGAGGCGCCGCCGCCGCGAGGCCTGCTGGAGCCCTTGTCCGTGGCCAAGCCCACCCCGCCTCCGCCCCCCGCGCCCGCGGTTCCTCCCGAGCCAGCTCCCGAGCCAGCTCCCGAGCCAGCTCCCGAGCCAGCTCCCGCGCCGGTTCCCGAGGCGGTGGCCGAGGCCGCTCCGGCCCCCGCCGAGGCCGCTCCGGCCGAGCCGCCCCTGGACAGCGCTCCGGCGGACAGCGCCCCCGAGCCCGTCCCAGAGCCCATCGAGCCGCCCCCCCTGGAGCCGCAGCGCCCTGCCAAGCGGTCCCGCAAGGACGCGAAGCCCTCCCCGCCGGCCGCCCCTTCCATCCCCGCGGGCCTGGGCTCGCTCACCCTCGTCACCGAGCCCTACGCCAAGGTCTACCTGGGCAAGCGTTTCCTCGGTGAGACGCCCTTCTTCAACCTGGACTTCCCGCCCGGCCGGCACGCCCTGCGGCTCGTCGACCCTAATGGCAAGAGCCTGCGGCTCGCGGTGGAAGTAAAGAGCGGGGAGAACAGTTCGGTCCGCGTTCCCCTGGAGCAGCTCGCCCCGGAGTAGGCCCGGGCAATGGCTCCGCCGTCCGGGCGTACGCACGGAGGCCGGGGCCCCTGGAAGGCCCCGTTTCCGCCTGGAGCCCTCCGCCATGAAGACCCTGCGTGTTGCCGCCACCCTCTCCGCCCTCCTGCTGTCCTTCAGCGCCCTCGCCGAGGAGCAGACGCGCCAGACCGGGGACTTCCAGGGCATCTCGGTGGGCGGCGGCCTCAAGGCCCGCGTCACCGTGGGCCCCACGTCCGTGCGCCTCTCCGGCGACCCCCAGGCCCTGGAGCATGTCCAGACCGAGGTGGAGGACGGCACGCTCGTGGTGCGCTCGAAGCGGGGCGGCTCCTGGAAGGGCTCCTCCCGCGTCACCCTCACCGTCTCCAGCCCGCGGATGACGCGCGTGGAGGCCACCGGAGGCGCCTCGGTGGAGGCCGAGGCCACCGCCACGCCCACCTTCACCCTCGAGTCCAGCGGCGGCAGCACCGTGTCCGTGAGCGGCCTGGACTCCACGCGCGTCGAGGTGGACGCCAGCGGTGGGGCCAATGTGACGCTCAAGGGGCGCGCGGACCTGCTCGCCGCGGAGGCCAGCGGCGGCTGTCAGGTCTACGGCGAGGCGCTGAGCCTCAAGGCGCTCGAGGCCGAGGCCAGCGGCGGCTCCGAGGTGCGTGCCAATCCCACCGAGCGCGTCACGGCCGAGGCCAGCGGCGGCTCCACGGTCCAGGTTGACTCGCAGCCCGCTCAGCGGCATGTCTCCATCTCCGGTGGCTCGAAGGTGCGCTTCCCCCGTCCGTGACGGTGTCCCGGGGATGCTGGCGCCCACGTCCACCTACCTGCGCGGAGTCGGAGAGAGTTGGTAGGGATGTGAAAATTTCACGCCCCTATTGAAATCTGATCCGGGTTGTCGTCGATAATGGGGCACCCGTTTGCCCCACTCGCCGTTTACCCAGGAGTCCTCCATGACCTCTTCCTCGCCGTCGAAGTCCTCCCCGCTCTGGCAGACCCGGGCGCGGCCCCAGGTGGTGACGCACAAGGCCACCGAGAAGCTGGACGTCGTCATCGAGCGCGTACCGCAGGCGCAGCCCTCGCTGCTCGCGGCGCTGGCCTCCTCGCCGGCCGCGGAGTTCCTGGCGCCCGAGAGCCTGGAGAACACGCTGGGCGAGGACGTGGCGGTGGTGGACCGCGCCTCGGGCCGCACGGTGGCCTTCGCCAGCGTGCTCGCCGCGGAGGGCACGGACTTCCAGAAGCGCACGCGCCTGGCCGACAGCGCCCTGCAGCGCGCCGCCTACTTCACCCGCGTGCACGTGGCGCCGGACGCTCCGGCCGGCACGCAGGCGGTCCTCATGTACGCGGCGCTTCGCACCGCGCGCGCCTGGGGCCGCGATGTGGCCGCCTTCCTGATGGCGGACGATGACACCCCCACCTCGCGCCGCTATGGGCTCATCAACCTCGCCCACGTGGCGCGCGTGGACGTGCCCGGCAAGGGCGCCTTCCGCGCCAAGTCGCAGCGGCTGGACCTTCTGCTGCACCAGACCTCCGAGGAGGCCGCCCAGGCCGGCCAGCCCCTGGCGCCCTCGTTCCTCGTGCACGAGATTCTGGACACCCTGCAGCACCAGCTCTTCACCCCGGTGACGCAGGCGCGCTTCTTCACCGCGGTGGAGGCGGGCACCCTCACGCGCGAGCAATACATTTATTCGCTCACCCAGCTGCACCTGTTCGTGCGCTTCACCACGCGGCTGCTGGGCCGGTGCGTGGGTTACTCGCCCACCACCGAGCTGCGCACGCACTTCATCAGCCACCTCACCGGCGAGGTGAACCATGAAATCATCATCGAGCGCGACCTGGAGCACCTGGGCGAGAACCCCTCGTATGTGAAGGAGATTGCCCAGCCCAACGTGCCCACGCGCGAGTTCATGGCCTCGCAGGAGAGCGCCATTGGCTTCTACCAGGACCCGCTCTTGCTGCTCGTGGCGCCCCTGGCCGCCGAGGGCGTCACCGGGCACCTGGCCCCGGGCTTCATGGAGAAGCTCAACGCGTGCGTCGCCTCGTGGGGGGTGAAGGACCCACAGAAGGCCACCCGCTTCCTCAGCTCGCACATCGAGTATGACGGCGGCGAGGACGGGCACTGGCAGGGCAACCTGGACTTGCTGTCCAAGCACCTTCACAACGAGACGTTGCTGCGCCGCTTCCTGACGCTCTTGCGCGTGGCGGCCGAGGGCACGCTGCGCCAGTGGGACAGCTACGTGGGCGATGTGGAGTTGTGGACGGCTCGCCCGCCAGCCCAGTAAGCATCGCGACGCTGTAGCACCGGGATTCCGGGAGGGTGGGGAGTTTCCTTTCCACCTTCCCTCGCTTTGGTGCAGGATAGTGCCCTCGAAGAGGGCTTGCCTTCTACCGCCCGTACCCTCTCCGGCGGCCCCAGGCCCTCGTTACTCGTCGAGGAGTGAGGGCGTTGTGACGACTGCATTCAAAACCGAAGTGATTGACCGGATTTTCTTTGCCCGGTACTCCCAGCCGCCGTCCAAGGACACCACGGCGGCGGTGCTCGCGCTCGTGGCGGCCGCCCAGCAGCGGATGGGCCAGCCGCTCATCTACGTCGGCTCCATCGACTCCAAGTCGAAGGTCCCCAATGCCGAGGAGCGCAACAACCTCAACACCCTGCTGGCCGACCTGCGTCCGTACTGCGAGGCCATCAACCTCATCATCGAAGGCTCGGAGCTGCAGAACAGCCTCCAGCGCGTGGTCATCTCGGGGATGATCATCTTCACGCGCACCTACGACAACTTCGCGGTGCACAAGAGCATCGACGGCGTCACCGCGGACCTGGCCGAGCGGCTCAAGAAGGACGTGAGCCCCCTCATCAAGATGGCCCGGGACCGCGGTCTGGTGATGTAGCCCCCAGACGCACCCTCTGCCCCGTTGAGCGTCTTGGAGCGCCCATCGGGTATCACCCGGTAGCAGTTTCCCCGGCTTCCCGGGGCCTTACGGCCAAGGTCCCCGCCGCCCCCCGCCTTGCCCACGCGCACCGGAAGGGTGCCAGGCGAGCCATCTCCCGGAAGACTCCCACTCAAGGGAGCCGGGGGCGAGGGGCGAAGAATTCTGGACATCCGTTTAGACTTCCGCGCCAGTCCCTGCCCCCGCGGCGGGACGCCCTCTTCCCGGAGATGTGATGTCCGCTGAGACTGTCGACGTAATCATCGTGGGGTGTGGCCCGGTGGGCGCCATCACCGCCAACTACCTGGGACAGGATGGAGTACGGACGCTCATCATCGACCGGGAGCTCTACGCGCATACGCAGCCCCGGGCCTTCTCGTGTGACGACGAGACGCAGCGCAACTTCCAGTCCGCGGGCATGGTGGACGAGCTGGCGGTGAGCCTCTACCACTGCCCCCGGATGGACTACATCGACGGGCAGCGCAACGTGCTCGCCTCGGCGGTGTTCAAGGGGCTGGACTTCGGCCACGGCCACACGGCGCTGGCCTTCTTCAGCCAGCCGCAGCTCGAGGGGGTGCTGCGCCAGGGCCTGCGCCGCTTTCCGCACGTGGAGCTGCGGATGGGGCACGAGGTGGAGTCCTTCACCCAGGATGCCAGCGGCGTCACCGTGCACATGACCGAGCGGCTCACGGGGCGCAAGCGCACCGTGCGCGCCCAGTACCTGCTGGGCTGCGATGGCTCGCACAGCAGCATCCGGGAGATGCTGCAGATTCCCATGAAGGGCACCTCCTACGGCGTGCCGTGGATCACCATCACCGCCACCACGCCCACCCCGGAGCCCATCTACACGTATTACGTGTGCGATCCCGAGCGGCCCGGCTTCGCCACGCGCGGCGCGCTGAATGAGATCCGCATGGACCTGCTGCTGCGCGGCAACGAGCGCACGGAGGTGGTGGAGAAGAAGGAAGTCGTCGAGCGCATCATCGGCTCGTTCATGGACCCCAGCCTGGTGACCATCGTCCGGGCCGCGGTGTTCACCTTCCACAGCAAGGTGGCGCAGCGCTGGCGCGCCGGCCGCGTGTTTCTCCTGGGAGATGCGGCCCACCTGATGCCCCCCTTCCTGGGCCAGGGCATGTGCTCGGGCATCCGCGACGCGGTCAACCTCACCTGGAAGCTGGCCCTGGCGGTGAAGGGCACCGCGGGCGACGCGCTGCTCGATACCTACGAGCGCGAGCGGCGCCCCCACGCGGTGAACATGATCAACGCCACGGTGAAGATGGGGCAGATCTTCCTGTCCCGCTCGAAGTTCGTGGCGGCCCTGCGCAACAAGGTCATGCAGTGGATCTGGCGCAACCCGAAGACGCGCCCCCTCTTGCGTGACTGGAAGGTGAAGCAGCCCATCGTGCTCACCCACGGCTTCATGGCGGGCGGCAAGCACAAGAAGGGCCTGTCCGGGGGCACGTACTTCCCCCAGCCCACGGTGGGGCTCGCGGGCGGCTCCCGGGCCGCGCTGGACACCCTGTTCAGCAACCGCTTCGCCGTGCTGTGCATGGCGGACACGGCCGAGCCGGTGCGGCGCTCGGCCGAGGCCCTGGCGCGGGATCTCAACGGCGTCCTCCTGCGCGTGCTGCCCGCGGCCCGGGCCCACGAGGCCCACAACGGGGACGTGGTGGACGAGGGCGGCCAGCTCTCCGCCTGGTTCTCCCTGCACCAGGCCGACACGGCGGTGGTCCGCCCGGACCGCTTCGTCTACGGCGCCTCGCTGGGCGGTGAAATCGATCAGCTGCGCGCGCAGCTCCGGGAATTCATCCAACCGCTGCCGTCCGAGCGCATCGAGGAGGCCCCCATGCCCTCCCGCATGTCGTCCATCGCATGAGTCCCCGGGCCACGGCAGGGCGAAGGGAAGAGGCCATGGGCACGGCATTCAAGGCAGGCCTCATCGACCGCGTCTTCTTCGCGCGATACGTCCGGCCCCCGGCCCGGGACGATGTCGCCCAGCTCGAAATCCAGCTCGCCGAGGCGCGCGAGCGCCTGGGGCAGCCACTGCTCTACGTGGCCTCCATCGTGGCGACGGTGAAGGTGCCCAACCTAGAGGAGCGCACCCACCTCAACCTGCTGCTGGCCACCGTGCGCAAGTACTCCGAGGTGGTGCACCTGGTCATCGAGGGCTCGGAGCTCCAAAACAGCCTTCAGCGCGTCATCATCTCCGGCATGCTCATCGTCACCCGGACGTATGACGATGGGCTCGCGGTGCACAAGTCCGTCACCGCCACCACGAGCGATCTGTCCGATCGGCTCCACCGCGACGCGGCGCCGCTCATCCAGGAGGCGCGCGACCGGGGCCTCGTGCTCTGAGGCCTCAGGACGGGGGCTTGGGAGAACGGTCCTCGCTCTGACGGGCCACCATCCAGCCCGGGTACTCGGCGGGCAGCGCGGAGGCGGTATTCAGCGCGGCGAGCTGCTCGGCGGTCAGCTTCAGCTTGGGCGTTTCGAGGTTGTCCGCGAGCTGCTCGGGCGTCTTCGCGCCGATGACGATCGACGTCACGTGGGGCTGGTGCAGCAGCCACGCCAGGGCCACGCGCGCCACGGACGTCTGGTGCTGCTGGGCGATGCCATCCATGACGTCGACGACGGTGTAGGCGCGCTCCCGGTCCACGGGCGGGAAGTCGAAGGAGGCCCGCCGGGAGCCCTCGGGGCCTTGCTGCCCGCGGCGGTATTTGCCGCTCAGGAAGCCGCCGGCGAGCGGGCTCCACACCATGAGCCCCACCTGCTGGTCCTTCATGAGCGGCACCAGCTCACGCTCCAGGTCCCGCCCGGCGATGCTGTAGTAGGCCTGGAGCGACTCGAAGCGCGACAGCCCCCGGTGCTCGCTGATGCCCAGCGCCTTCATGAGCTGCCAGGCCGCCAGGTTGGAGGCCCCCAGGTAGCGCACCTTGCCCTGGCGCACGAGATCGTCGAGCGCGCGCAGCGTCTCATCCAGCGGCGTGACGGGATCGACGCCGTGAATCTGGTACAGGTCGATGTAGTCCGTACCCAGCCGCTTCAGGCTCGCGTCCACCGAGTCCAGGATGTGGCCGCGCGACAGGCCCAGCTGGTTGACGCCCGGGCCCACGCGCCCACGCACCTTCGTGGCCAGGATGACGTCCTTGCGCCGCGCGCCCAGCGCCTTGCCGAGCAGCTGCTCGCTGACGCCGTTGGAGTAGATGTCCGCGGTGTCGAAGAAGTTGATGCCCGACTCCAGGCAGCGGCCCACCAGCGTGTCGGCCTCCGCCTGGCCCGAGGTGCCAATCGCCTTCCAGATCCCCTCTCCTCCGAACGTCATCGCTCCAAAGCACAGCTCCGATACGTACAGGCCCGTGCGGCCCAGCAACCGGTAGTTCATGTGGCGTCTCCCCGTCCGTCATTCCAAACGGCACCGATGTAACGCGCGCACTTCCTCCACCGCATGGCCATATGCTGCGGACGTGCGCTTCCTGGGTTGGGATTTGAGCGATCCGTTCGCCCGCCGCCCGAGGCCCGTGGACGTGGCGGTGCCGGGGCCACCTGGCGCCGGATGGCTGTGGAGAAGTTGGGGAGAAAAGGCTCACCCGGACGGCCCCGGAGCGCCTCCACGCCGTGGGCACACCCCTGTGGGTGGATGACGCGGGGGCGCTCCGGGAAGGCCGCATCCTCGATCTCCGGGAGCCCTCCCTCAGCCGGTGACGTGCTCGAAGACGAGCTCCTCCCCGTCCACCTCGTCCCACCGGGAGCCCGTCTGCGTGAAGCCGAGCTTGCGCACCATGGCCAGGGAGGGCGCGTTGCCAGGGCCCACCGAGGCCACGAAGTGGCGGATGCCGTGCTCTTGCTCGGCCCAGGCCATCATCGCGCGCACCGTCTCCCGCGCGTAGCCCTGGCGGCGGTGTTCCGGAAACACCTCGTAGCCCAGCTCCACGGCCCCCCGGGCGTCCGGGGCGCCGTGAAAGTTCACATACCCCACCATGAGGCGCCCGGGCCCGGGCCGCACCAGGGCACGCAGCAGCCAGGGCTGGAGCGATGCGTCCCCCTCCAGGTCCTCCAGGCGCAGGCGCAGCAGGGGCTCATGCGTCCCCGGCCACTCCCGGGGGAGCTCAAAGCCTCCGAGCCTCTCCGCCTGGGCCCGCTCCCCGGCGAGGGACGCGGCCAGGAAGGCCTTCGACAGGGAGACCAACTCCAACCGCTCGGTGGTGAGAACGGGAACCTGCATGGCCCCCAGGATAGCCGTGTCTCACGGCGCCCCGTTCACCGGCAGCTCGTGGTGTCCATGGCCCGGCCCCCCGAAGGTGCCCGGCCAGGGGGCCGCCGTGGGCCTCAGGCCCTTGAGGGGGAAGCGCTGGAAGCGGGCCTGGCTGTAGGCGAACGGCGGATCGCACTGCCCGCACGCGCCCGAGCCATCCATCAACACCAGGCTCTCTGGCCCCAGCTCGAAGAGCTGCTGGAGCGAGCGCGGCTCATAGGACAGCGGACACTGGAAGGCCTCCGAGCCATCCCGCGTCCGCACCCCCACGAGCGTGGGCGTGGTGCCCGCCGAGGCAAAGCCCAGCACCAGCGTCTCCGGGCCCTGCGCGCCCCACGGCAGCGTGTCCGCCAGCCGCACCTCCTTCGAGGTGAAGCGCTGCCCAGAGGGCAGGGCGTACGTCCACAGGGGATCCAACCCCGGCACCGCGTAGCCCTTCAGCTCGGAGGAGGCCGCCTCGCCCCCCTCGGGGTTCACGGTGGTCCCCGCCGGGCTGGGCACCAGCACGTTCCGCGTGGCCACCGCCCGGCCCAGCTCCGCCACCGTGCCCCGCTCCGTGCCATCCTGCGTGCTCAGCGGCGTGGAGGCGTATTCGGGCAGGAGCAGCCCGCGCACCGTGCCCAGCTCGCCCCCCGCCATGGGCAGCATCCGCCGCCAGCGCTCCACGCCATCCGCCGAGTACGCCAGGAGCAGCGTGGGCGCGCCGGCCTCCAGGGGCGCCCCCGTGTTCACCGTCGGGGAGAAGGCCACGAACAAGTCCCCCTCCGTGTTCGACACCAAGCCGAAGGGGTGGGGGTGGTTGCACACGGACAGGAGCGGGTCCTCCAGCAGCTTGCCCGAGACGAGCCCGCCCTTGGCGTCCAGCACCACCAGGAAGTACACCCGGCACTGCGTGTCCTGCTCCGAGTTCGCCGGGTACGCCTCGAAGAGCGCCGCCAGCCGGTCCGGCGCCATCACCGCCAGCCGGGCCATGAACATCGTGGTCGCCTGGGCCGCCAGGTCCGGCCGCGCCGCCGTCAGGGTGAAGGTCCACCGGGGCACGCCCGTGTGCCGCTCCAGCAGGGACACCGTGCCCTGCTGCGGATAGTCCATGCACAGGAGCCGATCGTTCCACAGCATGCAGCGCCGGCCCGTGCCCTGCGCGCTCACCGGAAACTCCCCCGTCGCATCCAAGAGCGGGCTGGAGAAGAAGCCCGACAGCGTCACGCTCCCATCCGGCCACACCATGAAGTCATGCAGGTTCCGGCTCCACTCGGCCGCGTCGTACCGCCAGTCCGGCTCCAGCGCGAGCGCGGCGGGCCGCGCGCAGACGGGGCCCTGGCAGCGGCCCTCCTCCTGGCACGGGGTGCTGGGCGCGCAGACGAAGCCGTCCGGCAGATCCCTCACCACGCACGCCCCCTCCACGCACACGTCCGCCACGTCACACCCGCGCTGGGCACCGCAGAAGGTGCCGTCCACCGCCTTGGCGAGCCCACAGCCCGTGGCCGGATCGCACACGCCCACCTGGCACTGGCCGTCCCCGGGGCAGGGCGGCGCGGGCACGGCGGTGCACCCATCCAGCGGGTTGCACACATCCGTCGTGCAGGCGTTGCCGTCGTCACACACCCGCTCCTGGCCCTGGCACTGGCCCCCCAGGCAGCGGCCGTTCAGCACGCACTCGTTGCCCGGATCGCACTCCGTCCCGTCGTTCAGGGCCACCGCCACGCACCGCTCCGTGGCCACATCGAAGGTGGCGCGGAAGCACGTGCCGGGCGCGGGGCACTCGGGCGGGGGCCGGGCCTCGCCCGAGATCGCCAGCGACACCGTGCCCCCTTCCGGTGAGGTGCCCACGAGCGTGGCGGCGTAGGTGCCCACCGCCCCGGGCGCGAAGCGGATCCGGACCGGGGCCTCCCCCGCGGCCAACCGCTCCGGCAGGCCCTCCACCGTGAAGGGCGCCTCCACCCGCGTCCACGTCACGCTCAGGGGCGAGCGGCCCGCGTTGAGCACCCGCACGGTCTCCTCGCGCGTCTGACCGGCATAGGAGGGGGGGAATGCCACCGAGCCTGCGGACAGCCGCAGCCGGCCCGAGGCGCCCACCAGCGGGGGGTTGTCGCGGCAGCCTGCGCCCGCCACCACGGCCAGGAGCCCCATGAGGAGCAGCGCCTGGGCTGCCCCACCCTGCATCGTCCTGCGTCCCATCCATGAACCTCGTCCGCTGGCCTATAGCCCCCGGCCGCCCCGGGTGCGAGGCAGCACCGGGGGCCCGGCCTCGCATGCCTGTTGGCCAGCCACCGGTCCCCGCCCTGGGACTGTTGCCGGGGTATTTCCCTTCGGTCCCGTACGAAGTCCTGCCTCGGACTGTCATTTCTACCGGCGCCCGACCCACACATTTGCCAAGTGCCCGGAATCCTTGAAGCCGGGGAAGGTACGTTTCTAGCAACAGTGCGCAGCCATGGACAGTGTCGACTCCATTGATTCGCTTGGCTTCGAGCCCCGGCCGCGCGCCTTCACCGTGCTGATTCCGCGGGCCCTTCAGCCCTTCGTGGACCGGTTGCCCCCGGAGACGCGCCAGCACGTGATGGCGGAGCTGTTCCGCCTGGCGGCGCAGACCAGTTGCCGCATCTCCGGCGACAACGGCAGCTTCACCTCGGCGCTGCGCCTGGAGGTGGCCGACTGCCTGGTGCGCGTGGAGATGGACGTCGCGCGCTCGCGGCTGATGCTCACCCAGCTCGTCTGGCAGAAGAAATTCCGGTCCTGACCGGTTCTTCACCGTTGTTCCGTTCCATCCCTCTCTCGAACGACTCATGCAGCGAGCCGCCGGCTACACAGAATCCGGAAGACTGACCCAGCTCATCGAGCAGCTTCGGGAGCGGCTGGGGGCCGGACTGCTACAGGTCGACTTCACCCAGGAGCTGGAGGCGGTGCTCGCCCGGCTCTTGATGCGCAACCAGCGGCTTCGGGTGCTGCAGCGGATGACGCGCAACTGCGTCTCCCTGGAGAGCGCCGCCGCGATCCGCACCGTCATCGAACAGCTCGACGCACAGCTGCTGCAGGAGCTGCCCCCCTTGCTGGAGCGGCTGGAGCAGTAGCACGCCTGAGCGCTCCTGCTGCTTCCTCTAGAAGGTAATAGAAGAGAGGATCTAAGTAGTAGCGACAGTAGGCAGCTCAGACTTGGGGAAAAGTCTGTAAGCGCCCGAAGGGATTGAAGAATCCCGGAAATGCTACATGTGGGCAAGTTGGCGGTTTCCCCCGGGCATCCACACCCCCCCCTGTTCCCCCGGGGTTTTCCACAGGCATCCCCGTCTCCTCCACAGGCCATCCACAGGTATCCTGGGGGACAAGGCCCCAGCGGAAGACAGGGCTGTAGGAAAGTCCATGGACCTCTACCGGGGCGAGCAGATTGGGAAGTACGAGGTCATCACCCGGCTGTCGGTGGGCGGCATGGCGGAGCTCTTCCTGGGCTTCACCTCGGGCCCGGGAGGCTTCCGCAAGTACGTGGCCCTCAAGCGCATCCTCCCGGACGTGCGCAGCAACGAGCAGTTCGAGCGCATGTTCCTGGACGAGGCGCGCATCACCGCGGCCTTCAACCACCCGAACATCGCCCAGGTGTACGAGCTGGGGCAGGAGGACGACGGCCTCTTTCTGGCCATGGAGTTCGTCGCCGGCCAGAATCTGGATCAGGTCACCGACGCCTGCCTCCGCCGCAAGCAGCCCCTGCCCCTGGGCATGAGCCTGGCGGTGGGCCGGGACGTGTGTCTGGCGCTGCACTATGCGCATTCGTTCACCGGGCCCTCGGGCCGCCCCAGCCCCGTCATCCACCGGGACGTCGCCCAGAAGAACATCATGGTGACGTACGACGGGGTGGTGAAGCTGCTGGACTTCGGCATCGCCAAGGCGCGCGGCAGCCTGGAGCGCACGCACGTGGGCACGGTGAAGGGCACCGCCGGGTACATGTCCCCCGAGCAGGTGCGCGGCGATCCGCTGGATGGGCGCAGTGACGTGTTCAGCCTGGGCGTGGTGCTCTGGGAGCTCGTCACCGGGCAGCGCCTGTTCGCGGGCGAGACCGAGCGCGACGAGATGCTGAACATCCTGGAGGCGCCCATCCCCTCCCCGCGCCAGCGCGCCAGCCACGTGTCCGAGGACGTGTCCGCCGTCATCCTCAAGGCGCTGGAGCGCAACGCGGGTGACCGCTGGCAGAGTGGCCGGGACATGGCGCGGGCGCTGGAGGATGCCGCCGGGCGGATGATGTTCGATCTCGAGCGGCGCGCGGCGCTCATGCGCTCGCTGTTCCAGGCGAAGATGGCCTCGACGCAGGCCCTGCTGGACAGCGCGGATATGAGCAAGGCGCCCGCGCCCTCCGGGCCGGAGCCCGCCGTCATCGTCTCCCCGGACGTGGCCGAGCCCGAGGAGTGGGATCGCACCCCCACCCGGAACCCCGCGGACGAGGAGCTGGAGGCGCAGGCCGCGGCCCTGAGCGCCCGGGCCACCGCGATGCCCGAGGATGCCGCCGCGAGGGATGCCACCCGGGGGCCGTGGGCCTTGCTGCTGCTCGTCTTGGTGGTGGCCGGAGGCCTGCTCGTCTGGAAGCTCGTGCCCGCGCTGGATGAGGACGTGGAGCCCGAGCCCACCGTGCCCGCGTATGTGGACCCGCGGCTCAGGCAGTTCCCCGAGCCGGGGCAGCCCCCCGTGCTGCCCGTGCCCGACGCGGGGACGGCGGCGGCCGGGAGCGGAGAGGCGCCGGAGCCGGAGGCCCCGCCCAAGGAGGGCGGCAAGTCCTCGCGCAACCGGAAGTCCACGAAAGAGGGCCGGCTGACGCTCATCATCAAGCCCGAGGCCGAGGTTTTCCTGGGCTCGAAGTCGCTGGGCTTCACGCCGCTGCGCAACAAGCTCCTGCCCAAGGGCACGAAGTCGCTGCGCATCGTGGGCCCGGACGGAAAGCACCGGGAGCTCCAGGTCTCCATCCCGGCGGGCGAGACCCTCGAGAGGGCGCTGTTGCTCAGTGACATTCCCGAGCGCTGACGGGGCGGAGGCGCAGGTGGCGCTGGACGGGAGGGGCCGGCTCTGGCCTTCTGCACCCTGTTCACCCCCTGCGTGCCCTGGAGGTTCAGGGCCCCCACCTGGATACGGTCTCTCGCCATGGCACCGCTCACCCTTGGCTTCCTCATGGACCCGCTGGAGCACGTGCGGGTGGACCATGACTCCACGTTCGCGATGATGGTGGAGGCGCACCGCCGGGGGCACCGGGTGCGCTACTTCGAGCAGGGCTGGCTGCGCTTCAGCGGCCGGTGCGCCGAGGCGCGCATGCGCACGGTGGCCGTGCGGGCCGAGGCGGGCCGGCACTTCGAGGTGCTGGAGGAGGCGGTGCACCCCATCTCCAGCCTGGATGTGCTGTTCCTGCGCAAGGATCCGCCCGTGGACGTGGACTTCCTGCACGCCACGCAGCTCGTGGAGCTGTGCGCGGGCAAGTCCCCGGTCTACATCAACAGCCCCTCGGCGCTGCGCGAGGCGAACGAGAAGCTCTTCACGCTGCACTTCCCGGACCTGATGCCCGAGACGTTCGTCGCCCGGGAGCTGCAGGCGCTGGCGGACTTCATCACCCGGCACCCCGGGGGGACGATCCTCAAGCCCATCGACGGCTTCGGGGGCAAGGGCATCGTCTTCCTGGGACAGCAGGACCGCAACATGCGCTCCATGCTGGAGCTGCTCACGCGCGGAGGCCAGGAGGCCATCATGGCCCAGGCCTACGTGCCGCAGGCGCGGCTGGGCGACAAGCGCATCATCCTGGTGAACGGCGAGCCCCTGGGCGCGGTGCTCCGGGTGCCCTCGGACGATGACCACCGGGGGAACATGGCCGCGGGGGGCAAGCCGGTGAAGACGCAGCTCACCGCGCGCGAGAAGGAGATCTGCGCCCGGCTCAAGCCCGTGCTCCTGGAGCGGGGGCTGTACCTGGTGGGCATCGACGTGCTGGGCGACTACCTCACGGAGGTGAACGTGACGAGCCCCACGGGGCTGGTGGAGATCGACCGGCTGGATGGCGTGAGCATCGAGTCCCACGTCATCGATCTCGCGGAGCGCCTGGCCGCGAACCGGTGAGCCCCCTGCCGCCGGACGCCCCCGGCCCGGACGAGACGCTGGATGCCATCGGCACCTCGGGCGTCCAGGTGCTGCAGCGCCGCGAGGGGTACCGCTTCAACCTGGACGCGGTGCTGCTCGCCCACTTCGCCGCCACGGAGGGCGCGCGCCAGGGGCGCGTGCTGGAGCTGGGCGCGGGCAGTGGCGTGGTGTCCTTCCTGCTCGCCCGGCAGTTCCACCGGGGCCCGGTGGATGCTCTGGAACTGCAGCCCGCGGTGCACGCGCGGCTGGCGCGGGGCGTGGGGCTCAACGGCCTGGAGGGCCAGGTCCACCCGGTGCTCGGGGACTTGCGCGAGGCCCGGACGCTGCTGCCCCCGGGGGGCCATGCCTTGGTGGTCTCCAATCCCCCGTTCCGCCGCGCGGGCGCGGGCATGCGCAGCCCGGACCCCGAGCGGGCCCTGTCCAAGGAGGAGCTGGCGTGTGACGCGGCGGCGGTGGTGGCGGCGGCACGCCATGCCCTGGCGCCGGGGGGCGGGGTGAGCCTGGTGTACCCGGCGGCACGGCTGACGGAAGTGCTGGGGCTGCTCACGGCGGCGCGGCTGTTTCCCCGGGCGCTGCGCCTCGTGCACGCGCGGGTGGAGGCGCCCGCGACGCGCTTTCTCGTGCACGCGCTGAGGGATCAGGACCGGGGGCTGGAGGTGCGCCCGCCGCTCATCGTCCACGGCGAGGGGCCCGGCGGGTACGGGCCCGAGGTGGCCGCGCTGATGGACCCGCCCCGGACGGCTTGCTAGGGAGGGGCCGTGGCGATCCTCTCCATCCAGTCCCATGTGGCCTACGGGTACGTCGGTAACCGGTCCGCGGCCTTCCCCCTTCAGCGCCTGGGCCATGACGTGTGGCTGGTGAACACGGTGCAGTTCAGCAACCACTCGGGCTACGGCCAGTGGCGGGGCCAGGTGTTCGAGGCGGCCCACGTGGCGGACGTCGTCGCGGGCATCGCCGACCGCGGGGTGATGGCGCAGTGCCAGGCGGTGCTGTCCGGGTACATGGGCGATGCGGCCACCGGGGCGGTGATTCTGGACGCGGTGGCCCAGGTGCGCGCGGCCAACCCCCGGGCCCTGTACTGCTGCGACCCCGTCATCGGCGACGTGGGCCGGGGCGTCTTCGTGCGGCCGGGGATTCCGGAATTCATGCGGGAGCGGGCGGTGCCCGCCGCGGACATCACCACCCCCAACCAGTTCGAGCTGGAGTACCTGACCGGGCGCACGGTGCGCACGCTGGAGGACGCGCTGGAGGCCACGGCGGCGCTGCGCGCGCTGGGCCCGAAGGTGGTGCTGGTGACCAGCCTTCAACCCGAGGGCGCCACGTCCGGCACCGTGCAGATGCTGGCGGCCACCGCGGAGGGCGCCTGGCGGGTGACAACGCCGCTCCTGCCCATCCAGCCGCCGCCCAACGGCGCGGGGGATGCGGTCGCGGCGCTCTTCCTCGCACACCGGCTGAGCGGGCGCCCGGCGGCGGCGGCGCTCGGGGAGACGGCCGCCTCCATCTTCGGCATCTTCACGGCGACGCAGGCGGCGGGCTCCCGGGAGTTGCAGCTCATCTCCGCGCAGGAGGAACTGGTGGCGCCCCGCCGCCGCTTCGCGGTGGAACAGGTGGCCTGAGCCCCGGAAGCCTGGAGGGCGCCCGGCCCCCCACGGGGCGTGCTGGTGGAATGGCGGAATCGTGGGCAGGATGAGCCTCGCTGCCTCGCCTGCACGAGGACATCGCCATGGCCCAGCCTCCCTTTCCGCCACCGGAACACCCGCTCCAGAAACACCTGCGCCGCATGCTGGAAGCCCTCGCCGAGGGCGAGCGGCGCCACAACGAGCGGATGCGGCAGTGGGAGCGGCTGGGCGACAAGAACTGGGAGCGGTGGTCGCAGCAGCGGGCGCAGGGCTGGGAAGCCTGGGCGGAGAAGCACGCGGCGGGCGTGGAGAAGTGGGCGCAGGAGCAGCTCAAGGACGTGGAGAAGAAGTGGTCGGCGAAGGTGAACGCCGGGTCCTTCGACACGCAGAGCAAGCGGGAGCGCCGCCGGGAATTGAAGCGGCTGCGGCGGGAGCAGCGGCGCCAGCGGGAGCGGGACCGGAAGCGCCAGCGGCAGCTCCAGGAAGCCAACCCCGTGGTGGGGTGGTTCTTCGCGGTGGCGGCGCTGGTGATGGCCGGGGCGGCCTTCACGTCCGAGCAATGGGGGCTGCTCTTCGCGGCGTTCGGCCTGGCCTGGTGCTCGGCGAGCACCCTGGGCCGCGTCCGGGAGCGCGAGCTCGCCCAGGGCGCGGCGGCCAAGGCCCTGCCCCAGGAAGTCCCCCCCGAGGCGCGCCCGGTGCCCACCCAGGAAGCCTCCCCCGCGAAGACCGAGGATCCCCGCACGGCGCGGGTGAACGCCCTGTGCGACAAGCTCCTGGCGGAGCTGCGCTCGGGGCCAGGGGTGCTGCGGGACGTGGTGCACCAGCCCGAGCAGACGGTGGAGGGGCTGCGCAAGAGCTGCCACGAATTGGTGCGCCGCGAGACGGAGCTGCGCGCGCTGAACTCCCCGGAGGATGAGCGCCGGCTGGAGCAGGAGCGCGCGGGGCTGGCGGCGCGGGTGGCCTCCGAGCAGGACGCGGTGGTGAAGGAGCGGCTGGAGAAGGCGCTGCGGCTGGTGGACGAGCAGCGCAAGCAGCGGGCGGAGCTGGCCACCTCGGCCTCGCGGCTGGAGGCCGAGCACACGCGGATGTACTACACGCTGGAGCACCTCTACACGCAGGTGTTGCGGGTGCGCTCGGCGGACGTGGCGGGCGCGGACGTGGCGAGCGCGAGCCTGCGCCAGAGCGTGGAGCAGCTGGGCCTGGAGATGGACGCCGTGGCCGAGGCCCTGGAGGAAGCCCACGGCGATGCCCCCCGCTCGCGCGTGCCGGTGCGGTAGTCACGGCAGGATTGGCGAAAGGAAGAGAGGAACAGATGAGACAGACACGGATGCTCATGGCCGCCGCGGCGGCGCTCACGGTGGGGCTGTTCGCGTGCTCCGACGACAAAGAGGAACAGGCCCCCTTCTCCGGGGATGTCATCTCCACCTCGCGGGGAAATCTGACCCTCCGCCCGGTGAACCACGCCAGCTTCGTCATGTATTGGGCGAGCAAGACGCTCTACGTCGATCCCGTGGGTGAGGCCTCGCTGTATGAGGGCCTTCCGCGGCCGGATGCCGTCTTCGTGACCGACATTCACGGCGATCACCTGAGCGCGAACACGCTGACGGCCCTGGTGCAGGAGGGGACGGTCATCGTGGCGCCCCAGGCGGTGAAGGATGCCCTGCCCGCTGAACTCCAGGCGAAGGTGCAGGTGCTGGCGAATGGCGGAACGCTGAAGGTGGCGGACGTCTCCACCGAGGCCATTCCCATGTACAACCTCACGCCCGAGCGCCTTCAGTTCCACGCGAAGGGCCGGGGCAATGGATACCTGCTGACGTTCGGGGCAACGCGCGTCTACATCGCGGGCGACACGGAGGACATCCCCGAGATGCGGGCGCTGAGGAATATCGACGTGGCGTTCATCCCGATGAATCTGCCGTACACCATGACGGTGCAGCAGGCGGCGGACGCGGTGCGCGAGTTCAAGCCCAAGGTGGTTTATCCCTATCACTTCCGGGAGAGCGACCTGGCCGAGTTCACCCGGCTGGTGGGCACGGACGTGGGCGTCGAAGTGCGCGTGCGCGACTGGTATTGAAACCCAGGTCCCCTACTTGGGGGGCGGCTTGGACGCCTCCCCCATCAGGTAGCGGGCCCCCGGGCCGCCGAGCGCCGCGGCGTCTCCCGGGTTGTAGAGGTGGCAGTTCTTCAGGGACAGGCACCCGCAGCCGATGCAGGAGCTGAGCTTGTCCCGCAGCCGCTCGAGCTGCGCGATGCGCTCGTCCAACCGGTGGCGCCAGGCCCGGGAGAGCTGCTCCCAGTCGGCCTGGTTCGGCGTGCGTGAGCCAGGCAGTGAGGCCAGCGCTTCCCGGATTTCCTCCAATGTCAGCCCGAGCTGCTGCGCTGCCCGGATGAAGGCCACCCGCCGCAGCTCGCTGCGGGGGAAGCGGCGCTGGTTGCCCCCTGTCCGCTCCGCGTGGAGCAGGCCTTCGCTCTCGTAGAACCGGATCGCCGAGGCGGTCATGCCGCTCCGGGCCGCCAGCTCGCCCACCGTGAGCATCGCGGGAAGTGTCGTCATGCCTCGAATATGGGTTGACTTGAAGTTCACTTCAACTTGCATGTTGAGGGGCATGACACTTTCAACACCGTCTCTGCCCTACGGGGAGCTTGGCCGGTTGTTGTCGCTGATGACCGGTGACGAGAAACATGCCCCCAGTGCCACCTCCACCCTGGATGTGCTCTGGGTGCTCTACGACCAGGTGCTCCGGGTCTCCCCCACCTCCTTGGAGGACCCCGAGCGGGACCGCTTCGTCCTCTCCAAGGGACACGGGCCCATGGCGTATTACGCCGTGCTGGCCGCCAAGGGCTTCGTGCCCCTCGCGGAGCTGAAACGCTTTGGCGCCTATGACGCGCTGCTCGGACACCACCCGGACCGGGTGCTGGTGCCCGGCGTGGAGGTGGGCAGTGGCTCGCTGGGCCACGGGCTGCCCATCGCCGTGGGCATGGCGCTCGGCCTGCGCATCCAGGAGCGCTTCCGGCCCCGGGTGGCCGTGCTGCTGGGAGACGCGGAGCTGGACGAGGGCAGCAACCACGAGGCGATCGCCGTCGCGGGACGCCTGGGCCTGGACTCGCTCACCGCCATCGTCATCGACAACCAGTCGGCCTCCCATGGGTGGCCCGGGGGCATCGCCGCCCGCTTCAGCGCCGAGGGCTGGCATGCGCAGACGGTGAGCGGCAGGGACCATGACGCCCTCGCCCGCGCCTTGACCCTTCCCCGCGACGGCCGCCCCCAGGCCGTCGTCGCCACCGTCGAACCGAAAAGGTGATCCATGGAAACCATGCGTGAACGCTTCGTCGCCACCACCCAGGCCCTGCTCGGCACGGATCCGCGCCTCGCCGTCGTCCTGGCGGACATCTCCGGCGATGTCTTCGAGCCCGCCCGGCGCCAGCACCCTCGCCGCGTCATCAACGTGGGCATCCGCGAGCAGTTGATGATCAGCGTCGCCGCGGGCCTCGCGCTCGAGGGGCTGCGGCCCATCGTCCATTCCTACACGCCCTTTCTCATCGAGCGGCCCTACGAGCAGATCAAGCTCGGCCTGTGCCACCAGGACGTGGGCGCGGTGCTCGTGAGCATTGGCGGCTCCTATGACTGGCCCGCCGGCGGCCGCACCCACCAGGCGCCGGGGGATGTCGCCCTGCTGGATGCGCTGCCCGGCTGGACCGTGCACGTGCCTGGCCACCCCAACGAGGTGGAGACGCTGCTGCGCCACGCCCTCCCGGGCCGGGACCGGGTGTACCTGCGGTTGTCGCTCCGGATGAACGCGGCCCCCCGCCCCATCGTGCCCGGGAAGTTCGAGGTGCTGCGCCAGGGCACCCGGGGCACCGTGCTCGTGGTAGGGCCGCTGCTCACCAATGTCTTGAACGCGGTGGCGGAGGAGGACCTCACCCTCCTGTACGCCGCGACCATCCGCCCCTTCGATGCCGAGACGCTGCGCGCCACGCTGCGCGAGCCCAGCGTCATCCTGGTGGAGCCCTACCTGGAGGGCACCTCGGCGCATGAAGTCACGCGGGCGCTGACACACGTACCCCACCGGCTGCTGTCCCTGGGGGTGGGCCGCACCGAGCTGCGCCGCTACGGGAAGATGGAGGAGCACGAGGCCGCGCACGGCCTGGATGCCCGGAGCCTGCGCGAGCGCATCACATCCTTCCTCCGGCCGTGAAGCGGCCAGGGGAGCATCCCGGCCATCGTCGGGGGTTCCCCTTCCCGTCCACCGGGGCCGCTCGCATCTTGGCCCTCATGGCCCTATCGACCGTGTTGGATGTGTACGGCAGGAAGTCCTGGCTCAAGCGCGCGGGACTCATTGCCATTCCCGCCATCCTGAGCCGGAAGAAGCGCGGAGCGGGGCTCTCGCGCTTCTGGGTGATGGGGGCGCTCTCGCTGCTGGGCTTCGGCTTTCGGCAACTGGCCCGGACGAAGGGCAGCCGTGCAGGCGTCAGCCGCTGGAAGCTCCCTCAGGGCGGGGCGATGATGTCGGAAGAGTTCGCCGCCTCGGCGGCCTCGGGACGCTAGGGCCCCCCGGCCGCGGGCTTGCCTGCCGGGCAGACGGGCAATCCTGTCCCGTGGCCCCCATGTTTCTCTCCGGAGGGGACCGCCGTCCGTAAGATGCGCCGGCCATGGTCCCCTCTGTCCTGTTGCTGCTGGCGCTGTCCCAGACGCCCGCCTCGCCCCCGCCTCTCGCCTCCCCGCCCTCCCCTGCCACGCAGGAGGCGGTGCGCGATGCCAGCCGCCGGGGCGCCGCCGTGATGCACCAGCTGGCCGTGGAGCTCGCCGCCGAGGCGCGTGCGAGCCTGATGCAGGAGCACGGCCGCTCGGCGGATGAGCACTTCGCCCGGGGCGTCGAGGCCTTGAAGGCGCGCGATGCGGCGGCGGCCATCGACGAGCTGTCCCAGTGCGTGGCGCTGCGGCCCACGAGCGTGGAGTGCCGCTGGGAGCTGGGCTGGGCCTACTCTCTGGCGAACCGGTGGAACGAGGCGCTCGCGGAGTGGACGGAGGTGGGCAAGCTCAAGCCGGACCAGCCCGACTTGCAGGACGTGCTCGCCCAGGCCCGGGCCCAGGTGGCGCTCCAGGAGCGGCTGTCGAGGCCGCCGGACACCACCCCGCGGCCCCCGCCCCCCGCGGATGCCCGGCTGCGCCTGCGCGCCGTGGGGGACGTGATGCTGGGCACCACGGTGCCCGAGGGCTACCTGCCCCCCGAGGGCCCCGCGAGCGTCATCAGCGCGGTGAAGGGGCTCCTGGAGGACGCGGACCTGACGTTCGTGAACCTGGAGGGCCCGCTGTGCGACGGGGGCAAGACGAACAAGTGCCGCTCGGACCGCAATTGCTACGCGTTCCGCTCGCCCACGGAGTACGGGCAGGTGCTCCGCGAGGCCGGGGTGGACGTGGCCTCCACGGCGAACAACCACGCGGGGGATTTCGGCGAGGAGTGCCGCCGGCAGACGGAGTCCACGCTGGACGCGCTGGGCATCGCCTGGAGCGGGCCGCCAGGGACGGTGGCCACGGTGGACCGCAACGGTTTGCGCATCGGGCTGGTGGCGTTCCACTCCTCGCCCACGGGCAATCATCTCAACAACTTGCCCACAGCCACGGCGCTGGTGCAGTCGGTGGCGGCGGCGCATGACCTGGTCATCATCTCGTTCCACGGAGGGGCGGAGGGCGGCAAGGCGCTGCACGTGCCACACGGGAAGGAGAAGTTCATGGGCGAGGACCGGGGCGACCTGCGCACCTTCACCCGGGCGATGGTGGACGCGGGGGCGCACCTGGTGCTGGGCCACGGGCCGCACGTGGCGCGGGGAATGGAGTTCTACAAGGGCCGGCTCATCGCGTACTCGATGGGGAACTTCGCCACCTACGGGCGCTTCAACCTCCAGGGCCCGCAGGGGCTGGGCATGGTGCTGGAGGTGGAACTGGACCGGGAGGGGCGCTTCCTCTCGGGGAAGATCCTCCCCACGCGCCAGGTGGGCGAGGGCCTGGCCGTGCCGGACCCGAAGGGCGCTGTGTTGAAGCTGGTGCGCAAGCTGACCGCGGAGGACTTCCCGGACTCAGGGGCGCGCATCGACGAGGATGGCACGGTGTCGCCGCGTGGGAAGGCGCGGGCGTCTGTCCTTGACGCCGCGCCGTAGCCTCTCAAGGGGACTTGACGCTAGCAATCATCCCATTTGGCGGTTACGAAGCTCAGGCCACGGTTGGCACACCAGTACTTGCCATAGTTCCGGCAATTGCCATACGTGATGGTCTTGAACGGGCCATACCACTTCTGGTTGGAGCACTGGGCGTAGCAGCATGCGGCTTCAGCCGTCACCGGCTCAGGCTCCTCCAGGGACTGTTGCGGCTCCTCCGAGGCCTCGGACACATCCTGAGGCATGTCCAGGGGCGCTGGCTCCATGCCGCCGCAGCCGGCCATCAGAAGCGTTCCCAGCAACATCAGACCGAAACCCTTGAATGCATTGTTCATGATGGATTCCATGGGCTAACAGCCCCTCCAGGCGTGGCTCGCGTAATTTCCGTGTTTGTGAGCGGGGCAGTAGTATTTGCCATACGTTTTGCAGTTATCGAACTTGACGTTAGGGAAAGGTCCGTACCATTTCCCGTCCGCGCATTTGACGTGGCAACACGCCATGAGTCCCTCCACCTCGTCCGGACTGGATTCTTCCTCCATGGATTGCTGAGCGGGATCCTCCGGCGGGATGGAGGCAGAAGGTTCCTCTCCCTCGGCGGTGCTGGAGAAGGAAGCCTCTTCCATTTGCTGGGGCCCGTAATTGCCACAGCCCATGGCAAGGACCCCGCCCACCATCAACAGACACGCGATACCCAGCCTCGTCTTCATGGCTTACTCCCCCGGTGAGCCGCCAAGATCGGCCTGGCGTTCACGGGCGGGAGATGACTCGATCCGGCCACTCGCCACAAACGGCCCTCGGTCTTGGCAGCGTGTTGGAAGCGCCACAAATCAGACAAGTGTGTGCTCCAGGACGGACTCAGGCACGCTTCCCGGAGGGAACTCCCGGAACCGTCACTTGACGGACATGAATCGAGTTACGTTCGCCGTTGGGGAGGTGCGACGTGTCCATCGGCCCAGGGGTTCCGTGTCCAACCGGTGCAAGGTGGCGCTCTGGATGGGCTGGAATCCTCCTCGTGCTCTTCCTGCCGGGTGCCTGCGCTCCGGCCGTTTCTCGCAACGGAGCGCAGGTGGGGGCTTACCGCTCCCCTGCATCCCCTGCCGCACCGGGGAAGCAAGGAGAAGTCACTTACGCTCTGGATTTCATGGAGCCGCGCTCCATCGCAGTCCGGCCGGTACCCATCCCCAAGGACGAATTCAAACGTGCCGTTCAGCGGCTCTCACGTGGCATGAGGCTGACAGGCAATCCACGGGAAGCCGCCAGCGAATTGCTCAAGGTGCCGGGTCAGCCGCCGCCAGACGTTGAAACGGTTGGGATGACAGGCCTATGGCTGCTGGAGAGTTACCGGAAGCAAGCCTACACCTTCGTGCCTTTGAGCCAGACAGGACTCGCTCCACTCACGCCTGAGGCGGATGAAGCCTTGCGAGCCAGATACCTGAAATGGTGCGGGAACCAGGGAGGAGGAGATTGCCTGGGATTGCTGGAGGACGGGCCTTACCTGCACTCGGATGACCGCAGGACGCTGGCGCTGGCGCTGGCTTTCGGTTCCGTGCTCGATGAGATGCGCGATGCCTTGGCGCGCGAGGTGCTGGATGTGCGGGCCCTGGTCTCCATGGCCGTTTGGGCCGTGGCCCTCTACTGCATGATGTGGATGGTGCCAGAGCCCACCACGAAAGCAGCCGCGGCAACGCTCACGGTCATTCTGGTGGGATGGCTGGGACTGGACACCGTGTGGAGGCTGATGGACGGGTGGAGCCGCATGGCCCATGCGGCGCACGAGGCGGCCACCTTCGAGGAGTTACGCGTGGCGGGCGAGGCGTACGGGAAGGTGCTGGGCGTGGACGCGGCGCGGGTGTTGATCCTGGCGGTAGGCACGCTGACAGGGCGCACCTTGGGGGAGGCTGCGGCCAAGGTGCGCTCGCTCCCTGGCTATCGCATGGCGGGGGCTCAATGGGAGGCACAGGGCGGGGCCGCGGTGCTGGGAGGAGCGGTGGTCCCGGAGGGAGCACTTGCCGCAGCGGTGGAGACCGTGGCAACGGTGGCAGTGTCGCCCCAGGGCCCCTTGGCGGCGGTGATGCTCAAGCAGAACAGGGGCGGTGGACCGGCTCCTGGGGGAAAGGGCCCTACCACCGTCGTGATTCACCGGGGCGGCAACCGGCAGGTGGAACTTGCCAACGGCCAGCGCTGGCATTTGCCGCGCGGCAAGTCGGCCGCGGACATCCCTGCCAGAGACCCGGTGGGAGACCAACTTCAGGAAGCAGCCACCCAAGCAGCGCGGCAATGGGGCCCAGAGCGGCTCTCGGCCAACGAGAGCAGTGCCATTCAGCAGGCGCTGAAGAAGGGTCAATACTGGCTGGCGCGGCTGCTCGAGCGTGAGGCGCGAGGGCGTTTTGTCCACGGCAAGGTGCAAGAGCAGTTCCGGAGGACCCTCCGGTGGAGTTCCCGGGGCGCGGACGCCGTTGACCCGAAGACGGGCTACCAGTACGAGATTCTCTCCGGGACAGAGTCGAACCTGGCGCGGCATGGAAGGCGGATGGCGACGGAACTTTTCCGGATGATCAGCTTCTGAGGAGTACGGCCATGGAGTGGCTTGAGAACGTCATCATCGAGAACAAGGAGATCGAAAACGAGCAGTTCCTGGTGACGGACAAAAACTCGCTCTATTTCCTTGGCCCCCGCCTGACCCTGCGGAAGTGCACCGTTGTCCTGAAGGTGTCCGCCCGGCGCTTGCACATCCTCGGAGCCCAGTTCATCGGATGCACCTTCGAAGTGAAACAGGAACTGAAGAACCATCAGGCATGGCTCCGCGCCACCCTGGCAGGGTGCCGGTTCAAGGGGAGCCTGTCAGGGTGCGATTTTGGGCATTGGCCTGCGTACGGGAGTGAGCCGGAGTATCAGCAGGGCTCCATCGAGGACTGTGACTTCTCCGAGGCCCGGCTGCATGGCTGCCGCTTCATGGGGTGTGACCCGGCATCCTTGCGGTTGCCCCGATGGCCTTGTTTCACCCTTCTGGATCCCCTCCTCCGGGCTCCTGCGCTGCGCGGCGTGAAATGGCCAGGCCGCGTGGCGGAGGTCCTCATGGAGGGGCTCCAGGTCCATCCGGCTTCGGTCCGGGCATTGACCTATCACGCGCCCACCTTGGCTGGAGAGCTGGAGACCACACCGGAAGAACTCAAGGCCGTCATCGAAAAGGTAGACGGCATCTTCTACTGAGGGACGGTGTCAGGGCTGTTCGGAGTTCCCAGAGGGGACTGGGGCGAGAACAGGGTAATAACAAACACCCCGCCACTCGTAGTTTAGGTCTCCGCACGGTGGTGTCGCCTCGCGGGGCAGGATCCAGCACCCGCCGTTGATTTCGATCTCACGCTTCCGGCAGGGCGGCCGTGCCTGGCCGGGCAGGGGTTTCTTCGGAACGTCGAGGCCGATGCGCTCCGGGCCGGACGCAGGGGCTTGGACGGAACCGCTGACCGGCAGCGCGTCCTGTGCGAGCCCCGTGGTCTCCATGGGGTCTTCCGCGAGCCAGACAGGATGGCGCCACACGGTCCATGCGCCGGGAAGGAGCAGAGAGGTGACGAGCCCCGCCGCTGCTGCCAGCCAGAGGCCCGGGCGGCGAGAGACACCGGTGGCGGAGGGGTGGCGGGTGATGGGCTGATCCGCCCCCGGTCCAGCAGACGCCGCCGCATGTTCGAGCGCTCGTGCCACCTGCGAGGCGCTGCCTCGCGCCGAGGGCTTCTTCGAGAGCATCTGCCGGAGGAGCTTCGCCAAGAGCGGACAGAGCGTCACCAGGTTCTCGGCCGGAACCCGGACACGGGGCTTCGCTTCCGAACCCTCCAGGAGCACGTCGGCGGGAGGATAGATGCCCGTGACGAGCCGGTAGGCGGTGACTCCGAGCGCATACACGTCGTCCGCAGGCCCTGGCGCGTAGTGGGCGCCGCGTTCACGCCAGAAACGCCACCGGAACTGGAGGGCCTCGGGACTGCGATACGGAGGGGTTCCCGGAGGCATCACTTCCTCCGTGAGCGGCGCCGCACCGCGAAAGCTTCCCGCGCCGAAGTCGATCAGCACGGCGTGGGCGTCTTCGGGACGGACGAGGATGTTGGCTCCCGAAACGTCCCTGTGGACGCCGTCCGCCTCGTGGGTCGCAGCCAGGGCACGAGCAGCTTGTGCCAGCACCTGCATCACCTGCCGTGAGGTGAGTGCACGCCCGGCTCCCCATGCGTACAGCGGAACGCCTTCCACCCAGTCCATGACGAGGAAGGGAATGCGCCCGGCGGAATGGGCCCACAGTCCCCGGTCTCGCAGGGCCGGGATGTTCGGGTGACACAGGCGCGAGAGTAGCTCCGCCTCCCGCTCGAAGCGGGGATCCGCGGGGTGGCGGGCCAGCTTCAACGCGAAGGAGCCGCAGCCCTCCTCTCCTCCCCGCTCGGCGCGGTAGACGGTGCCATAGGCGCCCTGCCCCCTCAGTTCCAGGAGCCGCCAGGAGCCAATCTCCGTGCCCGGCGGAAGGCAGGACAGTTCCCAAGCCTGAGGATGCAATGGCACCGGACCAGCCTACGCGACAGCAGCCTGCGCGGCTCGAAGCAATTTCTGGGCGCGGTGAAGCCCTCTGTGGACGTTCGAAGGCGCGACTTGCTAGCGTCAGCCGAATCTTCAGGGAGATGGACTCATGCGATGGCTCCGCGCGGGAACCGGCGCACTGGCTCTCATGGTGCTGACAGGCTGTCCTTCAGAATTTGGTAAGGAGGGCCGTGTGTCCAAGGCTGTCCGCCGGGACTCTTTGGAGATTGTCCGCAAGTACTGTTCAGAGAAGGATTACAAGACCTTCTGTGGGGGCGGTAGGCAACAGACGCCCGAGTGCCTCGAAAAGTGCGGTCAATAAGCTGGCGCATTTTCTGTGGCGTCCTCATGGGCGTCCTTTTGCCGATCCCCTTGATCCTGCTGCTGGGCCTCCTGCTACGTCCCGAGGTGCCCCACCCAGCAGCCCCCGGAAGCAGGCCCGTCAGCCCGGTGCTCAGCTCCCAAGAGCGCATGCGGTTGACGACCTACGGCCAGTCCTGTGGGACCCATTCAGAATGCGAACCCCCACTCGGCTGTCTTCTCGAAGTCCGTGCCTACCGGCAGTACTGCACAGACAGCCGGTGCATCACGGACTCGGAGTGCCCGGAAGACCAGGTCTGCCAAAGCCTTGCCACGGCGGGCGATGGGCCGCTGGTGCGCTTCTGCGTCCCCCTCGGTGTTCGCCAAGAAGGCGAGAGTTGCCTGGAACTGCCCCGGGAAAAGGAGGCCGCGTGCACGCGCGGACTGGTGTGTGGTGGCCGTGACGGTTGGTGCGCGCGTCCGTGCCACAAGGATGCTCCGGCGGATTGCCCCACCGGCTTCTTTTGCGCGGACACCCGTCCCCAACCGGTGTGCTTGCCCAGCTGCGAGATGCAAGGATGTCCTGCGGGCCAGGATTGCATTCGGTTCGGTGAAGGAACTTCGGTGTGCGCGCAAGTGTATGGGACTCAATGCCAGCAATCGCCCTGCCCTGAAGGCCGCAAGTGCGAAGTGCGCATCGAGCCCACGCTTCCAGGAAAGGTATGGATGGAGTGCGTTGAGCGATGCGGTGAGGGATTTGCCCCCTGTCAAGAGGGGAAGATTTGCGATGGCTGGCAATGCAAGCCCTCTTGCAATCCCCAGGACACTGACCCCTGCGGTGACGGTTATCGTTGCAGACAGCGCAGGCCGGACATGCCTTATGCGTGCCAGCCAAACGGGTAGCGCATGGCCTCTCTTCACGGACACGAAACCATCAGGTTTGTTCGTCGAGAAAGCGGCGTTCCCAGTAGCAGAATTCCGGCTCTTCTGAGTGACGTTGATACCGCCAGGGTTCCAGCACCCGGGCGAGTTCCCGGTAAGCAGGAAGTGAGTCGCCTCGCGTTGTATCTCCCGCCTCGGGCTGTGCACCCAAGGTCACAAGGGCCTTGCCTCCTTCCCAAGATTGGATCGTGGTGGAAGCGTCTTGGAGCCGCTGCCGTAAGCCAGACGCGCCTCCTAGGTCCGCCACGACGGATGGACCCAGAAAGTTCATCCAGTAAGGCCCTCCCAGGCGTGTTCCGATGTCCCAGGAGTGCCCATCGGGACTGGGAATGTCGATGCCGGGATGGCGCATGCCGTACTGAGTCAGTGTGTGCAGGTCGTTCGACAAGTCGAGCTCCCCGTTGAAGGAGAGCCCGCAGTACCCCGACTCCCAAAGCAGCATCGCGGCGAGTTCCAGCGCCAGTCCGCGAAGACGCTCTGGCCCTTGTTCTTCCAGGAACCCGATGGGCAGCCAGAACGTGGCCTCGCACATCGCATGGGGCTCATTCATCCGGTCGGCATACGTCGCATCCTTGCCGAAGTAGAAGAAGGCATAGCGGCACTCCGTCCCGGAGGCCTCTTGCAAGGCGAGGAGCGGGCTGCGTCTTTCAAGAAGCTTCCGCTGGACGTGGGTCCACCCTGCGGCATCGAGGGGCATCCAATCACCCTCCTCGTTCGCGAACAGGCCGAGTGCTTGCTCGCCCACGGCGTGCCGGTAGGCCTCCAGGGCATTCAGCACCCCCTTCACGCGTTCTTGGTGAGGGGGCCGCATGTAGAACGTCATGCGCAGGCCCTCCTGGACACGGACGTATCCGTTCTCCGTCTGAAGACGGAAACGTGAAGAGGAACCGGTCATCGGAACACTCCGATCCGGGGCTGAACCATCGCGGGTTCTACCCCCAGGGCTTGTTTGTACATGCTCCCTTGATGGCGGCCTTCGTAGGGGTGTCCCTCTGGATACTCCCGCCACCGGGAACGTTTGTCCGTGCTCACGCAGGGGAACTTGTAGTCATAGACGGACTGAACGCGGCGTGCATCGGCCTCATGAATGACGATGTCAGGCTCCAATGTTCCTCGCAGCTCCCAGCCCCGGCCCTGCTTCAGGAGTTCCTTCACCCGTCCGTCCGGCAGATGTTCCGTTGTTCGTGCGCGAGGGTCATGGCGGTAGCGTGGCTGGATGCTGAATCCCCCGGGATTCAAGTGGCTCAGCGCCTTGGCCGCGCACTCCAAGGCCACTTGGTGTTGCTCCCGTCCCAACTGCATGGCGCGGGTGATGGGCCGCCCTTGGTTGTCCCGTCCTGTCTCCTCGTCGCACTCCTGCTGAGTGGGACCTCGGGCCTGGAAGTGCTGAAGCATCACCTGCGATCGGGCCTCGTCGGCACATCCGGCGAGCGCTTTTTCGAGCTGTCGTCGGAGTTCAGCGTCCAGAGACCGGCTGGGCTGAATTAAAGCCCCTCCTGCAACGGCCATGGGAAGGGAGGCTCCTGCAGACAGAGGAGGTGGGGATGGCGGTGCTGGGACGGCTTGCAGCTTCTCGCCTACCGCAGGCCGACAAAGTGCCGGCACCTGACGGCAAGAACTGGAAGCAGAGTCGAACGCGGCTTGGTGGTATTGGCGCGGGGTGTGGGTTCGGCTTGTCCCACATGCCATCAGCACCAAGGGCATCCCCAGCAGCCCTGCGCGCCACGAGAACTTTGCGCCCGCAGGCCTCTTCGTCATGGTCATGAAGGCGTTGAAGTTAGCACCTCCGGATCGGGCTGCTTGGTGCTCCAACAGTGGGACCCATTCCCACCGCGCGCGCGTCGGGTGCGTGCGTTACAAGGGACGCTCCGTGTCCGTCCTCCGCCTGCCCCGCATCTCCTCGTTTCGCGCCTTCGAGCACCCGGGCTACTTCGCCGTCTGGACCGGCTCCCTCGTGTCCAATGTCGGCACCTGGATGGAGACCGTGGCCCTCGGCGTCTACGTCACCGAGGTGACCGGCAAGGCCGAGTGGACCGGTGGCGTCGTCGCCCTCTCCTACCTGCCGGGCCTCGTGCTCTCTCCCTTGGGCGGGGCGCTCGCCGACCGCTTCGACCGGCGCACCTTCCTCGCCCTCGGAATCTTTCTCCAGGGGCTGCTCGCCGTCCTGCTCACGGTGCTGGCCTTCACCCAGCAGCTCACCGTGCCCGCCGTGGCCGTCATCTCCTTCTTCAACGGCTGCATCAACATGATGATGGGCCCGGCCTTCAACGCGCTGCTCGCCGAGCTCGTCCCCCCCGAGGACCTGCACAGCGCGATGAGCCTCAGCTCCGCCCAGTACAACCTCGGGCGCGTCATCGGTCCCATCCTCGCCGCCGTGGTGCTGGGCGCCGGCGGCATCGCCTGGGCGCTGCTCGTCAATGCCCTGTCCTTCCTGGCCGTCCCCGTGGCCCTGTCCCGCGTCCGCCCGCCCCCGCGCGCGTCCGCCCCCTCCACCACGGGCCTGTGGGCGGACATCGCCCGGGGCGCGAACGTGGCCCGCGAGGATCCCGGCATCCGCCTGATGCTGATGACCACCTTCGCCGTCGCCCTGCTCGTGGCCCCCTTCATCGGGCTCGTGCCCGTGTTCGCCATCCGCGTCTTCGGCCAGGGCGCCGGGGCCACCTCCCTGCTCGTCACCTGCCAGGGCGCCGGCGCGGTGACGGCCGCCGTGGCCGTGGGCGCGCTCCTGGATGCCTTCGGGCGCAAGCGCGTGCTCGCCGGCGTGCTGCTCGTCCTCGGCCCCGTGGCCACCCTGTACTGGCTCGCCCCCACGCTGCCGCTCGCCGCCGTGAGCATCTTCCTGCTCGGGGCCAGCTACCTCATGGCCCTCTCCGGCATTCACACCGTCTGTCAGGTCCGCGCGCCCCCTGCCTTGCGCGCCCGCGTCAGCAGCCTCTACGGCATGGTGCTCAACGGCGGGTATGCCCTGGGCGTGTGGCTCCTGGGCGCCCTGGCCGACCGGCTCTCCGTGCGCTCCGCGACCGCCACGGCCAGCCTCCTCTTCCTGGTGCTGATGGTCTCCTTTCGCGTGCTGCGCCCGCGCGCCTTCGACGCCACCGAGGCCTGAGCCCCGCCCGGAAAAAACCGGGCCTCCGGCTTGGCCGTCCGGCGCGCCGTCTGCTTAGAAGGGGGCATGCTGCCCGCCCTCGCCCTCTCGCTCCTGGTGGCCGCGGTCCCCGAGCCCTCCCCGGCCTCCTCCCCGCATCCCGAGCAACCCCTGGCGTTCATCCTCAGTGGGGGGGTGAGCCTGGGCAGCTACGAGGCGGGGCTCGCCTGGGCCTCGGTGCGCTTTCCCCAGGTGGCGAGCGCCCAGGGCCTTGGCGGCGCGAGGCAGCGGGTGCCCCGCCTCACCGCCGTCACCGGGGCCTCCGCCGGCAGCATCAACGCCCTGCTGGCGGCGCTCATCTGGTGCGAGTCCCAGGACACCACCGCGGATGCCTCCGTGGACAGCAACCTCTTGCACGACTTGTGGCTGCCCGTGGGGCTGGAGCGGCTGCTGCCGGAGGACCCCGCCGTCTACTCGGACGGGGATGCGCTCCTGTCCACCCTGCCCCTCACCGAGGCGCTCGCCCGGCTCGAGCGCAAGCTCCTGCCGTCGGACCCCTCCCGCAAGTTCCAGCCCGGGTGCCGGCTGCCCGTGGGCTTCACCGTGACGCGCGTCACGCCGGAGACCCGCCTCATCGCCGGCCTGCCCACCCTGACGCAGAAGTTCGTGCTGCCCTGGGTCCTGGAGGTGACGCGCGAGGGGCAGCCCCGCCTGCGCCAGCAGCCCCTCACGGCCAGCCGCGACGCCGGGGACAACGTGCTGCAGCTGCCGGTGCTCGCCAGCAGCCCACCCCAGGAGGGGAACTTTGGCTGGAGCCAGAGCTGGCAGGCCCTGCTCGCCTCGGGCGCCTTTCCGCTGGCGTTCGCCCCCCGCCCGCTCTGCGACTGCGCGGTGGAGTGCCCTGGGGACCAGGAGGTGGCGCCGGAGGCGTGCCAGGGCCCCGGCCAGACGTTGCCGCCCCTGCGCTGTGAGGCCCCCTCCTCCAAGGGGCCCCCGCTGAAGCTGTGCCGCCGGCGCTACGTGGATGGGGGCATCTTCGACAACGCCCCCGTGGGGCTGGCCATCGACTTGACGGAGTCCACGTACGCCTCCACGCCCCTGCAGCCCGTGCGCTACCTCTTCGTCGATCCGGACCTGCGCCGGCTGTCGCCCTACCGGCCCCCCTCGGCGAGCCCCGCGGCGGAGGGCAGCGGCCTGAGCGCGGGCCTCCAGCTCATGGGCAGCCTCGTCTCCACGAGCCGCAACGTGGACCTGGCCCGCGCGGTGCGCGCCGGCCGCTGGAACCGCACCACCCAGGGGCTGCTGCGGGAGACCGCCGCGTCCCTGTTGCCCTTCATCTTCGTGCACCTCCAGCTCCATGCCCTCCGGGAGGGAACCTCCGTGGAGCTGCTGGCGCCGCCCCGCACCTTCCCGGACATCGCCCAGCATGGGCGCTTCGGACGGCTCCTGCTGGAGTGCTTCGGGGAGACGCCCTCCGAGCAACCCGAGCACTGGCACGCCTGTGCCCAGCGCATCACCGCCCTGGCCCAGGAAGGGGTGCCGGCCGAGGACACCCCGCCGCCGCTGTCGAGCGAGGAGGTGGTGCTGCTCGCCGAGCGCGTCACCGGCCGCGCCACCCGCCAGGGCCCCCAGCGCTGGGAGTCCGCCCCGCACGGGCGGCTGCCCCCTCCTTATATATGGAAGCAGGAGTTCATCGACCGGCTCATCTGCGGCACGGCGGCCCTCTACTTCCTGGCGGACGAGGTGGCTGGGCTGGCCGGCAGCACGCTGGCCCCGGAGCGCCTGCTGCGGGTGAAGGCGGCGCTGCTCGCCGTGGTGCAGATTGGCCAGCAGCTCTCCGGCGCCACGAACGCCGCCGCCAACGTGCTGCTGCGGGAGGCAATCGCGCCCTTCGAGGCGGACGCGGCCCTCGCGCCGCGCGCCGCCCAGGCCCGTCAGGCGCTGGAGGCGCTGGAGCCCGGCGCGCTCTTCAGCCCGGGAGACCTCCAGCCCCTGCTCACCGCGCTCGCCACGCGCACCCCGGAAGCGGGCGAGGCGAGCCCCGCCCCGGACGCGCAGGCACGGCTCCGGCACCTGGTGAACCTCCACCCCCACCTCCAGCGCGCCAGCGCCCAGTCCGAGGCGCTCGCCCGCGAGGCGCAGGAGCTGCAGGAACAGCGCGGGGGCGAGCGGGCCTTGACGCTCTCCAGCCGCTTCTCGCCCCTGGGCAGCTCGCACCTGTTCAACTTCGCGGGCTTCCTGGACCGGCCCCTGCGCGAGTTCGACTACTACGCCGGTGTGTATGACGCCGCCCAGGCCATTGGCATGGCGATCTGCTCCACGCCCGAGCTGGCGCCGAGCCCCCCCATGCGCCGGCTCCACCTCGCCAACACCCTGGACCTGAGCGAGCCCGGCACCCAGCGCTGCCTGGGGCACGCGCTGCGGTATGTGACCCAGACGCTGGGGCTGTCCGGCTCACCCAAGGCCCGGTACGTGGTGGGGCGGCTGGCGCGCCTGGAGCTGGCCGCGGCGCTCGACAACCAGGCCCTCGCCTCGGAGCTCGAGCGCGAGCCGGCGTGGGCGTGGCTGAAGGACTTCTCCGCCGGCGCTCCGGATCCGGCGATGGCGGCCGTGGCGGAGGCCCTGCTGTCGCGCAAGGCGCCCTGCACGGAGAAGTCCCCGGAGGCCCTGTGCGTGGAGGATCTGCCCTTCGCGGCCTTCATCGCCGCGCTGCGCGAGCACGGCTACACGCCCCAGAGCGAGCACATGCGGCAGGCGATGGAGGACGTGAACGGCTGGGCCATGCGCACGCTGCGCCGGGTGCTGGACCGCTCGCACACCCTCGAGCGCCAGGAGCCCGCGCAGAGCACCGGGGTCCGCAACGCCTTGCTGCTGGCGCACTCGGCGGGGCAGCTCTGGCTGCGGCGCGCGGAGGACCTGGCCCCCACCTACCCGCGCTTCGTGTGGGACGTGTCCACCATCCCCGGCACGAACGCGGCGGGCCGGGGCGGCGGGCTGCGCGCCGCGGCGCACCTCCTGCCCTACCGGATGTCGTTCGACGTGGCGCACGGGGGCATCGCCCTGGCGTGGGTGGAGCCCGCGTTGCACCTGTCCTCCCGGGTGTCGCTGCTGTCCACCGTGGAGCCCCTGGACATCCAGTCCGAGAAGGACCGGGTGTCCTCCACCGTGGGCCTCCGCCCCGCGCTGCGGCTGGGCGATGTCACCGTGAGCACGGGCCCGCGCATCTCCTTTCCCTGGGTGAACGGAAACGGGGTGGAGGTGGGAAGCGAGCTGCGCGTGGGCGGGTTGCAGGACCGGGTGGGCCTGTCCGTGGGCGTGCGCCGGATGTTCGCGGACCGGGACGAGGGGCAGGGGTGGTTCGTGGCCCTCTCCGTGAGCGATATCAACGGCTTGGCCTACTGGCTGATGTTGTAGCCCCTGGGGAATCCAACAATCATGAGGGAGGGAAGTGCCATGTCTGTCCGGAGCCTCTGCCTGCCGCTGCTCGTCGTGCTGAGCGCCGCCACCGCGTCCGCGCAGGAGCGGGCGCCGGAGCCGCTGGGCATCGCGATGGAGGGCTATGCCTACCCGTACCCGGTGCAGTTCCTGCCGCTGACGCTCGAGGGGCAGGACGTGCGCATGGCGTACATGGACGTGAAGCCCCCGGGCAAGGCCAACGGGCGCACGGTGGTGCTGCTGCACGGGAAGAACTTCTTCGGGGCCTACTGGCGCACCACGATTCAGGCGCTCACGGGCGCAGGCTACCGCGTGGTGGTGCCGGATCAGGTGGGCTTCGGCAAGTCCTCCAAGCCCGCCCTGCCCTACAGCTTCCACACGCTGGCGGCGGCGACGAAGGGGCTCCTGGACACGCTGGGCGTGAAGCAGGTGGCGGTGGTGGGCCACTCCATGGGCGGCATGCTGGCCACGCGCTTCGCGAGGCTCTACCCGGAGGCCACCACGCACCTGGTGCTGGAGAACCCCATCGGGCTGGAGGACTACCGGCTGCACGTGCCCTGGCAGTCCACCGAGGCGCTGTACCAGGAGCAGCTCAAGGCCACCGAGGAGGGCATCCGCAAGTACCACCGCACCTACTACGTGGCGTGGAAGCCCGAGTATGAGGAGTACGTGCGCGTGCCCGCGCGGCAGCTCCAGAGCGGCGAGTACCCGCGCCTGGCCTGGGTGGCGGCGGCCACGCAGCAGATGATCTACGAGCAGCCCGTGGTGTACGAGTTCCCGCTCGTGGAGCGCCCCACGCTGCTCGTCATCGGCCAGGAGGACCGCACGGTGGTGGGCAAGGCGAAGGTGCCCCCGGAGCTGCTGCCGAAGCTGGGCCAGTACCCGGAGCTGGGCAAGAAGGCGGCGGCCGCGTTCCCCCAGGCCACGCTGGTGCCCCTGCCGGGCGTGGGCCACATCCCCCACTTCGAGGCGCCCGGGAAGTTCCACCCGGCGCTGCTGGGCTTCCTGGGGAAGTGAGCGGAGCCCTCTGGAACGCAGGGCAGGCATCCGGTCGAGCCCCGGTCGCCCCCCCTGAAAGCTTGTCCATGGCGGGGGCGCAGCGAGATTGAACCTCATGGGACGCGGGTCTCTCCCGCGTGGCCGATCCAGGAGCCCCACACCATGAGCAAGCTCAAGTACTCCCCCAACCGCGGCCAGCAGTCCTCAGACAAGCCCTCCTTCGCGAAGGACCGCGTCGAGCGGGGGCTGGAGGCCGACAGCTCCAAGCCGCTCTACGCCGACGACTCCAAGCACGGCACCCGCGAGCAGAAGTTCGCCCTGGACAGCGACGGGCCCGTGGGCGGCCCGGTGCCGGATGTGCGCAGCCCCATCGACGAGGCGGACGAGTACGCCCGCCAGCACCGGGGCCTCACGGAGTCCGAGGAAGAGGGGAACTGACCCTCCGTGAGGCGGTGAGGCGGCCTACTTCGCCGCCTTGCCGGGGGCGGGGCGGCCCGCGCCCGCCACGTCCACCTGCGTGAGCGTGCCCAGGTTGAGCGGCCCTACCTGCCCCTGGATGAGGGTGGGGTCCCCCACGAGGATGAGCTGCATGGCGGCGGGATCCAGATAGGCCTCGGCCACGCGCTGCACCTCGGCGGGGGTGGCCTTCTCCAGCTTGTCCACCGTGCGGTTGAGCTCATCGAGCGGCAGGCGCTTGTAGAAGAGCGCCGCGGCGCTGGCGCTCAAGCCAGACACCGACTCGAAGCTGCCGGGGAAGGCGCGGATGAGCCCCTCGCGCGCCGCCTCCAGCTCCCGCGAGGTGATGGGCCGGGTGCGCAGCTCGCTCAGCTCCCGGAACACCTCGGCCACGGCGGGGCCCGTCACGTTCGCGCGCACCGAGGAGTTGGCCGTGAGCGGCCCCACGCCCAGGCGCGCATCCGAGCTGGCCCCCGCGCCGTAGGTGTAGCCCTTGGCCTCGCGCAGGTTCATGTTCAACCGGCTGCCGAAGAAGCCACCGAACACCGTGGTGGCCAGCTCCAGCGCCTCCTCATCCGGGTGGTTGGCGGCCACGCCCGGGCGGCCCAGCAGCACCACCGTCTGCTCCAGGCCGGGCTTGGCCACGAAGCGCACCTGCTCGCGCGGGGGCGCGGCGGGCGCCGGGGGCGCGGGCGGCATCACCGCGGTGCCCTTCCAGTCGCCGAAGTACTTCTGGGCCAGCGCCACGGCCTGGTCCTTGGAGATGTCACCGGCCAGCACCAGCGCCGTGGCCTGGGGGCCCACCTGCTTGCGGTAGAAGCCCTGCACGGCGGCGAGCGTCAGCTTGGACACCTCGGCGGGGGTGCCGCCGGTGGGGTGCGCGTAGGGGTGGCCCTCGCCGAACACCGCCGGCAGGTAGGCCTGTTGCGCCAGGAAGCCGGGCGAGCCCAGGCGCCGCACCAGGTCCGCGAGCTGCTGCTGCTTGCGCCGCTCGAAGTCCTTCGGCGCGAAGGTGGGCTTGCGCACCACGTCCGCCAGCAGCGCGAGCGCCGGCTGCACGTTGCCGGTGAGCACCTGCACGCCGAGGAAGGCCCCATCCGGGCTGACGCCCACCCCAGGGGATACGCCCAGGTCCGCGAAGGCGTTGTCCAGGGCGATGGTGTCCTTTCCCCCGGCTCCCTCCAGCAGCATCTTGTAGGTGATGTCGGCGGTGCCGCCGGCGCCGGCGGGGTCCTGCGCGCTGCCGGCCGCGAAGGCCACGCCCACGGAGACGAGCGGCAACTGGCGGCGCGTGGCCACGAGCACCGTCAGGCCGTTGTCGAGCTGGGCCTTCTCGAAGGTGGGCAGCACCAGGTCCGGGGGCTTGCCCGGCTCGGGGGCCTTCTGGCGGAAGGCCTCGGCGTCCTGCGGGGCGGGGGCCTCGGCGGCCGGAGGCTCAGAGGGGGGCGCGGCCTTGGGCGTGGAGGCGCACGAGGCCAGCGTCAGCAGGGAGGCGGAGACGAAGAGGCGGCGCATCATCACTTGTTCTCCTTCGAGGCGGCGGGGGCCTGCTGCGGGGGCACGGCGTGCAGCACGACGCGGGCATCCGGGCGCAGCTGCTCCTGGGCGAAGCGCTTCACCTGCTCGGGCGTGACGCCCTGGTAGCGCGCCAGGTCCTTCTCCAGGAAGTCCGGATCCCCGGTGAAGTGGTTGTAGCCCTGGAGCACGTCCGCCTTGCCGCCGAAGCCGCCCACGGACTGCAGCCCGCCGAGGAACAGCGTGCCGTACCGGGTGCGGGCCCGGGCAATCTCTTGCGGGGTGACGCCGTTCTTACGGACATCCTCCAGCACCGCGTCCACCTCCTTCTGGAGCGTGTCGGTGGAGACGCCGGGCCGGGCCGTCACCTCGATGGAGAAGACGGACTGGGCGCCCAGGCTCTGCTGGGAGGCGGACACGCTCTGGGCGAGCTGCTTCTCGAGCACCAGCCGCTTGTAGAGGCGGCTGGCCTTGCCGGTGGCCAGCGTCGTGGCGAGCACGTCCGCGGTGGCATCCCCCTCGGAGAGGTACGGCGGGCTGAGCCAGGACAGGGAGAGCCGGGGCAGCGTGGCCACCTGCTCCTCGTGGCGGATGACCTGCTCGCGCGTGAGCTTCACCGGGGCCACGTGGGGCTTCTGCGGCTTGGGCGCGCTGCGCAGGGTGCCGAAGTACTTCTCCACCAGGGCCTTGGTCTTCTCCACGTCGAAGTCCCCGACGATGGCGAGCGTGGCGTTGGAGGGCGCGTACCACTTGCGGAAGAACTCCTTCACGTCCTCCACGGTGGCCGCCTCCAGGTCCGCCATCGAGCCGATGACGTTGCCGTGGTAGGGGTGCGGCGCGGGGAACAGGGCGTGCCAGAGCTTCTCGTCGGCGATGCCGTAGGGCGCCGTCTCGGTGCCCAGGCGGCGCTCGTTCTTCACCACCTCCTGCTGCGTCTGGAGCTTGTCCGCGCTGAGCGTGTCCAGCAGGTAGCCCATGCGGTCGCTCTCCAGCCAGAGCGCGGTCTCCAGGTGGTTGCTGGGCACCGTCTCGAAGTAGTTGGTGCGGTCCGTGTTGGTGGTGCCGTTCAGGTCCGTGGCGCCGAGCTGCTCGAGCATGGCGATGTGGACATCGTCCGGCACGTGCTTGGAGCCCTGGAACATCATGTGCTCGAAGAGGTGGGCGAAGCCCGTGCGGCCGGGCACCTCGTGGTAGGCGCCCACGTGGTACCAGACGTTCACCGCCACGATGGGCAGCTTGCGGTCCACGGAGAGGAGGACCTCCAGGCCGTTGGGCAGCGTGTACTTCTCATGGGAGATGGCCAGCTCCTTGCGGCTGGACTCCGGCGGTTTCGCCTCCTGGGCGAGCGCTGGCAGTCCGAGCGCGAGGGCGGCGGCGGCAACGAGGGCTTTCATGCGCGGGCAAGGCCTCCTGACGAGCGAATCCCCCGCGCTTAGCACGGGCGATTCGCGGGGGGGGAAACAGAACGGGGCAACCGCCCGTGGGCGCACAACACCGCGGCGGGCCTCTCCTTCCCGGCCCCGCGCCGTGGGAGACTCTTTCCCATGTCCGCCGCCGATGGGCTTCACCCGCTCAGCGCCCGTTGCGCCACCGACCCGGAGGAGGCCGCCACGGGCACGTGCTCGCGCTGCGGCACCTTCTTCTGTGGCCGCTGCGTCCAGACGGTGCTCGGCCGGACGTACTGCGGCCCCTGCGCCGGGCGGCCCGAGGTCAACTACCTGGAGCGCTTCCGGCAGAAGCTCTGGGGCCGGCGGGATGGGTGGGGCTGGCTCGCCGGCATGGCGGGCGCCCTGTTCGCCGCGCTCGCCCTCTTCCTGCTGCTCCAGGGGCAGCTGGCCCCGGGGGCCCTGTGCGCGGTGGGCACGGCGGCGTGCGGGGCCTTCTTCTTCGGGCTGCCGGGGGCCCGCGAGGCCTTCATCGCCGCCCCCCTGGTGCTCGCCCTGGGCAGCGCCGCCCAGGGGCAGACGGAGGCGGCGGTAGGGCTGGCATTCCTGTCGCTGGCGGCCCTCTCCCTGCGCTTCGACACGCGCAACCAGCTGTTCTTCCGGCGCCCGGTGTCCGAGGAGCGGCTGCTGCGGCTGTGGCACGTGCGCGAGAACAACCCCCTGGCCCGCCAAGCCCTGAGCGTGGCCCTGGGGGGATTGCTCTTGCCCCTGCTGGCCCCCCTGGCCCTGCTTTTGGGGGCGTGGGCGCTCAAGCGGGTGGACCCCACGGCGGTGCCCCCCATCGGGCGCCGGGGGCAGGCCCTGGCGGCCCTGGTGCTGGGTGGGGCCTCCCTGGTCCTGTGGGCCCTGGTGCTCTGGCCCCGGCTGGGGCTGTTTTTGGCCCGGTTCACGGGGGGATAGCGCTCCGGCCTCAGGGCGTGGGTAGGGAGCAGGCGGGCAGGCATCCCATCCCCGCGAGGGGTATGCCATGATGCACTCCGGGTATGCGGCGGGTCCCCGAACCGCGCGTTACCGGCGGGTGCCCCCTTCCCGTCGAACCTTCGGGCGAATGGGTCATGTCTGGACGCCAGATCGGCAACAGGTACCTCTTGGAGCGGAGGATCGCCGACGGCGGGATGGGCACCATCTGGGTGGCCCACGACGCGCAGCTCCAGCGCCGCGTGGCGCTCAAGCTGATGGCCCTGGGGCTGCCGGCCTCCGCCCAGGCCCGCTCCCAGTTCGAGCAGGAGGCGCGCACCATCGCCCAGCTCCAGAACCCCCACGTCGTCCAGGTGCACGACTACGGGGTGGACGGGGACACGCCCTACATCGTCATGGAGCTGCTGGAGGGCGAGGACCTGGAGACGCGCCTGGCGCGCCAGGGCCGGCTGCCCACCGCGGCGGTGGCCACGCTGGTGCAGCAGGTGGCGCGGGCGCTGGCCGCGGCCCACGCGGCGGGCATCGTCCACCAGGACCTGAAGCCCGCGAACCTCTTCCTGGCCCGGGTGGACGCCGAGGAGGTGGTGAAGGTGCTGGACTTCGGCCTGGCCCGGCTGGGCGCCGAGGCCCAGGCGGCCGCGCGGCCCGCCGGGAAGGTGATGGGCACGCCGCGCTACATGAGCCCCGAGCAGCTCCGGGGCGAGCCCCACGTGGACCACCGCAGTGACGTGTGGTCGCTTGCGGTGGTGGCCTACCGGGCGCTCACCGGCCACTTCCCCTTCTCCGGGGACATGCTCGGCGAGGCGCGCCGGGGCAGCCTCGTCCAGGCGGTGCCCCCCTCCCAGGCCCTGCCCGGGCTGGGCAAGGAGCTGGATGCCCTCTTCGCCCAGGCGCTGGAGGAGACCCCGGCGCGCCGCTTCCAGTCCGCGCTGGAGTTCTCCTCGGCCTTCGCCTCGCGGGTGGAGACGCGCCGCCGGGCCGCCAAGGTGCTCGTCATCGACGATGAGCCGAGCACCGAGGTGATGATGCGCCAGCGCTTCCGCAAGCTGATCCGCGAGGCGCAGTACGAGTTCCTCTTCGCCAGCGACGGGCTGGACGGGCTCGCGAAGCTGCGCCAGCACCCGGACACCGACGTCGTCCTGTCCGACATCAACATGCCGAACATGGACGGCATCACCTTCCTGTCGCAGGTGAGCGAGGTGAACCCGCTGGTCAAGGTCATCATCGTCTCGGCCTACAGCGACATGGACAAGATCCGCCAGGTCATCCACCGCGGGGCCTTCGACTTCCTGGTGAAGCCCATCGACTTCGCGGACCTGGAGGCCACCATCGCCAAGGCGCTGCGCAGCGCCACCGAGCTGCGCGAGCTGGTGCGCTCCACGGAGGAGAACCAGCTCTTGCGGCTGTTCGTGCACAAGAGCCTGCTGGAGCGCGTGGCGCCGCTCTTGCCGGGCCACGGCATGGTGCTCAGCGAGCGGGACGAGGCCACGGTGGCCTTCATGGACGTGCCGGGCTTCGTGACGCAGGCGCGCCAGGAGCACCCGGAGCGGGCGCTGGGGCGGCTCAACGCCGTGCTGGACGTGGTGGTGCCCGAGCTGACGGGCCGGGGCGGCGTGGTGGACCGGTTCATCGGGGATGCGGTGATGGTGGTGTTCCGCGGCCCCCAGCACCTGAGCCGGGCCCTGGAGGCGTGCCTGGCGGCCCGGCGGCAGCTCCGGGAGATGACCTTCCGCCATGGCGAGCAGTCCGCCTACGCGCAGGGCATCCGCATCGGCCTGGACTCGGGCGAGGTGCTCTGCGGCAGCGTGGGCACCCGGAAGCTGGGCCGCCTGGACTACGCCGTCATCGGCGAGGCGGTGAGCGTCGCGGCGCGGCTGGCCCTGGTGGCCGCGAAGGAGCAGCTGCTCATCACCGAGACGCTGCGGCAGCGGCTCGGCGGCACCATCGAGTCCGTGCGGCTGGAAGGCCGGACGCTGCCGGGCGCCTCCGCGGAGATGCTCCATGACGTGGTGGGCCGGCAGGAGGAGCACCCCGCGCGGCCGGCCGACACGGCCACCGTGGAGGTGAAGACGCCGAAGGAGTCCCAGGAGTCCGGCACGCTCGCCGTCCACGTCGCGAAGTCAGGTTAGGCAGGGGCCGGGGCCGTCCAGGCCCAGGGCAGTGGCACACACAGGGCCCTCTTTCCCACGGAAGAGGGCCTTCACGGTTCACAGGGGGTCCACCATGCGCAATCCGCCAGGCTTCACCATCTCCGAGGTTCTCCAGTCGGACGAGACCGGTTGGCTCGCGCGCGCGGAGCGTCACCAGCAGCGGGTACTCATGCGCATGCCCCAGGAGGAGTTCCCCTCCCTGGAGGAGCTGGCCCGGCTGAAGTATGGCCACGAGCTGAGCGCGGGCCTGGACACGCCGGGCATCGTCCAGGTGCTGGACCTGACGCGGCACGGCAACAGCGTCATCCAGACGATGGATGACTTTGGCGGCGTGCCGCTGAAAACCTACCAGGCGCAGGCCAGCGGCTCGATCAAGGGCGTGCTGGAGATTGGCCTCCAGCTGGCCAAGGTGGTGGGCGAGCTGCACCGCCGCCGCATCATCCACAAGAACCTCCAGCCGGCCTCCATCCTGGTGCACCCGCGCACGCGGGAGACGCGGCTGTTCAACTTCGACATCGCCTCGCGCCTCAACGTCGAGAACCCGGACTTCATCTCCCCCGAGCAGCTCGACGGCAACCTCGCGTACATCTCCCCCGAGCAGACGGGGCGGATGAACCGCAGCCTGGACTACCGCACGGACCTGTACTCGCTGGGCGTCACGCTCTACGAGCTGCTCACCGGCCAGCTGCCCTTCCAGGCCACGGACATGATGGCGCTCGTCTACAGCCACCTGGCCGTCACCCCGGCGGCCCCGCACCTGCTGCGCCCGGAGATTCCGCGCGCGCTCTCCGCGGTGGTGATGAAGCTCCTGGCGAAGAACGCGGATGACCGCTACCAGAGCGCCTACGGGCTCTCCATGGACCTGAAGCTGTGCCTGGAGCAGCTCACCACCCTGGGCACCATCCCCGACTTCCACCCGGGCGAGCAGGACGTCTCGGCCACCTTCCACATTCCGCAGAAGCTCTACGGCCGCGAGGCGGACGCCACCCGGCTGGACGAGGCCTTCAACCGCGTCTGCCAGGATGGGCGCACCGAGCTGCTGCTCGTCACCGGCTACTCCGGCGTGGGCAAGTCCTCGCTCGTCCATGAAGTCCACCTGCCGCTCGTGCGCCAGCGCGGCTACTACGGCGCGGGCAAGTTCGATCAGCTCCAGAACGCCCCCTACGCGGCGTGGATTCAAGCCTTCGACGGGCTCATCCGCCAGCTGCTCGCCGAGAGCGAGGAGCGCATCGCCTCCTGGAAGCAGCGGCTGCTCGCGGCGCTGGGGGACAACGGCCGGGTGGTGACGGACCTGATTCCGCAGATGGAGCTCATCATCGGCCCGCAGCCGCCCGTGCCGCCGATGCTCGCCACCGAGTCCCAGAACCGCTTCAACCTGGTGTTCCAGCAGCTCGTGGCCTGCTGCGCGAGCGCCGAGCACCCGCTCGTGCTGTTCCTGGATGACTTGCAGTGGGCGGACGCCGCCTCGCTCTTCCTGCTGCAGCGTGTGGCCGCCGACCCCAGCATCCGCTCCCTGCTGGTGATTGGCGCCTACCGCGACAACGAGGTGCGCGCGGGCCACGCGCTGCTGTCCGTGCTGGGCGAGCTGCGCCGGGAGGCGGCCGTCACGGAGATCTCCCTGAACCCGCTGGGGGTGCACAGCACGCAGCAGCTGCTCGCGGACACCGTGGACCGGCCGGTGGAGGAGGTGGCCGAGCTGGCGCAGCTCGTCTTCAAGAAGACGCAGGGCAACCCCTTCTTCCTGGCGCAGTTCATCCGCTCGCTGAACGCCCGGGGCCTGCTGACGTTCGACCCGGAGCGGGGCCGCTGGCAGTGGGACCTGGAGCAGATTCAAGGCGAGTCCATCACGGACAACGTGGCGGACCTCATGGCCGAGCGCATCGCCAGCCTGCCCGAGGCGGCGCGCGAGGCGCTCAAGCGCGCCTCCTGCATCGGCAACCGGTTCGGCCTGGACCTGCTGGCGTCCATCAGCGGCCAGGCGCCGGAGCAGACGGCCGTCACCCTGTGGGACGCGGTGCAGACGGGGCTGCTCCTGCCCATCGGCAACGCCTACAAGTACGTGCAGAACAGCAGCGCCTGGCCCACCTCGGCGTCGCCCGGGGAGACGCGCTACGAGTTCCTCCACGACCGCGTGCAGGAGGCCGCCTACGCCCTGATGACCAAGGACGTGCGCGAGCAGCTCCACCTGCGCATCGGCCGGCTGCTGCTCCAGAACACCCCGGAGGACCAGCGGACGGGGGCCATCTTCGACATCGTCAACCAGCTCAACCAGGCCGAGGAGCTGATCGACTCGTTGGAGGAGCGCGAGGAGCTGGCCAAGCTCAACCTGCTGGCGGGCATCCGCGCCAAGGCCTCCACCGCGTACATCGCGGCCCTCAAGTACCTGCGCGTGAGCACCCGGCTGCTGCCCAGCAGCATCTGGGAGCGCCAGTACGGGCTGGCGCTGGCGCTGCACAAGAACCTCTCGGAGAGCCACTTCCTCGTGGGGCAGTTCGAGGACGCGGAGAAGGGCTTCCGGCTGGTGCTGGAGCGCGCGAAGTCACCCGAGCAGAAGCATGAAATCTACCACCTGATGATCGAGCTGTTCGTGAGCCGCGGACAGTACCTCCAGGTGATTCAGCCCGCGCTGGAGGGGCTGAAGGTGCTGGGGCTGGAGATTCCGGAGGACAAGGAGGCCATCGCCGCCGCCGCCGCCCGGGAGAAGCAGACGCTGGAGGCGGACCGGGCCGCGCGCACCATCACCAGCCTGGCGGAGCTGCCCGAGGCGACCGACCCGATGGAGCGGGCGCGCATCCTGCTCTTCTCCCAGGCGCTGAGCTACGCGGCGTACACCCACCCGCACCTGTTCGCGTTGATGTCGCCCCTGGCGCTCAACCGCGCGCGGGCGCACGGCCATGCGCCGGGCTCGGCCACCTCCTACGCCATGTACGCCCTGGGCCATGGCCCCGCCACGGGCGACTACGCCCAGGCCCACGAGTACGGGCGCCTGGCGCTCACCCTGGCCGAGAAGGTGGGCAGCCGCAGCGAGCCGCCGCTGGCGCAGTTCATCTTCGCCGCCTACCCCAACCCGTGGTGCCGCCCGTTCGAGTCCTCCCTGCGCCTGCTGGACCAGGCCTTCCAGGGGTGCCTCGCCAACAACATGCTCGTCTGGGCCTCGCAGTGCTCGCTGCACTTCGGGGTGCTGGGGCAGCTGGGCAAGGAGGACTTGGAGACGCAGCACGGGCGCCTGCAGCGGCACGTGGACTTCTACCGCCGCAGCGGCTCGCAGTACCTCTGGTCCATCCAGCAGATCCGCGTCTCCCAGCGCAGCCTGCTGCGGCTGATGGACGCGGCGCCGCCCTCGGACGGGCTGGAGTGGCCCAGCGAGGACGCGCTGGTGGAGAAGCTGGAGAACCCCTCGGTGCTCAGCGCCGCGTACATCATGTGGATGCGCTCGGCGTTCCTGATGGACGACACCGCCGGGGCGCTGGGCTACCTGCGCAAGGCGGAGCCTCGGCTGGGGCTGGCGTACGGGTGGGTCATCCAGTCCGAGTTCCAGTTCTACCAGGGGCTCCTGCTGGCGGCGCTCTACCCCCAGGCCTCGGCCGAGGAGAAGGCCGCCTCCGCGAAGACCCTGGCGGAGAACATCGAGAAGTTCGCGGGCTACCGGAAGCTGTGCGCCGAGAACTTCCAGCACAAGCACCTGCTGCTCCTGGCCGAGCAGGCCCGCCTCGCCGGGGCGGACGGCCAGGCGATGGCGCTGTATGACGAGGCCATCGAGGCGGCGGCCCGGGCGGAGCTGTCTCAAGACGAGGCGCTGGCCAACGAGCTGGCGGCGCGCTTCTACCTCTCCCAGGGCCGCAAGCGCGTGGCGCGCACGTACCTGGAGGACGCGCACCACGCCTACGGCCGCTGGGGCGCGCACGGCAAGGTCGCCGCGCTGGAGCGCCAGTACCCGGAGCTGCTGGGGGCGGACACGGCCGCCGCGCAGGGGGCCAGCACGGCCAGCGAGACGTTGGACCTGTCCACGGTGCTCAAGGCCTCCCAGGCCATCTCCGGGGAAATCGTCCTCCAGGAGCTGCTCGAGAAGCTGATGCGCATCAGCCTGGAGAACGCGGGCGCGCAGCGGGGCGTGCTGCTGCTCCGGGGCGAGAACCCGCTGGTGGTGGAGGGCCAGCTCGGCGAGGACGGCGTCACCGAGGTGAAGGTCCGCGCCGCCACGCCGGAGCTTCCCGGGGACGTGCCGGCCACCATCGTCCGGTACGTGGAGCGCACCGGCGAGCGCGTGGTGCTGAAGGAGGCCACGCGCGAGGGGCACTTCCAGATGGACGCCTACATCTCGGGCCAGCGGCCCCGCTCGGTGCTGTGCCTCCAGGTGATGAAGCAGAAGCAGCCCCTGGGCGTGCTCTACCTGGAGAACCGGCTGGTGGCGGGCGCCTTCACCCCCAAGCGCTGCCGGTTGCTGGAGGTGCTCTCGGCCCAGGCCGCCATCTCGCTGGAGAACGCGCGGCTCTACGACACGCTGGACCAGCGGGTGCGCGAGCGCACGCGGGAGCTGCGCGCGAGCAACGAGGAGCTGTCCCACACGCTCAAGCAGCTCAAGCAGACGCAGGCGCAGCTCGTCATGAAGGAGAAGCTCGCCTCGCTGGGCGCGCTCACCTCGGGGGTGGCCCACGAGCTGAAGAACCCCCTGAACTTCATCAAGAACTTCGCGCTGCTCTCGGTGGACCTCGCCCAGGAGCTGCAGGAGCTGCTGGCCGACCCCGTGAAGCTCCAGAGCCCCTCGGACCGGGATGCCCTGACGGAGCTGTCCACCTCGCTCAAGGAGAACGCGGCGCACATCAGCGAGCACAGCACGCGCGCGGACTCCATCGTGCACTCGATGCTGGAGCTGTCGCGCACGGGCCGGGGCGGCCCGATGGCGGAGGTGAACCTGCACGACCTGCTCAAGCAGTCCGTGGAGCTGGCCCGCCAGGAGTTCCGCATGGCGCACCCCGCCTTCGAGGTGGCCGTGCAGACGCACTTCGACGGCGAGCTGCCGCCGGTGGAGGTCATGCCCCAGGCGCTGGGCCGGGCGCTGCTCAACCTGGTGAACAACGCGTGCTACGCCATCGAGGCCCGGCGCAAGAAGGGCGAGGCGGGGTTCATGCCCGAGCTGTCCGTGCGCACGCGCAACCTGCAGAACGCGGTGGAGATCCGCATCCGGGACAACGGCACGGGGATTCCCGAGAGCATCCGGGGGAAAATCTTCAATCCCTTCTTCACCAGCAAGCCCACCGGCCAGGGCACGGGCCTGGGGCTGGCCATCGGCCATGACATCATCGTCCAGGGCCACGGCGGCACGTTGGACTTCACCACCGAGGAGTGGAAGTACACGGAGTTCGTCGTCACGATTCCCCGGCGCACGCCGTCCGCCCCGGGCGAGAGCGATTAGGCCCGCACGGCCTCGACCTCCACCCGCGTCCCCCCGCGAGGCCCCACGGTGATGCCCTCCAGGGCCGCGTGGGGGGGGGGGCGGCTCACCAGGCGCAGCCGCGTCTGGCCGAGCACGTGGGCCAGCACCGCTTTCAGCTCGTGCAGCGCGAAGGGCAGCCCCACGCAGCGGCGCAGCCCGCCGCCGAAGGGCAGCCACGCGGCGGGGTCCGGCTTTTCCTCCAGGAAGCGCGCGGCCTGGAAGCGCGTGGGCTCGGGGTAGACGTCCGCCCGGCGCTGGGCCAGGTAGCTCGTGGGCACCAGCTTGGTGCCCACCGGGAAGGTGATGCCCTGGAGCGTGAAGGGCTGCACGGCGCGCCGTGCCATGCCCAGAATGGGCACCACGGGGAACAGGCGCAGCACCTCCTTGATGGCGGAGTCCAGGCGCCCCAGGTGCTCCAGGTGCCCGGCCTGCGGCGGCTGCCCGCCGGTGACTTCCTTCAGCTCCGCCTCCACCCACGCCCGCTCCTGGGGGTGGGAGAGCAGGGCCTCGAACGCCCAGCACAGGGAGGTGGCCGTCGTCTCGTAGCCCGCGAACAGCAGCATGAGGACCAGGTCCTTCAGCTCCTCGTCGCTCAGCGCCTTGTCCTCGCTGGGGACGGTCATCAGCCGGGAGAGCAAGTCCCGCCGCCCGGCGGCATCGCCCGCGCGGCGGCGCCGGGCCGCCTGCGCCATGACCAGCTCCGCCAGCGTCCCCAGATCGCGGTGGTAGCCTTTCCAGGGGGTGAGGGGCCCCAAGTCCCTGCGGAGCGCGGGCACCATGAGCAGGGTTCCAAAGGGAGACGCGGACCAGTCCACCATGGTGCGCGCATGGTGGCTGGCGAGCGCGAGCTGGGCGGGATCCTCCAGGCCCAGCAGGGCGCGCAGAATGACTTCCAGCGTCACGGCCTCCATTTCCTGGCGCAGGGACAGGGTGCTTCCGGGGCGCCAGCGGCGGGTGCGGCGCGAGGCCACCTCCAGAATCATGTCCGTCCAGGCATAGGACTGCTCTGCCTGGAACAGGGGCACGGACAGACGCCGCAGCTTCAGGTGGCTGGGCCCATCGAGCACCGAAATGGAGCGCTCGCCAAACAGGGGCCTGAAAATGTCATTGGCCTCGCCCAGGCGCAGCTCATCGGAGGTGGCGGCGAAGAGGCGGCGAATGCTTTCGGGGCGGCTCACGCAGACAAGCGGTCCCAGGATAGGGAAACGCACGGTGAAGAGATCGCCGTAGCGGCTTGCGCATTCATCGAGAAACGCAAAGGGCTGGAAGCGGTACCGGGCAATCTGAAGAACCGCCGGGAGCCCAGGCCCAGGAACGAGATGCATTGCGCCCTCGTAAAGTCCACGGTGACGCGGGTCAAGGTCTGTTCACATGAATTGACGTGAGCGGTCTCAATCTGTTACTGCCGTTGCCGTCACGTGCCCTCAGCACCGCGCGCCCAGTGCCAGGAACATCAATGCCTCCAGTGCATGCTCCCCCTTATGCCCGGGTCATCCTGGAGCACCTCCACGGCGGCGATGAGGGCCTGAACCCGCTGTTTGGCCGTCACATCCACTGGGGCTGGTGGGCGGACGGGCAACAGGCGGATGGCACGCTGACTGACTTTGAAGCCGCCGCGGACCGCATGTGTCATCAGCTGTTCGAGGCCGCGGCGCTGCGCGAGGGCATGCACGTGCTGGATGCCGGGTGTGGCTTTGGCGGAACGCTCGCCACGCTCGATGCCCGGTACCGGGATGTTTCATTGACAGGTTTGAACATCGACGCGCGGCAGCTGGAGCGGGCCCGGCAACAGGTGCGCGCAAGCCCTGGCAACACGGTCACGTTTGTGGAAGGGGATGCGTGCGCCCTGCCCTTTCCAGACGCCTCGTTTGACGTGGTGCTGGCCGTTGAATGCATATTTCATTTCCCGGACCGCCAGCGCTTCTTCGAGGAGGCCCGCCGCGTGCTGCGCCCCGGGGGGCGCCTCGTCGTCTCGGATTTCGTCCCCCGGCGGCCCCTGGTGCCGGCGCTGGCCGCGCAAGATGTGCTCTTCGGGGCCTACCAGCGCCGCGTCTCGGGCTACGTGGACATCCGCTATCCGCTGCCGCGCTACCGCGCCCTCGCCCAGAGGACGGGTTTCCTGTCCCTGGCCGAGCGTGACATCACCGCCAACACCCTGCCCACGTACGGCGTGGTGCGGCGGAGGATGACCCCGCGCTTCGGCGCGCAGGCGGCCCTGTCGCTTGCGGGCTTGATGACGCTCGAGCTCGTCACGCGGCTGGACCTGCTCCGGTACATGATTCTTTCCTTTTCCCGGCGCTGAGCCGGGTTGGGGGGAGTGCTGTACCGAGTGGTGGTTTACACAGACAGAGAGTGAATTGTCTGACGTCCTCCCGGCGTGGCCCGGCCATTCTGTCTGGAATGGCCCAGCGCTGGGGGCACGTCCCAAAAGAGTCGTGAGCGTCGTTTCTCAGAGGAGTTGCGGATGACATCGGCCCCTGACGGAGGGCCATGGCAGGCCTCCGTCTCGTTCATCCATGCGTTGTTCGAGTACCAGGCAGACACGCGCCCGGAAGCCATCGCCGTGCGCTCGGAGCAGGGACATCTCACCTACGGGCAGCTGGAGGCGCGGGCCAATCAGGTGGCCCATGCGCTCCGGGCCCGGGGGGCGGGGCCCGAGCACCGGGTGGGCCTGGGGACCGGGCGGTGTCTGGACATGCTGGTGGGCCTGCTGGGGATCCTCAAGGCGGGGGCGGCCTACGTGCCGTTGGATCCGGCGTATCCGCGCCCGCGTATGGCCTTCATGCTGGACGACGCCGATGTCTCCACGGTGCTCACGCGCGGCGCCGTGGAGGCCCTGCTGCCCCTGGAGTCGCGCGAGGTGCTCCGCCTCGATGCGGAGGAGGCGCTGGCGGCCTGGCCAACGGCCCGCCTCGCGCCGCTCGCGGGCCCGTCGCACCTGGCCTATGTGCTCTACACGTCGGGCTCCACGGGACAGCCGAAGGGCGTCCAGGTGGAGCACCGGAGCCTGCTCAACCTGGCGGATGCCCTTGCGCGGACCTTCGGGCTGGGGCCGGACAGCCAGGTGTTGCAGTACGCGTCCATCTGCTTTGATGTCTCGCTCTGGGAGCTCCTCGCGGCGTGGCTGTCGGGGGGAACGCTGCACCTGCTGCCCTCGGACGCGCGGCTGCCCGGGGGGGAGCTGCTGGCGTTGCTGCGCGAGCGGGCCATCACCCACGCGGTGCTGCCCCCCTCCGTGCTCGCCGTCCTTCCGGATGCGGCGTTGCCGGCACTGAAGGTGCTGGTCTCGACGGGCGAGGAGTGTCCGGCGAGCGTCGCCGCGCGGTGGAGCCCCGGCCGGCGCTTCTTCAATGCCTATGGGCCCACCGAGGCCACCGTCCACGCCACCTGCTTCGAGGGAACGGGGGGCGCCCGGCCGCCGCCCATCGGCCGTCCCCTCCTGGGCATGAGCGCGCACCTGTTCGATGAGCGGCTCCAGCCGGTGGCGGAAGGCGCGGTGGGCGAGCTGTACCTCGGGGGCGTGGGGGTGGCCCGGGGCTATCTCCACCGCCCGGAGCTGACGGCGCAGCGCTTCGTGCCCCACCCGGTGACGGGCGAGCGCCTGTACCGGACGGGCGACTCGGCCCGGCTGCGGCCGGATGGGAACCTGGAGTACCTCGGCCGGAGGGACCACCAAGTGAAGATCCGCGGCCACCGGGTGGAGCCGGGCGAGGTGGAGCACGCGCTGGCAAAGCACCCGGCGGTGCGCGCCGCCGTGGTGGTGGGCCGCGAGGAGGTGCCCGGAGCGGCCCGGCTGGTGGCCTACCTCGCCGTCCGGCCTGGGAGCACCCCAGGCCCCTCGGGCTGGCGCCGCTTCCTCCGGGAGACGCTGCCGGAGTACATGGTGCCCGCGGTGTTCGTGGAGCTGCCCGCCCTGCCGCTCTCGCCCAACGGCAAGGTGGACCGGCAGGCCCTCCCCGCGCCGGGCAAGGCGCGCCCCGCGCTGGCGGCCCCCTTCCGCCCTCCCCTCACGCCGCTCCAGTTCGCGCTGGAGAGCGTGTGGAGCCAGGTGCTCGGCGTGTCCCCGGTGGGGCTCGACGATGACTTCCTGGAGCTGGGCGGAGACTCCCTGCGGGCGGCGGAGCTCTCCGCGCGGGTGCGCGACGTCCTCGACGTGGACCTGTCCCCGCACGAGGTGCTCCAGGCAGGCACCCTCGCCCGCCTGTCCGGGAGGGCCGAGGCCCGGAGGGAGGAACCCCGGGGCCTGCCTCCCCTCGTTCCCATGCCGCGCCCGGCGCGCTTGCCGCTCTCCTTTGCCCAGCAGCGGCTGTGGTTCCTGGAGCAGCTCCGCCCGGGCACCGCCGTCTACAACCTGCCCTTCATTGTGCGGCTCCGGGGCCCGCTGGACGCCGCCGCGCTGAAAGGCGCCCTGGAGGCGCTGGTCCTTCGCCATGAGGCCCTGCGCACCACCTTCCCGTCCGTGGGCGGCGAGCCGGTGCAACACATCGCGGCCCCGGCCCCGGTGCCCTTGCCGCGGCTCGACTGGCGCGCGCTCCCGGAGGCCGAAGGCGAGGCCCGGCTGGAGGCCTTCGTCCGGACGGAGCTGGCGCGCCCCTTCGCCCTGGACGAGGGCCCGCTGCTCCGGGCCCACCTCGTCGCGCTGCGAGAGACGGACCATGCCCTGCTGCTGGCCCTTCACCACGCGGTCTGTGATGGCGCTTCCATGGAGGTGCTGGTCCGGGACCTGACGGCGCTCTACGAGGCCCAACTGGACGGAGAGCCCTCGCCGTTGCCCGGGCTGCCGGTTCAGTACGCGGACTACACGCTCTGGCAGCAGCACGGGATGCAGGGGCCGGTGCTGGAGCGGGGGCTGGCCTTCTGGGCCCAGGCGCTCGAAGGCGCCCCGCGCACCCTGGAGCTCCCCACGGACCGGCCGAGGCCGGAGACGCCCACGTTTCGCGGCGCGGCCGTGGCCTTTCAGATTCCCACCGGGACATCCCGGGCCCTGGATGCGCTGGCCCGGGCGGAGGGCGCCACCCCCGTCATGGCCTTGCTGGCGGGGCTCGGCATCCTGCTCCAGCGCTGCACGGGCAGCAGCGAGGTGGTGGTGGGAAGCCCCGTCGCGGGCCGGGACCGGAGCGAGCTGGAGGGGCTGGTGGGCTTCTTCGTCAACACCCTGGCCCTGCGTCTCCCGCTTCACGGGGACCCCACCTTCCGCGAGCTGCTCGGCCGCGTGCGCGAGCGGAGCCTGGCGGCGTATGCCCACCAGGACATTCCCTTCGAGAAGGTGGTGGAGCGCCTGCGGCCGGACCGCGCGGGAGGCCACCAGCCCCTGTTCCAGGTGATGTTCGCGCCCCAGCGCCCGCCCGCCGAGGGCGTGACGCGCGGCGGGCTGACGCTGAGCCTCTCGGAAGCGGACATCCAGACGGCGCCGTTCGAGCTCACCTGGAACGTGTGGGAGCGCGAGGGCCAATGGGAGGGCACGCTCCTCTACAGCACGGAGCTGTTCGAGGCCTCCACCGCCGGGCAGCTCCTCCAGGACTTCAAGGCCATCCTGGAGGAGGCCGCCACGGTTCCCGAGCGGCGCCTCTCCCAGTACGAGCGGCCCCGCCCCGGGAGCGGCACCGAGGCCACACGGCGGGCCGCGATGGAGTCGGCCCTGTGGGCCCTGCCCGGGGTGGAAGAGGCGGTGGTGCGGCTGCGGCGCTCGTGGGACGGCAAGCCCCTGCGCGTGGCCTATGCCGTCTCCAGCACCCGCGCGCCCCTGGAGCTTCCGCCCCCGTTGGCCCCGGACGCCCTCGTCCCGCTCCATGCCCTGCCGCGGACACCGGCCGGACACGTGGATGAAGAGGCACTGCGGCAGGTGCCCCTGTTGGAGCCACACCTCGCGCGGCAGTGGGAGGAGCTCCTGCGGCGGCAGGAGGGAACCGGCGACGTGGCGGTGGCCGTCCTCCCCTGGCAGGAGCCCCCGTCCTTCCTGCACCTGGCGGAGGTGTTGCCGGGCTTTCAGGCGGAGCACCCCGGAAGCGAGGCCCCGCCTCCACCGGAAACGGAGCGTTCTTCGCCGGCGGCTTCCACCGGGAGGGCCCTGGCGTTCAGCGACGGAGGCCCGCTGGAGCTGCCCCGCGATGCGCCGAGGACCCTGGTCGAGGCGCTGGTGCGCACGGCGTCGGCCGCTCCGATGCGGGGAATCACGTACATCGGCGCGGATGGGGTGGAGCAATACCAGAGCTATCCAGAATTGTTGCACGAGGCCCGCTGTGTGCTGACGGGGCTGCGCGCCCGGGGCCTGGAGGCGGGGGCGCGGGTCCTCCTGCAACTCGGCTCCCTGCGTGAGCACTGCACCGCGCTGTGGGCGTGTCTCCTGGGGGGTGTGAAACCCGTCACAGTGGCGATTGCTCCCGCCTACGACAAACACAATTCAGTGGCCGTGAAACTCCACAATATCTGGGAATTGCTCGGCCACCCGCCGGTGCTGACCAGTGGACGGTTGGTGCCCGCGCTGGAGGGACTGCGCGCCGCCTTCGCCATGGCGGACTTGCGGCTGCTGTCTTTCGAGGAGATGCAATCCTCCTCCCCCGCTGAAACACTGCATCCCGCAAAGCCGGAAGAGGTTGCATTTCTCCAGCTCAGCTCGGGCAGCACGGGGGTGCCCAAATGCATCCAGGAAACACATTGGGGAATGATTCATCATTTCCATGCCGAAGCACGGCTCAATGGCTATACCCCCGAAGACGTCTCATTGAATTGGCTTCCGTTCGATCATGTGGCACCGACGCTCATCTACCACCTGGGTGTAACGTATCTCGGACACGCCCAGGTTCACTCCAGCACCGAGTGGGTCCTCGCGGATCCGCTGCGTTGGTTGGATTTGATGGAGAGACACCGTGTCAGCTACAGCTGGTCACCCAACTTCGGATTCAAGCTGGTCAGTGATGCGCTCCGTCAGGCACCCCACCGTTCCTGGCGGCTCGACGGGCTCAAGCGGTTGATGAACGCGGGGGAGCAGGTGACCGCCTCCGTCATCCGGGAGTTCCTCCAGGCCACGGCGCCCTTTGGCCTCCGCACGCAGGTGATGCAGCCCGCGTACGGCATGGCGGAGCTGTGTACCGCCATCACCTACCAGAATGACTTCGACCCCGGGCGGGGCGTGCACCGGGTGGCCAAGTCCTCGCTGGGTGGACGGCTGGAGCTGAGGGACACCGAGGATGCCGCCACGGTGACGTTCGTGGAGGTGGGGCCTCCGAACGCGGGTGTGCAGGTGCGCATCGTGGACGGGGAAAACCAGGTGCTACCGGAAGGTGTCATCGGGCGCGTTCACGCCCGGGGCCACGTGATGACGCCGGGCTACCTCTCGAACGAGGCGGCGAACCGGGAGGCGTTCGTGGAGGGAGGCTGGTTCAACACGGGCGACTCGGGCTTCCTCCTGGGCGGGCGGCTGACGCTGACCGGGCGCGAGAAGGAGATGATCATCGTCCGGGGCTCGCACCTGTATTGCCATGAGATTGAAGACATGGTGCGAGACATCGCCGGCGTGGAGCCGACGTATGTCGGGGCGTGCAGCGTGGATGTCGCGGCGCTGGGCACCGAGGGCTTCGCCATCTTCTTCGTGCCCCGCGAGGAGGAGCCCGCCGCGTGGGCGCGCATCGCCACGGAGATGCGCCAGCGGGTCACCGCGCGGCTGGGGGCCGCGCCCACCTTCATCATCCCCGTTCCGCGCGAGGCGTTTCCCCGGACGACCAGCGGGAAGATTCAGCGCGGGACGCTCAAGAAGGCCCTGGAGGCGGGAGCGTTTACCCAGACCCTTCGGCAGCTCGACCTGCACCAGGGCAATGCCAACACCCTGCCCGCGTGGTTCTTCCGGCGGGTGTGGCGTCCCAAGCAGGCCGTCTCGAGCCCCTCCGCGCGGGACGGGGCCTGTGTCCTCTTCCTGGACGGGCCCGGGCTCGGCGCGCGCGTGAGGGAGGCGCGAGTCCAGGCGGGCCAGCGCTGCATCACGGTGGAGCCGGGCACGGTGTTCACCCGGACGGGGCCTGATGCCTTCCGCTTCGCGCCCGATGACGCGGAGGCCTATCCGCGCCTGCTGGCCGCCCTGGAGGAGGAAGGGGTGCGGCTGGCGCAGGTGCTGCACCTGTGGACCTGGGAGGAGACGCAATCCCAGACACCGGAGGATCTCCAGCGCAGGGGGGTGATCAGCCTGCTGCTCCTCTCGCAGGCGCTCTCGCGGCGGCGGGAGGATCCGGCGCCCCTGCGGCTCCAGGTGGTCTCCCGTCAGGCCCAGCCCATCGTGCCCGGCGAGGACGTGGCGTGTGACGCGGCGCCGATGCTGGGATTGCTCCAGACGCTTCCGCAGGAGCTGCCCTGGCTCGATGCCCGGCACCTGGACCTGCCCCGCGTGTCTCCGGACGAGGCGGTCTCCTGGGTCCTGCGCGAGCTGGAGGTGCTGTCCCCGGAGCGCGAGGTGGCCTGGCGTGGGGGACAGCGGCTCGTGCCGCGCCTGGAGCAGGTCCAGCCCAAGGCCCAGGGCCCGCACCGCCCTGCCTTTGTCCCGGGGGGCGTGTATCTGATCAGCGGCGGCCTGGGCTCACTGGCCGTGGAGCTGTCCCGCCGCCTGCTCAAACACCACCGGGCCCGGTTGCTGCTCCTGGGCCGGACGCCGCTGGAGGGCCCCGAAGCCGAGGGGCGTCTCCAGGCGTGGCAGGAATTGACCGGACTGGCCGCGAAGACGGGCGGCGAGGTGCATTACGGCGCGGTGGACATCTGTGATGCCGCCGCCCTGGGCGAAGCCGTGTCCCATGCCGAGACGCGCTGGGCCCGGCCGCTCGACGGCATCCTCCACCTGGCGGGGGTGTTGGAGGAGCGGATCCTCGCCGAGGAGACGGTGGAGCACTTCCGCTCGGTGCTGCGGCCCAAGGTGGAGGGGACGCGGATCCTGGAGCGGCTGCTCGACACCCGGCCCGAGGCCTTCTTCGTGGGGTTCTCCTCGGTGAACGGCACGTTCGGCGGCTTCTCCGTGGCCGCCTACTCCGCCGCCAACCGGTTCCTGGATCACTTCGTCCAGGCGCGGCGGGGGGCGCACGGCACGCGGCACTTCTGCTTCGCTTGGAGCCGGTGGGAGGGCATGGGCCTCGTCCTGTCGGAGACCGAGGAGCGCCTGGCGAACGCCCGGGGCTACCAGACGCTCTCCCGGAGCCAGGGATGGAACTCGCTCCAGGTGGCGTTGGGGCAGACGCCGGAGAACCTGCTCATTGGCCTGGATGCCCGGAGCCTCCCCATCCGCGTCCGGATGACGGGGGTGTCCCCGCAGGCGCTCCAGCTGCGCGCCTTCGTCACGGGCGGCGCCGCGCGGGTTTCCGGCGAGGTGCGCGATGTGCTGGGCCTGCCCACGCCCGCCCCGGTGCTCCAGCGGGTGGAGCGCATCCCCCGGACGCCGGAGGGCGCGGTGGATCTCCATGCGCTCCTGTCCCTGGAGGGAGGAGCGCGGCGGGCCGCCCAGCAGCGGCTCGCGCCCCAGAGCGAGGCGGAGCAGAAGGTCGCCGCCATCTGGAAGGAGGCGCTCGGCGTGGAGGAGGTGGGCGCGCTCGACAACTTCTTCGAGCTGGGCGGGCACTCGCTGCTGCTGTCCCAGGTTCGCAGCCGGTTGGCGCGGGACTTTGGCCAGCAACTGCCCGTGCTGGAGTTGTTCCGCTACCCCACGGTGAGGGCCCTGGCTGCATACCTCTCCGGGAAGGCGTCTCCCCAAGCAGGAAGCGAGCCCCTGGAGGAGCGGGCTCGCAAGCAACGTTCAGCGCAGGGCCGTCACCGGCAGCGTCACACCTTGAAGGGCAGGAACGGACAGGATGAGTAAGGCGGAAGTGGAGACGGACACTGCCCCCACGGGCATCGCCATCATCGGCATGGCGGGGCGCTTCCCGGGCGCGAGGGACTTGGACGCCTTCTGGCGGAACCTCCGGGAGGGCGTGGAGTCCATCACCCGCCTGACGGAGGCCCAGCTCCAGGCCGCGGGCGTCGCCGAGGCCCAGCGGCGCCACCCGCGCTACGTGGCCGCGCGGGGCTTGCTGGAGGGCGTGGATCTCTTCGACGCGGACTTCTTCCAGATCAACCCCCGGGAGGCCGCGCTGATGGATCCGCAGCAGCGCCTCTTCCTGGAGTCCGCCTGGGAGGCCCTGGAGTCCGCGGGGTACGAGGCCGGGCGCTTTGCCGGCCCCATTGGCCTCTTCGCGGGGGCGGGCGGCGCGGGCTACCTGCTCCACCACGTGGCGCCGCAGTCGGACAGCCACGAGCTGCTGGAGAGCCTAGGCTCGGTGCTGGGCAATGACAAGGACCACCTGACCACCCGCGTGGCCTACAAGCTGAACTTCCGGGGCCCCGTCATCACCGTGCAGACGGCGTGCTCCACCTCGCTGGTGGCGGTGCAGCTCGCCTGCCAGGCGCTGCTCGACTTCCAGTGCGACATGGCGCTGGCCGGCGGGGTCTCCATCGCCTTCCCGCTGGGCACGGGCTATCTGACGCAGGAGGGCCACATCCTCTCGCCGGATGGCCACTGCCGCCCCTTCGACGCGGGCGCCGAGGGCACGGTGCCGGCGGATGGCGTGGGCGTGGTGGTGCTCAAGCGGCTGGAGGATGCGCTCGCCGACGGGGACACCATCCGCGCGGTCATCCTGGGGGCGGCCGTCAACAACGATGGCTCCTCGAAGGTGGGCTACACGGCGCCCAGCATCGACGGGCAGGCGGAGGTCATCCAGCTCGCCCACGCGCTCGCGGGCGTGGAGGCCCGGAGCATCTCCTATGTCGAGGCGCACGGGACGGGCACCGCCCTGGGAGACGCCATCGAGATCGCCGCGCTGAAGCAGGCCTTCCGCCGCGCGGGCCCGGCGCAGGGCTTCTGTTCCATCGGCTCGGTGAAGAGCAACTTCGGCCACCTGAACACCGCCGCCGGCGTGGCGAGCCTCATCAAGACGGCCCTGGCGCTGGAGCACCGGCTCCTCCCTCCGAGCCTCCACTTCCAGGGCAATGATCCGAAGTTCGGCCTGGAGGACAGCCCCTTCACCGTGAACGCCGCCGCCACCGCGTGGCGCGAGGGGGCCACGCGCCGGCGCGCGGGGGTCAGCTCCTTCGCCATGGGGGGAACCAATGCCCACGCGGTGCTCGAAGAGGCGCCGCCCCGGCAGCCCGGCTCCCCGGCGAGGCCGTGCCAGCTCCTCGTCCTCTCGGCGCGCACGGGCTCCGCGCTGGAGGCCATGAAGCAGCGGCTCCACGCCCACCTGAAGGCCCATCCCGAGGTGGCGCTCGCGGACGTGGCGTACACGCTCCAGGTGGGGCGCCGGGCCTTTCCCCACCGCTTCGCCGTGGCGTGCCGCGAGACGGGCGATGCCCTGCGGGCGCTCCAGGCGCCCAGTGGCACCGAAGCTGCGCCCGAGACGCCTCCGGGGGTGGCCTTCCTCTTTCCGGGCGAGGGCGTGGAGCACCTGGGGGCCGCCGAAGCGCTCTACCGCACGGAGGCGGTGTTCCGTGAAGAGGTGGACCGGTGCACACGCCTGTTCCAGGCGCGGCATGGGCTGGATCTGCACGGGATGTTCACCGCGGACGTGACGGCGTGGGAGCCCGTCCGGGCGGAGGCGGCCCTCTTCACCGTGGGCCATGCGCTCGCCCGGTGGTGGCTGTCCCTGGGCGTGAAGCCCGTGGCCCTGCTGGGCCAGGGCCCTGGAGAGCTCGTCGCGGCCTGCCTGAGCGAGGCGTTCTCGCTGGAGGACGCGCTCGCCCGCGTGGTGGCGCGGGGCCGGTGGACGCAGGGCTCGCTGGAGGCCCTGCCCTCGGTGGTGCGGGAAGGCCACCTCCTGCTCGAAGTGGGCCCGGGGGAGAGCCTGGGCGCGCTGGCGCGGCGTCACGGTGCCCCCCTCCTCGCCAGCCTGCCCGCCGAAGCCACCTGGGACGCGGTGGGACGGCTGTGGATGGCGGGCGTGCCCATCGATTGGAGCGCCCTGCACGAGGGACAGCGTCGCTACCGCGTGCCCCTTCCCACCTACCCCTTCGAGCGGCGGCGCCACTGGCTGGGCCGGGCCGTGGAAGCGCCCGCGCTGGGCACCCTGGAGGAGACGATCCGCCAGGAGCTGGGCATCGAATCCCTGGAGCGCCATCCGGGCCTGACGGAAGGGCTCCGGGCGCTCTGCTCCAGCCACCTGTGTGCGTACCTCCAGGCCAACGGCATTGGCACGCACGTGAACGCCGTCCACGGCCGGCAGGCGCTGCGGGAGCAACTGGGCATTCAGCCCCGGTTCCACAAGCTCTTCGACGCGATGCTGGCGGGCCTGGCCGAGGATGGAATCCTCCAGCTCCAGGGCGAGGAGGTCCGCTTCCTGCGCGAGGGCGGCACGCGGGAGGCCCCCGCGCGGATCCGGCAGAGGCTGGACGAGACCCATCCCCGCTTCCAGGGCCTGTTCGAGTTCGTGGAGCACTGCCTGGGCAGCTACGACGCGGCGCTGCGCGGCAAGGTCGAGGCCATCAGCGTGCTCTACCCGGGGGGTAGCTCCCAGTTCCTCCAGCAGTGCAAGGCGCGCACGGCCGAGCACAGCCACGAGCGCATCTACCTCCAACTGCTGCAAGAGGCCCTTCGCCGGCTCGCTCAGGCCACCCCGGGCCGGCGGCTCCGGATCCTGGAGCTGGGCGGGGGGCAGGGCCTGTTGACCTGGCCCGCGCTGGCCGCGCTGAAGGGCGTGGACCTCGAATACCACTTCACGGATCTCGGCCGGGCGTTTGTCGAGGATGCGCGGCGCGAGGCCACGCGGCGGGGGCTGGACGGCGTCATGCGCTTCGGCGTGCTCGACATCTCCCGCCCGCCCCACGAGCAGGGCTACGAGGAGGGAACCTTCGACGCCGTCATCGCCTACAACGTGGTCCACGCGACGCGGGACGTGCGGCAGTCGCTCCAGAACGCTGGGACGTTGCTGCGTCCCGGCGGGTTGCTGGGCCTGGTGGAGGCGGTGCGGCTCTCGCGCTGGGACGTGCTCTCCTGGGGGCTGGCCGAGGGCTGGTGGTACTTCGACGACGGCTTCCGGAAGGACTCGCCCCTGCTCCCGCTGTCCGGCTGGGAGGGCGTCCTGAAGACGCTGGACTTCGAGGCCCTGGAACTCTTTCCCCAGGCGGAAGCGGTGCGCGCGCAGGTGGACCACGGGCTCGTGCTCGCCCGGCGCCAGGAGGCCCGTACCTCCGCCCAGAAGCCCCCGGTCCTCTCGCCGCAGGCACCCCTGGCGGCTTCCGCCAGCGCCCGCCACCCCCGCCCGGAGATGGCCATGGCGTACCTCGCGCCCCGGACGGGGCTCGAGCAGCGCATCGCCGGCATGTGCGAGGAATTGCTCGGCGTGGCCCCGGTGGGCGTGCAGGACGACTTCGTGGCGCTGGGCGGCGACTCGCTCATCGTCCTGCGCTTGATGGACCGGCTGGAGCAGGAGCTGGGCCAGTCCGTGCCGGTGGGGACGGCCTTCAGCGGGCTGACCGTGGAGCGGCTGGCCCACTCGGTGGAGGGAACCCCCCGGGCCGAGGAGTCCTCCCTGCTGGTGCCCCTCCAGACGCGGGGCACGAAGCCGCCGCTGTTCTTCGTGCACCCGGCCGGGGGCGTGGCGTTTCCATTCTTCGAGCTGGCGCGCCAGCTCGGAGCGGATCAGCCCTTCTACGGCTTGCAGGCCCTGGGGCTGGATGGGCAGTCCGCGCCCGACGAGCGCGTGGAGGACATGGCCCGGCGCTACATCGCGGCGATTCGAAGCGTTCAGCCGCGCGGGCCCTACTTCCTGGGCGGCTTCTCGTTCGGGTGCCTGGTGGCCTACGAGATGGCGCAGCAGTTCACGGAGGCCGGCGAGCAGATCGGCCTGCTGGCCATCGTGGACGAGCCGGCGCCGCTGGCGGGCCACCGGCCCACGCCCTGGATGATGACCCGCTTCCTGACGGCGGGGGTGGCCCGTTCCCTCTGGCCGCACCTGCACGACTACCTCTACCTGGCGAACGCCACGCGCAAACGCGAGGAGCCGCGCCTGCCCAACCGGCTCCGGGTGTCCCCACGGATGCTGGAGACCTTCCTGGCCCGCTCGGCGCTGGCGAACTTCGTTCCCGAGGATTCGCGGGTGCTGGCCCTGCGCCAGGGGGCGCTGCTGCCCATGGTCCAGCTCTTCCTTCTGCACGTGCGCGAGGCCTTCGCGTACGAGCCCCGGGCCTACGCCCACCGGGTGACGCTCTTCTCCACGGACGAGGTGCGCAACGGCCGGGGGCTCCGCAACCCGATGATGGGCTGGGACAAGCTGGCGGCGGGCGGCGTGGAGTCCCACCCGGTTCCGGGCGACCACTTCTCCTTGCTGAAGCCGCCCCACGTCCAGGTCTTCGCCCGGAAGCTCTCCGAGTGTCTGGCAAAAGCCCAACTGTCCCCGCAGGCGCAGCGTCCTTCACCCTTGATCGAGAGTCCCCATGCCTGAGTCCAAGAAAGACAAACAGCAGCCGGAGCGGATGCGAATCCTTGCCTTCGACGGCGGCCCCAGCTCGCTCATCACCCTCCGGGTGCTCCGGGAAATCGAGGTGATGTTCCCCGGCTTCCTTGAACGCACGCGCATGTTCTCGGGGACGTCCCTGGGCGCCTTCGTCAGCCTGTACCTGGCGCATGCCTTGACGCTCAAGCAGCGCAAGGGGGACACGTCTCCCAGCAGTGTTCAGATCATTGATGACTGCATCGAGTTCAACGACAGGATTACCCGGCAGTTCAAGGTCCGGCCCATCAACGTCCTGAGGGCCGCGTCGGGGCTCCTGCCGCTGTATGACGGCGAGGGCATCCGCTCCATCCTGGAGGAGACCTTCGGCGAGGCGAAGCTGTGTGAGCTGGATCGGATGGTGGTCATCGAGGCCTTCGACTCGACCGTCTGGCGCAAGACGACCTACCACCAGTTCCCGCCCGAGGCGGACGTCCTCACCACCATCGTGGACGCGGCCCTGGCGAGCTCCGCGTTTCCGGTGCTCATGCCGCTCTACCGCTCGGGCACCAACCTGGGCGAGCGCGGCAACAACCTCATGATGGATGGGGCGCTCTCCAACAACAGCACCGCGATGACGGCCCTGTCCGATGCGCTGCTCTACCTCGCCCACCAGGACGGCCACGACGCGATGGAGGACACCCAGTCCGAGGCCCGGTACCTGCCCCGGGTGTCCATCCTCTCGCTGGGCTGTACGCCGCAGTCGGCCAAGTGGTTCGAGAAGTGGTCGGAGATCAGCGCCTCGCTGAGCATGTTCCTGGACTCCCTGCTCCCGGGCCACCCGAGGCGGCCCATGCTCAAGCAGAGCTACGGGTGGATCTGGCTGCTCCTGCACAACGTCCGGGCCGCCATGGCCTTCGTCGAGGGCGGTGCCCAGTCCGACGTGCGCTACGCCACGGAGCTCCTGGGCCCCTTGCGCTTCTTCCGCTTCCGGCCAGACCTCAACGCGCTGGATGTCATGTTGAGCCTGGTGGGAAACCCAGACACGGTGATTCGCCAGTCCGCGGAGACGGCCCTCCTCACCTGGCGGCAGGAGTTCGAGGCCTATGAGCTGATGCAAAAGCAGCCCCCCTCACTGCGCAAACCCTGGCACCACCTCCTGGGCTGGGTGGAGGAATACTGGATGAACGCTCCCCCTCCCACCGAGTAAGCCCACTCTCTCTTGCCTGGTGAATTGTCAGGCATGGGCAGGACCCGGCGGGTGGGGTGGAGTAGGCATCGATTTGTTGGGATCGTGACTATCGATGACCTATTCCGGACTTCCTTCTCGAACCCTCTTCCGCCGTACCCTTCCCTCCCTCTCCTGGCTGCCGTGCATGGGCCTGGTGCTGGCCCTCTCTGGGACCGAGGCCTTGGCCTTGGATGATGGAATCGGTGCACAGAACCGGCCGGATCTTGCCTTCGCGAGCGTGGCTCCCCAGCGCATCTTCCACGTGTCCACGAGTGGCAGTGATGGAAACCCAGGCACGGCCACTCAGCCGTGGCGGACGCTGAACTACGCGGCCACGCGGCTGCGGGCCGGCGAGGCCGCCTATGTGCACGCGGGCACGTATTCCGAGCGCGTGTCCATTGGCTCCAGCTCCGCGGACGGTACCGCCACGGCGCCCATCCAGCTGCTGGGGGCCCCGGGCGAGGCGAAGCCCATCATCCGCGGCGGGGATTCCAAGACGGGCGCCATGCTGCGCCTGCAGCGCCGGTACTGGGTGGTGTCTGGCTTCAACATCCAGGCGGCGGGCTCGCAGACGCACGGCGTGCGGTTCGAGGGGGCGCGCAACTCGGTGGTGCGCGACACCGAGGTGGCGGGCGGCACCGGGCCCTCGGCGGTGGTGTTCTACTCGGGCGCCAGCGACATCGGCTTCCTGAACAACAAGGTCCACGACTACACCTGGAGCGGCAAGGACAGCCACGGCATGCTGGTGCTGCCGGACACCTCGCGCATCCTCATCCAGGGCACCGAGTCCTGGGGTAACGGCGGCGACTCGTTCCAGTGCCAGGGCACGGACACCGCCACGGGCAGCGCCCACCCCACGGACATCACCCTGGAGAACAACCGCTTCCACGAGGACCGTGAGAACGCGGTGGACATCAAGACGTGTGACCGTGTCACCCTGCGCGGCAACAAGTTCTACGGCTACCGCCCCACGTCCACCGCGCCGCAGGGCGCCGCGGTGGTGATGCACTACTCGGCGCGCCGCATCCTCATGGAGGGCAACCGCCTGTGGAACAACGGGCGGGGCCTGTCGCTGGGCGGGAACATGATCCTCCGCGAGCCGGTGACGGACGTCATCATCCGGCGCAACCTGGTGTTCGACGGCAGCACCTCCGGTGGCGGCAGCGGGGACGGGCTGCGCGTGGGCACCAGCCGGCGCGTGCGCATGCACCACAACACGCTGGCGTTCCTGCCGGTGGGCGGCATCAAGGTGGGCGATGGCTCGGACGGCCCGGCCGAGGCCACCGAGGTGTACAACAACGTGGTGTACGCCACGCCCAAGGCGGTGGAACTCCAGCTGAGCGGCACGACGGGGTTCAAGTCGGACCGGAACCTGGTCTACCAGGCGGGCGCCACGGCGCTGTTCCGGCTGAACGGCAAGGACACGACGCTGGAGAGCTGGCGCTCGTCCACGGGGCTGGATGGGACGAGCCGCGTGACGGATCCGCTCTTCGTGGCGGACCCGCGCAACAACGACTTCTTCACGGTGGTGGGCTCGCCGGCGCGCAACAACGCCATGGCGCTGACCATCCCGGCGCCGGTGCTGAGCGGCTCGGTGTGCGAGGGCACGGCGGACCTGGGCTTCCTGGAGTCCTGCAACTGATCCACTGGCCCTGGGGGCTTGCGGAAGGGAAGACCTGACGCAGCCCCGGGTGCCGTTGTCCCCCTCGTGGGGGAGGGCTATCCTGGGGGAACTTCCCGTTCCCGCAGGAGGCTCCATGAGCCGGGTAGGTGCCCTCTTCGCCGCGCTGCTGGTGCTGGCCTCCCCCAGCCTGGCGGAGCCGCCCAAGTCCGAGTCCAAGCGGATCCACCTCGATGTGGTGCGCGCGGATCTGCACGATGTGCTGCGGATGCTCGCCGACGTGGGCCGGCTCAACCTCGTGGTGTCCGAGCAGGTGAAGGGCCAGGTGACGCTGAAGCTGAAGAACGTGCCCTGGCGGGAGGCGCTGGACGTGGTGCTCGCCTCGAAGGGGCTGGGCCAGGAAATCCAGGGCAACGTGCTGCGCGTGGCGCCGCTGAAGGAACTGGCCGAGGAGGCGGCCGCGCGCACCCAGGTGAAGCAGGCGCGCGAGGACGCCGCACCGCTGAAGACCTACTTCATCCCGGTCAGCCATGCCCGCGCCGCGGAGCTGCTGCCCCACGTGCAGGCACAGCTGTCTCCCCGGGGCAGGGCGAGCGTGGATGCGCGGACCAACACGCTCATCGTCACGGACGTGGAGCCGGTGACGCTGCCCTGAGGGAAGCCGGGCCTGCGGAGCCACGTAAGGTTTCCTTAAGGTCCCCCCCGTACAAAGCCATCCAGGGTGCGGCACTTCCGCCGCGCCAAGGAGCCTGGATGCGCCACAACGCCAAGAAAGACATGTCCCCCCCGGAGCTGACCCGCCGCCGAGTGCTCGGTGGAATCGGTCTTGCCCTGGCGGCCCTGCCGCTCAGCCAGTTCCTGGCGTGCGGGAACGACGATGACGCGGGCACGGGGCCCGGCGACGGCACCCCGGACCCTGGAGCCTGGGCCACGGGGGGGACGGCCGCGATGGTGGCCGCGAGCACCTACCCCAACCCCTTCGCCTCGGACGCGGGGACGTGCCAGTTGACCTGCGAGGCCACCCTGGGCCCCTGCTATGCGGAGACCCTGGAGCGCAAGGACATCAGCGAGGGGCACGATGGGTTGCCCGTACGGCTGGCGTTTCGAGTGGTGAACGAGAGCTGCGCGCCCATCGCGGGGGCGTCGGTGGATATCTGGCATGCGGCGCCGGAAGGGCTCTACTCGGGCGAGGACGCGGATCCTTTCTGCACGGGGGATGATCCGTCGGCCACCTCCGCGCGCTGGTTCCGGGGCACGCAGACGACGGACGCGGATGGCCGGGTGGACTTCGATTCGTGCTTCCCGGGCTGGTACAGCAGCCGGACGATTCACATCCACTTCACCGTGCGTCTCAACGGCGACGAGTACGTGACGTCTCAGCTCGTCTTCGACGACGCGCTGGATGACGAGATCATCACCACTCAGCCGCTCTACAACGCGCGTGGGCCGCGCGACACGACCAACGCGACGGACAACGTCGTCTCGGCGGACAGCGCTCCGGATTACAGCTTCCAGACCCAGCGGATGTCCGACGGCGCGATGCTGGCCTGGAAGACCCTGGTCATCCGCTCCTCGCTCTCGAACGCCAGGTGCCAGGTGCCTGGCGGCGGCGGTGGCGGCGGCCCGGGTGGCCCCGGCGGTCCTCCCCCGGGGGTCGACGGCGGCATGCCTCCCCCGCGCGATGGCGGTATGGGCCCCCCGCGCGATGGCGGCTGAGCCCAGGCTTCACCGCCAAGAAGGTGCGAGCCTACCGGCTATGACAGGCCGTTGAGCTTCGCGATCTCGCCCTCGGCAATCTCCCGGTAGAGCGGCACAACCTCGACGGCAAGTACGTCCTGCATCTGCTGGCGTGCACCGTCGAGGTCCCCTGCGTCTTGGAGCGCGTACATTCGGACGAGCGCGTCGTTGATTCGATTCGAGCCTTCACGGATTCGCTTCCGGATCTCGACGAGAAGGGCGGTGGCAGTCTCGGCACTGGTGAGGGCCGCTTCCGCATCGGCACTGCTGACAGCCACCGTTGGCGCGGCGGCCCGCAGGAGAGCGCACATCCTCCCGGAGAGTTCGAGAGGCTCACCGTGAGTGAGCCGGTTTTCGATTCCCCACAGGTGATCCCAGAGCGCATCCAGTTCCTCATTCTGGAGTGTCATGGCTTCACCCCCGTGTGAGGGGATGGGAGCATGGGGAGTGTAGGATTGGCCATGCTGATTGGGACCGTCGTCCGGCCAACGATCGTGCCTGTTCGAGTTGATGCCTGGGATGACCACTCATTTGATACGATGGCAGGAGGGGGCTTCCTGGAAGGCTCAGGGATGCGTTTGGACACAGGAGGAGAGGGTGGATGCTGGCGCTTGAAGAAAAGTGTCAGGGTGCCCGCTTCTTCTTTGGGGTGAGCGGTCACGAGCTCCCATCCCTCTTCGCCGAAGTTGTTGAGGCGCTGGGTAGCCTCGCTCTTCTGAAAGTGGGTGTGATACGGCACCGTCTCGATGTGGTACTGCCAAGTCATTGCTGAACTCCAAGTGCTAGATGCGCAGGTCGGCCAGAGCGGCGGAGATTTTCTTCTGGGTCGCGGGATCTTTTTATTCGCCGAGTCCAATGAAATCACTGCCCGGAAAGAATCCGTGTTGAGCCAACTCAGGGTGCATCACGGTAGCGAAGGTTGGCCGCCCCAGCGATACCTCGGAAGAGGTATGTGGAGGAGCCCATCACCCGGGACATGCAAGGACCACAGGCCAATGAAGCTTCAATCCTGGGCCGCACCTAGAACTTGAGGGCCTTCCGTGTCAGGTCCCAGTGAGGCGGGCAGCTCGCCCAAGAAGTCCACCTGGAGCCCCCCGTACTCGGAGCGCCCCAGTTGCAGGCTCCAGCCGTGCAGCACCGCCACCTTCCAGGCGATGTTCAGGCCGAGCCCGTGGCCGCCCGGCCCTCGCGTGCGCGCCGCGTCGCCGCGCACGCGCCGCTCGACGAGCCGGGACAGCTCCCCCTCGGGAATGCCGGGCCCGTCATCCAGCACCCGCAGGCAGAACGCTGGGCCCGGTTGCCGGTCGAGCACCACCGCCACGTGGCCTCCCCGGGCGTTGTAGCGCACGGCGTTGTAGATGACGTTGCTCACCGCCTGCTCGATGAGCGTGTCATCACCCGTCAGGCTCACCGGTGGTTCCGGGACGGCATAGTCGAGCTGCACGCCCTGTTGCCGCGCGATGGGCCGGTGCCGCCCCACGCACCGCTCCACCAGCGCGTTGAGGTTCACCGGCCCGCGCTGCACCGAGGGCTCCCCTGCCTCCAGCCGGGCCGCCGCGCCCAGGTTGTGGATGAGCGCCGCCATGTAATGCGCCTCCTGGCTGGCCGCCGCCACCGCCGCGGCGTCCACCGGCGTCCCCTTCGCCGCGTGCTGTTGCAGCTCGGCCAGGTGCCCCTGGAGCACCGTCAGGGGGATCATCACATCGTGCGTGGTGTTCTCCAGGAAGGAGCGCAGCGTCTGCTCGCGCTTCTCCTTCAGCTCCATCTGTGCCCGCACCTCCCGGCCCGCCTCGTCGAAGGCCCGCGCCAGCTCGGAGATCTCATCGTTGCCCGTCTGGGTGAGGGAGCCCTGGTACGCGCTGCGGACGAAGGTGCGCACCTCGCCGGTGAGCTGGCGCAGGCGCCGCACCACCGGCCCCAGCGCGAATAGCACCCCCGCGAGGGCAATCCCCGTCGGGATGAGCCAGTACTCATGGGGGAAGGGCACCGCGGGCCGCTCCTCCGTGTTGAACCGTCCGGGCCACTGCACGAGCGCGAACGCGCACGGCCCCGTGCCCCAGGGCATCCGCACGAGCACCTCGCGCGGCTCGTCCACCCCGAACGCCGAGGCCCGGCTGGCGAGCCCCTCCCCCTGCCGCATCGCCTCCACGAGGGACGGATCCAGGGCTGGCGCGGAGGGGTTCCGGGCCGAGAGCTGGGCGTCATAGGCATACAGCCGCGAGCCCGGCGGAGGGCGCGGGCCCGGCGGAGGGCCCCGGGGCCGGGGCGGCGGCTCCCGGTCGCCCCCGTTGGCCGTCCGGGGCCGGGGCGGCTCGATGCTCCAGTTCTCCGGCGAGGCCTCGCAGCGTTCGCGGCCCCCGGACAGCATGTGCGCCAGGGCATATTCCGAGAGCGCCGACTCGAGCGCCCGCACCTGGCTGGCCACATGGATCCACCCCATGCACAGCGCCACGGGCACCGCCACCGCCACCGTCATCAACGCCAGCCGCATGCGCAGCTTCACGTGTCCCCTCCCCCGCTGCCCAGCCGGTAGCCAATCCCCCACACCGTCTCGATGTGCTTGCCGGGCCCCAGCTTGCGGCGCAGCCGGGACACGTGCACGTCCAGGGTCCGCTCGGTGCCCTCGCGCTCGGGATCCAACACGTTGTCCACCAGCCACTGGCGCGTCACCGCCGCCCCGGGCCGGCGCGCCAGGGCCGCCAGCAGGTCGAACTCCACGCGGGTGAGCTCCACGGGCTTGCCGTGCACGAGCACCTCCCGGGCCTGGAGGTCCACCCGCAGCGCGCCCAGCTCCACCTGCTCCTGGCGCTGCATGCCGGGCCTGCGCAGCCGCGCCCGGACGCGCTCCACCAGCTCCTCCGGCCAGAAGGGCTTGGTCATGTAGTCGTCCGCGCCCAGCCGCAGTGCCCGCACCTTGTCCGAGGTGTCATTGCGCGCGCTGAGCACCAGCACGGGCACCTCCGAGCCCTCGCGCAGCCCCCGGAGGATGTCCAGGCCGTAGGTGCCCGGTAGCATCAAGTCCAGGATGATGAGGCGGTAGGCCTCCGCCTCGCCCGGCGCCAGCGCCCGGCCCTCCTTCCACCAGGTGGGCTCGAAGCCCGCCCGGCCCAGGAAGCCGGCGATCTGTGCGCCCAACTGTGGATCATCCTCGATGAGCAGGATGCGTTCGCCCATGGTGCGCCCCTCTTACCCGGCACTTCGTAAGAGAACCTGAAGCCACGCGCGACGGCCCTCCCGGCACGGGTGCTCTGGGGAAAACACACACATGAAGCAACTTCTGCCCACCCTGTAGGATAATGAAGTCATCATGACGTCCATCGATCGCAGCCGCAGCACGTTCAGCCCGGCGGCCACCGCAGCGCGCCAACCCGTGGAAAAGACGGCCCTGGGCCCCATCGGCAAGGTGGTGGAGGCCGTGAAGGACTCCTTCCAGGACATCCCCGGCAACCTCCAGATGGGCCTGGATGTCTTCCAGTCCGCGCACCTGAAGGAGCTGGAGAGGCTCTTCGGCAAGGACTCCAAGCCGGACCGGATGTTCGACGGACAGCTCGTGGGCACGCAGGGGCAGACCTTCCCGCCGGACACGCCGCTGAACCGGATTCCGGGCGTCACGCCCCGGGACAACCCGAACCCGAAGGAAACGATTCTCTACGTCAACGGCATCATGACGCCAGTGGAGGGGCAGCTTCGCGAGATGCAGTCCATCGCGGACACCTCGGGCGCGAAGGTGCTGGGCATCCACAACGCCACGCAGGGGCTCACGGCGGATCTGGCCCAGTGCGTGGCGGACAAGCTCGACAAGGGCACGAATCCCGCCGTGGACACGCTGGCGGACACCCTCTACGCGGAGCTGAAGGCGGGCCGGGACGTGAGCGTGATGGGCTACAGCCAGGGCGGGCTCATCACCGCGCGGGCCCTCTCCGATGTGCAGCACCGGCTGCGCGTGGAAGACGGCCTGTCCCAGGCGGACACCGAGAAGCTGATGAGCCACCTGAAGGTGGAGACGTTCGGGGCCGCCTCGACGCGCTACCCGGACGGCCCCCAGTACGTGCACTACATCAACGAGGCGGACGCGGTGCCCACGCTCACGGGGCTGGGCGGGAGCGTGGATCCGCTGGCCTTCTTCAAGGACGCGGGCAAGGGGGCGGTGGTGCACCGCTTCACCGACGGGAACTTCAACCCCATCAGCAACCACATGCTGGACACCCTGTACATGAATCACCGGGTGCCCTTCGAGGAGGCCCGCGCGGGCCACTTCTGAGACCGCGGAGACAGGCTCAGTTGCAGTTCACGTCGTTGGCGGTGTTGAAGGGCTCACCGGCGGCGACGGCTTGATCCGAAACGGGGCACTCGGACGCGAGGACACCGTCCGCGGAGGAGATGAGCCAGGTGTCGGCGTACTGGTCGGCCTCGGCGTTGTTGTCCACATCGCCGGCCCCATAGGCCAGGAAATCCCAGCTCGCGTCCGAGCCATAGATACCCGGAGCATTGGACAGGTTGTTCGCGGTGGCGCGCGAGTTCCACGTCGCGACCGGCACCAAGGTGGGCGTGAAGATGCTGGGGAGCGAGGGGTACTTGAAGAAATCCGCGCCGACACAAGTGTCATCGTTGTGGACCTGTGCGTCGATGGTGCTGCGATCTTCGTACGAGCTGCAGTCTCCCAGTTGGTAGCTGTAGCGGTTGCCGCGCTCGGGAGCGAAGCCACTGGCATGGATCGACGCGGGAGGCTTGCGCTGCTGCGTACGCAGGCCGGTGAAGAGGCTCTTGAGGTTGACGTTGACTTCGGACTGGCGTGCGCGGGCCTGGAAGCGGTTGAAGCTGGGAATGGCAATGGCTGCGAGAATGCCGATGATGGCCACGACAATCATCAGCTCGATGAGGGTAAAGCCAGACTGCTGACGGCGCTGCGTCATGAGAGGACTCCGGGGTTGTTGGGGAAGGACAACGCCGGGGAGCCAAAGCAAGCAGCGCGCCAGCCTTTGACGAGGCCGGCGTGCAAGGGATTACCGGAAGTTGGCTCAGGGGACGCGGTGAAACATGACAAAGCGCGGCAGCCGCTGACGTGCTTGGGCACTGAGCGGCCTGCCGGCGCGCGGCCTCAGGGCACTTCGCGGCCCATGGCGGCGCGCCACACCGCGAACCAGTCCTGCGTGTCCAGGGGGAGCGAGAGGGCCCGCGCCGCCCCGGCGATGCGCTCGGGCTGGTGGGTGCCAATCACGGGAAGGATCCGGGCGGGGTGCCGCAGAAGCCACGCATAGGCCACCGTGTCGGCGGCCACGCCGTACTTGTGGCCCAGTCCGTGCAAAACCTCGCGGATTTTGCCTTCCGCTTCGCCCTGTCCTGTCATCAACCGCCCGCCCGCGAGCGGAGACCAGCCCATGGGCAGGATGCGGTGTTTCAGGCAGTGGTCCAGCGTTCCATCCAGGAAGGGCTCGGGTCGCAGCGGGTGGAGCTCCACCTGGTTCGTGATGAGCGGCATGGGCAGGTAGCTCGACAGCATGTCGAACTGGGCCGGGGTGAAGTTGGAGACGCCCACGTGCCGCACCTTGCCCTGATCCACCAAGAGGCGCAGCGCCTCGGCCACCTCGGCCGGGTCCAGCAGGGGGCTCGGCCGGTGCAACAGCAACACGTCAATGTAATCCGTGGCGAGGTTGCGCAGGGACTGCTCCACGGAGCCGATGAGGTGCCCGCGCGAGTAGTCGTAGTGTTGAATCCAGTTCTGCGGCCGCGCCGGATTCGTCAGCATGATGCCGCACTTGGTCACCAGCTCCAGCCGCTGCCGCAGCCCGGGGCTCGTCCGGAGCGCGTGGCCGAACACCTCCTCGCAGCGGTAACCGCCGTAGATGTCCGCATGGTCGATGGTGGTGATGCCCAGCTCGAGGCAGGCGTGAAGCTTTCCCAGCACCCGCTCGGGGCTCGCCCCCTGGGGGTCCTCCAGCAGCCGCCAGACACCGTAGATGAGCCGGGAGACCTCGGGGCCCTGGGGGGCCATCTTCACGCGCATGGGAGAGTTCATCCCGCCATGCTAGCGGCTCGGCGGCGTCAGGGGCTCAGCTTCGCTTCCAGCTCGGCCAGCTCGCGCTTGAGCCCGGCGTCCGACTCGCGCAGCCCCTCCACCTTGCGCACCGCGGAGATGACGGTGGAGTGGTCCTTGTTGAAGCGCGAGGCAATTTCCGGAAACGAGCTCTTCGTCAGCTTGCGGCTCAGGTACATGGCCACCTGGCGCGCGTGCGCCAGCGCCTTGTGGCGCCGGTCCTCGCGCAGCGCCTCCACGGTGACTTTGTAGTAGCGGGCCACCTCGCGCTGGATGCCCTCCACGTCCACGGCGGGGTTGGTGGGCAGGATGTCCTTGAGCACCTGCGAGGCGAACTCCACCGTCACCGGCTGCCGGCTCAGGCTGTGGATGGCCGACAGCTTCACCAGCGCCCCCTCCAGCTCGCGCACGTTCTTCTGGATGTGCTTGGCGATGAAGTGCGCCACGTCGTCCGGCAGCCCCAGCCCCTCGGCCTCCGCCTTCTTCTGGAGGATGGCCACGCGCGTCTCGTAGCTGGGCTCGCGGATGTCCGTCAGAAGCCCCATGGCGAAGCGGCTGCGCAGCCGCTCCTCCAGCCCCGGGATTTCCGAGGGCACCGTGTCGCTGGTGAGCACGATGGCCTTGTTCTGCTCATACAAGGTGTTGAAGGTGTAGAAGAACTCCTTCTGCGTCTCCTCGCGCTTGCCCAGGAACTGGATGTCGTCGATGAGCAGCACATCGCACTCGTCGCGGAACTTGCGGCGGAACTCCGTCATCCGGTGCTCGCGCACGCTCTCCACGTACTCGTTGGTGAACTGCTCGCTGGACAGGTACACCACGCGCTGGGCGGGGTTGCGCTCCCAGATGAGGTTGCCCACCGCGTGAAGCAGGTGCGTCTTGCCCAGGCCCGTGCCGCCATAGATGTAGAGCGGGTTGTAGTGGTGCCCGGGCTTGTCGGCCACCGCGGCGGCGGCGGCGGCGGGGAGCTGGTTGCTGTCGGCCACCACGAAGGTGCCAAAGGTGAACCGGGGGCTCAGCCGGGGCGGGCGCGCGGTGTTGGCCACCGTGGCGGGCGTGGGCACGGGGTGCAGCGAGGGGGGCGGCGCCTCCACGACTTCGTAGGCCACCTTGCCCAGCCCGTCGCCCACCCGGGCCAGCGTGGACTCGAGCAGCGCCCGGTAGTGGTCATCCACCCAGTCCCGGAAAAACCGGTCCGGCACGCCCAGCACCAGTGAGCCCTCCCGGACGTCCAGGGCACACATCCGCTCCAGCCACGTCAGGGCGTAGGTCTTCCCGTCCTGGCGGATGGTCTCCAGGGTCCGGGCCCACACCCGGCTGGCGCTGGGCGGGGCGGGAAGGGCTTCAGCGAGGGCGCTCACACGGGCCTCAGGGAAAAGGAAAGCCGGCCAGAGGCCGAGAGGCCGACCGTGCTAACAAAGGGCCTCTGGGCGATCAAGTTTCCGCCCAAAACCACTGGAAGTTCAGGGACTTCTCCCCCCGTTTCAGATCGCGGGGGGATCAGGCGCCGGTGAAGGCGCGGGGCCTACCCGGGCTGGGGGCCGGCTGCCTGCTGGAGGCCCCAGGCTGCCGCCAGAAAAGCGCCGGATGATCGGCGAGATGGGGCAGAATTGAGTTCCAGCGTTGACTTGGGTGGGAGATCGGGTTACGAGCGCCGCCTTTTCCAGTGGCAGCGCCGGATCAGAGGTGCCGCCGTCGTTTCAGGAGTTAAGCCGTGTCCAAGCGCACGTACCAGCCGTCGAAAGTGAAGCGCAACCGCAAGCACGGGTTCCGCAAGCGCAACAGCACCCGCGCCGGCCAGGAAGTCCTCAAGCGCCGCCGCGCCAAGGGCCGCAAGCGGCTCGTGGTGTCCGCCGCCAAGAAGTAGGCCGAGGGCCTGACGTGACGGCCGAGGGCTCGGGGCCTCCATCGAGGGATGAGCGGTTTCCCAAGACCCTGCGCCTGCTGCGCCGTCACGAGTTTCTCCAGGTCCAGGGTGGTGGCCAGAAGATTTCGTCCGATTCCCTGCTGGCGCTGGTGAAGCGCAATGGCCGGGCGCAGACGCGCCTGGGACTCACCATCTCCAGCAAGGTGGGCAACGCGGTGGTACGGGTGCGCCTGAGGCGCATCCTTCGGGAGTGTTTCCGCAAGCGGCGCTCGCAATGGCCGCCGGGCCTGGACGTGGTGTTGGTGGTGCGCGCTTCGGCGAACGAGGCCGCCTTCGCCGAGCTGTCCCGCGCCTTCGATGGTGTCACTCGCAAGCTGCAGCGGCTGTTTCCCGCCGCCTCCGGAGGGGGTCCTTCATGAGTCCGCTGGCCTTCCTCCTGGCCCTGCCCATCCATTTCTACCGGCGGTTCATCGGACCGCTGCTGCCCCGGGTGTGCCGTTTCCACCCTTCCTGCTCCTCGTATGCGCTGCAGGCGCTGGAGAAGCACGGCGGCCTGAAGGGCGCCGGACTCACCACGTGGCGCCTTTTGCGCTGCAACCCCTTCCACCCCGGCGGTTTCGACCCGGTGCCTTGAGCCCGGCGATACCGCCCTGACCGGCCCTCTCCCGCCGGGAGAGGGGATGCCATGCTCCCTGACGATCCGCTCTCGCCTCAATCCAATGACTCGCAGAAGCGAATGCTCACCGCCCTGGGAGTGTCCTTCGCGGCCATCACCATCTACATGATGTTCCTGGCGCCCTCCGCGCCCCCCGCGCCGGAGCCCGGCGCGGCGGACGCAGGGGTGGCGGCGGTGGGCAGCCCGGATGGCGGCACGCCCGCGGCGCCCCCGTCCTCGCCGGGCGGCACCCCGGAGCTGGCCGCGGGCCAGAGCCCTCCGGAGCCCGAGGCGCCCGTGCGCACGCTGGAGCGCTCGCGCCAGGAGGCCAAGTACTCCTTCTCGTCCGAGGGGGCCGCCTTCGCCTCCGCGGTGCTCCAGGGCCCGAAGATGCGCGAGCAGCAGTCGCTCTCCATCGCGGAGGGCTACAAGGAGCTGTTCGGCGCGGAGCTCCTGCCCCCGCCGCAGATGAACCTCGTGCAGCCGGTGCCCGGCCAGCCGATGCCGCTGTCGATTTCCATCGAGGGCACCTCTCCCCTGCCCGCCAACGCCCGCTACCAGGTGCAGGAGGAGGGCGAGGGCACGGTCGTCTTCACCACGCGCCGGGGGCCCTGGGAGGTGATGAAGCGGCTGGACTGGCCCCAGGCGGGCCACGAGCTGACGTACACCGTGCAGGTGCGCAACACCTCGTCCCAGCCGCTCACGGGCGAGCTGCGCATGCACCACAACCGCGCCATCGACCCGAACTTCGAGCACGCCCCGTCCTTCTTCGGCGGCGTGGGCAACCAGAGCCGGGCCGCGTGCCACGTGGGCGACGAGCTGCACAAGCGCGTGCCCGAGGACGAGGCCACGGAGAGCTTCTCGGGCCCGGTGCACTACTTCGGCATCGACCAGCAGTACTTCCTGTCCATGCTCTACCCGCTGGAGGCGCCGCGTGAGGGGCACTGCGTGCTCACCGCCACCCCCACCGTGCGCCAGGTGGCCGTGGGCTTCCCGCTCACCGTGGGCGCGGGCGAGACGGTGACGATGCGCTTTGGCGGCTGGTTCGGCCCCAAGGATCCCGACTTGCTCAAGCCCGTGCCCAGCCAGGACGTGCTGCGCGCCGCAGGCATGGCGTCCGCCGCGTGGGACCCCACCATCGAGGAGACGGTGGACTTCGGCATCTGGGCCGTCATCTGCAAGCTGCTCCTGTTCTTCATGAAGTGGTTCCACGCCGTCACCGGCAACTGGGGCGTGGCCATCATCCTGCTCACCGTGCTGGTGAAGCTCGTGCTCTTGCCGCTCACCTACAAGTCCATGGTGGGCATGGAGGCCGTGAAGGAGCTCCAGCCCCAGATGGAGGCCCTCCGCAAGAAGTTCGCCGATGACCGCGAGCGGATGAACATGGAGGTGATGAAGCTCTACCAGCAGGCGAAGGTGAACCCGCTGGGCGGCTGTCTGCCGCTGCTCATCCAGATGCCGGTGTGGATCGCCCTGTTCACCGCGCTGCGCAACAGCTTCGACATCTACTGGGAGCCGTTCTTCGGGCCGGTGTGGAGGGACCTCACCTACAAGGACCCCACGTACCTGCTGCCGCTGGCGCTCGGCGTGTCGATGATCATCACCCAGAAGATGCAGCCGCAGATGATGGATGCCGCCCAGGCGCGCATCATGATCTGGGTGATGCCCATCATCTTCACCCTGACGCTGTTGCAGTACCCCGCGGGCCTCTCGCTCTACATCTTCACCAACAACCTGCTCTCCATTGGCCAGCAGTGGGGCCTGCGCAAGTGGCTGGACCACCAGAAGCAGAAGCGGGGCGGCGGTGGAACCCCCGCGGTGGCAGCCGCCACCGGAGGCAAACGCAAGTGAGCGGGCCGCAGACACCGCCGCCCGCCCCCGCGCTCAGCCCGGCCGAGTTTCGCGCCCGGGTGGAGCGGCTCCTCACCGACATCCTCGGGCTGATGGGCTACCCCGCCCGGCTGGAGTTCCAGGACGTCCCGGATGGCAGCCTCGCGGTGGCGCTCCACTTCGAGGCGGGCGCGCCCGCGGGCGTGGAGACCGGCCGGCGCAGCCAGGTGGTGGACTCGCTGCAGTTCCTCCTCAACAAGATGCTCCACCGCCCGGGCGTCGAGCGGCGGTGGGTGCTCCTGGGCGCGGGCGCCCTGCCCGAGCCCCGTCACCGCAAGGAGCCCCCGGCCCCCGCGGCGCCTCCGCCCGCGGCGAGCGCGCCCCCGGCCCCTCGCCCGGCCGCTCCGGCCCGGGCCCCGGCTCCCGCGGCTCCGGCGCCCGCTCCCGCGCGTCAGGCCAAGCAAGCACCGGCCGCCGCTCCCGCGGCGGCTGCCCCCGCCAAGCGCGCCGCCGAGTCCGATGAGCGGACGTTGGAGGTGACCGAGGATGCGGCGCTGGCCCTGGCCGCCCGGCGGCTGGCCGAGAAGTCCTCCTCCCTCGGGCGCTTCTACGCCCTGGCCGCTATGAAGGTAGAAGACCGGGCCCGCGTCTTGAAGGCGGTGCAAGGTGTGGCGGGTGTCGCGGTGGCGGGCGAGGGCGAGGGGCGGTGCCGGCGTGTGGTGTTCACCCCAGGCAAGCCGGCCCCGCTGCCCAAGCGGTTCCTGCTGCCGGACGATGACGAGGACGGCTTCGAGGACTGAGCCAGGCCTCGAGGCCGCCAGGAGAGGACATGGGCAAGGCGAAGTCACTCAAGGACAAGCTGTACGGCGCGGCGGTGCTCAAGATGAGCTTCCGCCTGCGGGGGGACGAGGCCTCCCCCGCCTTCCGCTACGTCTACCCAGGTGTGCTGAGGGACCTGGAGCTGGATGACGAGAAGGTGGAGAAGTACATCGCGGAGAACCGCGAGAGCGTGGAGAAGGCCGCCCGGGGCTCGACGCCGGAGCAGGGCCCCCGCTGAGCCCACAGGGGACCATCGTGGCCCTGGCCACCGCGCCCGGCGCGGGGGCCGTGGGCATCCTCCGGCTCTCTGGCCCTGGGGCGCTGGAGGCCGGCAGGCGGCTGGCGCCGGGCGTTCCCGCCTCGCCGGTGCCGCGCCACGCCTACCTGGCCTCCTTCGTGGATGCGGCGGGCCGTCCGCTCGACGAGGGGCTGTTTCTCTACTTCCGCGCGCCCCACTCCTTCACGGGCGAGGACGTGGTGGAGCTGCAGGCCCATGGCAGCCCTCGGCTCCTGCAACTGCTGCTGGCGCGCGTGCTGGAGGATGCGCGCGTGCGCCCGGCCCATGCCGGGGAGTTCACCCGCCGCGCTTTCCTCCACGGCCGCATGGACCTGACGCGCGCGGAGGCCGTGGCGGACCTGGTGGCGGCGGACTCGGAGGCCGCGGTGCGGGCGGCGGCGGCGGGCCTGTCCGGTGGGCTCGCCACCCGGGTGCGCGCCCTGGAGGAGCCCCTGCGCGCGCTCCATGCGGACCTGGAAGGGGTGCTCAACTTTCCGGAGGAGGCCGAGGGGGCCGACGCGGATTCGGGCCCGCGCGTGGCGGCGCTGCGCGCGGAGGCCGAGGCGCTCCTGGTTGATTCGGGCCGGGGCCGGCTGGTGCGCCGGGGGGCCCGGGTGGCCCTCTACGGGCCGGTGAACGCGGGCAAGTCCACCCTCTTCAACCGGCTGGTGGGCGAGGCGCGGGCGCTCGTGGATGACGAGCCCGGCACGACGCGCGACGTGCTGGAGGCCCGCGTGGAGTGGAATGGGCTCGCCCTGTCCCTGCTGGACACCGCCGGCCTGCGCGAGACGCCGGGCCGCGTGGAGGCGCTGGGCATTGCCCGCACGCGCGAGGCCCTGGCCGCGGTGGACCTGGCCCTCCTGGTGCTGCCGCCCGGGGCCACCCCCTCCGAGGCCGAGGCCTGGACGCGGGAGGCCGGCGCCACCCCCGTGCTGCGCGTGGCGGGCAAGTGCGATGTGGCCCGGCCCCTGGAGGACGGGGGCCTGCCGGTGAGCGGCAAGACGGGCGAGGGGCTCGAGCCGCTGCGCGCGGCCGTGCTGTCGCGCCTGTGGGGCGAGGGCACACCCGCGGCCGTGGCGCTCGTCTCCGAGCGCCATGCCGATGCCCTGCGTCGCACCGCCGAGGCGCTGGGACGGGCCCACGAGGCCTCCCAGCGCTCCACCCTGGAGGTCCTCTCGGGCGAGGTGGGCCTGGCCCTGGAGGCGCTCGGGGAGGTGTCCGGGACGTCCGCCTCCGAAGCCCTGCTGGATGCCATTTTCCAGCGGTTCTGCATCGGCAAGTAGCCCCCCGCCTGGCGGGCCCGCCGATGTCAGTCCCCTCCTTAAGATGCGTGCTCGTTCAGCCGCTGCACGGGAGGGATATGGTGTCGGAGACGCTTGTCGATCAGGCCACATACTCGGTTCTCAATTCGCTGCCCCTGGGATGGGTGGGGGAGATCGTCGAAGAGGAACTGGTGGCCTCCCCCCGGCCGGTGGCCGCGCAGACGCGCGCGGCCTTCATGCTGGGGGTGGAGCTGGGGGAGCAGTTGGATCCCCGGCGGGGCGGCAGCGGCCGCTGGTGTTTCCTCCGGGCGCCCGAACTGCACCTGGGGCGGGATGTGCTGGTGCCGGACCTGGCCGGTTGGCGCCGGGACCGGGTGGCCGAGCCGCCCGAGCCCTGTGCCCCCTTCCTCACCCTCTCTCCGGACTGGGTGTGCGAGGTGCTCTCCCCCGTCACGCGCGCCCTGGACCGCACGCGCAAGCTGCCGCTCTACGCTCAGCACGGCGTCTCCCACGCCTGGTTCATTGACCCCGAGGCGCGCACCCTGGAGGTGTTCCAGCGCCTCAAGCGCGGCTGGCTGTTCTGCGCCAGCTACGAGGGCGAGGCGCAGGTGCGCGCCGAGCCGTTCGCCTCCCTGTCCCTGGAGCTGGGCTCGCTCTGGTTGCCCCCGGAGCCCAGCCCCCAGGTGAACGCGGGCCTGCAGCCGGGCCGGGCCCCTGCCCCGCTGGCCCTGGCCGTGGGGGCGGGGTTTCGCGGCTCGTGACGCAGGGGCCCCTGAGGGATGGGATGTTGAGCGCCGAACCGGCGATCTGTCGGACTTCCGGCACCGCATCCGCCCCGGGTTCACGGGGCCCGGGGGGATGTGGTTGTAAGGAGGCACCGTGCACATGTTGAAGGGGTGCGAGCGGCGTCGTTAGAGGAGGTGCTCCACCAGCTTCGTGAGGAGATTCACGAGCCGGAGGGAGCCAGGCAGGTGGGGGAGCGGCTGAGAGGTGTGAGGGTGCGCCCGGAGTGTTTGCGCCCCTATCTGCACTTCCGCCGTGGCCGCTACACCCGCAACCTCATTCATCGCGAGCGCCGGTTCGAGCTGGTGCTCAACTGCTGGGATGAGGGAACGGCCTCGCCCATCCATGACCATGACGAACAGGAGTGCTGGTTCAGCATCCAGGCGGGCCTGTTCCAGCTGGAAAACTTCCCGCTGCACGCGGGAGGGCGACAGCCAGGGCACGCCGTGCTGGGCTCGCCCCTTCGCCTGGGGCCTGTGGGCCCGGGCCACGTGGACTTCCGGGGACCCGGCGATTCGATCCACCGGGTGTCCGCGCTGTCCGGGCCAGGGGTTTCCCTGCACGTCTACGCGGCCCCGGTGGAGCAGTGCCTGGTGTTCGATCCCCGCCGCCAGCGCTGCGAGTGGCACCGGCTGTCCTACTATTCCGTGTTTGGTCGGCCCGTGAAGTCCACGCCCTCCCCCGAGCTGTCCGAGCGGCGGTAGCGCTTCCGGCTTTTCTTCCCAGGCTTGGCACCGTGAGGACCGCCCTCCTGGTCCACGGGCCGCCGTGTGCGGTGGAGCACCTGCCGCCGGTCGCGCACTTGCCATCCCCCAAACCTCCAAGGAAGCTCGTCCGCCACAACGATGCTGGGGGGCCCGCCGGGGGTACCTCCGACTGATGAGGAGTGGCGGATGAAGCGGATCTGGGGTGCCTGGCTCGTGGCGCTGATGCTGGCGGCGTGTGGCGGCGACGACGGGGGGGGCGGAGGGGGCGGCGGCGAGGACGACGAGAAGCCGGGCATTGGCCCGTCGACCAAGGATCCGGTGGGGACGCCGTTCGAGTGGCCCGCGGGGCTGACGGTCAAAGAGCCTATCGACGCTTATCAGCGAGACCATTGCTACCGCGAGGACCAGGAGGAGCGCGAGGAGCAGGGGTATGGCACCAACGTTCCCTTGTGCCTGGGCTTTACCAACACCACCAATCAGTCCATCAGGGTTGACCTTCCCGCAGGGCTCATCTTCATCTCGTTCGACACCGAGAGCCAGAATGGGCTGCTGATCCAGACCGAGACCTTCGAGGTGCCCCCAGGAGACCAGCCCTTCTTCGTCAAGCTGGGGCTGCAGTGCTTGAACCTGGACCGCAGTCCCGGCTTCACCGGGGACACCTACAAGAAGGGGCCGGTGACCCAGGACCAGGAGTTGCTCGAGTTCATCAGGCTGCTGGAGGGCAGGACCTTGACCGCCCAGGAGGAACCCGTGGTGCAGAACGCCTTGTGGAACATCACGGATTACGGGGGGTTGACGGAAGAGGACCGCACCGCCATCAAGAACCTGTAATCCTTGAGGTTTCTCAGCCCCTGGCAGTGGATTTCTCGGGGGTTGAGAACGTCCACTTGACGGATGGTCTGGACCCACACGGTCCCCGATGATGACCAGCATGGGTGTCAGGATGATGAAGAAAAGGCCGGGCACGCGAGAGTCGGGACAGGCCGCCGTGGAGGCCGCCATCGTCCTGCCGCTGTTTGTCTTCCTGATGCTCGGCATCCTGCAACTGGGGCTGATGCATCAGGCGCGGTTGATGACGAAGTACGCCGCCTACAAGGCCGTGCGCGCCGGGGCGATTCACAACGCCAAGACGGCGGATATGGAGAGCGCGGCGCTCGCGGTCCTGCTCCCGCTGGTGAGCGAGGACCGCAGTGGGGGCGAGTACATCCAGTCCATCACCAGCGCCTCGGATTTCAGTCAGAAGTGGTCCAAGGCCAAGAACAACAAGATGGCGGACCTGAACATGCCGTACGTGCAGGTCATGACGTGTGGCCCGAGTAAGAAGGAGATCTCCGGCCAGGAGGTGGACTTCGATGATCCGGCCATCGCGGGCGCGAGTGGGTGGCTGGCCAGCCACCAGACCAAGCTGCGCATCCAGGTGACGTTCAACTACCGGATGCCCATCCCGTTCGCCAACTGGGTCATCCACGCCGCGGCGATGAACCGCGAAGTGCCCCTGGTGATGCGCATGGGCAAGCCCACCACCAACACGAACAAGTTCGAGAGCAAGTACCAGGACACCTCGAAGGGTGTCTACGTGTTGCCCATTCGCGCCGCCTACACCATGCGCATGCAGTCCAATCTCTATACCTCCCAACTTCCGGAGGAGAACAAATGCCTGACCACCAACCGTCTGTGAGGGCCTGCAAGCGCGGCCAGGCCCTGGTGCTGGCGTGCCTGTCCCTGCTGCTGCTGGCACTGATGTCGGTGCTGAGCTTCAACCTGGGCCATGCGCTTCGGGAGAAGACGCGCTTGCAGCAGCACAGTGACGCTCTGGCTTACTCCATGGCCGTGGTGGAGGCGCGCGCGCTCAACTACTTCGCCGTGAGCAACCGGGCCATCGCCGCCTCGTATGCGGCGATGAACAGCATCCATGGCTACATGTCCGCGATGACCGTCACCGGGGACATGATGTCCGCGGGCAGCACCAGCTTCTACGTGGTGGCCGCCGAAGAGGCAGCCATGTGTAACCCCTGGGGGGGGTTCCAACACTGCCTTCACATCCTTGAGGCGATCAAGGTGGCCATGGACTTCAGTGACAAGGCGGACGAATACTACGACAAGGCCAAGAACCTCGACCAGAAGGGCCAGAAGGCCGTGGAGTCACTGGACAATGTGATGGACGGCCTCCACCAAGCGCAGCGGGAAGTCTTCGACAAGACCGCCGCGGCGCTGGCCGATGGCTCCTCCGGCGGCCTGGGCAAGTTGCGGACCATCAATGCGCCCAAGGCCTCGCAGCTCAACGGAGGCGTGGGCGGGCTCAACAAAACCGAGTTCACCTGCGTCATCGACGGGAAGAACTGCTCGGGCAGCGGCAAGCCGGCCAACTCCTCCACCCAGAAGCTCGCCGCCGTCATGACGGAGGTGGCCAACGCCACCCGCCCCGCCTGGGCCGCCAACCGGGGACAACCCGTCACCTATCTGAGCGCCAAGTTCATAAAGGAGCTGACGAAGGACATCCAGCAGGACGGTTACAGCCTGGTCGAGGGCAGTGGCGGCGGCAAGACGGCGAAGGGCTCGGGCAAGGGCGACGTGCACTCCGGCTCGGACATGAGCAACACCGGCGCGATGAGCGTCGCGCACGAGCATGGCACCGTGGCCACCCCCCTGTTCAAGCACTTCATCGCAGGCATCGGTACCTACGACACCAAGGTCGTCTCGAACGCGTCCGGCGGGGAGCACGAGCCAGACGACGCGCACCAGGGCGGCAATCACGAGTTCGAGGGCGTCAACGCGAAGGACCTGGCCTCCTGCGCCTCCTCCGGCAACTGCTTCATGCAGTTCCGCGCCGACCCGGACCCGAACCACGATTATGGCCAGCCGCGCGTGTACAGCTACGTGACGCAGAAGCTGCGGACCGACGATGTGGGCAAGGCCCCGTGGGAGCTCAACAGCTCCGCCAAGGTGACGTTCAAGCACGGGGACCAGGGCGAAGGCACGGTGGAACTGGCGGCGAACGAGGGCGCCGCCGTGTCCAAGGCGCTCGTGTACTACCACCGGCTGCGCAGTTGGCAGGAGCAGCCCAACCTCTTCGGCCCCTTCTGGCGCGCGAAGCTGCACCCCTTCTCCAGTGGCTCCGAGGCGGCCAACGTCCTGCAGAAGGCGGGCAACTCGGACTCCGCAGAGATGGCCAGCGCGCCCAACATGCCGCTGTAGCACGAACGGGATTACGGAGCGTTCCTCATGCGTCGGACCTCACGGCAACAGCGCGGTGCCGCCTCGGTGGAGGCGGCCATCAGCATGATCATCATCATCCCCATCTTCATGTACGCCCTTTTCCTGGACGACCTGCTGCGCTACGCGGCGGACGTGACGGAGGCGGTCACCTCCACGCCCTGGGACTTCACCGGGCAGGACTACATGGCGGGCGGGGACAAGGCCTCCGAGGTTCAGGGCATGGCGCGCCTGATGTTCTGCGACCATGAGTCCAGTGGCGACAGCTACAACCAGGGCCAGGACTGTGACGCGACGGACCACCACGACGAGCGCGCCTTCGTGGGCCACGTGTGCTGGCTCAACGATGAGAACAAGGCCGAGCAGGTGACGTGCACGCAGGCGGACAAGAACGCGGGCAAGGTGGGGGGCGGGTCCATTGACCAGTTCACGGACCAGTTTGGCGCCTCGGGCGGGCTGTACTCCTGCTACGCGAAGGCCGTGGTGGAGAACTACCTGCTGCCCAAGTCGTTCCTCCAGGAGTTCTCCAACGTGGACCTGAGCAAGGAGAACTGGAAGGGCAAAGGAGACATCCACGGCAACGCCAAGGCGGGCACGGATGACACTGCGTACTTCCTGGCGCAGCAGGACTTCGCCATCATCACCGATACCCTGGCGCTCAATGACCGCGCCGCCAGCGTGGCGGTGAGTCCGGACACCAAGTCCGGCGTCATGTATGAGCGGGTGGAGAACATCTACACGGACGCCCAAGGCTTCGATCGGTTCCAGACGGACTACACGATCTTCAAGACCGCGCTGGATGGCCAGAATCTGCTGATGCCCGGTGTGGGGGATGATCCGTTGACGCCCAATGTCGCGCTGCCGGAGGCGGGCCAGCACACCCAGGCCATCGAGGGCGACGAGGGGGGCTCGAAGGACTTCTTCGCCACGCCCTGGCAGGATGGTTCCAGCAACAACCACGAGAAGACCTACCAGGCGCGTGGCAGTTACTACATGGGCTGCAAGAACCCGGAAAGCTGCTGATGCCGCAGGGCCCCTCACCCCTTGCCCGCGTGGGGCTGCTGTTCTTCTCGGTGTCGGTGGTGGGGGCACTGATTGGCTTCGGCTGGGAGGCGCGGCTGTCCGAGCAGGAAGAGGCGCGCATCGACAACCTGCTGTCCGAGGACACCCAGGGGGTAAGAGAGCCTCCAGCGCGCCAGTCGGGCCCCTCCGCCGAGGAGAAGGCCATCGTCCAGCGCGCCACGCAGGGGCTGCCTCCCTACAAGGACGCGGTGCCCCAGCCCCTGGCCGCGGACTTCCTGGACGCGAACTCGCCCTTCGCCGTCGCGTGGTTCATCACCCGGGATACGCCCTGGGCGGTGCTGGATTTCTATCAGGACGCGCTGTTGAAGGAGGGGCTGCCTCCCGTTCAGCACCGCTACAACGCGAACGCGGGCTACGTGGGCTATGTGATGCCGCGGACCCAGAAGGTCCATATGGTGTCGGTGCTGGCCCAGGGGGGCGAGACGATGGTGTTCGTCTCCGCCGGCCAGGTGGAGTCCTTCATCGAGAACCAGGGCCAGCTGCCTCCGGGGCTCCCGCTGCCCCCGGGCGCGCGGGAGCCCGTGACACTCACCTTCCGCGAGGAGGGCCGGGTCCGTTACTCCGTCATGGCGTCGCTCGCCCCGGAGCAGGTCAATGGCGTGCAAGCCTTCTATCAGCAGGCGCTCGAGCCCCAGGGGTGGCTTCTGGAGGACGGCGCACGGGAGCCCTCCCCGGAGCCCCAGTTTTCCTTTCGCCGGGGTGACAGCCGGCTCAACGCCACAGTCCAGAGGGAAGGGGCCGGTGCGCGGCTCTATCTCTCCCTGGAGCAACAGAAATAGATTGGGAGCATGTGGATGAACATGGCATCGACCAAGGCCCTGGGCGTGGTGCTCGGCATCTTCCTCCTCACGGGAAGCGTGGCCTCCGCCGAGGGCAGCCGGACCGCAGGCAAGCGAAGCTGTCCGCAGCGGTGCGCCAAGCACCTCAAGGAATGCAGCAAGGTGTGCAAGGAGAAGGGAGGCCCCAGCAAGCAGAGGTGCCTGGATGCTTGCCAGCAAGCCGAGCAGAAGTGCTCCATCAAGTGCGGATGAGGAGACGGACCATGCGCGCCCCTGCCCCCCGGCCCCTGCCCTCGCGTGCCCGCGGCCAGTCCATGGTGGAGTACGTCACCATCAGCGCCGCCTTCCTGGGCGTGGGCGCGATTGGCTGGCCCTTCCTGGTGCAGTTGCTGAATGCTTTGAGCCGCTACTTCAGCTCGCTCTACTACATCATCCAGTCGCCCCTGCCGTGAGGCAGGCGGGCGCCCGGGGGGCGTGACGCGTTCCGTCACCCGGTCAGGTTAATCTGCACGCCTCCGGCTCTTCGGGCCCGTGGAGGTTGCGATGCGGATCAGCACACGGTTTTACCCCTTGGCAGGGCCCCTCGCCGTGGGGCTCTGGCTGGCCAGCGCACCGGCCCTGGGCGAGGGCCGGCGCCGCGGCGAGCCCGCCTCGTGCCAGGACCGCTGCGATGACGAGTCCCAGCGGTGCCGGGACATCTGTCAGAAGTACGCCGGCGGCGGCAGCGACGAGTGCCTCAAGTCCTGCGAGAAGGAGCAGAAGGCGTGCTCCCGCAACTGCAAGGAGGCCCCCCGGAAGAAGGAGGCCTCCTGAGGCGCGCTACCAGCGCGTCTCGGGCAGCGGGGCCCGGAGCGTCTCCGGCTGCGGCCCCCACAGCCCCAGCCGCGTGCCCAGCCGGTAGAGCTGCCGCGTCTGCTCCAGCGCCGGTACCAGCGGCGAGAGCGCCGCGAGCTGCGCGCTGCGCTCATCCTCGCTGTTGTCCCCCTCCCCGCCGCCCAGCAGGCTGGCGATCACCTCCGCGGGCTGCTTCTTCCGGGGGAACACCTGCAGGCGCACCTTCGCGTCCTTCGGCAGCTTCGCCGCCTCGCGCACCAGCTCCAGCGCCTTGGGGAAGCCGCCCAGCTCGTCCACCAGCCCCAGCTCCTTCGCGTCCTCGCCCGTCCACACCCGGCCGCGCGCCACCGCCTGGAGCTTCTCCAGCGGCAGGCGCCGCCCCTCGGCCGCCTTCTGCGTGAAGTCCACGTACACGCGGTCCAGCGAGGCCTCGTTCTTGGCGAGCTGCTCCGGGCTGAAGTCCGTGTCCGTGCTGTAGAGCGTCGCGTCCTTGCCGAAGGCCACGGTCTCGAAGTTGATGCCCAGCTTCGCCCAGAAGTCCGCCGTCACCATCTTCCCCCCGTACACGCCGATGCTGCCCGTGAGCGTGCCCGGCTGGGCCACGATCTTGTCCGCCCCCATAGAGACGAAGTAGCCGCCGCTCGCCGCGTACGTGGCCATGGAGACGATGACGGGCTTGCCCTGCTCCCGCGCGCGCTGCACCTCGCGGCGCACGGTGTCGCTGGCCACGTAGCTGCCCCCCGGGCTGTCCACCCGGAAGAGGATGGCCTTCACGTCCTTGTCCTCCGTGGCCTTGCGCAGCGCCAGCGCCACGCTGTCCGCGCCGAAGGTGGCATCCCCGCCCAGCGGGTTGAAGCCGCTCTTGCCCCGGACGATGCCGCCCACCCCGTACACCAGCGCCACCGTCTCGCCCGTCTCGTGCGGCCGTCCCGCCCGCTCCAGGTACTTGTCCAGGAAGAGCAGCTTCGCGCCCTCCCCGGCCTCCGCCTTCACCTTGGCGAGCACCTCGTCCCGGTAGAGCAGCCCGTCCACCAGCTTGGCCTCCAGCGCCGCCTGGCCCAGGAGGGGCGCCCGGTCGATGAGCGCCTTCACCTCGTCCTCGCTCAGCTTGCGCCCCTCGGCGATGCCGCGCACCACCTGCCCGAAGAGGCTGCCCAGGAACTTCTCCGTCGCCTCGCGGTGCGCGGCCGTGTAGCCCTGCTCGGTATAGGTGTTGACCGCGTTCTTGTACTCGTAGCGCTGGCCGATGCGCGGCTGCACCCCCAGCTTGGCGAACGCGTCGCGCGCGAACGGCGTCTCCATGGCCACGCCCGTGAGCGTCACGTCCCCCGAGGGCTGGACGTAGACTTCGTCGAACGCGGTGGCCAGGTAGTACGCCCCCGTGGCGCTGCCGCCCTCGCCGAAGGTGTCCGTGTAGGCCACGGCCTTCTTGCCGCTCGCGCGGAAGGCCTTCACCGCGTCGCGCAGCTCCTGCGCCACCGCGATGCCGCCCGGCTGGTCGATGCGCACGAGCAGCGACTTCACCCGCTTGTCCTGCGCGGCCTTCTCCAGCGCCTCCACCACATCCCGCACGGTGGCCGGGTCCGGGCCAAAAGCGCCCGCCAGCGAGTCCTCCGGCACCTGCTCCTGAAGGGGCTGGTCCAGCTCCAGCTCCAGCACCAAGGTGCCCGGCACCGAGGGCTTGCTCGCCGAGGCCACCAGGATGAGCAGGATGAGGCCCGCGACGAACAGAATGGAGAGCGCGCCGATGACGGCCAGGGCGCCCACGATGAAGCGTTTCATAACTCCCTCACACGCAAGCGGGACCGGCGAGGAAGAGGCGGCCCGCGCAGGGAGGGTGCTTACTACCAATCCCCGCCGGGGGGCGGGCTTCCTGTGGCCCCCGCCCCCCCGCCGCGCCTGTTGAACAATCCGCACTCTCAGGGGCGCTGGCCCCACGGGCATACGGTGTTTTCCGGGATGACCGGTAGGGTGGGGCGGGTTGGAGGCGCCGTGCCCTTTTCGCCGACCCATGAGGCCCGTATGTGCCGCTCTTTCCTGGCCCTGGTGGCCGTCCTGCTGGTGGCCGCCACCCCGGCGCTCGCCGCCAAAACGTCCCCGCAGGCTCCCAAGGGCACGCTCGCCCCGGTGACGAGCGTGGAGGGCATCACCGAGTACCGCCTGCCCAACGGCCTGCGCGTGGTGCTCTTCCCGGACCCCTCCAAGCCCACCGTCACCGTGAACGTCACCTACTTCGTGGGCAGCAAGCACGAGGGCCCCGGCGAGGCCGGCATGGCCCACCTGCTCGAGCACCTGCTGTTCAAGGGCACCCCGAAGCACCCGCGCATTCCCCAGGCGCTCACCGAGCGCGGCGCCCGGCCCAACGGCACCACCTGGCTCGACCGGACGAACTACTTCGAGACGCTGCCCTCCTCCGAGGCCAACCTCGCCTGGGCCCTCGCCTTCGAGGCGGACCGGATGGTGAACAGCTTCATCGCCCAGAAAGACTTGGACAGCGAGATGACCGTGGTGCGCAACGAGCTGGAGCGCGGGGAGAACAACCCCCACGCGGTGCTCCTGCGCCGGGTGCTCGGCACCGCCTTCCTCTTCCACAACTACGGCAAGCCCACCATCGGCACCCGCGCGGACGTGGAGAACGTGCCCATCGAGCGGCTCCAGGCCTTCTACCGGAAGTACTACCGGCCCGATAACGCCCTGCTCGTGGTGGCGGGCCGCTTCGACGAGGCCAAAGCGCTCCAGCTGGTGCAAGCCTCCTTCGGCAAGCTGCCGCGCCCCAAGGCGCCCCTGCCGCGCACGTACACCGAGGAGCCCACCCAGGATGGCGAGCGCGAAGTCACCCTGCGCCGCGTGGGCGAGACGGCCGCCCTCACCGCCGCGTACCACATCCCCGAGGGGGCCCATGAGAGCTTCGGCGCCCTGGACGTGCTCACCGAGGTGCTCGGCGACACGCCCTCGGGGCGGCTCTACAAGGCGCTGGTGGAGCCGCGCAAGGCGGTGCGCGCGAGCGCCTCCAACCTCCAGCTCCAGGACCCGGGCGTGCTGCTCGTCAACACGCAGCTGCGCGAGGGCCAGAGCGTGGAGGCCGCCCGCGCGGTGCTGCTCCAGACGGTGGAGGAGGCCGCGCGCACGCCCTTCACCGCCGAGGAGGTGGCGCGCGCGAAGACGAGCCTCCTGAAGTCCGTGGACCTGCTGCTCAACGACTCGGAGAACGCCGCCATCTCCCTGTCCGAGTGGGCCGCCATCGGCGACTGGCGCCTGCTCTTCCTGCACCGCGACCGGGTGGAGGCGGTGAAGCCCGAGGACGTCACCCGCGTGGCGGCCCTGTACCTGAAGCCCTCCAACCGGACGCTGGGCCAGTTCGTGCCCACCGCCACGCTGGACCGCGCCGAGATGCCGCCGCGCGTGGACCTCTCCGCCATGCTCCAGGGCTACCAGGGCCGCGCCGCCGTGGCGCAGGGCGAGGCGTTTGACCCCTCGCCCGCGAACATCGAGTCCCGGGTGCTGCGGCCCGCGGACGGCGAGGGGCTGAAGCTGGCGCTGCTGCCCAAGAAGACCCGGGGGCAGATGGTGCAGGTGGCGCTCAACCTGCGCTGGGGCACCGCGGAGGCGGTGAAGGGCCAGGTGAAGGTGGCCGAGGCCGCGGGGGCCATGCTCCTGCGCGGCACGCGGACGAAGAGCCGCCAGCAAATCCAGGACACGCTCGACCAGCTCAAGGCCCGCGTGGGGATGAACGGCGGGCCGCTGGGGGCCGCCGTCTCCGTGGAGACGGTGCGCGAGAACCTGCCCGCGGTGCTGCGGCTGGTGGCCGAGGCGCTGCGCGAGCCCGCCTTCGATGCCCAGGAGTTCACCCTGCTGCAGCAGCAGTGGCTGGCCTCGCTGGAGAAGGCCCGGAGCGAGCCGGAGACGCAAGGCGGCAACGCCTTCCTGCGCGCGCTCGGGGGCCAGTACCCGGTGGGCCACCCGTACCACGTGCCCGCCGTGGACGAGAACATCGGCCTGGTGAAGGCGGTGACGCGCGAGCAGGTGGTGGCCTTCCACCGGGGTTTCTATGGGGCCTCGAACGGGGAGTTCGCCGCGGTGGGAGACTTCGATGCCCAGGCGCTGGAGGCGCTCGTGCGCGAGCTGTTCGGCGCGTGGAAGAGCCCGGCCCCGTACGTGCGCGTGCCGCAGACGTTCCACGCCGCGCCGCCGCGCGCGCTGGTGCTGGAGACGCCCGACAAGGCCAACGCTTACTTTCGCGCGGGGCACAACCTGCAGCTTCGCGAGGATGACCCGGACTGGCCCGCGCTCTTGCTGGGCAACTTCATGCTGGGCGGCGGCTTCCTCAACTCGCGCCTGGCCACGCGCATCCGCCACCAGGAGGGCCTGTCCTACACGGTGTCCAGCGCGCTCACCGCCTCCCCGCTCGACACGGTGGGTGCTTTCAGCACGTATGCCATTTACGCCCCGCAGAACGCCGCGCGGCTGGAGAAGGCGCTGCGCGAGGAGCTGGCCCAGGTGCGGGAGAAGGGCTTCACCCCCGAGGAGGTGTCCAAGGCCCGCTCGGGGCTCCTGGAGTACCGCCAGGCCCGGCGCGCGCAGGACGAGGGGCTGGTGTGGACGCTGGCCCAGTACCTCTTCTACGGGCGCACGCTGCAATTCGATGCCACGCTGGAGCAGCGCCTGGCCCAGCTGACGCCCGAGGACGTGCGCCGGGCGCTCGCGCGGCACGTGGACCCGGCCCAGCTCACCGTGGTGAAGGCCGGCGACTTCGCGGGGGCAAAGCAGAAAGCCCCGGCAAAGGCGCCCGCCGGCGAGGCTCCCTAGCCTTTCCACGCGGGGCGCCGGGCGCGGGCCGCGTGGGTTCCCCTGCGCCGAGGTGCGTTTGGAGAGCCTTTCCGGCGAGGAATTGATCTTCGAGCACGCTTGCCAGCAGGGCGGCGATCTGCGCTATCATTGAACTGCCTGCAAGGGTGCTGTTGACAGTGATTGGCGCTGACCTCCCCTCGCCCGTTAAAGGCTGGGGCCGTGAAACCTTCACAGTGCGCCAGCGATGCCTGGCGAGGAGAAGAGCATGGCCATCAATCTGCGTGCACGACAAGCCGTGCTTCACTCGGTGACGACCGAGCAGGAGGCCTCCGCGGCCAAGGGCCGCGCGGCCCCGCGCTCCGAGATGGACTGGAGCGAGGCGGAGAAGCGCCCCGAGGCGGAGAAGCAGCCGCTGGCCTTCCCGCGCAACCTCATGCAGCCGCCGAAGTCCCAGGTGGAGAGCTACGTGGAGGCGATCGACGATCGCATCTTCCAGCTCGACCAGAAGGCCGCGCAGCTCGCGGTGCGCTTCGGGCTGCCGTCGGCGCCCTTCTCGCTCCTGTCGGACAACGAGCAGGCCCTCTTCGAGGAGGCGGCCCAGGCGCTCAAGCTCAACCCCGAGAGCAGCCTGTTCGCCGCGTTCGTGCAGTCCTCGCTGGTGCGTGAGTACGTGGCGCTGGAGAAGCTCCAGGGCAACTGGCGGCTCGTGTTCCACCGGGAGCCCGCGGTGCTGGGCGCGGGCGCGAGCGCCCAGCCGGCCGTGGTGCCGCTGGCGGAGGCCTCGCTGGAGGTGCGCCGCCGCTTCCTGCATTCCAGCGAGCACTTCTTCCGCGCGTACCTGGGCGCCTGCCGCGCGCACCTGCAGGAGTCCCGCTCCGCCATCAACGCGGCGGATGCGACGCTCGCCATCCTCGAGGACGTGTCGTTCGACTGAGGCCGTTGTCATCCGCGCGCGGGGGGCTTGCGCCCGGCGCGGCAGTCCCCCGCCATGCGACGTGAAGTGCTCATCCGCCGCATTGCCCAGGAGCGGGTGGCCCGGCGGCTCCCCCACGAGAAGCTCGCCGAGCTGTCCGCCTACTGGGGCTGGGATGAAGTCTCTCCCGGCTGGCTGCGGCTGCCCGTGCGCGTGCGCGAGGAGATGCTCCGCCGCGAGGACGCGGTGCCGCGCATCTGGCGCTCGCTGTATGACGCCTTTTTCGAGTTCGTGGAGGAGGACGCGCGGCGCATCGTCCGCAACGAGGCGCTGAAGGCCGAGGCGGAGGAGCTGGGCATCGCCGTGGACGCGGTGGAGGGCACGCCGGATGCGGCCGAGCCCTGTCCGTGCTGCGGCTACCGCACGTTCGAGTGGCGCGGCGAGCATGACGTCTGCCCGGTGTGCGGCTGGGAGGACGAGGACGGCGAGGACATGCTCGATGACGGGCCGGAGCGGCTGCAGCGCTTCAGCGTGGCCCACCAGATGACGCGCGCGGAGTACCGCCGGGCCTACGAGGCCATGCGCGATGTGGACCTGCGCGCGGGAGACCCGGAGCGGCTGCGCAAGTACGGGCGCTTCGCCACCGCGGAGAGCCGGCCCCGGCTCATTCCTCGAGGAGATTGACCTTGAGGATGGTGGGCTCCAGGGGCTTCACGTTCACGGTGCGCGTCACGGTCTTGGCCAGATCCGGGTTCGTGAGCTTCACGACGTGGGTCCCCGCGGGCAGCTCCACGGCGGGCATGGGGGTGTCCCCCACCTTCTTTCCATCGATGAAGACGGTGGCGTAGGGGCGCACGCGGAACTCGATCGTGCCCTTCTGCACGGGCTTGAGCGCGGCGGACACCGTCCGCTTCGCTTTGCCCGAGGGGCTCGTGGGACGCGATGGCCGAGGCGCCTTGGGGGACTCTTCACCGGCCGCGGGCTCCGGGGAGGGGGCCGCTTCCAGGATGAGTTCGGAGGGCGTGTCCTCGGCCGCGGGGGGCGGCGGGTCCTGGGGAGCCTGCTCCGCAGGGAGCAGGGCCTTGGCGCTGGGGGCCTCTTCCTCGCGTGGCGGATGGACCTCGGGAGGAGACGCGAGGGGCAGGGCCTCGGCGACGGCTGGAGGGGGAGGGGCCGGCGTCCCGGACCGTCCCAAGAGGATGGCGGCCGCGGCCGCGAGCAAGACGCCTCCTGCCAGGGCGGGAATCCAGCGCCGCGTCCTGGCAGGGGCTCCGGGGCGCTCCACGGCCGGAGGGGGCGGAGCCTCGGCGGCCGCCTTCACGGAGGGCCTCACCGGGGGACTGGGCTGAGGCGTGGGCCTGGGACTGGGTGGGAGGGCGGCGGCGGCGGGCTCCAGGGGCCGGGGCGTCTTCAGCGTGGGCGGCTCGGCCCAGGCGGCTCCGGATTGGGTGTCCGGGAGGTTCGCGGGAACGGGGGTGTGGACGGGGGTGGTGCTGGGCGGGGCCTTGGCGCGCGGCGTGTTCTGGATGGGGACGGGGGTGCCCGTGCCCGAGGTGAACTGCGCCACGAGCTGGGCGAGCTGCTGCGTCGTCACGGGCTTGCCGGCCGAGAGGATGAAGTCCTCCAGGTCCGACTGGAAGGCCAGACAGTCCGGGTAGCGCTGCTCGCGGTCCTTGGCGAGGGCCCGGCCGAGGATGCCGAGCAGGGGCTCCGGCAGCCCGGCGCGGTGCTGGCTCGCGGGCACCGGCTCCTCGAAGAGGATGGCCTGCATCAGGCCCGCGTCGGAGGAGGACTCGAACGGCCGGCGCGTGGTGATCAACTCGTAGAGGACGACGCCCAGGGCATACACATCCGCGCGCCGGTCCAGGGTCTTGGCGCGGACCTGCTCGGGCGGCATGTACGCCAGCTTGCCTTTGATGACGCCGCTCTGGGTGTGGTGGCTCTGGCTGGCGGCCTTGGCGATGCCGAAGTCCACCACCTTCACGGCGCCCTGGCGGGACATCAGGATGTTGTCCGGGCTGATGTCGCGGTGGATGAGCCCCATGGGCTCGCCCGTCTGCGGATCCGCGAAGTCGTGGGCGAAGGCGAGCCCCTCGCAGGCCAGGGAGATGAGCCGGGCGCAGGCCACGGGAGACAGGGGGCGGCCCTGGGTCCGGGCGCCCTTGACGAGGGCGCGCAGGTGCGGCCCGTCGATGTACTCCATGGCGAGGAAGTACGCGCCGTCGGCCTCACCGAAGTCGAAGATCTGAACGATGTTCGGGTGGGTGAGCTGCGCGGCCAGCTTGGCCTCGGAGAGGAACATCTCGACGAAGGTGGCCTCCTCGGCGAGGTGCGGGAGGATGCGCTTGAGCACCAGCGTCTTCTCGAAGCCCATGGGCCCGGCGGCCTTGGCGAGAAAGACTTCGGCCATGCCCCCCGTGGCGAGCTTGCGGACCAGCTGGTACTTCCCCACTTGCTCCGTCACGAACCGTGTTCCTCTCTGGGATGGGGGCGAGCGTGGCAAGCCCTGGGCCCGGCCGGGCGGAAAGTGACACAGCCAGCGGGGAGAAGAAAATCCTCTCTTCGGGCAAGCGTGGACCTGCTTGCCCGGTGGGCATCAAGGCTTTCCGGTATTGCACAGAGATAGGGCTGGAAAGTGAGGGAATGCCCCTACTGCGATTGAAAGTAAGACGGGCAAGCAATCGGCTCCGAGCATGATGGGGGCCATGGATGGACCCCTCTCATTGGCATGGCCCCTGCGCTTCTCCCTCTGGTGGGTGGTGCTGGGCGCCCTCCTCCCGATGGCCGCGCCCGCGCAGGAGGATTTCCAAGGCGCGCTGGCCGAGGCGCGGCGGCTCTACGAGGACCTGGAGTATGAGCAGGCCTTGGTTCAGCTCCAGTGGGCCAAGCCCAGGGCCCGCACTCCGGAACAGGAGGTCGCCCTGGGGCTTCTGGAGGGCATTGTCCTGGGAGACATGGGCGAGCGGGGGCCGTCCCTGGCGGCGTTCCATGCGGCGCTCCTGCTGGATCCCGAGGCGAAGCTACCGCTGAAGGTCGCCCCCAAGGTGGTGCGGGATTTCGAGGAGATGAGGCGGCGGGCGCGCGCGGACCTCCTGCAAAAGCGGCCTCAGGTTCCGGCTCCTGCGCAGGAGGTGTCCCCGCCCAAGCTCGCTGCGCAACAGTCCCTCCAACCGGATCTCACCCCGCCGCCCGTTCGCAGTCCCGTGCCCTACACCCCCGTGGCAGGGACAAAAATCCGTTCGGGCAGACGGGTGCTTCCGTGGGCGCTGGCGGGCGCAGGGGCCGTGGCACTGGGGGTGGGAACGGTGTTCGGCTTGAAATCGCGGGCCAGCGTGAGCGATGCGAGAAATGGGGTGTTCTTGGATGAAACACGCTCCCATCTGGAGGATGCTCGGGGAAGCGCGGGCGTGGCCAATGTCCTGTTCGGGGTCGCGGGGGCGGCTTCGGCGGCGGCCCTGGTGACCTGGTTGCTGTCGCCGGGAGAGCATGCGAAGGCTCCTGTCACGGAGGCTCCCTGATGCGCGTTCTTTCCGTATGGGTGGGATTGAGCTGTCTCTTCCTGAACTGCACCGTACCCAGCCTGGAAGAGGTGATCTCAGGAAAACCCCTCGCCTGCGATGCGGAGCATTCTTGCGGCGAGGGACGTGCCTGCGTGCAAGGCACGTGCGTGGACGCACCGTGCGAGGGTCCCTTCATCGCAGTGGGATACCGGGGGGACCGGGATAGGGATGGATACGCGTCCAGCGGTACTCCGTATGAGATTTTCTGTGACGGTCTTCCTGCGGGCTATGCCGGGCAGACGGGGGATTGCGATGATACCCACGCTGGCATCCATCCGGGGGCCCCAGAGGTGTGTGACAGCCGGGACAACAACTGCAATGGGGACACCGATGAGGATGTGGGTACGAACTGGTACCCCGATCAGGATAGCGACGGCTTTGGAGATATGACCGCTGCCCCGCTCGTCCGGTGCACGCAGCCCATGAAGTACGTCCAAGACCATTCGGACTGCCTGGATTCGAACGCGAATGTCTATCCCCGCAGGAACTTCACCGAGACGACGTGCGACGAGGTGGATGAAGACTGCGATGGCGCAGTGGACGACGGTTTTCCACTCAAGGGAGCAACCTGCAGTGATCCGTGTCCTGGTGGGACATGGATCTGCAACAGCAACAAGAATGGACTGACCTGTCAGGGAGCGCCGCTCAAGGAGCCCTACTATCCGGACGCGGATGGAGACGGAGCGGGCGACGAACGCGGCATGGGGGCGGGCTTGAGATGCCCCTCGGAGCCTTTTCCCACGGGAACCGTCGCCAACAAGATCGACTGTGATGACCAGGATCCCCTCAACGCACGGGGGAGCTTCGAACTCTGTGACGCCCGAGACAACAACTGCAACACCACCGTGGATGAGGACAATGCCTGCCTGGGGAAGGGTTGGAAGAGCTTCCCGGATGATGCCGCCCTCACAGGCCGCAACTGGAAGAGCGTCTCGATTACCCACAATGGCTGGGTCTGGGTGGCAGGAGATGGAGGCAAGCTCGCAGTCCGCAAAGCTGCTGGCGCGAGTTTCTCAAGCCTGGACGGAGCGTGCGGCAATGCCTCCTGGAAGTCCACGTGGGCCACGGTGAACGGCATCGTCATCCTGGCGGGCGATGATGGGCAGGTCGCATGGCATGACGGAACCGACTGCCATGACCCGCAGTCCGTCAGGAACGGAAGCCCGCTAACCAGTGTGATTGGACGTTCGCAAGGTGGGGTTATACAACACTATGCTGTCAGTGCATGGGGAGAGTTCTACCTCTGCACAGGGGGACTCACCTCGGTCAGCAGGCTCTTTGACTCGGTTGCGGCCTATATGGGTGTCCACACGATCGACGGCTCGGCGCCCCTTCTGCTGGTGGGAGGTGCCAACGAGTACGACCGGAACCATTCCGCCCCGCTCATCGCTGGCCATCCCGGTATGGGCAATGAGACCGCGCTCACCGTCCATACGCTGACGGGCGTTCCCAGCGGGTATGGCGGCTATCTAACTGCGGTGTGGATGGCGTCGCCAAGCATTGCTTATGCTGTGGGAGACAAAGGCCTCGTCATGAAATGGGATGGAAACAAGACGTGGTCCCGTGTGAACCTTCTGGCGGACAATCCCGTTGTCGACTACACGGGCGTTGTGGCGTTGGATCAACATTCTGTCTACATCACCGATACGGAGGGACGTGTCCGTCTCCTCAAGCCGAGTGGCTGGGCTCCCGCTCCGCTCTATGCCGGCCCCCAGCCTCTTCGGGACATCGCCGTCAACGCGGCGGATGACATCTGGGCGGTGGGCGACAATGGCTTGGTGGTTCACTTCGCGGAGTAAGTGTCGAGAGCCCGGAGCCAAAGGACAGTTGCGTGAGAGGCGGCTGGTGGAGGTGGACGGAGAAGGACGCGAACCTTAGCATCTGCCGTCATGCTTCCTCTTCGACCCTCTCCTCGGCTCGTCTTGGCCGTTGTGCTCAGCCTCCTGGGCTTCTTTCCTCCCGCAGCCCAAGCGCAGGATGACTTTCATCGGTACCTCTTGGCTGCAGAGCGGCTCTACGAAAGTGGAGAGAATGAGCGGGCTTTGGTCCAGCTTGAGCGGGCCCGGGGGCTGGCCCGGGGGCTGGCTCAGGATGTGGCCGTGACGCTGCGGGAAGGCATCTGCTTGGCGGACATGGGGCAGTGGGAGAAAGCGCAGATGTCCTTCCGGGAGGGCTTGTTGCTTGATCCCGAGGCCAAGCTTCCTCTCCGGGTCTCTCCCAAGCTGGAGCGGGACTTCGAGGACGTGCGGACGCGGGTGCGCAAGGAACTGGGGCTGGGTGAGCGCCCCTCCCCTGCTCAGGCGAAGCCCCCTGCCGCAGTAGCGCAGACGGACAGGCCCCAACAGCCCAACCTCAAGGCGCCGGAGGTCCAGGCAACTCCCGCTTACGCCCCCTCGGCGGAGGCCGTGGCGCCCTCGCGCATCCCCGTGGCGCCCATCGTGTTCGCGGGCGTGGGGGTGGTGGCAGCCAGTGTGGGCGCGGTGATGGGGCTCCAGTCGCGGTCCTCGGTGTCCCAGGTGCGCGACAGTTTCGCGGGAGACGCGCTGCCCACCGCTTCGGAGCTACCGGGCTTGTCGCAACAACTGGAGGATGCGCGCAGTCAGGCACGGCTGGCCAATGTGATGTTTGGCACAGCGGCCGTGGCGGCGGTTGGCAGCGTGATTAGCTACCTGGTCTCGCCCGGCGGTGAGCGTGATGTGAAGGAGGTCCGCTGATGCGTGGGTTCATGGGAGGGATGGTGGCGCTGGGGCTCGTGGTAGGGTGCTCCGTGCCGAGCCTCGGGGAACTGAGCGCGTGTATGTCGGATGAAGACTGCGGCCCCAACGGGCTGTGTGAACAAATTGGCGAGGAGGGGGTCTGCCGCAAGAAGCCGGACATCGTGGACCCCAGCGAGTGCACGAACGCGTGCCGCGCGTTTGAAGTGTGCACGACGGAGGGCTGCCTACAGCGCTTCTCGGCGTTGACCCTCAAGGAACCCGTCAATGGTGCATCGCTGAATGGTGGAACCATCCCCATCATCGTGGAACTGACGGAGAAGTACGTCACGGAGGCGGAGTGGCCCGTGCTCGCCTTCACGGCCACAAAGAAGGATGGAAGCCCGGCGGGCTCGATTGGTACCCCCACGCGCAATGGCAATCAGTACACGGCGCTGTGGTTGGTGCCGAACCTAGATGAAGAAGTCGCTGTGACGGCGGCCTACGAGGAAACGAATCTGCGCGCCTCAGTCTTCGTCGATGTGGATACGGTGCCTCCCACGTTCACCTTGGGCTTCTCCACCCCGCCCGGTCGGGAGCAAGGGAACGCAGGTGTTCAAGCAGCGCAGCAGGATCCCACAGCAGGATATGAAGGTGCGTTCCGCAGAGATGAAACTGTCACGGTAACGGTCTCCTCCAACGATAACACGGTGACACAGTCTCAGTTGACAGTGGTTGGTATTGGGCCTGGCGGAACGCCCGGCCGGACCGAAGTCCCCGTCACGGTTGACATGCAGCAGAGGACCTCGTGCCCAGGCGGCCATCCAGTCTGTGGCGAGAAGGCCGTGGACCTTGCCGTTCCGGAGATGAGTGACTTCAGAGGGGCCATGGTGTTCCGGGTCAAAGGCCAGGATCGTGCTGGCAACGAAGGACAGTCGGCCGAGTTGCCGCTCCGGGTCACGCGCTGGAAGTGGGCCTTCGATGCCGCCGGAAAAATTGAAGGAACCCCTGCGATCGGCAACCAAGGACTCATCTACTTCGGGACGAACTCAGGTTCGAAGACCGGCAAAACATATGGAGTCGATTGGGCGGGCAGGACGAAATGGGTGTTCGACTCGGGGGATGTCACAGGCAGCGCTGCGGTGGGTGCTCTGAAAGGTAGTGAAGAGTACGTATACGTTGCTGCGAGGGGGGCGAGTAATTCGTGGCTCTATGCGCTGAATAATAATGGTACGGAAAAGGCGAGGTGCGCCTACGCAGGAAGCGGAGAGAGCCCGAGCGCGATTGCCGTGGGATCCATAGGCGGTATGGAAACAGCAACCACTGTCTATAATAGTTCTCTAGCGCGTATTGTGGGGTTAAGCCCTGATGCCACCACTGCCAAGTGTTTGGAAATCACGGGGTCCTCGGTTCCGCGTGCAATCGCGGGTGCCGTTGTCGTAAAGGACCAAAATGTCTTCTACGGGACCTCTAATGCCAATCTCACCAGTTACGATCTCTCAACAGGAGCCAATACTTCGCGGCCTGGGTGGCCACAGAGCTTGCCGGTCGCAAGTCCTGGAATGGCAGTATCGGGTGAGAATATTTACGTCGGAACAGGCACCGTTAATGTTCCCTCTCAGGGCGGGCTTGCCAAAATCTCCGTGAACGGTGGCATTGTGGAGACGCTCTTTCCCGCGAGTGGTGGTTCGCGCGTGTTCAATGTCTCGATTGGTAGCGGTGAGACCGCATATTTCGGCGCGGAGACCAGTTCGAGCCAAGAGTTCCGCTCCCTTCAACTTGGGACTGGAACCCCGTCGGTAGTGATCAGCTCTGGAGCGGGAATCCTGCGGGGGGCCCCGGTCGTAGGCCGCGGTGGGAACCTCTACACGGTGAATACCGATGGTGAAGTCAGGGCTTGGACGCCCAGTTTGGCGACACCTCTCTGGGGGACCAAGATCGAACCAGGGGCGGGTGAGGGCACAAACATCTCGCCGACCCTCGATTGTCTCCGCGACCCAGCCTCGGGCCAAGCTGTGGCCACCAACTTGGGCGTCCTGTACGTGACCGCGGAGACCAAGGTTCACGCATTCATCGTGGACAGTCCGGGCCTGGACCCCGACGCGCCCTGGCCCAAGTACCAACATGACGCGCGCAACACCGGTAATCCTGCTACTCCCATCCTCCGCTGCCCCTAGCGCGGGGTGGGAGTCCCCTGGAGCCGATGATGATGTGCCGTTTTTCCTGGATGCCCCTGGGCCTGGCCGCGGCCATGGCCCTCCTGGCCTGCACCTCCCGCAAGGCGGAATCCCTCCCCACCCCGCCCACCGTGGCCGCGGCGGATGCGGGTGTGTGTCAGCCGCTGACGTGTGCTTCCAGTGAGAGGAAATGTGGCCGCGTGCAGGATGGGTGCGGCGGGGTATTGAACTGTGGGGTGTGCTCCCGCTGTGGCCCCGAGGAGATGGAGTGTTGCGGGGCCTGCATTCCGAAATCGGAACAGGTCTGCCCCGTCAACGTCCACTGCCCTACGGCTCACCCCGCGATGTGACGCAAGGCAGCAAATTTGAACCTGCGGATGTCAGATCTGGGGGCTATCTGCTCGTTCTATGACACAAAGGAGTCCTGTCATGCGGCCTGCCCTTGTTTCTGTCTCCCTTCCCTCCCCGGTTCCCGTCCTCATCCCCGACGTGGCGCCGCCCGCGTTCCCGCTGCCCCCCGCGAGCCCTCCCCGCAAGGCCGAGGCGCCGCCCTCGCCGCCCCGCTCCGGGCCCCGCCCGAGGCCCGAGCGCAGCTTCGTGGATGTGATGGAGTGTCTGTTCTGAGGCGCCCGGCGCTTCAGCCCACCTCCACCACCCGCACCTGCACCGCGTTGTTCCCGTAGCCCAGCCGGTTCCACGGCGCCCGTTCGGGCTGGGTATCGCCCGCCTCGTCGGTGGCCCGGGCCCGGAGCGTGTGGCGCCCCGCCTTCGCCCCCTCCCAGGTGAAGGCCCAGCGCACCCAGGCCGAGGGCCTCGGCGTCTCCAGCAGCGTGGCCGCCTGCCAGCTGTCGCCCCCGTTCACCGCCACCTCCACCCGCACCACCCGGCGCTCGCCGCTCCAGGCCATGCCCTGCACCACCACCGGGCCCGGCGCCACCCGCGCCCCTTCCGCCGGCGAGGTGATGAGGGACTTCACCTGCATGCGCGTCACCGGCTCGGCGGGCGCCCCGTCCTGCGTGTCGTAGATGTAGCGCTCGCGCTGGTAGTAGCCCTCGAAGGGGCGCGTGAGCACCTCCAGCCGCGTCACCCACTTCACGCTCGCCATGCCGTACCAGCCGGGCACCAGCAGCCGCACCGGCGCGCCGTGCGCCCGGGTGAGCGGCGCCCCGTTCATCTCCAGCGCCAGCAGCGTGTCCGGGTGCAGGGCCTTGGCCATGGGCAGCGCCCGCGCGAAGCGCCGGCTCCCCTCCCCGTCCGCTCCCTCCACGAGGAGCTCGACGGCGCCCGGCTTCACGCCGGCCTGCTGGAGCACCTGGGCCAGGGGAACCCCGCCCCACACCGCCGTGCCCAGGGCGCCCTGCTGCCAGGGCTCTCCCACCGGCAGGGGCGTCATGCTGGTGCGCCCGTTGCCCGCGCACTCCAGGGTGACGGGCAGCGTGCGCAGCGGCCCGCGCGCCAGCTCCGCCACCTTCAGCGTGAAGGGGCGCGCCACCGCCCCCTCCACCGCCACAGTGTGCGTGGCCCGGGACAGCTCCGGCTCCGCGTAGTTGCTGCGGACAAAGAAGGAGGCGGTGGGCGTCCGGGCCGAGGCCAGGGCCGCGGGGGGCGTCTCCGCGTTGAAGGGCTCGTGTTTGACGGTCACCAAGTCCTGGTGCGCGTCTGCCTGCCTGTCCTGAGGGGAGAGCTGCTCCCACCCGATGCCGCCTGGTCCCATGGCCCCTCTCCGTCCGTCCCCGTCCTGCTCTCAGAGGTAGGGGCGCTCCCCCCGGTGGGACAAGGGTCACTGTCCAGTGGCGGGCGTCTGCGGCGGGAGACTGCCCGGCCGCGCCCGCCCCGGAGGCCTGGGCAAAGCTGCCTTCTTGACGTAACGCGGGCGCCTGGACGCAGGGCAGCCAGGCGTCACGGGGTTCGGGCCTGATTCCGCCGCGGTGCTGAACTTTCCTCCCGGACAGGCGAAACGCCGGGAGGAGGACACGATGGCTGCGGATCCGAAGATACCGAAGGAGCAGGAGCAGACCCGCGAGGCGGGCCCGGAGCGGACGCCGGAGAAGAAGGCGGACAACGCGGACCAGGCCAAGGAGGGCATGCCGGGTTACGGCCAGCCGCCCGAGGAAGTCCGCAAGCCCCTGCCCGACCAGAAGTGGTAGCGGGAGGGCCGGTTAGGGCAGGTCCAGGGGCGTGGTCTGCACCCACGGCGTGGGCAGGTTCTGTGGCCGGCCGAGCTCGGGCCGCGAGCCCGCGCCCGTGCCGCCGTTCTTCCAGTCGTTGAGCTGGGTCACCATCGTCCACTGCCCCTGGCCCCCGTTGGGCGGCCGGTCGTAGTGCAGGAAGGAAGTGGCGCCCGTCTCCACGCGCCCCACGCCCGTGGAGTGCGCGTAGTCGCTGGGCTTCACGCTCCCGGCGAGCCTCAGGTTCGGGTTCTGCGCCAGGAACGCATCGAGCTCCGCGTCCCCGTTCTTCGAGTAGTCGGCGTGGTGGATGACCGACATCGTGTTGTTGTTCGAGTTGTGCATGGTGTGCACCGCGCAGCCGTTGAGTGGCCCCGTCACCACCATGGACGGATCGTTCGGCCGCGGGTGCAGCGGAACGCCCTCGAGGCCCGCGAAGCGCCCCGCGCCCGTCGACAGGTAGTGCAGGTAGTGCGCCTGGGTGCCGGGCCCTCCCGCGGGGGTGGCCGTCAGGTGCGAGTTGCCCTGGTTCTGGTTCACGTTCAGGCTCACCACCGACTGGTTGGCGGGCACGAACGGCCGCTGCGGCGTGGGCAGCGTCACGCCCTCCGGCCTGCCGGTGGGGAACATGTTGTAGCCGTTCAGGACGTTGTTGCCCGCGAAGTTCATCGGGTTGGAGGTGAACTCCGGGGTGACGTCCGCGTTGGGCCGCTGCGAGGGCCCGCCGAACAGGCTCCGGGGCCTCGAGCCCCCCGGTGTCTCGAACCCATCCCGGGGGCCCACCGGGTTGCCCGGGGGCCTCGGCGTGGAGGGCGAAGGCACGCTGGGGCGCGGCGCGTCCGGCTTCGGTCCAAACAGGGAGGAGGGCTTGAATCCACCGAACTTGAAGCTTTTCATGCGCCCCTTCCATTGCGCCTTCTGTGCCAGGGCGGCATGGGAAGGGGCGGCGCCCGTATCCGCTGGGATTCCCAGGACTTGCGGACTTGCTGGGGGCGGACGGACCGAGCTGGAGCGGGGGCATCCCTGGTGACTGCGGTCTCGCCCTGGTGTCTGGAGTCACCAGGGGCGCCAGGGGACGTGGGCGGGTGCCCCGTGCCGATGCGCACCCTCCTGTGTGCCGGGGGCTTTAGACTTCCTCGAAGCGCGTGCCGGTCGCGCCGATGTGCTCCAAGGCGTCCTTGAGGTCCTCCGAGACGATGAGGACGACCTCCCAGCCTTTGGGGCGGAAGACCTTGGCATTGCCCACCTTCGCCTTGTCGATGCGCATGCGATCCACGGCGATGTACTGGCCGACCTTGTCGGGCACACCATGCTCGGGCGTCCAGAATCTCACCTGGGAGGCTTCTTCATCGATGCAGGCGATGAGGCGTGTTGCCACGAGGACGAGGTATTGATCCGGTTGGCCCTCGATATCCGCAGGGATGAGCTGCACGTCGCCGGGCGCATGCTCCGCGAGCAGGGAGGCCACCTTGACGTGGACGACAGGGACCCTCACCCCTGCCTCGGAAAAATCCAACGGGTTGCCCGCGATCTTGATGGGGAGCCTCAATCGTCCCTCTACCTGCACGGGGGCGCCTCGTTTGAAGTCCCAGTCCTGCAGCTTGCGGCCCTGGCTATCGATGGGAGACGCCAGGTGCCAGCGGCGCGGCACTTCCACATCGTCATAGATCTTGAAGAAACGGGGAGGCATGGGGTGTCCCTATCGCGGTTTGCCCTGGGTCACGAGTGGGTTCAACGGTGTTCCCGGTGTGGCGATGTCCCTGGCGAGATCCTTCAGCACCGCCATCAGCCATACCCGGCACTCCGCCATGCTCCTGCACTTGCCCATGGCCCGGGTCATCCCCGCGCCTTCTTGCCTCGGCTCCCTCGCGGTCCTCCGGATAGGCTGGGGCCATGGATACGTCACCCCCGATGGGCCCTGAGGCGCTCCCGGTTGGGATGGAAGTAGGCCCGTGGCGCGTGGAGAGCCTGTGTGGCCGGGGCTCCTATGGCGCCGTGTACCGCGTGGTGAACACAGCGGCGCCGGAGGGCGAGGCTTTCGCGTTGAAGATGGCGTTGCAGCCGTGGGATCCGCGCTTCGAGCGGGAGGTGGAACTGCTCAGCCGGGTGAAGCACCCGGGAGTGCCCCGGCTGCGGGACTGGGGCGAGTGGAAGGTGAGGGGCGGAGGGGTGTTCCCGTACCTGGTGATGGAGTGGGTGGAGGGGGTGCCTTTGTATGAGTGGGCCGAAGGGCGCCGGGAGTCCTCGGAAGAGGTGGCGCGGGTGTTGGCCGAGGTGGCGCGAGCGCTGGAGGCGGTGCACGCGGTGGGAGGGGTGCACCGGGACGTGAAGGGCGGCAACGTGTTGGTGCGGCGTGGAGACGAGCGCGCGGTGCTGATGGACTTCGGCTCGGGGAACTACCGGGGCGCGCGTCCGCTGACGCACCAGCCCCCGCCACCCGGGACGTACGAGTATCAGAGCCCGGAGTCGGTGCGCTTTCAATGGCAGAGCTTGCGCCAGAGAGAGGGCCGGTTCGAGGCGGGGCCCGAGGAGGATGTGTATGCGTTGGGTGTGACGGGGTACCGGCTGGTCACCGGGAGGTATCCGCCGGAGGTGGAGGTGGAGAAGACGGAGGAGGGCTACCGGGTGCTGCCGCGTGCGCCGGTGGCGTTCGAGCCGGGGGCGCCCGTGAGCCTGGAACTGGTGAAGCTCATCCGGCAGATGCTCTCAGAGGAACCCTCGGCGCGAGGCAGCGCGGCGGAGGTTGCCCAGACACTGGAGCGCATCACGAGAGGGCAGCAGCAAGAGGATGCGCAGGTCCATGGCGAGTCCGGGGCTGGGAGATTTCAGGAGAGCGGCACCCGGCGGGGCATCGCGTCGCGAGTCAGGCGGTGGATGCCTGGGGTGGCGGCTCTCGTGGGTGTGGCGCTGGTGATTTCAGTGAAGTGGACGCGGGAGGACAGGGCGGTGCCAGGGAGTGAGCAAACCCAGGCGCGTGAGACGCGGGATGCAGGGACCGTGGGGTTGGCGGACACTGTGATGGAAGCGCCCACCCGCGAAACATCGCCTGGAGAGGCGAACCTGCGGGTGGGCTTGGACATACCCAAGCAGCCTTTTCCTGGCCAGTATCAGCCCCCTTGCGAGAAGCCGCAGATTGCTCTCAATGGAGGCTGTTGGATACGCGTGAGCGGCGTAGACGCTCCGTGTGGTGCCAACTATTACGAATGGAAAAAGGGGTGCTACGTACCCATGTTGCCCCCTCCCCGGCCGCAAACCTCCCATCCGCAGTAAGGCTTACCAGGACACCTCCTGGTCATCCGCAAGCACTGGGCGCCCCGTGGATGAATAGGGGGCGCCCGCGGCTCCGCGGACGCGGCGCTACTTCAGCTCGGCCCGGCGCTCGATGAGCTGCCGGGAGATGTTGAGCGCCGAGACGACGGCACCCTCCGAGTGGCTGTCCACCGTCGTGTCGCCCCCGAAGTAGATGCGGCCCTGCGGGCGCCGCAGCTCATCGGCGAGCGCATCGAAGCGCGAACGCCCGAGCTCCAGCGGCCAGTACGCCACCGCCTGGGGGTAGACGAAGATCTCGGCCGACCGGATGTGCCGGCGGACACCGGGGAAGAGGGCATCGAGCGCCTCCGCGCTCTTCTCGCGCACCTCGTCCAGGGGCAGGTACATGAGGTCCCGGGCGAACTTGGCGTGCAGCAGCAGCGTGAGGAGCTGATCCCTCCCCGCCTCGCCGCTGCCCTGGAGATTCGTCACGTCGTAGATGCTGCCCGCCTGCGTGTCCGACAGCATCGTGAGGATGCTCTCGCCCTTCACGCTCCACAGCGGGGCCGCCTCGGGGGCCATGCGGAAGTGCACCTTGATGTAGCTGCCCATCTTCGTCGTGTGAATGGCCTTCCACTTCTCCGCCGTCAGCGCGGGCGAGAACTGGATCCGGCCAATGACGTTCACGGGCACCGTGACGACCGCCATCCGTCCGGTCACCTCGATGTACTGGCGCTCCTTCTCCAGGATCCGCAGCTTCACCCCGGTTTCCGTCTGCTCGATCGCGGTGACGCGGGCCTGGGTGATGATCTGATCCGGCGCCAGGCGGGACACCAGCGCCTCGGTGAAGCGCGTGTTGCCGCCCTCGACATGGTAGTTCTTCTCACCAAAGCCCTCCGGCGTGTCCAGGAAGAGCCGCACCTCGTCGATGCCGTCGAGCGCCGCGATCTTGTCCCACTCGATCGCCATCTCCGGCTCGACCGTGACACGGATCCACTCGCTCACCTTGCGCGGCAGCTTGTCCCGGCCGACGAAATCCGCGAAGCTGATGCGCATCAGCTCCGCCAGCTCCGGCGGCAGGGGCTTGCCCTCGTAGTGGCTGGCGTGAAGCTTGGAGTAGAGGGCCCAGATCTTCTCGTTCCACTTGAGGAAGGCCGTGCGCTCCTCCGCGTTGAAGATGCCCGCGAGGTACTGGTCTCTCGCGCCCTCGCCCTGGTAGGGGTACACCTTCCCCTCGAGCCGCACCGTGGAGTGCGCCACGTCTTCCACCAGCGGCAGGCCCAGCTCCTTCAACAGCTTCACGGCGGGGCTGCGGCCGAAGTACTCCTCCATGTGCGCCTCCGCCGTGACGCCGTCCGCGAAGGTGACCGTCTGGATGCGTCCGCCCACGCGAGGCGACGCCTCGACGAGCAACGCGTCGATGCCCGCCTTCTTCAGCTCGTGGGCGATGGTCAGCCCCGTCAGGCCCGCGCCGACGATGATGACCGGAGCGTCCTTCCGGGGCGCTACCGCCGCGGGCGGGGCCGCGCTCTCCGTACTGCCTCGCTTCTCCTGACTCCAGCCCGCGCAGCCCTGGAGGGCAAGCAGCGCCACCAGCAGATATGAGAGTCCAAACCAGCGCTTCTGCATGTCTTGTTCTCCTCTTCCGCCACACGCGTGGGGAATACGCGCGGGACTACCGGAGCGAGACAAAGACTCCCAATGAAATCGGGCGGGGGTTGGAGGGGGGATGTGTTTCATTGGCGTGTCAATGACGTGTCAATGCCGGGATGGCCGGTGAGCAAGTAGGGGAAGTCATGGCACGCTGAAGCCTGGCTTCTCGGATGGGGGCTTCGAGGAGGACCGCTCTCGCCACCTTGCCTCCTCCTGTACCGTGTGGGGAGAATTGCTTCCCATGCCTGTATCCCCCTGGAACACCCTGGGCCCGCTCGCGGCCCTGTCCCTCCTGATGTCGAACGTCCCGGCAGAGGCCACCACCGTCCGCGTCCATTACGACGTCGGCTATGGCAACCGCATCACCGTGCGTGGCAGCAAGGCACCGCTCTCGTGGTCCACGGGCACCTCCGCCACGTGGGGCCCGGGCAACATCTGGACCCTGTCCTGGGCCAACTCCGTGGGCGAGGTGGAGCTCAAGCCCCTCGTCAACGATGCGTCCTGGTCGGCCGGTGCCAACTACCGGATTCCCGCCGGTGCCACGGTGGACCTCTACCCCTTCTTCGGCACGGCCTCGGGGCGGTTGCAGTACGTCCCCAGTGTGTACTCGCCGCAGCTCGGCAACTCCCGGACCCTGGCCGTCTATCTGCCGCCCAGCTATTCGGAGAACCCGCTCAAGCGCTACCCCGTGGTGTATGCCCATGACGGGCAAAACCTGTTCAATGCCGCCACCGCCTTTGGCGGCGTCGAGTGGCGCATGGACGAGACGGCCAATTCCCTCATCGCCAGCGGCGCCATGGACGAGGTCATCATCGTGGGCGTCTACAACGCCTCGGCCCAGCGAATCTACGAGTACACCCCCTGCTGCGATCCCCAATACGGAGGCGGGGGGGCGGATGCGTATGCGCGCTTCCTCATCGACACGGTGAAGCCCTATGTCGACCAGAACTTCCGCACGTTGACGGGGCCTCAGAACACGGCCCTCCTCGGCTCGTCACTCGGTGGGCTGGTGTCCTTCCATGCCGGCCGGAACCACCCGTCTGTCTTTGGCAAGCTCGCGGCGCTGTCGAGCTCCTTCTGGTGGAATGGCCAGGCGCTCACCCAGCAGGTGGAGGCCTCCCCCACGAAGGTGCCCGTGCGCGTCTACCTCGATGCCGGGACGAACGGGGACGGGCTGGCGGAGACCACCCGCATGCGCGATGCGCTCGTGGCGGATGGCCATGTCCAGGGCGCGGATCTCTTCTATTACGTGGCCCCGGGCGCGGGCCACACGGAGGCTGCCTGGGCCGCGCGGCTGCACCTGCCCCTCACGTACCTCTTTCCCTGGCAGGGCACGGCCTACTGAGCTTCGGCCCCCGCCCGCACCGTGGGGCTGCCTGTGAGCCGGTAGGAATGGAAGTGGGCCTGGGGCGTGTGGAGAGCCCGGGGGATCGATGCTTCAAGGACACGAACGAGGGGACTGCCATCATGGCCGCTGAGCTTGACTGGGAACCCGTTCGCGCACTGGGGCAGCGTGTCATCGAGCGCGGCGAACCGCTTGAACTCTCGGACGAGGTACGCGCGCTCTTGCAGCGTTCCGCAGAAGAGGTCGCGCTCTCTCCAGAAGACACGGTGAGCGCTCTCCGCAGTGTGCCCACGGCCGCAACGCTGCTTGGAGAGATCACGCGCCGCATCGATGAGGGCTCGCATCGGCTTGGACGGGCTCAAACCCGCGCGTATCGCCTGCGGGATGCGGGAGACCTGGACGGCGCGTGCAG